>NZ_JBWKKJ010000018.1:0-131444 GCF_056431605.1 Streptomyces sp. NPDC045846 | reverse complement strand
AGCCGCAAGCAGAACTTCTACAACCGGCTCGCCCGCCGCATGGGCTACGAGCAGGCCGCCGAGGAGATCCAGGACAAGTACCTCTCCGGCGACAAGCAGGGCGCCGCGGCGGCCGTGCCGCACGAGCTGATCGACCGGACCACGCTGCTCGGCTCGGTGGACCGCATCGCGGACCGGATGAAGGCGTACGCGGCGGCGGGGGTCACCACCCTGACGCTGGCCCCTGCGGGCTTCACGCTGGAGGAGCGCCTGACCGCCCTGCGCGCGGGCACCGAGGCCCTGGAGCGCGCCGGACTGGCGTGACACGCAAGGGGGGCGGGCCGGAAACCGCGGCCCGCTCGCGTGCGTGAGGCGGCCGCGTGGCCGTGGCCGTGGCGGGGGGGTGGGGGGGGGCCCCCCACCCCCCGGGCCCAGGGCGCTACTTGGTCGCGAAGGACTTGTCCTTCATCAGCCACGTCGCCAGCGGCGCGTCCGGCTTCGCGGCCATCGCGGTGAAGGTGACGCCCAGCTTCACGGCGCCCTTGCGGTTGAGGTCGATGTCGTCGGAGACGGTGACCACGCCGCGCGGCACCACGAAGCGGTAGCGCACGTCGGCGCCGTCGCTGAACTCGACGCCGAGCGCGCGCTCGTCCTCGCCCTGGTCGCTGTGGATCTCGTACTTGTAGAGGCCCGAGTTGGGGGCGGTCTCCACGACCTCGCCACCGCCGAAGAAGAACGGCAGGGTGTCCTCGTTGAGCTGGAGCATGCCGAACTTCAGGGTGAGCTCGCGCTCGGTGTAGATCGTGCGGGCCGGGGTCAGCGACTGCCACGTGTCGATGTTGGCGGTCTTGCCCTTGCGGCCGAACTTCACGCCGTCGGTGCTGGTGAAGCCCAGGTCGTGCCAGGCCGGGCCCCACTCGGCGGTGGTGTCGACGGGCGCGTCGGTGCCGGTCTTGGCGAGGAAGATGCGGCCGGTACCGGCCACGCGGATCTCGCTCGGGTTCATTCCGGACATGTGGGTCTCCTTGGAATTCGTTCGGGGTGTGCGAAAGGCCCCGCCGATTGCGGCGGGGCCTCGATGGCGTGGGGACGGGGGGAGGGTCAGGACGGGCGGAGCGAGAAGCGCACCGTGGTGAGGTAGCGGTTGCCGGCCGGCCGGTTGTAGTCCGGCAGCCAGCGCACCGCCTCGGTCTCCACGACGTCGGTGACGACCGCGGTGCCGTAGGTGGTGCCGCGGAGCTGGAGGAGCGCCGCGCGAACCGAGAGCGACACGGCGTGCGCGTCCGTCTTGGTCGGGCCGTACACCTCCAACTCGACCAGTGGCTGGTCGAGATGGAGGTCGTCGACCCAGGCGCCGCCGGTCCGCGAGACCAGCACCGCCTTCTGCGTACCGTCGAAGACGGGCGGCGGTCGGTTGTCGACGTCCACCCCGGCCAGCTCCGGCCGGTTCTTGAGGTGGTCGACGATCAGGCGCTCCACATCGGGGAACGCCAGCAGGGCCTCGTTCAACCGGGCCTCCTTTCGGTGAGTCGGTGAGTCGGTGAGTCGGTGAGTCAGGGCGCCGGTCGCGACCCCGGGGGGTCGGTGATGCGCGTAGCCGCGTCGGGCGCCCGGCGGTGCGGGCCGCGCGGGCAGTGCGGAGGGCGGGAGAGTGGGCTGCCGTTCGGCCCTGCCCCGCCGGAGCGCTCAACGCGAAGCGGCGGACGCCGTTGCCCCGGTGAGGGGCACAGCTCCGCCGCTGCACCTATTGTGAACGAGATCGTGCGAGCGCGCAACAAGAGGTTTCGGGCGCGCAATCAGACGGTCCGGTCCGGCGCCCCGAGAGGGTGGCCGCGGCGCCGTCCGGGATGTTCGCGCACGCACCCCTGCGGCATCGGCGCACAAGCCGGCCGGGCGGCCCGCGAGCGGTCCCGTCACCGAAGGCTTCCGGGAGCGGCCGGACAACGCGCGAGCGGTCCCTCCGCCGAGGGCTTCCGGGGTGGACCTCAGGGAACACGGTGTCAGTTGCAGGGGTTAACTTGGTGGTTGCAGCGCACTCCGGGACATCTGGTGGCAGATGGCCGGGAGTGGCACGGAAGGGCGCATGAGCCGACGAAGAGCACCTGGGGGTGGCATGAGCGAGCAGGTCGTGGGGTGCGGGGGAGTCGCCCGGTGAGCGTCTACAACGAGCGGGTCTCGGACGTCGTGATCGCGACCGTGGAAGTGGCCGCCGATTCCGCCAGCGCCGGATCCTTCACCCCCGAGGTCGCCCGCGCGCTCAGCGCCGTCGTCGGCAAGGTGGCGGAGCGCGCGATCGGGGACGCGGAGCTCAACGGGTTCGTCACGGGGTGGCAGGAGGCGATGGCCACGCTGGGGGACGATGCCCCGGCCGGTGCGCAGGTCTACCAGGTCCCCGCGTGGGACGTGCGCGGTGCCGGACGCGGCGCCCCGCGCCCCAGGGTGCGCTAGCCCGCCCCGGCCCGGCCTGCGCCCCGCCTCCCCACACACAAGTGCCCCGCGGCCGACATCGGCTGCGGGGCACTTCTCTGTACGGAGCACAGGGGGCGAGGGGGTGCGGTTCAGGGGCGCGGGCCGCGGAGTTCGTGGGGGCGGCGGGTCGCGCGCTCCGCGGCGAAGACGTCCGCCAGATGGAAGAGGTGGGAGCGGCCGCGGCGCCCCGCCGGGGCGATGTGCCCGAGCTGGACCCACTTGCGAATGGTGTCCGGCGCCACCGCGGCCTCCTCGGCCGCCATCGCGGTCGTGATGAGGGCGGTGCCGGGCGTGGTGCGGGGAGCCGTACGGTTCGGACTCATCGGGCCTGCGCCTCCTTGAGGCCGGCCGCCGCGTGCGCGTCACAACCCGGCTCCGCGCGGTGCGCGTCGGCCCTCGGCCTGGACGCCGCGTGCGCGTCACAGCACCGCTCGCCGCAGTACGCACCGGGCCGCGTCCCCGACCCCCGTGCGCCCGGCACCGTCGCCGAGCCCGCACCGGGCGCCGTCGAGCCCTCCGCGAGCTCGGGCCCCTCCAACTCCCCTGCCGCGTCCGCCTCCTGTGCGTCCGTCAGCTCGGTGACGTCCCTGCCCGCCGCGTCGGCGAGGTGCTGCCACTCGGCGCGGGCCCAGGCGTGGCGGTGGGCTCCGTCGGTGTGGCAGGCGCAGTCGGGCGCGGTGCAGCGGCAGCCGGGGTTGACGCAGAGGACCGTCTCGCGGTGCGGGAAGACCCGCAGGGACACCGAGTCGCAGTGCGGGCAGCGGCCGCCGACGCGGACCGGGCTCTCGGTGTCGCCCAGCGCGAGTGAGCAGCGGCGGGCCATCCGCCGGGCCTCACCCCGTACGTGCTCGGCGAGGACCGGGTGGTCCGCGAGGTCGCCGAGCAGGGCGAGCAGGCGGGCGAGGCGCTGTTCGACCGTGCCGCGCGGCGGGCGCGGCAGGCGCAGCTTCTCGATGACCGCCTCCTCCAGCTCCACCACACCGTCCGTGATGTCGCGGATGGTGTCGGATATGAAGAGCCGTACGGGCGCGGCGGGCGCGGTGGGGCGGCCCGAGCGGCCGGCGCCGAGCGGGCGGGCGCCCCGGCTGGGGGCGAGCTCGTGGTGCAGCTCGGGGAACTGCCGGCGCAGGATGCCCAGCCAGACGGCGGCGGGGTCGGGGCGGTGGGTCATGACGGCTGCTCCTGTGTTCATGGCTGCGGTTCCTCCGGGCGGTGTGCGCCGGAGCCGGCGGGCGTCGTACGGGGGCGGGCGGGACCGGCGGGCGCGCCGGGACGGGCGGGGCCGAGGTCGGCCGGAACCCTGACCTGGCGGCCGTTGCTCCACAGCCGTCCGCCGCTCACGCCGTCGAACCAGTTGTCCTGGGGGGCGACGGCCTCCAGGCAGCAGCGGCGTACGGGGCAGATGCCGCAGGCGCGCAGGGCGGGCCGGGCCGCCTCGGGCTCCCGGGCGAAGACGGCGTGGTCGGGCAGGCCGATGCAGGCGGCATGGGTGCGCCAGTCCTCGGAGCGCCGGACGGCGGGGTGGGCGCCCCGGGACAGGGGTGAGCGGACGAGCGCTGGTGCGGGCATGGAAGCGGATCCCTCTGAGAAGAAGGGGCGGAGAAAAGGAGATGCGGGGCGCGGCGCGGGCACGCGGAGGTTGCGGAGCCTCCGTGACCCTTGTTGCGGTTGCGCAATCAACTCTAGCGATATTGCGTGCGAGAGCGCAACAAAGATCGCTCTGCGTCGCCGGAATCGGACACGACGTGCTGCGCTGGAACGCATTTCACGTGCGGAATACCTGGATTTTGCCTGTTGGGGTGGCTAGTTGCGGACTCGCTCGTCATGCTGGTCATTGCGCGCGCGAACGGACGGTAGGGTCGGCGGTGTTGCGGAGGGAGCGTGCTATGAGCGAGAAAAGCTCGGATATGGAGCGGTTTGCGGGCTGGGTCGAGGACCTGATGCGCGAGCGCGGATACGACATCGACAGCCCGCGGGGCGGCGGCAGGTCCCGTCTGGCGGAGGACGCGGGCGTGCACCGGGCCGCGGTGACCCGGCTGCTGCAGCGGCAGAGCCTGCCCGACCTGGAGACGATGCGCGCCCTGGCGCGGGTCCTCGGGGTGGGGCTCCGGGACATGCTGATCGAGTCGGGCCGGGTGATGGCCGACGACCTGCCGCTGCCGGACGGCGGTCGGCCGGGCGGCAAGGGCGACGGCCGCGAGCGCCTCACACCGGCGGAGGCGGCGGAACTCCTGGGCATCCCGGACAGCCACCGCCGTCAGTTCGTCGAGATGACCGAGATGATCATCGCGGTGAGCGGGGCGCGCTCCGAGGGCGCCCGCCCGCGGCGGCGTGACGTCTCGGCGAGCAGCTGAGCGGTCCCCCCTCGGCGGGCCCGTGATCCCGGCGGCCCGACCGAGGGCCTGTTCACCGGCGTGTCAGGGTGGACGGCATTTGTTTTGACCCAAGTCGATGAGGTAGGTACGCTCAGACCTTGTGCCTGGGGTGTGCCTGGGCTCCGCTGCGTGCCTACGTCCGCAGGGCGAGCTCCCAGACCGGCCACCGCAATCTGCGCTTCTCCTGCCCTCGGGCGGGGGTCTGCAGTATTCGACACACCCGACCGCGTGGGTCGGAGACGTGTTCCAGGTTAGTTTTACTACGGCACACAGAAACCGGAGAAGTAGTGCCTACGATCCAGCAGCTGGTCCGGAAGGGCCGGCAGGACAAGGTCGAGAAGAACAAGACGCCCGCGCTCGAGGGTTCGCCCCAGCGTCGTGGCGTCTGCACGCGTGTGTTCACGACCACCCCGAAGAAGCCGAACTCGGCCCTCCGTAAGGTCGCGCGTGTGCGTCTGACCTCCGGCATCGAGGTCACGGCCTACATCCCGGGTGAGGGTCACAACCTGCAGGAGCACTCCATCGTGCTCGTGCGCGGTGGCCGTGTGAAGGACCTGCCGGGTGTTCGTTACAAGATCATCCGCGGTTCCCTCGACACGCAGGGCGTCAAGAACCGTAAGCAGGCTCGCAGCCGCTACGGCGCCAAGAAGGAGAAGTAAGAATGCCTCGTAAGGGCCCCGCCCCGAAGCGCCCGGTCATCATCGACCCGGTCTACAGCTCTCCTCTTGTCACCTCGCTGATCAACAAGATCCTCCTGGACGGCAAGCGCTCCACCGCCGAGCGCATTGTCTACGGCGCCATGGAGGGTCTCCGCGAGAAGACCGGCAACGACCCGGTCATCACGCTGAAGCGCGCGCTGGAGAACGTCAAGCCGTCCCTCGAGGTCAAGTCCCGCCGTGTCGGTGGCGCGACCTACCAGGTTCCGGTTGAGGTCAAGCCCGGCCGCCAGTCGACCCTCGCGCTGCGCTGGCTCGTGGGCTACTCCCGCGCCCGCCGTGAGAAGACCATGACCGAACGCCTCATGAACGAGCTGCTCGACGCCTCCAACGGCCTCGGCGCTGCGGTCAAGAAGCGTGAGGACACCCACAAGATGGCCGAGTCCAACAAGGCCTTCGCGCACTACCGCTGGTAGTCGCTACCCCCATCGAGACCGAGAGAAGACTGAGCCGATATGGCTACCACTTCACTTGACCTGGCCAAGGTCCGCAACATCGGGATCATGGCCCACATCGACGCGGGCAAGACGACCACCACCGAGCGGATCCTGTTCTACACCGGTGTCTCGTACAAGATCGGTGAGGTCCACGACGGCGCTGCCACGATGGACTGGATGGAGCAGGAGCAGGAGCGCGGCATCACCATCACGTCCGCCGCGACGACCTGCCACTGGCCGCTCGAGGACGTCGACCACACCATCAACATCATCGACACCCCGGGCCACGTGGACTTCACGGTCGAGGTGGAGCGTTCGCTCCGCGTCCTCGACGGTGCGGTCACCGTGTTCGACGGTGTCGCCGGTGTGGAGCCGCAGTCCGAGACGGTCTGGCGTCAGGCCGACCGTTACGGCGTTCCGCGTATCTGCTTCGTCAACAAGCTCGACCGCACCGGCGCTGAGTTCCACCGCTGCGTGGACATGATCGTGGACCGCCTCGGCGCGACCCCGATCGTGATGCAGCTGCCGATCGGTTCCGAGGCCAACTTCGAGGGCGTTGTGGACCTGGTCCGCATGAAGGCCCTCGTGTGGTCCGCGGAAGCGACCAAGGGCGAGATGTACGACGTCGTCGACATCCCGGCCACGCACACCGAGGCCGCTGAAGAGTGGCGCGGCAAGCTGGTCGAGACCGTCGCCGAGAACGACGAAGAGATCATGGAGCTCTTCCTCGAGGGCGTCGAGCCCACCGAGGAGCAGCTGTACGCCGCGGTGCGTCGTATCACCATCGCGTCCGGCAAGGGCGGCGACACCACCGTCACCCCCGTGTTCTGTGGCACGGCGTTCAAGAACAAGGGCGTCCAGCCCCTGCTCGACGCCGTCGTCCGCTACCTGCCTTCCCCCCTGGACGTCGAGGCCATCGAGGGCCACGACGTCAAGGACCCGGAGGTCGTGGTCAAGCGCAAGCCGTCCGACGAGGAGCCCCTCTCGGCGCTGGCGTTCAAGATCGCGAGCGACCCGCACCTGGGCAAGCTCACCTTCATCCGGATCTACTCCGGTCGCCTGGAGGCCGGCACCTCGGTGCTGAACTCCGTCAAGGGCAAGAAGGAGCGCATCGGCAAGATCTACCGCATGCACGCGAACAAGCGTGAGGAGATCGAGTCGGTGGGCGCCGGCGACATCGTCGCCGTCATGGGCCTGAAGCAGACCACCACCGGTGAGACGCTGTGCGATGACAAGTCCCCGGTGATCCTGGAGTCCATGGACTTCCCGGCCCCGGTGATCCAGGTCGCCATCGAGCCCAAGTCCAAGGGTGACCAGGAGAAGCTGGGTGTCGCCATCCAGCGTCTCGCGGAGGAGGACCCCTCCTTCCAGGTGCACTCGGACGAGGAGACCGGCCAGACCATCATCGGTGGTATGGGCGAGCTTCACCTCGACGTCCTCGTCGACCGCATGCGTCGCGAGTTCAAGGTCGAGGCGAACGTCGGCAAGCCGCAGGTCGCGTACCGCGAGACGATCCGCAAGACCGTCGAGCGCGTGGACTACACCCACAAGAAGCAGACCGGTGGTACCGGTCAGTTCGCCAAGGTGCAGATCGCGATCGAGCCCATCGAGGGCGGCGAGGCGTCGTACGAGTTCGTGAACAAGGTCACCGGTGGCCGCATCCCCCGGGAGTACATCCCGTCGGTGGACGCGGGTGCGCAGGAGGCCATGCAGTTCGGCATCCTGGCCGGCTACGAGATGACCGGCGTCCGCGTCATTCTTCTCGACGGTGGCTACCACGAGGTCGACTCCTCCGAGCTCGCGTTCAAGATCGCCGGTTCGCAGGCCTTCAAGGAGGCCGCGCGCAAGGCTTCTCCCGTGCTCCTTGAGCCGATGATGGCCGTCGAGGTCGTCACGCCCGAGGACTACATGGGTGAAGTCATCGGTGACATCAACTCCCGCCGTGGCCAGATCCAGGCCATGGAGGAGCGCAGCGGCGCCCGCGTCGTGAAGGGCCTCGTGCCCCTCTCGGAGATGTTCGGCTACGTCGGCGACCTCCGCAGCAAGACCTCGGGTCGCGCAAGCTACTCGATGCAGTTCGACTCCTACGCCGAGGTTCCGCGGAACGTCGCCGAGGAGATCATCGCGAAGGCCAAGGGCGAGTAACTCTCCCGAGTTCACGCTTTAGGCTTGTCACCGGAGCCACTGGGGCATTCGGCGTAAACCATCAGGTTTGCGGTGAATGCCCCGGGCCCCGGCATCCCAGCAAAGATCACCTGGCGCCGATGAAGCAAGGCGTACAGAACCACTCCACAGGAGGACTCAGTGGCGAAGGCGAAGTTCGAGCGGACTAAGCCGCACGTCAACATCGGCACCATCGGTCACATTGACCACGGTAAGACGACCCTCACGGCCGCCATTACCAAGGTGCTGCACGACGCGTACCCGGACCTGAACGAGGCCTCGGCCTTCGACCAGATCGACAAGGCTCCTGAGGAGCGCCAGCGCGGTATCACGATCTCGATCGCGCACGTCGAGTACCAGACCGAGTCGCGTCACTACGCCCACGTCGACTGCCCCGGTCACGCGGACTACATCAAGAACATGATCACGGGTGCCGCGCAGATGGACGGCGCGATCCTCGTGGTTGCCGCCACCGACGGCCCGATGCCGCAGACCAAGGAGCACGTGCTCCTGGCCCGCCAGGTCGGCGTTCCGTACATCGTCGTCGCCCTGAACAAGGCCGACATGGTGGACGACGAGGAGATCCTGGAGCTCGTCGAGCTCGAGGTCCGTGAGCTCCTCTCCGAGTACGAGTTCCCGGGCGACGACCTGCCGGTCGTCAAGGTCTCGGCGCTCAAGGCGCTCGAGGGCGACAAGGAGTGGGGCCAGTCGGTCCTGAACCTGATGGCCGCCGTCGACGAGGCGATCCCGCAGCCCGAGCGTGACGTCGACAAGCCGTTCCTGATGCCGATCGAGGACGTCTTCACGATCACCGGTCGTGGCACCGTCGTCACCGGTCGTATCGAGCGTGGTGTCCTGAAGGTCAACGAGACCGTCGACATCGTCGGTATCAAGACCGAGAAGACCACCACCACGGTCACCGGCATCGAGATGTTCCGCAAGCTGCTCGACGAGGGCCAGGCCGGTGAGAACGTCGGTCTGCTCCTCCGTGGCATCAAGCGCGAGGACGTCGAGCGCGGCCAGGTCATCATCAAGCCCGGTTCGGTCACCCCGCACACCGAGTTCGAGGCCCAGGCGTACATCCTGTCCAAGGACGAGGGTGGCCGTCACACGCCGTTCTTCAACAACTACCGCCCGCAGTTCTACTTCCGTACGACTGACGTGACCGGTGTCGTTACCCTCCCCGAGGGCACCGAGATGGTCATGCCGGGCGACAACACCGCCATGACGGTCGCGCTGATCCAGCCGGTCGCCATGGAGGAGGGCCTGAAGTTCGCCATCCGTGAGGGTGGCCGGACCGTGGGCGCCGGCCAGGTCGTCAAGATCGTCAAGTAAGTACCTGACGATTGACCTGGTAGCTCGCTGAGCTGTCAGAAGAGCCCCGCACCTTTCGAGGTGCGGGGCTCTTCGCCGTCTCCGGGGAGGTCGGGGCCGACGGAGGGCTCCGGCGAGGTCGGGGCCGACAGGAACTCGGGGGAGGTCAGGGGCGCCAGGACCAGGGCCGGGCGTCCACCCCGAGCCCCACGGCGAGCGCCCGCCCGTCGCGGACGTACAGCGTGGGCGGGCCGACGGGCACGACGCCCCCCGACCGCTTCACCACCCGCCCCGCGCCCGCCAGTTGGACGAGCCCCTTCTCGTCCGTGCCCAGCACGTACCCGCCGCTGGCGCCGACCGGCCCGTACCCGTCGAGCGTGACCGCGGGCGCGGCACTGCCGTCCGGGCGTACGGAGGTGAGGCGCGGCGACGCGGGGGAGCCGGGGTCCCGCAGGGCCTTCTTCGGGTCGGTGGACGTGCGGTAGAGCAGCTGTACGCCGTCGCCCAGCGGGACCGGGGCCACCGCGTCGACGGCGAGCGGCAGCCGGGAGGCGGCGGGGGCGAGCGGCCTGCCGGGCGCGGTCTGGGTCCAGTGGTGCACGGTGTCGGCGCCCGCGGCGAAGACGTGCACGCGCCCGCCCCGGTCCACGACGGCGCTCAGCCCCTCCTGCACCGACTCCCCGCCGAGATCGCGCCACGGCGACCAGGCGCCGTCGGCCTCGCGGATGCGGGAGCTGATGCCGCGGTCCGCGTTGCGCACGAAGAGGTGGACGCGCCCGTCCGGCGCTGCCACGGCCAGCGGCGGGCCGATCCGCCGCCCCCGGTCGTCGCCCCGCTCGGGGTTCCCGAGCCCCTTCCAGGCGCCGAACTTCCCGTCGCGGGCGGCCTGTTCGAGGAGGACGACCTCCCGGGTGTTGGCGCCGGAGCGCCCCTGGAGCGAGGAGAACCGCAGCCCGAACAGCAGCTGACGCCCGTCGGCCAGGGTCGTCCCGCCGAGCACGGGGGCGAGCGGCGAGCCGCCGAGGTCCTGCGGCGCGCCCCAGCTGTCGTCGGGGTTCCTGCTCCACCGCACCGCCCGCAGCCCGAGCACGCCGTAGGCCTGCGAGCCGTCGTCGGAGACGAGCAGCCGGGTGCCGGGGTGGCGGTAGTGGGTGGAGCGCACCCACCCCTTCCAGTTGGTGAGCGGCCGCGTCCCGCCCACGTTGTAGTCGCCGCAGCCCCCGGGGTTCCCGCAGTCCCACCGCTTGTCCCCGCCGTACGGCACGAGGTGCGCGGCCTTATCCGCGAGCACCTTCGGGGGGAGGTTCTTGGGCCAGTGCCGGTTGTAGTAGCCGCGGTAGGCGGTGGCGAGGAAGGCGTTGCCCTGCTCGGCGTGCCGGATCATCGCGGCCCAGGCGAAGGAGGCGGCGGCGGTGTGGTCGGCGTGGTCGGAGTAGCCGGGCTGCTCGGAGTCGTGCGAGCGGTCGGCCGGCGAGCTGTGCTGGATGTCCGGGTCGGGGTCGAGGGTCTGGACGAGGGTGGGCGCGTAGTCGGCGAGGATTCCGGCGAGCACGTCGACCATGTCGTCGTAGGTGTAGGCCTTGGCCTGGGTGAGGGGTGACCCTTCGGCGATGACGACGGGCAGCTGGAGGCTCCGGTCCTCCCACAGGCTGGGCAGCCCCATCCGGCCCCCGAGCGGGGTGTGCATGGCGGTGTTGAGGAACACCAACTCCACGCTGCGGCCCCCGTGTTGGAGCCGGTTGACCTCGGCGCGGTGCCCGCCGCGCAGCTCGGCCACGGACTTCTCCCAGGGCGTGTACTTGTCCAGCCCGAGGATGGTGGCGTACGCCTGCCGCAGGCCCTGGTGGCGGGCGGAGGAGTAGGCGGCCTTGTCGTAGACGGGCGGCGAGGTGTCACTGACCACCCGGTTGTCCCCGTTGGCCTCCCCGCCGGTGACGTACACGCTGACCAGCGGCACCCCGGAGTCCAGGGTGTGCTGGGTGTCCGGGTTCATGAAGTACAGGTCGTCGTCGGGGTGGGCGAGGATCTGGAGGAGCAGGGGGCTTGGGGCCGGGTCGAGCGGCGCGTCCGCACGGCTTCGCGAGGCCCGCCCGCTCTCGGGCACCGAGCACCCCGTCACCCCGACAGCGAGCCCGACGGCAGCCGCCCCGCCGAGCACCGCCCGCCGACTGAACCTGCCTGCGCCACCGCGCTGCGCGCGACCGCTTACGTCGTACACGTACGTTCCGTCCGCCGGATGCCTGGGGGGTCAGGGGCGATGGTATCCAGGGGGTGCGCAGGGGGTGGCGGCGGCTGGGGAGGTCACGCGGAGCGGGTCCCGTCCGGCGTGGAGTGGATCTCGGACAGGACGGCGCCGCTCCCCGTGCGGGGGTCGAAGACGGCGTAGACGGGGATGCCGAGCAGGGGGCAGTCCTGCATCGTCCGGTAGAGGTGCTTCGAGTCCCGCTGGGCGTTGCCCGGGGCGATGCTCATGGCGCGCGCTCCTTGTGGTCTCTGCTCAGGGGCAGGGGCCGTCACGTTCATGCTGGGCGGGCTCCGTGTGTGGGTGGCGGCAGGCGGGGCAGTGGCCGGGTTCGGGGGCGCGGAAGGCTCGGTCGCACGTCTCGCAGGTCTGGAGGGGGTCCGGGCGGGCCGGGGCCGGAGGCAGGGGCGGGGGCAGCAGCACGGCGAGGCGGTGGGCGAGCAGGGATGCCGGGTGGCGCAGGGATTCGGGGAGGTTCGCACTCAGGGTGCGGCGTACGGAGTCGGGGTCGGCCCCCCGGTCCAGCCAGGCGGCGACGGCCGGGGCGAGACGGCGTACGTCCCGCTCGGCGAGCAGCAGCCGGGGGTCGTGGCGGCGCAGCCCCGCGAGGAGCTCCGCGGCCGCGGGGTGCGGGACCGCGTCGGGCCCGGGCTCCGGCTCGGCCGCGGGTTGTGCACGGGGTGGTTCGGGTGGGGGCGTCGAAGGGGGAACGGGCTTTCTGCGGTGGGCCGTTGGGGGAGTGGGGTGGCTCGCGCCGGGCTGGTTGCAGGACACGGTGCGCGTGACGACCCGGCCGCTGGGCAGCCGCTCCCGGCTGCGACTCAGGTAGCCGTGCGCCTCCAACTCCCGCAGCGCGGCGGCGATGCGGGCCTCGCTCTCGGGGAAGCGTTCCGCGAGGGCCTTGATGCCGATGCGGGTTCCGGCGGGGAGCGACTGGATGTGGACGGCGAGGCCGATCGCCAGCAGGGAGAGTTCCCGGTGCTGGGCGAGGTGGTTGCCGATGACCGTGTACCGGCTGGTGTGCCGGGTGTTGGCGTGGACGACACCGGACCGGGGGGCGCCACCGAGAACGGGGGACGAGGTGCGCGAGGTCGCGCTAAGGTGCTGAGCAGCCATGGGGAAGGTGTTGCTTCCTTCGTGGTCAGGCCCTCGATCGGGATGCCAGTCCCGGCCGGGGGCCGACTTGTGTATGGGGTGGTCGCCGCCCCCGCGCCGGTGTCCGCACCCGGGGCCGCCGCGGCGAGCATATGCCAGCGAACTGGCAGCAAATCCAGCCGAGTTGGGTGATGTCACCCATCCGGGTGAGGGAGGCTGGAGGGGATTGGAAAGGTGTCACCCCTTCGGTCTTCAAAGCCTTTGATGTCGCACCTCACCACGTCCCGGCCACCCGCGTCCCGGTCCACCGGGTCGTGGTTCACCGGGTCGTGGGGGGTGCGATGCGGTGGATGCTGCGCCTCGGGCCGCGCTGCTGAAAAGCCCCCTGGGAGCCATGGCCCGGGGTCAAGGGGAAACGCCCCGTACGTAGAGGGTGGGTGTGAGCGCCTCGGCCTGCTCCCGCCCCGCCATCGGCCAACATGCCCTGACATGCTCCCGATTCGCTTTGCGAAGTATGACAAGCCCATGTGATTCTGCCGGGCGTGGAGATGTCCGGTGGGCTTGTGGGACAGCAGAGGCGGCATGGGTTCGCGGCGTCGCTGGGTGAGTTTCGGCGTACCGCTGTGCTGGTGCCGGAGGCCGGGGGCGGGTGGTGGACGGCCGAGTGGGGTGGGATCCGGTGGATCTGTGCCTTCTCGAACGAGGCGGCGTTGGCCCGGTTCGCGATCGTGCGTGGTGAGGGAAGCCGGGAGTGGCTCTACCAACGCGTGTTGGGGGCGCGGTTGTTGGACGTGTTCGTGCCGGCGCTAGGTGTGCCGGCCGGCGTCGCGCTGGATGCGGGCAGTCCGGACGGTGTGGTGTTCCCGCCGGTCGCCGGGATCGTGCCGGACGCGGTTGCTGTCGACGGCGTACGTGACTGAGGGGGAGTGCGGGGCATGAGTGGCGGGGGCGATCAGGATCTCCGGGTGCCGCCTGAGGCGATGCGGCTGATCACGGAGGGGATCAACGGTGCGCTCGGCGAGCTGAAGGAGCTCGGGCTCATCGGGGAGGCCGGGATGGGGCGCGGGTTCGACTCGATGGCGATGACCGGGCTCGAGCTGGGTGACGACGGGCTGACGGAGACGTTCAAGTCGTTCTGTGAGCGGTGGGAGTGGGGTGTACGGGCGCTGGTGCAGGAGGGCAACGACTTCGCTCTGAAGGCGGGGCTGTCGGCCGGGGTCGTGTACGAGGAGGACCAGTACGTCCAGGGTGGGTTCAAGGTCCTGGCGAACTCGGCGATGGGTAACCCGCATGCCACCGAGGACCAGGTCACCGGCATGTCGTGGGGCGACCTGGCGTCCAACAACATGTACGCGCACGCCGATTTCAGCGCGGAGTCCTTCCAGAAGGCCGACGCGGAGATCAAGCAGAGCGCGAAGGACGCCGGCCGCGACTTCAGCGACAGCAAGCTCAACCCGCTCGGTCTCACCCTGTCGGTCTCCGGCCAGGACGAGGCCGTGGACCAGTGGCGCGAGAAGGAATTCGGCCCGTCGCCGCAAGAACGCGCGCAGCAGCAACGTACGAACGGTGGAAGTCACAGCTGATGGTGGACCTCGGGGGTTGGGTCGACGGCGGGAAGAACCTGCTGAACAAGGGCCTGGGCAAGGTCGAGGAGGGCATCGACGCCGGTAAGAAGGCGGTGGGGGGTGCCGTCGACGAGGGTGCGCATGCTGTCAGTGGCCTTCTGGACCGGGTCGGCGCCCACCATCTGGCCGAGCAGGTGGACGACTTCGGTGATGCTGTCGCGGCGGATCTCGGCGCGCACGTGGACGAGAAGCAGCTCGGGCAGAGCGAGCTGTTCAACGATCTCGTCCACGGAAATCCGAAGACGATCCGGGCCAACGCCGCGCACCTCGCCGACTTCTCCACGGCGTTCGGCAAGGTCGGGCAGGGCATGCGGCGGCTGGACTCCGGGAGCTGGAAGGGCGAGGCGGCCGACGCTTTTCGAGCCCGGTTCGCCCTGCACCCGGCCAAGTGGGGCGAGGCCTCGTTCGCCTGTCACGACGCGTCCAGTGCGCTCTCCCACTACGCCGGGACCGTTGAGTGGGCACAGAGCAAGGCGCAGGAGGCCATCGAGCTCTACCGGGAGGGCCAGACGGAGTCCCGGCAGGCCCAGGACGCGTACAACAAGCAGGTCGACGCCTACAACGACAAGATCCGCGGGCATCAGGACCCGGGGCCGCGCCCGGGTCCCTTCTTCGACCCGGGGCTCGGCAAGCAGCAGCGCGCCCAGGAGACGCTCGCCGAGGCCCGCCGCCAGCGCAACGACGCCGCGAGCGCGGCGCGTGGCATGGTCCAGGCAGCCCTCGCCTCGGCCCCGGCCGAACCACCGCCGCTCTCCCGTCTGGGCCGCGACTACCAGGACGTCATGCTGGGCGGCCAGATCGAGCTCGACCACGTCGCCGTGGGCGTCGTGAAGGGCACCGCCGACATCCTGAACTTCGCCCGCAGCCTCAACCCCCAGGACCCCTACAACCTCCTGCACCCGGCCGAGTACGAGAAGAGCGTCGCCACCACCCTGACCGGGCTCGTCTCCATGACCGCCCACCCGGAGCGGGCGGCCAAGAACATGTGGGCCGACTTCAAGCGGGACCCCGCCGAATTCGGGGCCCGGCTGCTTCCCAACGCCGTCGAGCCGGAGGCGTTGGCGGCGGGAGCCCTGCGGACCGGCGCGAGGATCGGCTTGAGGGAAGGCGTCGAAGGCGGCCTGGAGGACGTTGCACGGGCGAGGGCAACGAGGGACGTCGGCGCCGATTCGGCCGACGGGGGCCTCCGGGAACACCACGCGGCGGATCCATCGGGGGAGCCCGATCGGCTCGCGGCGGCGGCTGACCCCTCCGTCGATGTCTCGAAGATCCCGGGGGACGCTGTCTGGCGGACGTCGGACGAGCCGCTGTGGCGCTTCGACAAACGGTCCCCCGATACCATTTTCCAAGAGGGTTTCCAGCCCTGGGACCCCTCCAACACTCATTTGCGAGACTATGTCCAAAACAATACGCATTCGGCGTATGTGGGAACGACTCGTAACCCCGAGCTGTCGTGGGCTGGCGAGTTCAGATATGAGATCGACGCTCCGGGCGGCATCGATGTGAATTCCTCAATTCCGCACAATATCCATGCCAAGGAGAGCGAGATCGCCTTCCCTGGTGGTGTCCGTACGGAAAATATCAAGGGGGTTTGGGAGCGGACACCCGATGGCGCATGGGGGAAGTTCACGCCGAACCCCAATTATCGGCCACCAGCGCCTCCGGCCGAACCCCGGCTGCAACCGAGTGGCCTGCTGCCACCAGGATGGACGTTATGAGCGAGACGATGATGGGCAGCCGCGAAGACGTTGCTGCTGTACGAGACGGCGCGCAGGTGCGGTGCAGTCTGTCCTGGTGGCTCGATGAGCACAGCAGGGACCCGTACCGCGTGCGAGCCGATGGCCCCTGGGGCGGCGTGGCAGCTGCGGCACCGGACTTGTTCGGTGCCTTGGCGGGGGTGCGTTCCCGGCTTGAGCCGCTGGGCTGGCGGCTCCTGGTCAATGGTGCGAGGCCGGATGTCAGGCAGAGCGGGATGCTCGGTTCCAGCGGGAGCACCCGGGCCTATCGACTGCACGCCGGAACTACGACGTCACCCGAAGACACCGTCGATATCTTCGACGACGTCGATGGCGAAAACGTTGTTTCAGTGGCCGAGCAGGAGGCCGCTTATTCGAAGTGGTTGGATTCGATGAATGTCGGGAAGGCGAACGACTCGGAACCTGTTCTGACCGACGAATTGAGGGCCCAGGCGAAAAGCGCGCCCGGTAGCTGGCTCTATTCGATCGATCCGGCCTACGACCCGCGGGGGTCGGTTCCGCCGTACGGGGTTATTGGTGCGTGGCCGGTCGACCAGCGCGGTGAGCCCGGGGCGTTCAACCGCAACCCCAATTACAGGCCTTCGCCCATGGCCATGGGGCTTCCCGTTCCGACGGACGCGATCGAAGCGGCGATCCAGCTTGCGGCGACAGGACACGGGCCCGAAGCGCACATTGTGCAGCGCCTGGCCGGAGCCACGGTTTTCCTGGTGCCCACGGACGAACCCGGTGTGGCCCTCTACGCCGATGCCGAAGGGCGGTTCGTCCCGGTCCTGACCGACCCGAAGCATGCTCCGAGCTCGGCACCGCAGCTGCAGGCCGTCACCTGTGCCGAACTGGTGGCGTCCCTGCCGCCCGATGTGGCGCTCAAGCTGAATCCCGGGAGCCGGGTGTCGGTGCGCGTCCCTTCGGCGGAGGTGAGGGCGCTGCTGCGGTGACGGTTCGCAACAGGCGGTCACAGCAGAGGGGTTGAGGCTTCGCGGCGGGGGCGGGGAACGGTGGGCGGGGAGGCGGAGGACGGCCTCGCGCAGGCCGCGCCGCCGGCGACCGGAACGTCACCCTGGCGGAGCGGGGTCTCCGGCTCTCATCAGGCGTATCCCGATGCCGATGGAAAGTCCCTCGGGACCGTCTCTGCTCGGGTCGGAGACCAGGGAATGGGGAGGCCCGCCCGATGTGGTCCGGGGGCGCCACCGTCGACAGGGTGGGAATGGGACCGAGCGTCGACCGGCCGCGAGCCGAATGCGTGAGCGCATGTGACGTGGGGTACGCTTCCCGGCTGCGATTGGCCAGGCAATGGCCCCGTATGGCAGACTGTCGGGGTTGCTCGGTTGAGTGCCGATGCTGCGCGCCTCCCGCCGGGAGGACCGGAAGCGAGTCCCACAGTACTCGTCGCCCCTGATCAGGGGCGGACGTACGGGAATCTTCCGGGAAGTGTCAGCGGGGCTCCGGCCAGGCGTCCGGTGGGTGTTCTGCCCCCGTCTGCGAGGTCCTGTGGCCCGCATCCCCTTGGTTGGGAAATCCCGTATGGGATTTCTGCGTAGAGGGAGTGCGACACGCCCGACCGCGTGGGTCGGAGGTGGGAGTCAGTAGAACCCCCGGGTTCCAGAGCGTTACGAGACAAAGGACTACTAGGTAGCCATGGCGGGACAGAAGATCCGCATCCGGCTCAAGGCCTACGACCACGAGGTCATCGACTCCTCGGCGAAGAAGATCGTCGAGACGGTGACCCGCACTGGTGCGTCGGTCGCGGGCCCGGTGCCGCTGCCCACTGAGAAGAACGTGTACTGCGTCATCAAGTCGCCGCACAAGTACAAGGACTCTCGCGAGCACTTCGAGATGCGCACGCACAAGCGCCTCATCGACATCCTCGACCCCACGCCGAAGACGGTTGACTCGCTGATGCGTCTCGACCTGCCGGCCGGCGTCGACATCGAGATCAAGCTCTGAAGGGACGGGCCGAGATGAGCAAGAACATCAAGGGCGTCCTGGGCGAGAAGCTCGGCATGACCCAGGTCTGGGACGAGAACAACCGCGTCGTCCCGGTCACCGTCGTCAAGGCCGGGCCGTGCGTCGTGACGCAGGTTCGCACCAACGACGTCGACGGCTACGAGTCGGTCCAGATCGCCTTCGGCGAGATCGACCCGCGCAAGGTGAACAAGCCCCTCAAGGGTCACTTCGCCAAGGCCGACGTGACCCCGCGCCGCCACCTGGTGGAGCTCCGCACCCCTGACGCCAGCGAGTACACGCTGGGCCAGGAGATCACTGCCGAGGTGTTCGAGTCCGGCGTCAAGGTCGACGTCACGGGCAAGAGCAAGGGCAAGGGCTTCGCCGGTGTCATGAAGCGTCACAACTTCAAGGGCCTGGGCGCCGGTCACGGTACCCAGCGCAAGCACCGCTCGCCCGGTTCCATCGGTGGCTGCGCCACCCCTGGCCGTGTGTTCAAGGGCCTCCGCATGGCGGGCCGCATGGGCAACGAGCGCGTGACCACCCAGAACCTGACCGTCCACGCTGTTGACGCGGAGAAGGGTCTGCTGCTCATCAAGGGCGCGGTCCCCGGTCCGAACGGCGGCCTCGTCCTGGTCCGTACCGCGGCCAAGGGGGCCTGAGGTAACGATGAGCACCATTGACATCCTTTCGCCGGCAGGCGACAAGGCCGGGACCGTCGAGCTCCCCGCGGAGATCTTCGACGCGAAGACCAGCGTTCCGCTGATCCACCAGGTCGTCGTCGCTCAGCTGGCCGCTGCCCGCCAGGGCACGCACAAGACCAAGACCCGTGGCGAAGTCCGCGGTGGTGGCAAGAAGCCCTACCGCCAGAAGGGCACCGGCCGCGCGCGCCAGGGTTCGACCCGTGCGCCGCAGTTCGCCGGCGGTGGCGTCGTCCACGGCCCCGTGCCGCGTGACTACTCGCAGCGCACCCCGAAGAAGATGAAGGTCGCCGCTCTGCGCGGTGCCCTCTCCGACCGGGCGCGCCACTCCCGCATCCACGTCGTCACCGGCGTGGTCGAGGGAACGGCTTCCACCAAGGCCGCCAAGACGCTGTTCGGCAAGATCTCGGAGCGCAAGAACCTGCTCCTGGTCGTCGACCGCGCCGACGAGGCCGCGTGGCTGTCCGCCCGCAACCTGCCCCAGGTCCACATCCTGGAGCCGGGCCAGCTCAACACGTACGACGTGCTCGTCTCCGACGACGTGGTCTTCACCCAGGCCGCTCTCGAGTCCTTCGTGTCTGGCCCCAAGGCCGATGACAACGAGGGGAGCGAAGCCTGATGGCCGAGATCACCAGCAAGACCTTCACGGACCCGCGCGACATTCTCGTCAAGCCGGTTGTGTCCGAGAAGAGCTACGCGCTCCTTGACGAGAACAAGTACACGTTCATCGTCAAGCCGGGCTCCAACAAGACCCAGATCAAGCAGGCCGTGGAAGCGGTCTTCTCGGTCAAGGTCACCGGGGTCAACACGATCAACCGCCAGGGCAAGCGCAAGCGCACGAAGACCGGTTTCGGCAAGCGTGCCGACACCAAGCGCGCCATCGTGACCCTTGCTGAGGGCGACCGTATCGACATCTTCGGCCAGGCCTCCTAACGGAGCGCCCTGGTCCGAATATCGGACGAGGACTGAGAAATGGGTATCCGCAAGTACAAGCCGACGACTCCGGGCCGTCGTGGCTCCAGCGTCGCCGACTTCGTCGAGATCACGCGGTCCACGCCGGAGAAGTCGCTGGTCCGCCCCCTGCACAGCAAGGGCGGCCGTAACAACACCGGTCGTGTGACCGTCCGACACCAGGGCGGTGGCCACAAGCGCGCCTACCGCGTGATCGACTTCCGTCGTCACGACAAGGACGGCGTGCCGGCCAAGGTCGCTCACATCGAGTACGACCCGAACCGCACCGCGCGCATCGCGCTCCTGCACTACGCAGACGGCGAGAAGCGCTACATCATCGCGCCCCGTGGCCTGAGCCAGGGTGACCGCGTTGAGAACGGCCCCGGGGCCGACATCAAGCCGGGCAACAACCTGGCGCTGCGCAACATCCCGGTCGGTACGACCATCCACGCCATCGAGCTGCGTCCCGGCGGCGGTGCGAAGTTCGCCCGCTCCGCGGGTGCTTCGGTGCAGCTGCTGGCGAAGGAGGGCACGATGGCCCACCTTCGTATGCCGTCCGGCGAAATTCGCCTGGTCGACGCCCGCTGCCGCGCCACCATCGGCGAGGTCGGCAACGCCGAGCAGTCGAACATCAACTGGGGCAAGGCCGGCCGCATGCGCTGGAAGGGCGTCCGCCCGACCGTCCGCGGTGTCGCGATGAACCCGGTTGACCACCCGCACGGTGGTGGTGAGGGCAAGACCAGTGGTGGTCGCCACCCGGTCTCCCCGTGGGGTCAGAAGGAGGGTCGTACTCGCTCGCCGAAGAAGGCATCGAGCAAGTACATCGTCCGCCGCCGCAAGACGAACAAGAAGCGCTAGGAGCGGGTTTAGATGCCGCGCAGTCTCAAGAAGGGACCCTTCGTCGACGGACACCTCATCAAGAAGGTGGACGCTCAGAACGAAGCTGGTACCAAGAACGTCATCAAGACCTGGTCCCGTCGCTCGATGATCATCCCGGCCATGCTCGGCCACACGATCGCGGTGCACAACGGCAAGACCCACGTCCCGGTGTTTGTCTCCGAGTCGATGGTCGGCCACAAGCTCGGTGAGTTCTCGCCGACTCGCACCTTCCGCGGCCACGTCAAGGACGACCGGAAGTCGAAGCGCCGCTAACGCGGGGTGGAATGACCATGACAGACACTGGAAGGACAACCATGGAAGCCAGGGCCCAGGCGCGGTACATCCGCGTTACGCCCATGAAGGCCCGCCGAGTGGTGGACCTTATCCGTGGCATGGATGCCACGGAGGCTCAGGCGGTCCTGCGTTTCGCCCCGCAGGCCGCGAGCGTGCCGGTCGGCAAGGTGCTTGACAGCGCCATTGCCAACGCCGCGCACAACTACGACCACACGGACGCCTCTTCGCTGTTCATCAGCGAGGCGTTTGTGGACGAGGGTCCGACCCTGAAGCGGTTCCGTCCGCGTGCTCAGGGCCGTGCCTACCGGATCCGTAAGCGGACCAGCCACATCACCGTGGTCGTCAGCAGCAAGGAAGGAACCCGGTAATGGGCCAGAAGGTTAACCCGCATGGGTTCCGGCTCGGTATCACCACGGACTTCAAGTCCCGCTGGTACGCCGACAAGCTGTACAAGGACTACGTCAAGGAAGACGTCGCCATCCGTCGGATGATGACGTCCGGCATGGAGCGCGCCGGCATCTCGAAGGTTGAGATCGAGCGCACCCGTGACCGCGTGCGGGTGGACATCCACACCGCGCGTCCCGGCATCGTCATCGGCCGCCGTGGCGCCGAGGCCGACCGCATCCGCGGTGACCTCGAGAAGCTCACGGGCAAGCAGGTCCAGCTGAACATCCTCGAGGTCAAGAACCCCGAGATGGACGCTCAGCTGGTTGCTCAGGCCGTTGCCGAGCAGCTCTCCTCCCGCGTCTCCTTCCGCCGTGCCATGCGCAAGAGCATGCAGGGCACCATGAAGGCCGGCGCCAAGGGCATCAAGATCCAGTGCGGCGGCCGTCTCGGCGGCGCCGAGATGTCCCGCTCGGAGTTCTACCGCGAAGGCCGTGTGCCGCTGCACACCCTGCGCGCGAACATCGACTACGGCTTCTTCGAGGCCAAGACGACCTTCGGCCGCATCGGCGTGAAGGTCTGGATCTACAAGGGCGACGTCAAGAACATCGCCGAGGTTCGCGCCGAGAACGCAGCGGCCCGTGCGGGTAACCGCCCGGCCCGTGGTGGCGCCAACGACCGTCCGGCCGGTGGCCGCGGTGGCCGTGGCGGCGAGCGTGGCGGTCGCGGCCGCAAGCCGCAGCAGGCTGCGCCGGCTGCCGAGGCCCCCAAGGCCGAGGCTCCCGCCGCCGCCGCTCCGGCTGAGAGCACCGGAACGGAGGCCTGACCGAAATGCTGATCCCCCGTAGGGTCAAGCACCGCAAGCAGCACCACCCCAAGCGCCGCGGTATGGCCAAGGGTGGTACGACGGTTGCGTTCGGCGAGTACGGCATTCAGGCCCTCACGCCGGCGTACGTGACCAACCGCCAGATCGAGGCGGCTCGTATCGCGATGACCCGCCACATCAAGCGTGGCGGCAAGGTCTGGATCAACATCTACCCGGACCGCCCGCTGACGAAGAAGCCTGCCGAGACCCGCATGGGTTCCGGTAAGGGTTCTCCGGAGTGGTGGGTCGCGAACGTTCACCCGGGCCGGGTGATGTTCGAGCTGTCCTACCCGAACGAGAAGATTGCTCGTGAGGCGCTCACCCGAGCTGCTCACAAGCTCCCGATGAAGTGCCGCATCGTCCGGCGCGAGGCAGGTGAGGCGTGATGTCGGCCGGAACCAAGGCGTCCGAACTGCGCGAGCTGGGTGACGAGGAGCTTCTCGGCAAGCTCCGCGAAGCCAAGGAAGAGCTGTTCAACCTCCGCTTCCAGGCGGCGACGGGCCAGCTCGAGAACCACGGTCGGCTCAAGTCCGTCCGTAAGGACATCGCCCGGATCTACACCCTGATGCGCGAGCGCGAGCTGGGCATCGAGACGGTGGAGAGCGTCTGATGAGCGAGAAGAATGTGACTGAGACGACTGAGCAGCGCGGTTTCCGCAAGACCCGTGAGGGTCTGGTCGTCAGCGACAAGATGGACAAGACCGTCGTCGTCGCTGTCGAGGACCGTGTGAAGCACGCGCTGTACGGCAAGGTCATCCGCCGTACGAACAAGCTCAAGGCGCACGACGAGCAGAACGCTGCCGGTGTCGGCGACCGCGTCCTCATCATGGAGACGCGTCCGCTGTCGGCGAGCAAGCGCTGGCGCATCGTCGAGATCCTCGAGAAGGCCAAGTAAGTAATTCTCTGGGGGGTTTCCCTCAGAGTGGTTCCGCCAGGCTCGGTGGGGGCCGCACCTCGTAAGAGGACCGTGGTCCCCGCCGGGAACCGGCAGACGATCAGGAGATAGACGTGATCCAGCAGGAGTCGCGACTGCGCGTCGCCGACAACACTGGTGCGAAGGAAATCCTTTGCATCCGTGTGCTCGGTGGCTCCGGTCGCCGCTACGCGGGTATCGGTGACGTCATCGTCGCCACCGTCAAGGACGCGATCCCCGGTGGCAACGTGAAGAAGGGCGACGTCGTCAAGGCTGTCGTCGTGCGCACCGTCAAGGAGCGTCGTCGTCAGGACGGCTCGTACATCCGCTTCGACGAGAACGCGGCCGTCATCCTCAAGAACGATGGCGACCCCCGCGGCACCCGCATCTTCGGCCCGGTGGGCCGGGAGCTGCGCGAGAAGAAGTTCATGAAGATCATCTCGCTCGCGCCGGAGGTGCTGTAAGCATGAAGATCAAGAAGGGCGACCTGGTTCAGGTCATCACCGGTAAGGACAAGGGCAAGCAGGGCAAGGTCATCGCGGCCTTCCCCCGCGAGGACCGCGTCCTGGTCGAGGGTGTCAACCGGGTCAAGAAGCACACCAAGGCCGGCCAGACCGCTCGCGGTTCGCAGACCGGTGGCATTGTGACGACCGAGGCCCCGATCCACGTGAGCAACGTTCAGCTCGTCGTGGAGAAGGACGGCAACAAGGTCGTTACCCGCGTCGGTTTCCGCTTCGACGACGAGGGCAACAAGATCCGCGTTGCCAAGCGGACGGGTGAGGACATCTGATGGCTACCACCACCACTCCGCGTCTCAAGACGAAGTACCGCGAGGAGATCGCGGGCAAGCTGCGTGAGGAGTTCTCGTACGAGAACGTCATGCAGGTTCCCGGCCTCGTGAAGATCGTGGTCAACATGGGTGTGGGCGACGCCGCCCGCGACTCCAAGCTGATGGATGGCGCGGTTCGCGACCTCACCACGATCACCGGCCAGAAGCCGGCCGTCACCAAGGCCCGCAAGTCCATCGCGCAGTTCAAGCTGCGTGAGGGTCAGCCGATCGGCTGCCACGTCACCCTCCGTGGTGACCGCATGTGGGAGTTCCTGGACCGTACGCTGTCGCTCGCGCTGCCGCGTATCCGTGACTTCCGTGGTCTGTCGCCGAAGCAGTTCGACGGCCGTGGCAACTACACCTTCGGTCTCACCGAGCAGGTCATGTTCCACGAGATCGACCAGGACAAGATCGACCGTACCCGGGGTATGGACATCACCGTGGTCACCACGGCGACCAACGACGACGAGGGCCGCGCGCTCCTTCGTCACCTCGGCTTCCCCTTCAAGGAGGCGTAAGCGAGATGGCGAAGAAGGCTCTCATCGCGAAGGCTGCCCGCAAGCCCAAGTTCGGTGTGCGTGCGTACACCCGCTGCCAGCGTTGCGGTCGCCCCCACTCCGTGTACCGCAAGTTCGGCCTGTGCCGCGTGTGCCTCCGTGAGATGGCTCACCGTGGCGAGCTGCCGGGCGTGACCAAGAGCTCCTGGTAATTCCCCTCTGTCCTCAGGGACTTGGGAATTTCCGGACGCTCTCGGTAAGTATCTGGTCGGCGGATGCCCTCCCTCACATGCCGTAGGCTTGTGGGGTTGGGCGTCCGCCGCCCATAACGACTTACTACGCCGTAGGTCCCCGCACCGCACCCGTCCCGCCACTGAGTGGGGAGAGGGATGGCGCATACAGGAAACCGCGGCGAGAGAGGCCGAAGGCCGATTCATGACCATGACTGACCCGATCGCAGACATGCTCACTCGTCTGCGTAACGCAAACTCGGCGTACCACGACACCGTCGTGATGCCGCACAGCAAGATCAAGTCGCACATCGCGGAGATCCTCCAGCAGGAGGGCTTCATCACTGGCTGGAAGGTCGAGGACGCCGAGGTCGGCAAGAACCTCGTCCTCGAGCTGAAGTTCGGGCCGAACCGTGAGCGCTCCATCGCGGGCATCAAGCGGATCTCGAAGCCCGGTCTGCGTGTGTACGCGAAGTCCACCAACCTGCCGAAGGTGCTCGGCGGCCTGGGCGTGGCGATCATCTCCACGTCGCACGGTCTGCTCACCGGTCAGCAGGCAGGCAAGAAGGGCGTAGGTGGGGAAGTCCTCGCCTACGTCTGGTAGTCGGGAACGGAGGAAAAGCTAATGTCGCGAATCGGCAAGCTCCCCATCCAGGTTCCCGCCGGTGTGGACGTCACCATCGATGGCCGTACGGTTCACGTGAAGGGCCCCAAGGGTTCCCTCACGCACGCCGTTGCGGCTCCCATCGAGATCGTGAAGGGTGAGGACGGCGTTCTGAACGTCACCCGCCCCAACGACGAGCGTCAGAACAAGGCCCTGCACGGCCTGTCCCGCACGCTGGTGGCCAACATGATCACCGGTGTGACCCAGGGATACACCAAGGCGCTCGAGATCAGCGGTGTCGGTTACCGCGTCCAGGCGAAGGGCTCCAACCTGGAGTTCGCGCTGGGCTACAGCCACCCGATCACCGTCGAGGCCCCCGAAGGCATCACCTTCAAGGTCGAGTCGCCCACGAAGTTCTCGGTCGAGGGCATCGACAAGCAGAAGGTCGGCGAGGTCGCCGCCAACATCCGCAAGCTGCGGAAGCCCGACCCGTACAAGGCCAAGGGTGTCAAGTACGCCGGCGAGGTCATCCGCCGCAAGGTCGGAAAGGCTGGTAAGTAAGCCATGGCATACGGTGTGAAGATCGCCAAGGGCGACGCTTACAAGCGTGCCGCCAAGGCACGTCGCCACGTCCGCATCCGCAAGCACGTGTCGGGTACGGCGGAGCGTCCGCGCCTCGTCGTGACGCGTTCCAACCGCGGTATCACCGCTCAGGTCATCGACGACCTCAAGGGTCACACCCTGGCGTCGGCGTCGAACCTGGACGCTTCGATCCGCGGTGGCGAGGGCGACAAGTCCGCGCAGGCCAAGCAGGTCGGTGCCCTGGTCGCTGAGCGCGCCAAGGCCGCCGGCGTCGAGGCCGTCGTGTTCGACCGTGGTGGCAACAGGTACGCCGGGCGCATTGCCGCTCTGGCTGACGCCGCCCGCGAAGCCGGGCTGAAGTTCTAAGCCCCGGTTCCGGGACTAACGGACGTAACAGAGAGAGGTAAATCCAATGGCTGGACCCCAGCGCCGCGGAAGCGGTGCCGGTGGCGGCGAGCGGCGGGACCGGAAGGGTCGCGACGGTGGCGCTGCCGCCGAGAAGACCGCTTACGTTGAGCGCGTTGTCGCGATCAACCGCGTTGCCAAGGTTGTCAAGGGTGGTCGCCGCTTCAGCTTCACCGCGCTGGTCGTGGTGGGCGACGGTGACGGCACCGTAGGTGTCGGTTACGGCAAGGCCAAGGAAGTTCCCGCGGCCATCGCCAAGGGCGTCGAAGAGGCCAAGAAGCACTTCTTCAAGGTCCCGCGCATCCAGGGCACCATCCCGCACCCGATCCAGGGCGAGAAGGCGGCCGGCGTTGTCCTGCTGAAGCCTGCTTCCCCCGGTACCGGTGTTATCGCCGGTGGCCCGGTGCGCGCGGTGCTCGAGTGCGCCGGCGTTCACGACATCCTGTCGAAGTCGCTCGGCTCCGACAACGCGATCAACATCGTGCACGCGACCGTGGAGGCCCTCCGTGGCCTGCAGCGTCCCGAGGAGATCGCGGCCCGCCGTGGTCTGCCCCTCGAGGACGTCGCCCCCGCGGCTCTGCTTCGTGCGCGTGCGGGAGCGGGTGCGTAATGGCCCGTCTCAAGATCACGCAGACGAAGTCGTACATCGGCAGCAAGCAGAACCACCGCGACACCCTGCGTTCGCTCGGGCTCAAGCGCCTGAACGACGTGGTTGTCAAGGAGGACCGTCCCGAGTTCCGCGGCATGGTGCACACCGTCCGCCACCTCGTGACGGTTGAGGAGGTCGACTGACATGGCGGAGCAGAACCCGCTGAAGGTCCACAACCTCCGGCCCGCCCCGGGCGCCAAGACCGCCAAGACCCGTGTGGGTCGTGGTGAGGCGTCCAAGGGTAAGACCGCAGGTCGTGGTACCAAGGGCACCAAGGCTCGTTACCAGGTGCCGGAGCGCTTCGAGGGTGGCCAGATGCCCCTTCACATGCGTCTCCCGAAGCTCAAGGGCTTCAAGAACCCGTTCCGCACCGAGTACCAGGTGGTCAACCTGGACAAGCTCGGCGCTCTCTACCCCGAGGGTGGAGAGGTCACGGTGGCCGACCTGGTCGCCAAGGGCGCGGTGCGCAAGAACAGCCTCGTCAAGGTCCTGGGCCAGGGCGAGATCTCCGTGGCGCTGCAGGTGACGGTTGACGCCGTCTCCGGCTCCGCCAAGGAGAAGATTGCCGCCGCCGGCGGCACCGTCACCGAGCTCGTCTGAGACAGCTTGATGGCTTGAACATCCGACCGGGGATGCCTCTCAAATGGGGCATCCCCGGTTGGTCGTTCCTAGGGGGGCACGGTCGCCGGTAAGGTGGCGTGCACTGTCTAAGTTCCGTGCTGTGTGCCTGGACGGCTCCGGCACGGTTTTTTGGCAGATCAAGACTTCAATCCTTATTCGTCGATCCTCAAGACCGTCACCCTGACGCACTTGCGCGGGGGTCGCAGGAGGCACCGTGCTCACCGCGTTCGCCCAGGCGTTCAAGACGCCTGACCTGCGCAAGAAGCTGCTCTTCACACTCGGCATCATCGTGATCTACCGGCTCGGTACGCATGTGCCGATGCCTGGGGTGAGCTACAAGAACGTCCAGATCTGTGTGGACCAGGCTCAGCAGAACAGCGGTCTGTTCAGCTTGGTGAACATGTTCAGCGGCGGTGCGCTGCTGCAGATCACGATCTTCGCGCTCGGCATCATGCCGTACATCACGGCGAGCATCATCCTGCAGCTGCTGACCGTGGTGATCCCACGCCTGGAAGCCCTCAAGAAGGAGGGTCAGGCGGGTACGGCGAAGATCACGCAGTACACGCGTTACCTGACCGTCGCGCTGGCCATCCTGCAGGGCACCGGCCTCGTCGCCACCGCCCGCAACGGCGCGCTCTTCAACGGCTGCCAGGTCGCCACCGAGATCATCCCGAACCGCTCGATCTTCACCACCATCACCATGGTCATCACGATGACCGCCGGTACCGCCTGCGTCATGTGGCTCGGTGAGATCATCACCGACCGCGGCATCGGCAACGGCATGTCCATCCTGATGTTCATCTCGATCGCCTCCAGCTTCCCGAGCTCCCTGTGGGCCATCAAGAAGCAGGGTCACCTCGCCGGTGGCTGGATCGAGTTCGGCACCGTGGTCCTGGTCGGCCTCGTCATGGTCGGGCTCGTGGTCTTCGTCGAACAGGCCCAGCGGCGCATCCCGGTGCAGTACGCGAAGCGCATGATCGGCCGCCGTTCGTACGGCGGCACCTCGACCTACATCCCGCTGAAGGTCAACCAGGCCGGTGTGATCCCGGTCATCTTCGCCTCGTCGCTGCTCTACATCCCGGCGCTGATCGTCCAGTTCTCGAACTCGACGGCGGGCTGGGCGACCTGGATCAAGGACAACTTGACCAAGGGCGACCATCCTTACTACATCGTCAGCTACTTCCTCCTGATCGTGTTCTTCGCCTTCTTCTACGTGGCGATCTCGTTCAACCCCGAGGAAGTCGCCGACAACATGAAGAAGTATGGTGGCTTCATCCCGGGCATCCGGGCTGGCCGACCGACCGCTGAGTACCTGAGCTACGTACTCAACCGGATCACCTGGCCGGGGTCGCTGTATCTGGGGCTGATCGCGCTCGTACCGACAATGGCGTTGATCATCTTCGGCGGTGTCCAGAGCTTCCCGCTCGGCGGGACGAGCATCCTCATCATCGTGGGTGTGGGTCTGGAAACCGTTAAGCAGATCGAGAGCCAGCTTCAGCAGCGCAATTACGAAGGGTTCCTCCGCTGATGCGAATCGTCCTCGTCGGACCGCCCGGTGCAGGCAAGGGAACGCAGGCCGCGTTCCTTGCCCAGAACCTGGCGATCCCGCACATCTCCACGGGCGACCTCTTCCGTGCCAACATCAGCCAGGGCACGGACCTCGGCAAGCAGGCCAAGGCGTACATGGACGCCGGCAACCTGGTACCGGACGAGGTCACCATCGGGATGGCCAAGGACCGCATGGAAGCGCCGGACGCCGAGAACGGCTTTCTGCTCGACGGCTTCCCGCGCAACGTGGTGCAGGCCGAGGCGCTGGACGAGGTGCTCAAGGCCGACGGCGTGAAGCTGGACGCCGTGCTCGACCTGGAAGTCCCCGAGGACGAGGTCGTCAAGCGCATCGCCGGCCGGCGCATCTGCCGCAACGACAGCTCGCACGTCTTCCACGTGGCGTACAACGCCCCGCAGCAGGACGGCGTCTGCGACAAGTGCGGCGGCGAGCTGTACCAGCGCGGTGACGACACCGAGGACACCGTGCGCAAGCGGCTCGAGGTCTACCACAGCGAGACCGAGCCGATCATCGACTACTACCGCGCGCAGGGGCTGGTCATCACCATCTCCGCCCTCGGGAAGGTCGACGAGGTCACCAAGAAGGCGATGGACGCGCTGCGTCGCGACGCCGCCTAGTCCTTACGCTGCCGACGGCCGCGGTGCCCCTCCGGGGGTGCCGCGGCCGTTCTGCGTCTCCGGGTGCCGGTCGCCCTGGGGCTCCGCCCCAGACCCCGTTCGCGCCTGAACGGCGCTCGTCCTCAATCGCCGGACGGGCTGGGGGTGCCTGGCTGGGGGTGCCTGGTTGGGCGGCCCTTCGCTGGCCTGAGCGGTTGGGGGTGCGCGGCACCGCACGGTCGGCCACGCACGGGCCGCACCCGAAGACCGAGGCCCCGGGGCTGGGGCGGGACGCCGTATCGTTGGGGGTGACCCGTAGCCGTCCAGAAAGGCGTGAGCCGCACATGGTGGAGATCAAGACCCCCGAGCAGATCGCGAAGATGCGCGAGGCGGGGCTGGTCGTCGCCGCGATCCACGCCGCCACCCGCGAGGCCGCGGTGCCCGGGTCCACGACGAAGGACCTGGACGAGGTGGCCCGCAAGGTGATCGCCGAGCACGGTGCCAAGTCGAACTTCCTGGGCTACGGCGGTTTCCCCGCGACGATCTGCACCTCGGTCAACGAGGTCGTCGTGCACGGCATCCCGGACGACAAGACCGTCCTCAAGGACGGCGACATCATCTCGATCGACGCCGGCGCGATCATCGACGGCTGGCACGGCGACGCCGCGTACACCGCGTTCGTGGGCAGCGGGCACGCGCCCGAGCTGGTCGAGCTCTCCCGGGTGACCGAGGAGTCGATGTGGGCCGGTATCGCCGCGGTGAAGAAGGGCAACAAGCTCATCGACGTCTCGCGCGCGATCGAGTCCTACATCCGCCGCCAGCCGCGCCCCTCGACCGGCAAGTACGGCATCGTCGAGGACTACGGGGGCCACGGCATCGGGTCCGAGATGCACATGGACCCGCACCTGCTGAACTACGTCGACAAGCGCCGCATGCTGGGCCGCCACAACCCGAAGCTGATCCCGGGCTTCTGCCTGGCGATCGAGCCGATGGTCTCGCTCGGCACGCCCCGCACCGAGGTCCTGGAGGACGACTGGACCGTCATCACGACGGACGGTTCCTGGTCCTCGCACTGGGAGCACTCGGTGGCCCTCACCGAGAACGGCCCGCTGGTCCTGACGATGCCGGACTGCGGCAGGGCGAAGCTGGCGGAGTACGGCGTCACCACCGCCCCGGACCCGCTGGGCTGAGGCCCCGCACCCGTGCGGAGCCGGGGGCCGGACCCCCTGGCGTAACGATCTCCGCGTTGGGGCAAACTCATCTGATTCGTCTTTTCGAGTGCCCTGACGTAGACTGATGCGTCGGCTCTCGTGTACCCGTGTGTCCACACACGGCTGCGGGAGTCGATCAAGGTAGCCGATTCGAAAGGCGAAGCGTGGCCAAGAAGCAAGGTGCCATCGAAATCGAGGGCACCGTGATCGAGTCCCTCCCGAACGCCATGTTCAAGGTGGAACTCCAGAACGGTCACAAAGTCCTCGCGCACATCAGCGGCAAGATGCGGATGCACTACATCCGCATCCTCCCGGATGACCGGGTCGTGGTGGAGCTTTCTCCCTACGACCTGACGCGTGGCCGGATCGTCTACCGGTACAAGTAGATCTTGCCCACACTGCCGTTCCGGCGGTGGTGGCACTGACCCGGAGAACCTGACATCCCATGAAGGTCAAGCCGAGCGTCAAGAAGATCTGCGACAAGTGCAAGGTGATCCGCCGTCACGGCCGGGTCATGGTCATCTGCGACAACCTGCGCCACAAGCAGCGCCAGGGCTGACGCACGCCGACCGACCTGCACTTCGCAGTTCTTCCCGCGACGCGAGCAAAACGTACATACGCAGCATCCACCTGGCCGGTTTCCCCGGCTGGTGACACCTCCGGCGGGGGCCGGGGACCCGAAACGTACCTAGTACGGCGGTCGGGAGCGGTGCTGCGGAAGACCCCCGAAAACAACTGGAGCCAGTAAATGGCACGCGTTTCCGGTGTTGACATCCCGCGCGAAAAGCGTGTGGAGATCGCACTCACCTACGTCTTCGGTATCGGGCGCACCCGGTCCAAGGAGATCCTCGCCTCGACCGGCGTGAACCCGAACACCCGCGTTCGTGACCTGGCCGAAGAGGACCTGGTCAAGATCCGCGAGTACGTGGACGCCAACCTCCGCACCGAGGGTGACCTTCGCCGTGAGGTTGCCGCCGACATCCGCCGCAAGGTCGAGATCGGCTGCTACCAGGGTCTGCGCCACCGTCGTGGTCTGCCGGTCCACGGTCAGCGCACCAGCACGAACGCTCGTACCCGCAAGGGCCCGCGTCGCGCCATCGCCGGTAAGAAGAAGCCGGGCAAGAAGTAGTCCACAGCGGACGCTTTTCAGCGGTCTTCGCTGTAGGACCGATCACCTCCCCTCTCCAGCTGGAGTAAGACATGCCCCCCAAGGGTCGTCAGGGCGCTGCCAAGAAGGTGCGCCGCAAGGAAAAGAAGAACGTCGCTCACGGCCACGCGCACATCAAGAGCACGTTCAACAACACCATCGTCTCGATCACGGACCCCTCGGGCAACGTGATCTCCTGGGCGTCCGCCGGCCACGTCGGCTTCAAGGGCTCCCGCAAGTCGACTCCGTTCGCCGCGCAGATGGCCGCCGAGTCGGCCGCCCGCCGCGCGCAGGAGCACGGCATGCGCAAGGTTGACGTCTTCGTCAAGGGCCCGGGCTCCGGTCGCGAGACCGCGATCCGCTCCCTCCAGGCCACTGGCCTCGAGGTCGGCTCGATCCAGGACGTCACCCCGACGCCGCACAACGGCTGCCGTCCCCCGAAGCGCCGCCGCGTCTGATCCGGGGCGGCGCCCGGTGCGCCGCCGCGTCTGACGCAGGGCTGCTTCAAGGATTGCCTTGAAGGGATCGGGCGGTACGGCTCATTCGGGCCGTGCCGCCCGTACCCTTGCAGTACGCAGTACCCAGCAGGGCATCAAATAGTGGGTGCCCATGACTGAAGGATCTCCCCATGCTTATCGCTCAGCGCCCTTCGCTGACCGAAGAGGTCGTTGACGAGTACCGCTCGCGGTTCGTCATCGAGCCCCTGGAGCCCGGCTTCGGCTACACGCTCGGCAACTCCCTGCGTCGTACGCTCCTCTCCTCGATCCCCGGTGCCGCTGTCACCAGCATCCGGATCGACGGTGTCCTGCACGAGTTCACCACCGTGCCGGGCGTCAAGGAGGACGTCACCGACCTCATCCTGAACATCAAGCAGCTGGTCGTCTCCTCGGAGCACGACGAGCCGGTCGTGATGTACCTGCGCAAGCAGGGTCCCGGCCTGGTCACCGCTGCTGACATCGCCCCGCCGGCCGGTGTCGAGGTGCACAACCCCGACCTGGTGCTCGCCACGCTCAACGGCAAGGGCAAGCTGGAGATGGAGCTGACCGTCGAGCGCGGTCGCGGCTACGTCTCCGCCGTGCAGAACAAGCAGCTGGGCCAGGAGATCGGCCGCATCCCGGTCGACTCCATCTACTCCCCGGTGCTCAAGGTCACGTACAAGGTCGAGGCGACCCGTGTCGAGCAGCGCACCGACTTCGACAAGCTGATCGTCGACGTCGAGACCAAGCAGGCCATGCGTCCCCGTGACGCCATGGCGTCGGCCGGCAAGACCCTGGTCGAGCTGTTCGGTCTGGCGCGCGAGCTCAACATCGACGCCGAGGGCATCGACATGGGCCCGTCCCCCACGGACGCTGCCCTCGCCGCCGATCTCGCCCTGCCGATCGAGGAGCTCGAGCTCACCGTTCGGTCGTACAACTGCCTCAAGCGTGAGGGCATCCACTCCGTGGGTGAGCTCGTGGCGCGCTCCGAGGCCGACCTGCTCGACATCCGCAACTTCGGTGCGAAGTCGATCGACGAGGTCAAGGCGAAGCTGGCCGGTATGGGCCTCGCCCTGAAGGACTCGCCTCCCGGCTTCGACCCGACCGCCGCGGCGGACGCGTTCGGCGCGGACGACGACGCGGATGCCGGTTTCGTGGAGACCGAGCAGTACTAAGACGCTCCGCGGGGAGGCTGTACTGCTGCTGCGGACCGGCTTCGGCTGGTCGCGCAGTTCCCCGCGCCCCTTCCAAGCCCCTTCGGGGGCTTGGATCTCCGACGGGCGACCGCCCTGCTCGGACACTGACATCGGTACCTCGTACGGCCGGTGCAGATCACTAGGAGAATCACCATGCCGCGTCCCGCAAAGGGTGCTCGTCTCGGCGGCGGCGCCGCGCACGAGAAGCTGCTCCTCGCCAACCTGGCGAAGTCGCTCTTCGAGCACGGCCGCATCACGACGACCGAGGCCAAGGCCCGCCGCCTGCGTCCGGTCGCCGAGCGCCTGATCACCAAGGCGAAGAAGGGCGACATCCACAACCGTCGCCTGGTGCTGCAGACGATCACCGACAAGGGCATCGTCCACACCCTCTTCACCGAGATCGCGCCCCGCTACGAGGAGCGTCCGGGTGGCTACACCCGTATCACCAAGATCGGCAACCGCCGTGGTGACAACGCGCCGATGGCCGTGATCGAGCTGGTCGAGGGCGAGATCGCCAAGAAGGCGACCGTCGCCGAGGCCGAGGCCGCCACCGTGCGCGCCGTCAAGGAGTCCGACGCCAAGGCCGCCGAGGCCGAGGTCGTCGAGGACGCCAAGCCGGCCGACGAGGCGAAGGACGCGTAAGCGTTCTGAAGGCTGGTGAACGGGCCCGTTCCCTTCGGGGGGCGGGCCCGTTCTGCTGTGTGGATGCTTTGAGAGGATCTGTTACGTGAGTGATGAGGTGGAGCCCGGCCTCGTCCGGGTGCGGCTCGATCTGTCGTACGACGGCAAGGACTTCTCCGGCTGGGCCCGGCAGCCGCTGGGGCGCCGGACGGTGCAGGGCGAGATCGAGGACGCGCTGCGCACGGTGACGCGGTCGGACGTGAACTTCGACCTGACCGTCGCCGGGCGCACGGACGCCGGAGTGCACGCGCGCGGCCAGGTCGCGCACGTCGACCTGCCGGAGGCGGTGTGGGCCGAGCACCGCGAGAAGCTGCTGCGGCGCATGGCCGGGCGGCTGCCGCACGACGTGCGCATCTGGCGGATCGCCGAGGCCCCGAGCGGGTTCAACGCGCGGTTCTCGGCGATCTGGCGGCGCTACGCGTACCGGGTCACCGACAATGTGGGCGGTGTCGACCCGCTGCTGCGCGGTCATGTCCTGTGGCACGACTGGGAGTTGGACGTCGAGGCCATGAACGCGGCCTCCGCCGCCCTGCTCGGCGAGCACGACTTCGCGGCGTACTGCAAGAGGCGCGAGGGCGCCACCACCATCCGCACCCTCCAGGAGCTGTCCTGGGAGCGCGGCGCCGACGGGATCGTCACCGCGACCGTGCGCGCGGACGCCTTCTGCCACAACATGGTGCGCTCGCTGGTCGGGGCGCTGCTGCACGTGGGCGACGGGCACCGGGGCCCGGAGTGGCCGGGGAAGGTGCTCGCGGCGGCGGTGCGCGACTCCTCCGTGCACGTGGTGAAGCCGCACGGCCTCACTCTTGAGGAAGTCGGTTACCCCGCCGACGAGTTGCTCGCCGCGCGCAGCAAGGAGGCGCGCAACATGCGGACGCTGCCCGGGAGTTCAGCCGGCGGGCCGGGCGGCTGCTGCTGAGGCCTGGTTGCGGCCGCGGGCGACGATCTGGTCGAAGGTGAACTTGGCGAGGTCGTCGCCCGCCGTGAAGACGGCTCCGTCGCCCTTGGTCACGTTCTTGCCGTCGGCGAAGCCGCCGGTCGTGAAGTAGGCATAGCGGCCATAGGAGTTGGTGGTGCTGCGGCAGACCGAGCCGCCCCGGCAGAAGGTGTTCACGCCCGCGCCGGACAGCGAGGCGATGCCGCCCGACGCCTGGTCCTTCGCCTTCTTCGCCGCGGTGTCGGTGTCGAAGACGGCGACCCCCACCGTGACCGCGATCCCGTCCTTGGTGAAGGTGGCCCGGATGACCTGGCGGCAGCCGTTGCCGTTGAGGGTTGGGCCGAGCGAGCCCTGGGTGACCGAGGAGCAGTCGGTGACTTGGTCGGTGGGGCCCTTGGCGTATACGCCGCTGCCCAGCGTCAGGCTCTTGCCGGGGAAGAGGGTGTCGGCGCTGAGCGGGGCCGTGTCCTTCTTCGCGCTGGAGACGTAGTCGTACGGGTTGGGCGGGGGCGGCGGGGCCACCTGGGAGAACGACGGCTGCGGCTGCGCGCTGTTGCTGGGCAGCGCCGGGGGAGAGGGCAGCTGGCCGGCGGACTTGCCGTCGTCCTGGGAGCCCGCGTTGACGATCACGGTGGCCACGACCGCGACGACCGCCGCCGTCGCCACCGCGCCGCCCCCTATGAACAGCCATTTCCTGCGTCTGCTGCGCGCGGCCGACTGGTCGGCGAGCGCCGCCCAGTCGGGTGTCTGCTGATCCCCCGGGCCCCACCCGGGTCCCCCATGCCCAAAGCTCATGCCGCGCATCCTAATTCGATTGTTCAGGGGGGCACGGCCTGGGTGACAATCCGCCCATGGGACATCTAGAGGCTGCACACCTGGAGTACTACCTGCCGGACGGGCGGGTGCTGCTCGGCGACGCTTCGTTCCGGGTGGCGGAGGGCTCGGTGGTGGCCCTGGTCGGCGCCAACGGGGCCGGCAAGACGACGCTCCTTCGCATGATCTCCGGTGAGCTCCAGCCGCACGGCGGCTCGGTGTCGGTGAGCGGCGGGCTCGGGGTGATGCCGCAGTTCGTCGGTTCGGTGCGCGACGAGCGGACCGTGCGCGACCTGCTGGTCTCCGTCGCGCAGCCGCGGATCAGGAAGGCGGCGGCCGAGGTGGACGCGGCCGAGCACCTGATCATGACGGTGGACGACGAGGCCGCGCAGATGAAGTACGCGCAGGCGCTCAGCGACTGGGCCGAGGCGCACGGGTACGAGGCCGAGACGGTCTGGGACATGTGCACGACGGCCGCGCTCGGCATGCCGTACGACAAGGCCCAGTTCCGCGAGGTGCGCACGCTCAGTGGTGGCGAGCAGAAGCGCCTCGTCCTCGAGGCGCTGCTGCGCGGGCCGGACGAGGTGCTGCTCCTGGACGAGCCGGACAACTACCTGGACGTGCCCGGCAAGCGCTGGCTGGAGGAGCGGCTGCGCGAGACCCGCAAGACCGTCCTGTTCGTCTCGCACGACCGGGAGCTGCTCTCGCGGGCCGCCGAGCGGATCGTGAGCCTGGAGCCGAGCCCCGCGGGCACGGACGTGTGGGTGCACGGCGGCGGGTTCTCGACCTATCACGAGGCCCGCCGGGAGCGGTTCGCGCGCTTCGAGGAGCTCAAGCGGCGCTGGGACGAGGAGCACGCGCGGCTGAAGGCGCTGGTGCTGCGGCTGCGCAACCAGGCGGCGAGCAGCCCGGACATGGCGTCGCGCTACCACGCGATGCAGACCCGCTTCAAGCGGTTCGAGGACGCGGGCCCGCCGCCGGAGCCGCCGCGCGAGCAGGAGATCACCATGCGGCTGCGCGGCGGCCGTACCGGCGTGCGCGCTCTGACCTGCGAGAACCTTGAGCTCACCGGGTTGATGAAGCCGTTCTCGCTGGAGGTCTTCTACGGCGAGCGGGTCGCGGTCCTCGGCTCCAACGGCTCCGGGAAGTCGCACTTCCTGCGGCTGCTCGCGGGGGATCCGTCGGTGGCGTACACCGGGAGCTGGAAGCTGGGGGCGCGGGTCGTGCCCGGCCACTTCGCGCAGACCCACGCCCACCCCGAGCTGCTCGGGCGCACGCTCGTCGACATCCTGTGGAGCGAGCACTCCAAGGACCGCGGAGCCGCGATGGGGGTGCTGCGCCGCTACGAGCTGGAGCGGCAGGGGGACCAGCCCTTCGAGAAGCTGTCGGGCGGCCAGCAGGCCCGCTTCCAGATCCTGCTCCTGGAGCTGGCCGGCACCACGGCGCTGCTGCTCGACGAGCCGACGGACAACCTCGACCTGGAGTCGGCGGAGGCGCTCCAGGACGGCCTGGAGTCGTACGACGGCACGGTGCTCGCCGTCACCCACGACCGCTGGTTCTCGAAGACGTTCGACCGCTATCTGGTCTTCGGCTCGGACGGCGTGGTGCGCGAGACGCCGGAGCCGGTGTGGGACGAGCGCCGCGTGGAGCGGGCGCGCTAGGTGTTTGCGCAGCTCAGGGCCCGGTAGGGTGGGAAGCGGCCTGGGGCGACCCGGGCCGTTTTGACCCGCTCGGGGGCGCCCGGGTATTCTTCTGGTTCGTTATGCGTATTGGCTTGGTCGTTCTCACGCGATGGGCCCTTACGTAAGTTTCCTGGAGCAGTTACCAGTGGCTCGCATACGGGCAGCGTCCCCGGCATTGTGAGCCCCAGCTGCATGATCGCTTCAGGGTGCAATGTGTCTGGTACCCCATCCACTAAGAAGCGAAGGCTACGAAGTGCGTACGTACAGCCCCAAGCCCGGCGACATCACTCGCCAGTGGCACGTCATTGATGCCCGGGACGTCGTCCTGGGTCGTCTGGCGACCACCGCCGCGAACCTCCTCCGGGGCAAGCACAAGCCCGTGTATGCGCCCCACATGGACATGGGTGACTTCGTCATCATCATCAACGCCGACAAGGTTCACCTGTCCGGCAACAAGAAGACCCAGAAGATGGCCTACCGCCACTCCGGCTACCCGGGCGGTCTCCGCTCGGTGCGCTACGACGACCTCCTGGCGAACAACCCGGAGAAGGCCGTCGAGAAGGCCATCAAGGGCATGATCCCCAAGAACACCCTGGGCCGTCAGATGCTCTCGAAGCTGAAGGTCTACTCGGGCGACCAGCACCCCCACGCTGCCCAGCAGCCGGTGCCGTTCGAGATCACCCAGGTCGCGCAGTAGTTCCGGCCACCCCCTAAGACGTAAAGAAATCTGAGGAGAATCGTGGCCGAGACCACCGTCGAGACCCCGCTCGAGGGCGACGAGACCTACGCCGAAGTGACCACCTTCGAGTCCGAGGTGCCCGTCGAGGGCGAGTACACCTCCGAGTCGATGGCCTCCCGCTTCGGTGACCCGCAGCCGGCCGCCGGCCTGGGTCGCCGCAAGAACGCCATCGCCCGCGTCCGGATCGTCCCGGGCACCGGCAAGTGGAAGATCAACGGGCGTACGCTCGAGGACTACTTCCCGAACAAGGTCCACCAGCAGGAAGTCAACGAGCCCTTCAAGGTGCTCGAGCTCGACAACCGCTACGACGTCATCGCCCGCATCTCGGGTGGCGGCGTGTCCGGTCAGGCCGGCGCCCTGCGCCTCGGCGTGGCCCGTGCGCTGAACGAGGCTGACGTGGACAACAACCGCGGCGCCCTCAAGAAGGCCGGCTTCCTCTCCCGCGACGACCGTGCGGTCGAGCGCAAGAAGGCCGGTCTCAAGAAGGCCCGTAAGGCCCCGCAGTACAGCAAGCGCTAAATCCGCGCCTGCCACTACGGCTCTCGTTCGCCCCGGCAGCACTCTCGGTGCTGCCGGGGCGTTCGTCTATCTACCCCGCACTTTGAGGTTTTCGGAGGACAGACGTGGGACGACTCTTCGGCACGGACGGCGTGCGCGGTGTCGCCAATTCGGATCTGACGGCTGAGCTCGCGCTCGGCCTGTCGGTCGCGGCGGCGCACGTGCTCGCCGAGGCGGGGACCTTCGAGGGCCATCGGCCGACCGCGGTGGTCGGGCGTGACCCCCGGGCGTCGGGAGAGTTCCTGGAGGCCGCGGTCGTCGCGGGCCTCGCGAGCGCGGGCGTGGACGTCCTGCGGGCCGGTGTGCTGCCCACCCCCGCGGTGGCGTACCTCACCGGTGTGCTGGGCGCCGACCTCGGCGTGATGCTCTCGGCCAGCCACAACGCCATGCCGGACAACGGTGTCAAGTTCTTCGCGCGCGGCGGCCACAAGCTCGCCGACGAGCTGGAGGACCGCATCGAGTCGATCTACGAGCAGCACCGCACGGGCGAGCCCTGGGAGCGCCCGACCGGGGCGGGCGTGGGCCGTGTCCGGACGTACGACGAGGGCTTCGACCGGTACGTGGCCCACCTCATCGGGGTGCTGCCCAACCGCCTCGACGGGCTCAAGGTGGTCCTGGACGAGGCGCACGGCGCGGCCGCCCGGGTCTCGCCGGAGGCGTTCGCGCGGGCCGGTGCCGAGGTCGTCACGATCGGTGCCGAGCCGGACGGGCTCAACATCAACGACGGCTGCGGCTCGACCCACCTCGACCTGCTGAAGGCGGCCGTCGTCGAGCACGGCGCCGACCTCGGCATCGCGCACGACGGCGACGCCGACCGCTGCCTGGCCGTGGACGGCGCGGGCAACGAGGTCGACGGCGACCAGATCCTCGCGGTCCTGGCCCTCGCCATGCGCGAGGCGGGCACGCTGCGCGGCAACACCGTCGTCGGCACCGTGATGTCCAACCTGGGCTTCAAGATCGCCATGGAGGGCGAGGGCATCCAGCTCGTCCAGACCGCGGTCGGCGACCGCTACGTCCTGGAGTCGATGAAGGAGCACGGCTACGCGCTCGGCGGCGAGCAGTCCGGCCACGTGATCATCCTGGACCACGCGACCACCGGTGACGGCACGCTGACCGGCCTGATGCTGGCCGCCCGGGTCGCCGCCACCCGCCGCACGCTCGCCGACCTCGCCGCGGTCATGGAGCGCCTGCCGCAGGTCCTGGTCAACGTCCCCGACGTGGACAAGTCCCGCGTCTCCACCTCCGCCGAGCTGGGCGCCGCGGTCGCCGAGGCCGAGCGCGAGCTGGGCGCCACCGGCCGGGTGCTGCTGCGCCCCTCGGGCACCGAGCCGCTGGTCCGCGTCATGGTCGAGGCCGCCGACATCGAGCAGGCCCGCTCGGTGGCGGGCCGTCTCGCCGACGTCGTCAAGTCGGCGCTCGGCTAGGGCAGTTGACGCTCGCGCGGCCCGCTCGGAGGTTTCTCCGGGCGGGCCGCGTGTGTGTGCGGGGCTGGGTCGCGGCCGCTTCAGAGCTTGCGCAGGGAGATCTTCTGGATCTTGTGATCGGGCCCCTTGCGCACGACGAGGGTGGCCCGGCCGCGCGTGGGGGCCACGTTCTCCACCAGATTGGGCCGGTTGATGGTCCGCCAGGTCGTCCGGGCGTAGTCGAGCGCCTCCTCCTCGGACACCTGGGTGTACTTGCGGAAGTACGAGAACGGGTTCTGGAAGGCCGTCTCGCGCAGCTTGCGGAAGCGGTTGAGGTACCAGGTCTCGATGTCCTCGGTGCGCGCGTCCACGTACACGCTGAAGTCGAAGTAGTCCGCGAGGCCGACCCGGGTGCGGCCGTCCTGGCCGGGCAGCGCGGGTTGCAGGACGTTGAGGCCCTCCACGATCAGGATGTCCGGGCGGCGCACCACGAGCCGCTCGTCCGGGACGATGTCGTAGATCAGGTGCGAGTAGACGGGTGCGCTGACCTCGTCCTTGCCCGCCTTGATGTCCGCGACGAACCGGGTCAGGGCGCGGCGGTCGTACGACTCGGGGAAGCCCTTGCGCGACATCAGGCCGCGGCGCTGGAGCTCGGCCATCGGGTACAGGAAGCCGTCGGTGGTGACCAGTTCGACCCGGGGGTGCTCGGGCCAGCGGGCCAGCAGGGCCTGGAGCAGTCGGGCCACCGTCGACTTGCCGACCGCCACGGAGCCCGCGACCCCTATGACGAACGGGGTGCCGCGCTGGGTGCCGTGGCCGTTGCCCGCGTCGCCCAGGAAGGTGTTGAGGGTGCCGCGCAGATTGGCCGTGGCCTCCACGTACAGGTTGAGGAGCCGGGACAGCGGCAGGTAGATGTCGCGCACTTCGTCGAGGTCGATGACGTCCCCGAGCCCGCGCAGCCGCTCGACCTCCTCGGCGGTGAGCGGCAACGGCGTCTTGTCGCGCAGGGCGCTCCACTCTGCGCGCGTCAGGTCCACGTAGGGAGTCGCCTCCGGCTTGCGGTGGGCGCTCCGTGGCGGCGAAGTGATCACGACTCCATTGTTGCGGCTGTATGTCCCGCGTGGGGGGTGGGGTGGGTCACGTGGCGCACAGCACGAAATCCGGACGAAGGGACGGGCCGGGGCGGCGGGTGTCCCGGGAACGGGGGGTCTCGGTCGTAGGCTGCCGCCATGTGCGGAATCGTGGGTTACGTAGGCGGGCAGTCGGCGCTGGACGTCGTGGTGGCGGGGCTGAAGCGGCTGGAGTACCGCGGCTACGACTCGGCGGGCGTCGCGGTCCTCGCCGACGGCGGGCTGGCCGCGGCGAAGAAGGCCGGGAAGCTGGTCAATCTGGAGAAGGCGCTCCTTGAAGCGCCGCTGCCCGCCGGGGCGACCGGCATCGGGCACACCCGGTGGGCCACGCACGGCGGGCCGACCGACGCGAACGCGCACCCGCACCTGGACAACGCCGGGCGGGTCGCGGTCGTGCACAACGGGATCATCGAGAACTTCGCCGCGCTGCGGGCCGAGCTCGCCGAGCGCGGCCACCAGCTGGACTCCGAGACGGACACCGAGGTCGTCGCGCACCTGCTCGCCGAGTGCCACTCCTCGGCCGAGGACCTGGCCGAGGCCATGCGACAGGTGTGCCGTCGCCTCGAAGGCGCGTTCACGCTGGTCGCGGTGCACGCCGACGAGCCGGACGTCGTGGTGGGCGCGCGCCGCAACTCGCCGCTCGTGGTGGGCGTGGGCGAGGGCGAGGCGTTCCTCGCCTCCGACGTCGCCGCGTTCATCGCGCACACCCGCTCGGCGATCGAACTCGGCCAGGACCAGGTCGTCGAGCTGCGCCGGGACGGCGTCACCGTCACCGACTTCGACGGGGCGCCCGCCGAGACCCGGGCCTATCACGTCGACTGGGACGCCTCCGCCGCCGAGAAGGGCGGCTACGACTACTTCATGCTCAAGGAGATCGCCGAGCAGCCCAAGGCCGTCGCCGACACCCTGCTCGGCCGGATCGACGCGGCGGGCTCGCTGACCCTGGACGAGCTGCGCATCCCCGACGCGGTGCTGCGCGAGGTCGACAAGGTCGTCGTGGTGGCGTGCGGCACGGCGTACCACGCGGGCATGATCGCCAAGCTCGCGATCGAGCACTGGACCAGGATTCCCTGCGAGACGGAGCTGGCCAGCGAGTTCCGCTACCGGGACCCGATCCTCGACCAGCGCACGCTCGTCATCGCCATCTCGCAGTCCGGCGAGACCATGGACACCCTGATGGCGCTGCGCCACGCCCGCGAGCAGGGGGCGAAGGTGCTGGCGATCTGCAACACCAACGGCTCCACGATCCCGCGCGAATCCGACGCCGTCCTGTACACGCACGCGGGCCCCGAGGTCGCCGTCGCCTCCACGAAGGCCTTCCTCACCCAGCTGGTGGCCTGCTACCTCGTCGCGCTCTACCTCGGCCAGGTGCGCGGGACCAAGTGGGGCGACGAGGTGCGGGCCGTCGTCCACGACCTCGCCGAGATCGCCTGCGAGGTGGACCAGGTCCTCGAAACCATGGAGCCCGTACGGGAGTTGGCGCGCTCGCTCGCCGACAAGAACACCGTGCTCTTCCTCGGTCGGCACGTGGGCTACCCGGTCGCCCTCGAAGGCGCGCTCAAGCTCAAGGAGCTGGCGTACATGCACGCCGAGGGGTTCGCGGCGGGCGAGCTGAAGCACGGGCCGATCGCGCTGATCGAGGAGGACCTGCCGGTGGTCGTGGTCGTCCCGTCGCCGCGCGGGCGTTCCGTGCTCCACGACAAGATCGTGTCGAACATCCAGGAGATCCGGGCCAGGGGAGCGCGGACCATCGTGATCGCGGAGCAGGGCGACGAGGCGGTGGTGCCGTACGCCGACCACCTCATCCGCATCCCGGTCACGCCCACGCTGCTCCAGCCGCTCGTGGCGACCGTGCCGCTCCAGGTCTTCGCCTGCGAGCTGGCCACGGCCCGGGGCAACGAGGTCGACCAGCCGCGCAACCTCGCCAAGTCCGTCACGGTGGAGTGAGCGCGTGATCATCGGGGTCGGGATCGACGTGGCCGAGGTCGAGCGGTTCGGGGAGTCCATCGAGCGGACGCCCGCGATGCTGCGGCGGCTGTTCGTGGACAGCGAGCTGATACTCCCCGGCGGGGAGCGGCGCGGGGTCGCCTCGCTGGCGGTGCGGTTCGCCGCGAAGGAGGCGCTCGCGAAGGCGTTGGGGGCGCCGGCGGGGCTGCTGTGGACGGATGCGGAGGTGTACGTGGAGGAGAGTGGGCAGCCGCGGCTTCGGGTGCGGGGGTCTGTTGCCGCTCGGGCCGCCGAGCTCGGGGTTCGGCACTGGCATGTTTCGCTCAGCCATGATGCGGGGGTGGCGTCCGCGGTGGTCATCGCAGAGGGCTGAGCCTTTCCCCACCCCGCCCCTTCCCGAGACCCTCCGGGGGTTGAGGTGCGCTCCTGGGGCTCCGCCCCAGACCCCGTTCGCGCCTGAACGGCGCTCGTCCTCAAACGCCGGACGGGCTGAGGTTGCCCATGCCGGCCAGCACCGGTACTGCCAGGGGCGCGGGGAACTGCGCGAGCAACCACGCACGGTCCGCGGATGGAGGCGGGGGTGGGGCTGCCCCCGTTGGGGCGCGGTCGCCGCATGCCGCTAAGGGGCGCGGGGAACTGCGCGAGCAACCACGCACGGTCCGCGGGTGGAGGCGCGGGGGTGCGGGGCTGTCCCGTGTGGGTGGTTGCCGCATGCTGCCAGGGGCGCGGGGAACTGCGCGAGCAACCGAGCACGGTCTGCGCATGGAAGCGGGGTGCGGCCAACCCGGCACGGGCTGCGGTGGGGGCGGGTCGGGGTGTGGGGGGCTGGGGGGTGGGGGAGAGTGGGCGGCATGCGTACTGGCTATGACGTCGACACCGTCCGGGCCGCGGAGGCCGAGCTCATGGCTCGGGTCCCGCCCGGCACCCTCATGCAGCGCGCCGCCGCCGGCCTGGCCGCCGCCTGCGCGGACATGCTCGGCCGGGTCTACGGCACCAGAGTCGTCCTGCTCGTCGGCAGCGGCGACAACGGCGGTGACGCCCTGTACGCCGGGGCCCGTCTGGCCCGCCGCGGCGCGGGCGTCAGCGCGGTGCTGCTCGCCCCCGACCGCGCCCACCCCGAGGGGCTCGCCGCCCTCACCCGGGCCGGCGGCCGGGTCGCCGACGACCCGTACGAGGTGCTGGCCGTCGCCGACCTCGTACTCGACGGCATCACCGGCATCGGCGGCCGCGGCGGTCTGCGCCCCGACGCGGTGCCCGTGGCCCGCGCCGCCCGCGGCTCGAACGCGCTGGTCGTCGCCGTCGACCTGCCCAGCGGCGTGGACGCGGGCACCGGCACGGTGTCCGGCGAGGCGCTGCGGGCGGACGCCACGGTCACGTTCGGCGCGTACAAGCCGGGTCTGCTCATCGACCCGGCGCGCGCGTACGCGGGGGCCGTGCGGCTGGTCCCGATCGGCCTCGACCTCCCCTCCGTGCCGGCCGTCGAGGCCCTCCAGCACGCCGATGTGGCCGACCTGTTGCCCACCCCGGCCGCCGAGAGCGACAAGTACCGCAGGGGCGTCGTCGGGGTCGTGGCCGGGTCGGCCCGCTACCCCGGCGCGGCCGTCCTCGCGGTCGCCGGGGCGCTGCGCGGCGGCGCGGGCGCCGTGCGCTACGTCGGCCCCGGCGGCGACGCGGTGATCGCGCGCTTCCCCGAGACCCTGGTGTCGGACGGCTCGCCCGCCACGGCCGGGCGGGTGCAGGCCTGGGTGGTTGGCCCCGGGCTCGGCGACGGCCCGGGCGTCGAGGAGGTGCTCGCCTCGGACGTGCCGGTCCTGGTGGACGCGGACGGGCTGCGCGGGCTCGACCCCGACGCCGTACGGGCGCGCACGGCGGCCACCCTGCTGACCCCGCACGCGGGCGAGGCGGCCGCGCTGCTCGGCGTCCCGCGCGAGCGGGTCGAGGCCGAGCGGCTCGCCTCGGTGCGGGAGCTGGCCGCGCGCTACGGCGCCACCGTCCTCCTGAAGGGCTCGACCACCCTGGTCGCGGAGGCCGAGGGGCCGGTCCGGGTCAACCCGACCGGCACCCCCTGGCTGGCCACCGCGGGCAGCGGCGACGTCCTCTCCGGCCTCGCGGGCTCCCTGCTCGCCGGCGGCCTGCCCGCCCGGGACGCGGCGTCGGCGGCCGCCTACCTGCACGGCCTGGCCGGGCGGCACGCCGCCCAGGGCGCCCCCACGACGGCGTACGCGGTGGCCGAGGCGCTGCCGGGCGTCTGGCGCGACGTGGCGCACGCTTCCGCGGGGTGAGGAGGCCGCCTCCGCGGGACCCGCGCGCCGCCGCCGTGCCCGCGGGGGCGGTCCGCCGCCCGCTGCCGGGTGACATGTGCCGCGCGGCTTCCGCGACACGCCCGGAGCGCGGGGTTCGCTGGGCACATGAGCCAGGAACAAAAGCGTAAAAAACTTCAGAAATGGGGAGCCTGCGGGCTGGTGCTCGCGGCCGTCCTGACGCTCGGGGCCGCCGCGCCCGGCACCGGGGACCCGCTGCCCCCGCCGCCCGGCCGCCCCGTCGCACCGGCGCCTGCCGCCCCGCCCGCTCCGGGTGAGGCCGTCGACGACGGCGGCATCGCGCCCCCCTTCCCCGCGCCGGGCGGCGGCGTGCCCGAGGCCGCCGAGGTGCTCGTGCCGGGGGTCGTGACCGAGGGGCAGGCGGCTCCGCTGGACACCCCCGACCAGGTGCTGCCGCCCCTCGTCTACCAGCCCGGCGCCGCGGAGGACCGGCTCGAACCGGCCGCTGCGCCGGAGGGCGCGTACCGGCTCGTCGAGTACGTACCGCAGACCGAGGTCGCCGCGAAGCCGGGCAGTTGCACCGCCAAGACCGGGCCGTACCAGAAGCAGGTCGAGCGCTGGCTGGGGCTCAAGGCGGACGGCAGGCAGTCCGCATCGGACTGCGCGGCCATCCGCAAGTTCCAGCAGGCGCAGGGGATTTCGCCGGCCATCGGGTTCGCGGGGCCGGTCACCTGGTCCAGGATGCAGTTCCTGTCCGCGCGCAAGAACCCCAACGCCGCGCACCAGTGCCCGGTGAAGGCGCAGCGGGTCGCGTGCGTGGACCTGACGCGGCAGTTGATGTGGGTGCAGAGCGGCAAGAAGGTGACCTTCGGGCCGGTGCCCATCCGCAGCGGGCGGGCCTCCCTGCCCACCCGGGGCGGCTGGCACAAGGTCTACTGGCGGCACAAGAACCACTGGTCGACGATCTACCACCAGTCCATGCCGTACGCCCAGTTCTTCGACGGCGGGCAGGCCTTCCACGCGATCTACCACACCGTGTACACGTCGGTCGGCAGCCAGGGCTGTGTGAACCTCAGCCTGACGGACGCCCGCAAGCTGTGGGACGTCCTGCGCACCGGCGACGCCGTCTACGTGTGGGGACACCGCGACGGCACCTGAAACCGGCCGCGCGGGCGGTGTGTCCTGCGGCACAATCCGAGTCCTCGTGCGCTCTGAGAGACTGGGCGCGATGACCGCGATGACTCTTGACCCCGCCGAACGCGCCCGTGCCGAGATCGACCTGGGCGCGCTGCGCGCCAACGTGCGGACGCTGCGCGCCCGTTCGTCCGGCGCGCTGCTGATGGCCGTGGTGAAGGCGGACGCCTACGGGCACGGCGCGGTGCCGTGTGCCCGGGCGGCGCGCCAGGCGGGCGCCGCCTGGCTCGGCACCGCCACCCCGCAGGAGGCGCTGGCCCTGCGCGCGGCCGGCGACCGGGGCCGCATGATGTGCTGGCTGTGGACGCCGGGCGGGCCCTGGCGGGAGGCGATCGAGGCGGACATCGACGTCTCGGTCAGCGGCATGTGGGCGCTGCGGGAGGTCACCGACGCCGCCCGCGCCGCCGGACGCACGGCCAGGATCCAGCTCAAGGCCGACACGGGCCTCGGCCGCAACGGCTGCCAGCCCGCCGACTGGCCGGAGCTGGTGCACGCGACGCTCGCCACTCCCGAGGTGAACGTCACCGGCCTGTGGTCGCACCTGGCCTGCGCCGACGAGCCGGGCCACCCCTCGATCGCCGCCCAGCTCTCGGTGTTCCAGGAGATGACCGCGTTTGCCCGGAAGGCGGGCGCCGAGCCGGAGGTGCGGCACATCGCCAACTCCCCGGCCACGCTCACCCTCCCCGAGGCCCACTACGACCTCGTCCGCACCGGCATCGCGATGTACGGCATCTCCCCGGCGCCGGAGCTCGGCACCTCGCGCGAGCTCGGCCTGCGGCCGGTCATGACGCTGTCCGCGTCGGTCGCGCTCACCAAGCAGGTCCCGGCGGGTCACGGCGTCAGTTACGGGCATCACTACGTCACCGAGCGCGAGACCACGCTCGGTCTCGTGCCGCTCGGGTACGCGGACGGCATCCCGCGGCACGCCTCGGGGCGCGGTCCGGTTCTGGTGGGCGGGAAAGTACGTACCGCGGCGGGCCGCATTGCCATGGATCAGTTCGTGGTCGACCTTGAGGGGGACAGGGTCGAACCGGGCGACCGGGCCGTGCTGTTCGGACCGGGCGACCACGGGGAGCCCACGGCCGAGGACTGGGCGCGGGCGGCCGACACCATCGGCTACGAGATCGTGACGCGCATCGGTTCACGGGTGCCCCGCGTCTACGTGAATGAGTGTTCCGACGACGACGAGTAAGAGCGGAGCGGCACGGTGAGCGAGAGCAGCACGGGGGACGCCGTCGTATCCGCGGTCCAGGATGCCCAGTCGGCGGTGGGGAACTGGCGCCTCGCCGGGATCGCGGGGGCCGCGATAGGCGTGGTCGCGGCGGGCGCGGCGGCCGGGGTCGCGATAGAGCGGCTGACGGTCGGGCGCGGGATGCGCAGGAAGGCGCGGCTCGCGCTCGACGCGTCCGGGCCCTACGGGTCGCTGCGCGGCATGCCGGGCAAGGCGGTCGCCGACGACGGCACCGTCCTGTACTACGAGAGCGACGAGGTCGAGCCGGAGGCGGGCGCCAACGGCTCGCGCAAGCGACGGCTCTTCGGCCGCAAGGTCCCGGCCCCGGTCACCGTGGTGTTCTCGCACGGCTACTGCCTCAGCCAGGACTCCTGGCACTTCCAGCGGGCGGCCCTGCGCGGGGTGCTGCGCACGGTGCACTGGGACCAGCGCAGCCACGGCCGCTCCGACCGTGGCAAGGCCCAGCGCGACGGCGTGCCGGTCGACATCGACCAGCTCGGCCGCGACCTGAAGGCCGTCATCGACGCGGCCGCCCCCGAGGGCCCGCTCGTCCTGGTCGGCCACTCCATGGGCGGCATGACGATCATGGCTCTGGCCGACCAGTTCCCCGAGCTCATCCGGGACCGCGTGGTCGGCGTCGCCTTCGTCGGCACGTCCTCGGGCAAGCTCGGCGAGGTCAACTACGGGCTGCCGGTGGCCGGGGTCAACGCGGTGCGCCGGGTGCTGCCGGGCGTGCTCAAGGCGCTGGGCTCGCAGGCCGAGCTGGTGGAGCGGGGGCGGCGGGCGACGGCCGACCTGTTCGCGGGCATGATCAAGCGCTACTCGTTCTCCTCCAAGGACGTCGACCCGGCGGTCGCCCGCTTCGCCGAGCGGATGATCGAGGGCACTCCGATCGACGTGGTCGCGGAGTTCTACCCGGCCTTCTCCGAGCACGACAAGACGGCGGCCCTGGCGATCTTCGCGGAGGTCCCCGTCCTGGTCCTGGCCGGCGACCGCGACCTGGTCACGCCCAGCTCGCACAGCGAGGCCATCGCCGATCTGCTGCCCGACGCGGAGCTGGTCATCGTGCCGGACGGCGGGCACCTGGTGATGCTGGAGCACCCCGAGACGGTCACCGACCGCCTCGCGGACCTCCTGGCCCGGGTCGGGGCGGTGCCGCAGGCCGCTAACGTTGGGACGTATGGAAGCACCGCACAGCAGCCCGGCCGCTGACGCCGGCACCCGCCTGACCCTCAACTCCCCTTCCGAAATGCAGGAGTTGGGGCGCCGCATCGCCAAACTGCTCCGCCCCGGCGACCTCGTCATGCTCACCGGGGAGCTCGGCGCCGGAAAGACGACCCTCACCCGCGGGCTCGGCGAGGGCCTCGGCGTGCGCGGCGCCGTCACCTCGCCCACCTTCGTCATCGCCCGGGTCCACCCCTCGCTGGTCGGCGGGCCCGCGCTGGTGCACGTGGACGCGTACCGGCTCGGCGGCGGGCTCGACGAGATGGAGGACCTCGACCTCGACGTGTCGCTGCCCGAGTCCGTGGTGGTCGTCGAGTGGGGCGAGGGCAAGGTCGAGGACCTGTCCGAGGACCGGCTCCAGGTGCTGATCGACCGCGCCGCGGGCGGGGTCGACACCGATTCCGACGACCGCAGGATCGTCACGATCACCGGAATCGGGCCGCGCTGGGCCGGTGCCGGGGTCGAGGGACTCTGAGGCGGAACCCGGGCGGGGCTTGAGCGAGCCGTACGTTCCGACAAGACGTCGGCAAAATGTTGCGCGGGTCGCACCAGGCGTGGTCACATGGAGTCAGAGACCTGGTTAGGTCTACCTAACCGCGCCTTCTCCCCGCAGCCTCAGGAGGCCGCCATGACCGTGCCGGAACGCGAAGCGAAGCCGCAGGCCCCGCGGGGCGTCCCGGTGCCGCTCGGGGTGTCGATACACGATCTGCTCGCCTCGTGCGCCGCGGCCAGCGCCGTGTCGACCCCGCCGCGCGAGAGCGCCCCGGCCGCCGACGAGGGTGACGCGCGCCAGGACGCCGCGTAGTCCTGTCGGGTGTCGGCCGGGGCAGGGGCGCAGTCCCGCGCGGGCGGGACGCGGGTGACGAACGGGGCGGCGGTGGCACGCCGCACGAACAAGCCCTACGGGACGACGACGACCTTCGAGTTGCGGGTGGCGAACGTCCACATCGCGTCGCCGTCCGCCCGCGTCATGCGGATGCCGCCGGTCTTCTTGTCCCCCTTGGGACCCGCCATCGAGCCGTTGACCGCCGCGCTGAAGCCGATCGCCACGTTCTCGCTGCTGGCGAACCGCACCACGTGCTCGACGGCCACCCCGTCCGAACCGGTCACGTTGCCCGAGCGGGACATCACGAAGTACGTGCCGGGCTTGGGGCTGATCGAGGACGGCACGACCGCGAAGGTCCGCGGCGTCTTCGTCACGCCCGCCAGCCACACCCGCTTCGCGCCGAGCGCGTACACGACCCGCACGCCGGTGCCGGAGTTCGCCGGCACCGTGAGGTCGGGCTTGGAGGCGGGGGAGCCGGCGGGCGGCGCGTTCGACGGCTTCGCGGACGGGGACGCGCTGGTGCCGGGGGCCGCGAGCGCACCGGCCGGGGGCGCGCTCGCCGAGGCCTGGTAGGCGAGGAAGCCGACCACCGCGAGAGCGGCCGCGGTGAGCCCGGCCACGAATCCCGTGCTGCTCCTTGCCACCTGGGCTTCCCCTTTCGTACGTACGTGCATGTCTACGGTCATACCTGCGGCTGACGGTAGCAGCAGGTGACGGCTCGGGCTGGACGCCGTGCCCCCGCCGCCTTGGTCGTAGGCTGTTCGCGTGCTCTTGCTCGCCGTTGATACCGCCACCCCCGCCGTCACCGTCGCCCTGCACGACGGCACCGCCGTCGTCGCCGAGTCGAGTCAGGTCGACGCCCGCAGGCACGGGGAGCTGCTGCTGCCCGCCGTCGACCGGGTGCTCGCCGAGGCCGGCCTGACCCTCGAAGCCGTGACGGACCTGGTCGTCGGCGTCGGCCCCGGCCCGTACACCGGGCTGCGGGTCGGGCTGGTGACCGCCGCGACCTTCGGCTCGGTGCTCGGCGTCCCCGTCCACGGCCTGTGCACCCTGGACGGGCTCGCCCACGCCTCGGGCATCGAGGGCCCCTTCGCGGTCGCCACGGACGCCCGCCGCAAGGAGGTCTACTGGGCCCGCTACGACGACTTCCGGACGCGCTCGGGCGAGCCCGCCGTCGACCGGCCCGCCGACATCGCGGACCAGCTGGCCGGGCTGCCCGTCGTCGGTGCGGGCGCCCTGCTCTACCCGGAGGCGTTCCCCGAGGCGCGCGGCCCCGAGTACCAGTCGGCGGGCGCGCTCGCGGCGCTGGCCGCGCACAAGCTCGCCGAGGGCTCGGAGTTCCTGCCGCCGACGCCGCTGTACCTGCGCCGCCCGGACGCGCAGGTGCCCAAGAACTACAAGGTGGTCACCCCCCAGTGACCTCCCGCCCCGCGCCCGGCCCCGGCCCCTCGGTGACACCGTCCGGCGGCGACCTCTCTCCGTCGCTGCGCGAGATGCGCTGGTGGGACATCGCGCCGGTGCTCGACCTCGAACACGAGCTGTTCCCCGAGGACGCCTGGTCGCCGGGGATGTTCTGGTCCGAGCTCGCCCACGCCCGCGGACCCGGCGCCACCCGCCACTACGTGGTCGCCGAGGACGCGCGGGGACGGATCGTGGGCTACGCCGGGCTCGCCGCGGCGGGCGGGCTCGCCGACGTCCAGACCATCGCCGCCGCCCGCGACCAGTGGGGCACCGGGCTCGGCGCCCGCCTCCTGACCGACCTGCTCAAGCACGCCACCGCCTTCGAGTGCGACGAGGTCCTGCTCGAAGTGCGCGTGGACAACACCCGGGCCCAGAAGCTCTACGAGCGCTTCGGCTTCGAGCCCATCGGCTTCCGGCGCGGCTACTACCAGCCGGGCAACGTCGACGCGCTCGTGATGCGACTGACCGTCCAGGAACACGTCCAAGGAACAGAAGAGACTGACTGATGGCTGACGAACCGCTCGTACTGGGCATCGAGACCTCCTGCGACGAGACCGGCGTCGGCATCGTGCGCGGTACGACGCTGCTCGCCGATGCCGTGGCCTCCTCCGTGGACACGCACGCCCGGTTCGGCGGCGTGGTCCCCGAGATCGCCTCGCGGGCGCACCTGGAGGCGATGGTGCCGACCATCGAGCGCGCCCTGAAGACCGCCGGCATCTCGGCGAAGGACCTCGACGGCATCGCCGTCACCGCCGGACCCGGCCTCGCGGGCGCGCTGCTCGTCGGCGTCTCGGCGGCCAAGGCGTACGCGTACGCCCTGAACAAGCCGCTGTACGGGGTCAACCACCTCGCCTCGCACATCTGCGTCGACCAGTTGGAGCACGGGCCGCTGCCCGAGCCGACGATGGCGCTGCTGGTCTCGGGCGGCCACTCCTCGCTGCTGCTCGCCCCCGACATCACCGCCGACGTCCGCCCCATGGGCGCCACCATCGACGACGCGGCGGGCGAGGCCTTCGACAAGATCGCCCGGGTGCTCGACCTCGGCTTCCCCGGCGGCCCGGTCATCGACCGGCTCGCCCGGGAGGGCGACCCGAACGCCATCGCGTTCCCGCGCGGCCTGACCGGCTCGCGCGACCCGGCGTACGACTTCTCCTTCTCCGGCCTGAAGACCGCCGTGGCCCGCTGGATCGAGGCCAAGCGCAAGGCGGGCGAGGAGGTGCTGGTGCGCGACGTCGCCGCGTCGTTCCAGGAGGCCGTGGTGGACGTCCTGACCCGCAAGGCCGTACGGGCCTGCAAGGACGAGGGCGTCGACCACCTGATGATCGGCGGCGGGGTCGCCGCCAACTCCCGGCTGCGGGCGCTCGCCCAGGAGCGCTGCGAGCGGGCCGGAATCCGGCTGCGGGTGCCGCGGCCCGGCCTGTGCACCGACAACGGCGCGATGGTCGCGGCCCTCGGCGCCGAGATGGTGGCCAGGAACCGGCCCTCCTCCGACCTGGAGCTCTCGGCGGACTCCTCGCTGCCGGTGACCGAGCCGCACGTACCGGGCGAGGCGCACTCCCACTCCCACACGCACGACCACGACCACGTGCACGAGGTCAGCAAGAAGAACCTGTACTCATGACCGTCGCGCTGATGTGGGAGGCCCGGGCCGCCGAGGGCCGCGGCGCCGAACTGCTCGCCTGGGTGCGGGAGCGGCCGCTGGACGGTGCGCCGCTGCGCCGCGAGGTCCTGCGCGCGCCCGGCGAGAGGGTCCTCGTCATCACCTGGTGGGACGCGCCCTACGACGCGGAACTGCCCGAACTCCCCGAGCCCGACGGGGAGTTGGTGGCCCGGCCGGTGCACCGCTGGCGCTTCGAGTCGGTCGGCTGACGCCCCTCGCCCCTTCCCCCGAGCGGGTCGCTCCGGTCGGGGGACCCGGCCACCCCCGGCGCGACGCGTGTCGTCGTCTGATCGTTCAAGGCAACCTTGTGACCGTTTTTGGCATCAAGCTATGAGCAGGTGATGGCCGAAACGGACGGGTAATTGAACATGGGCTGGCTCGTGCGCAAGAAGGCGGTCGGTGCGGCCGCCCTCGGACTTCTGCTGGTCGCGGGCTGTTCGTCGGGCGGTGGCTCGGGCAGCACGCCGTCCGCGGCCACCCCGTCCGGCAAGGACGGCGGCACGTCCTCGTCGGCGTCACCGGGCACCGACACCGCGGGGGCCGAGGCCGCGTACCGCAAGTGGGGGCTCAAGCCCTTCGCGGCGCCGCCCGCCCCGCCGGCCGAGAAGCCGGTGAAGGCGAAGCCGGGCGAGGTGCCGGTGGTGAGCGACATCCCCACCAAGGAGAAGATCGTCTTCGTGACGTTCGACGACGGGGCCGAGAAGGACCCCAAGTTCGTCGAGATGATGAAGGACCTGAAGATCCCCTTCACGATGTTCCTGACCGACGACATCATCCGCAACGACTACGGCTACTTCAAGCCGTTGCAGGACCTCGGCAACGCGATCGAGAACCACACGCTCTCGCACCCGAACATGCGCACCCTGGGCGAGGCCGCGCAGAAGAACGAGATATGCACCCAGGAGCAGAAGCTGGGCAAGGAGTACGGAAAGGCGCCCCGGCTCTTCAGGCCGCCGTACGGCAACTGGAACGAGAACACGCGGACGGCCGCCAAGTCCTGCGACCTCCAGGCGATCGTGCTGTGGCGCGAATCGATGCAGATCACGAACATGCAGTACCAGCGCGGTGACAAGAAGCTGCACCCGGGCGACATCATCCTGGCGCACTTCCGCGGCCCCAAGGAGCTCAAGGGCACCTCCATGACGGAGATGACCGCGAACATGCTGCGCCACATCCAGGAGCAGGGCTTCACCGTGGCCCGCCTGGAGGACTACGTCTAGGACGACGAGGACGGGCCCGGCCCGCACCCCGGCGAAAGGGGCGCGGGCCGAAACGAAGGCCCGGACAGGAAAAGAGGACAAAAAAAGAGGGCAAGGAGTAAATCCTCTCCTTGCCACTCTCAAGATATAGCGCACTGGGGGGCTTGCGGCAAGGCCCCCCTCATGCCGCAGAATCGCTCGCCTCAGGCCAGTACCTGCGGAAATGGGAGATTCACGAAGTGCGTGCTCAGTTGTCGGATTCTGAATTCCGCGGTGCCACCGCCAGCGCCTTCGACCTGCCCGACCGTCTTTCCTCCAAGGCCGACCCGGCGCTCGTCGGGGAGGACGAGCGGCACTTCGCCGCCGTCGCGCGGAGCCTCGACCAGACGATCGTCGAGCTGTCCGGCCGGCTCGACGAACTGCGCCGGTCGCCCGGCGGCATCGGCCGCGCGGCGATGGACCGGGACATCGAGGTCCACCAGCTGACCGGCCGTCTGCGCACCCTGCGCCGCTTCGGCCTCGACCTGTGCCTCGGCCGCATGGTGGGCGCGGACGGCTCCGAGCCCCTGTACGTCGGACGCCTCGGCCTCACCGACAGCGAGGGCCGTCGGCTGCTGCTCGACTGGCGTTCCCCCGCGGCCGAGCCGTTCTTCGCGGCGACCCACGCCGAGCCGATGGGCCTCGCGAGCCGCCGCCGGTACCGCTGGACCCGCGGCCGGATCAGCGACTACTGGGACGAGGTGTTCAGCGCCGACGGGCTCGAAGGACATGCCGCGCTCGACGACCAGTCGGCCTTCATCGCGAGCCTGGGCACCAACCGCTCGGCCCGGATGCGCGACGTGCTCTCCACCATCCAGGCCGACCAGGACGCCATCATCCGGGCGGGATCGCGCGGCGCCCTGGTCGTGGACGGCGGCCCCGGCACCGGCAAGACCGTCGTCGCCCTGCACCGCTCCGCCTACCTGCTCTACTCCGACCCGCGCCTCGGCCACCGCCGCGGCGGCGTCCTCTTCGTCGGCCCGCACCGGCCCTACCTCGACTACGTGGCCGACGTCCTGCCCAGCCTCGGCGAGGAGGGCGTGCGGACCTGCGTGCTGCGGGACCTCGTGGCCGAGGGCGCGTCGGCCGCAGAGGAGAGCGACCCCGAGGTGGCCCGCCTGAAGGCGTCCGCGGACATGGTGAGGGCCGTCGAGACCGCCGTCCGCTTCTACGAGGAGCCGCCCACCGAGCCGATGACCGTCACCACGCCCTGGTCCGACCTCCGGATCGGCGCCGACGACTGGGCCGAGGCGTTCGCGGCGCCCGGGCCGGGCACCCCGCACAACGAGGGCCGCGAGCAGGTCTGGGAGGCGCTCGTCGCGATCCTGCTCGACCGGCACGACGGCGACGAGGTGACGCCCGAGGAGTTCCGCCGGGTGCTGCTCCAGGACCGGGAACTGGTCGACACCGTCAACGGCGCGTGGCCGCTCCTCGAAGCGGCCGACCTCGTCGGCGACCTGTGGTCGGTGCCCGCCTATCTCCGGCTGTGCGCGCCCTGGCTCGGCCGCGACGACGTACGCCGACTGCGACGCGCGGACGCGTGGGCCTGGACCGTGTCCGACCTGCCGCTCCTGGACGCCGCCCGGCAGCGGCTCGGCGACCCGGAGACGGAACGGCGCAGGCGGCGGCACGACGCGGTGGTCGCCGCCGAGCGCGCCCGCATGGCCGGCGTCATCGACGAGATCGTCTCGGCCGCGAACTTCGACTCGGCCGGCGACGACTCCGAGGGCGCCGTGCGGATGCTGCGCGGCAAGGACCTCCAGGACACCCTGATCGACGAGAGCGCCCTGCCCACCGCCGAACCGGACCTGCTGGCCGGTCCGTTCGCGCACGTCGTCGTGGACGAGGCCCAGGAGCTGACGGACGCTGAGTGGCAGATGCTGCTGATCCGCTGCCCGTCGAAGAGCTTCACCATCGTCGGGGACCGCGCCCAGGCCCGGCACGGCTTCACCGAGTCGTGGCGCGAACGCCTGGAGCGGATCGGCCTCGACCGCGGTGACGTGGCCTCCCTGAGCATCAACTACCGCACGCCGCAAGAGGTGATGACCCGGGCCGAGCCGGTGATCCGGGCCGTGCTGCCGGACGCCAACGTGCCGACCTCGATCCGCAGCAGCGGCGTCCCGGTGGGCCACGGGTCCGTCGCGGAGCTCGACGCGGTCCTGGAGGGCTGGCTCGCCGGGCACACGGACGGGATCGCCTGCGTCATCGGCGCCGGAGACCCGGGAGCGAGCCGGTTCCTGGACACCGCCCGCGTGCGGTGGCTGACCCCGGAGCTGTCGAAGGGGCTCGAATTCGATCTGGTCGTCCTCGTCGACCCGGAGGGCTTCGGGGACGGCGTCGAGGGGGCGGTCGACCGCTACGTCGCGATGACCCGGGCGACCCAGGAGCTGGTGATCCTCACGAGCTCCTGAGGGCGCCGCAAAAAAATCCCGGAGGATTTCGCGGGTGGTGTCGATCGGGCCGTCTCCCGTTCGACGTATGAGTGAGAGGCGGGGAACGAGCCCCGCACCGCACGCATCGCACGAACGGAGACGGTCATGCCGCGCTACCTTTCCCTGGTCCGCATCGACGAGAACAACACCCCCGCGGGCGGCCCGAGCCCCGAGCTCATGGAGCGGATGGGCGAGCTCATCGGCGAGATGACCAAGGCCGGGGTCCTGCTCGACACCGCGGGCCTCACGCCCTCCGCCCAGGGCACCCGGGTCCGCTGGAACCACGGCGAGCTGACCGTCACCGACGGCCCGTTCACCGAGTCCAAGGAGGTCATCGGCGGCTACGCCCTGATCCAGGCCAAGGACAAGGCGGAGGCCCTGGAGTGGACCCAGCGGTTCCTGCGCATCCACGGCGCCGAGTGGGACGTCACCTCGGAGGTGCGGGAGATCGCCGAGGGCTAGGACGCCCGCCGGACGCGGCCGGGGCCCCGGCTCCGGCCGCCCGGCACGTGTTGCCGCCCGCCGCGCGCGGTGCTCTGCTGGAACGGCCGGGCCGCGAGCAGGCGGCATCAGGGGCCCGTACGGCGATGAGTTCCGTCCGCGGGTCCGGTCTACCTGTTGATGCCGCCCGCAGGGGGCCAGGCAACGGCAAGGAGGCCGACCGATGTCCGCGAAGATCACCCAGAAGATCACCCCCTTCCTCTGGTTCGACACCCAGGCCGAGGAAGCCGCCCAGCACTACGTCTCCGTCTTCGGCGGCGACTCGCGCATCGTGGGCATCACCCACTACGCCGCGTCGGCCCCCGGCGAGACCGGCTCCGTCATGACCGTCGACTTCGAGCTCGCGGGCCAGCGCCTCACCGCCCTCAACGGCGGCCCGCAGTTCTCCTTCACGGAGGCGCTCTCGCTCGCGGTGTCCTGCGAGGACCAGGAGGAGATCGACCGGTTCTGGTCGCGGCTGAGTGAGGGCGGCGAGGAGGGACCGTGCGGCTGGCTGAAGGACAAGTACGGCCTCTCCTGGCAGATCGTCCCCGCCGAACTGCCCGAACTGCTCGGCCAGGACGCGGAGAAGTCCGACCGCGTCATGGCGGCCGTCATGGGCATGAAGAAGCTCGACCTCCAGACCCTGCGGGACGCGTGAGGCGACGCCCGCGCGGCGGGAGCGGGCCCCACTGATGGTCCGCCCCTCTCCAGGCCCCGTGCCACCTGCGGTTTAGGCTCAGGGAGCCGCGGGTGACGGGCCCGGGCGGGGAGGGGAGTCATGACCGGGTTCAGCACGTCGATCGCCGGAGTGGACATGCCGCGCGGCCGGGCCTGCGAGGCCGCGCGGGAGGTGTGCGCGGAGTACGCGGACCAGGCGCTGTTCCACCACTCGGTACGGTCCTACGTCTTCGGCGCCGCCTCCGCGCAACAGCGCGGACTCTCCTTCGACGCCGAGCTGTTGTACGTCTCGGCGCTGCTGCACGACCTCGCGCTCACCCCGCCCTTCGACAGCCACACGCTGCCCTTCGAGGAGGCCGGCGGCCATCTCGCCCGGGTGTTCACGGCCGGGTTCGGCTGGGCCACGCCGCGGCGGGACCGGGCGGCCGAGATCATCGTGCTGCACATGCGGGACGACGTGTCGGCGGAGCAGGACGTGGAGAGCCACCTCCTCCAGATCGGCACCACCGCCGACGTCTCCGGCGGCGGACTCGACGCGTTCGACGCGGGCCTCTCGGGCGAACTCCTGCGCGCCTGCCCGAGGTTGGGTTTCGGTGCGGCCTTCGTCGGGCTCTTCCGGGACCAGGCGGTGCGCAAGCCGGACTGTGCGGCCGCCGGTCTGGTGGCGCGCGGACTGCCGGAGCTCGTCGCGGCCAACCCCCTCGAACGCCCCTGACGTCCCCCGGGGGCCCGTTACCGGCCAACTGTTGTGCACATGACTCAGGGCGGGCTCCTGTCCGTGCGGCGCCCCCGATAATCTCTGGCGCATGTCGCCCCGTTCGTCGCTGCCCCCTTCTCCGCCCCCGGCCGAGATACGGGCCTGGCCCGACCGCAACGCGCTGCTCGCCGACCGCGCGAGGGTCCTTGAGGCCCTGGTCAGAGGGTATTTGGGGGTGGGGCGGCTCGGGCTGCACTGGCTGTGCGCGGCGCTGTTCGCGCTCGGCTGGTCGCTGGTCGGTACGGCGCTCACCTCGCTGACCGACGTCCTGACCGCGATCGTCGGCGGGGTGTTCCTGCTGCTCGGCCTCGGCGTGATGATCCCCACCGGGCTCGCCATCGGGTCCGGGCTGCGCAAGGACCGGCGCATCCGCCAACTCCTGCACCAGTGGGGAGAGTTGGACCGTGATCCGGTGCTCGACCGGAACCTGCGCAGGCCCGGCCTGAGCCTGGCCTGGCTGCTTCCCTCGGTGCTGCTGTGCGCGGCGGGGCTCGGTGTCTGCCTGGTGCTGCCCGCGACCGCCGACCCGGGCCGCGACACGTACGCGCTGGTCGTCTACGGCATGGGGCTCGGCCTCATCTGCTGGCTGACCGGGCTGGTGGGGGTAGTGAAGGCGGCGGCGCACCGGCGCTGGGTACTGCGGTCCCTGGCGCCGGGAGCACCGCGCTGACCTCGGGCCTATTCTGGGAGCTGCCGCGCGCGGCGCGGTGACATCCCGGGGGAAGGACGGTCGCTATGGCCTGGTACTGGTGGATTCTGATCGTTTTCTGGATGGGCGGCTTCGGCTGGGCCATCGACAACGGCCGCACCGCGCTGCGTACGCGGCACGAGCGCAGGATGGAGCGTCTGGAGGCGGCCCGGCAGGAACGGCTCGCGGTGGAGGCCGCGCACAAGCCCCCGGAGCCGGTGTGCGGGTGCACGCACCACTTGGCCAAGCATGACAAGGCGGGGAAGTGTCATGAGCGGGTTGAGGTTCCGGTCGCCTGGGACGAGAACAAGAAGCCGCTGCGGTTCGAGTCTGCGCAGTGCAACTGCCAGCAGTATGTGGGGCCTCAGCCCCTCTCCCAGGTCTACGCGGACGAACTGACGGACCTCACCTGACCCTTGCGGGGCCGGCCTGTGCGGAGCCCTGCGCCCGTGCGGGGCGCGTGCGGAGCCCCGTGCCCGTGCGGGGCCGCGTGCCCGGGTCCGCTTTCGGCCTGCGACCGTGCGTGCCCGCTCGCGCAGTTCCCCGCGCCCCTTGACCCCGCTTCGATCTGCGGACCGTGCCCGCTTCTCGCGCAGTTCCCCGCGCCCCTTGACCCCGCCTCGGCCTGCGGGCCGTGCCCGCTTCTCGCGCAGTTCCCCGCGCCCCTAGCAGGGTCGTGCTGGTCTGCGTGGGCATCTTTAGCCCGTCCGGCGTTTGAGGACGAGCGCCGTTCAGGCGCGATCGGGGTTCGGGGCGGAGCCCCGGGTGGTTTGCTGCGGGCCGTGTCTGCTTGCTCGCGCAGTTCCCCGCGCCCCTTAGCGGGACGGTGCTGGTCTGCATGGGCATCTTTAGCCCGTCCGGCGTTTGAGGGCGAGCGCCGTTTAGGCGCGATTGGGGTCTGGGGCGGAGCCCCAGGGGTTCTGCGGGCCGTGTGTGGCCGCTTGCGCAGTTCCTCGCGCTCCTGGCGGGGTCCCTGCCTCGGGGCGTGAACGGGGGGCGGAGCCCCGTCGGGGGTTACGCGGGGTGGCCGATGAGCATGGTGGGGGCGCCGGCCACCCTGGTCAGGAAGACCGTCGCCGAGTGCGACCCCCGCGGCTTCACCTTGCGGCGAACCTCCTCCGGCTCCACGGCGGACCCGCGCTTCTTCACCGTCAGCACCCCCACCTCCCGCTCCCGCAGCAACGCCTTCAACTTCTTCATGTTGAACGGGAGTTGGTCGGTGATCTCGTACGCCGAGGTGTACGGGGACACGTACGGCTCGTCACTCGTCACGTACGCGATCGTCTCGTCGATCAGACGCCCCCCGCACCGCTCGGCGATCTCGGCGACGAGGTGGGCCCGGATGACCGCGCCGTCCGGCTCGTACAGATAGCGGCCGACCGGCCCGACCGGCGGCGCGGGGAGCGGGGCCGCGGTCCACAGCGCGGCGGCCGCGGGCAGCACGGTGGCGCGGAAGGCGCCCGGGGTCACGCCGGTGCCGAACCAGAGCACGGCTTCCTTGACGTCGCCCCCGTCGGAGATCCACTCCGCCTCGGCCTGCGGCGGGATCGCCTCGTGCGGGACGCCGGGGGCGATCTTCAGCGCGGCGAAGGGCGCGGCGAGCGCCGCCGAGGTCGCCCAGGAGAGCGGGGGCGAGTACGCCTCCGGGTCGAAGATCCGGCCCCGGCCCCCGCGCCGGGCGGGGTCCACGAAGACCGCGTCGTACCCGGCCGTGTCGATCTCGGTGACGTCGGCGCAGCGCACCTCGATCAGGTCCGCGAGGCCGAGCGCCGCCGCGTTGGCGCGGGCGACCGCCGCCGTCAGCGGGTCGCGGTCGACGGCGAGGACGGAGATCCCGGCCCGGGCGAGGGCCAGCGCGTCGCCGCCGATGCCGCAGCACAGGTCGGCCACGCTGCGTACGCCGTGCGCGGCGAAGGTCTGCGCGCGGTGGGTGGCGACCGAGGTGCGGGTGGACTGCTCGACGCCGTTGGGCGTGAAGAACATCCGGTGCGCGTCGGCCGGGCCGAACTTCGCCACCGCCCGCTGCCGCAGCCGCGCCTGCCCGAGCGCCGCCGACACCAGCCCCGCCTCGTGTTCGCGGCGCAGCCGGGTGGCGACCGCCAGCTCCTGGGCGGGGTCGTACTCCCGCAGGGAGGCGAGCAGGGCGCGGCCCTCGTCGGTGAGCAGCAGGGAGAAGGTGTCGAGGTCGTTCACCCCGTCATTGTCGTCCAGCCGCCGCCGCGCTGTGGGCCAGGCGGGCGATGGTGCGCCCGCGGCGGCGGTGTCGGCCGGGCGGCGGGGCCCGGGCCTGACAGGATGCGGCGCCATGCAACTAGTACGACAAAAGGGTAAATCCCGGACGAAGGTCGCCTGTGTCGCCCTCGGGCTCGGCGCCGCCCTGCTCGTCTCCGGCTGCTCCTCCGAGGACGGCGGGTCCGGCAGACCCGGCGCCCAGGCCGCCCAGCAGGGCCCCGCCGGAGCCCTCACCGGCTACTCCGAGCAGCTCAAGCGCGCCGAGGCCGCCCGGCTCGCGGCCGTCAAGAAGTGGGGGCTCGCCAAGCCGCCGCTGCTCGCGCCCGCCCCGCCCGCGGTCAAGCCGCACATCACCAACCGCCCCGGGTTCGAGACGGACGGGGGAGACTCGCTGCCGCCCGTCTTCACCACCGTCCCCACCAAGGACCGCATCGTCTTCCTGACGATCGACGACGGCGCCGAGAAGGACCCCACCTTCCTGAAGATGATGCAGGAACTGCGCATCCCCTACAGCGCGTTCCTCAGCGACTACCTGGTCAAGAACGACCACGAGTACTTCAAGAAGATGCAGGGCCTCGGGGTCACGCTCAACAACCACACCCTCAACCACCGCTACATGCCCGCGCTCTCCTACGACGAGCAGCGGCACGAGATCTGCGACCAGCAGGACAAGATCGGGCAGTGGGCGGGCGCCCGGCCCCGGCTGTTCCGGCCGCCGTACGGCAACTACAACGAGGACACCCTCAAGGCCGCCCAGTCCTGCGGCATCAAGGCCGCCCCGCTGTGGGCGGAGGAGGCCTTCACCGACCACATGGAGTGGCGCGAGTGGGACCGCGATCTGCACCCCGGCGACATCATCCTCACCCACTTCCGCGGCCGCGAGGACTGGAACGGCACCATGCCCGACATGGTCCGCCAGGTGATGAAGGTGATCACCGACAAGGGGTACGCCGTGGCGCGTCTCGAGGACTACGTGTGACCGTGCCAGGGGAGCCGCGGTGAAGCGCGCGCACCGGCTCCGGGCCGCTCTGGCCGGGCTGCTCGCCGCCGGTGCGCTGCTGGGCCCGCTGGCCGGCTGCACGGAGCCGACCGCCCCCGTCGACCCGTTCCAGCGGCTCGGGCGCAAGGCCGCGCAGAAGGTCGTGCCGCGGGCCGGCCCCGACGCCCGGGCCGCCGCCGCCCGGCGCTGGGGCCTGGCCGCGCCGTTCACGCCCGCCCCGCGCCCGACCGGCGCCCGGCCCGCGCTGCCCTTCGTCGTCGACCGCGTCCCGGTCCGCTCCGACGTGGTCTTCCTGACCTTCGACGGGGGGCCGGGCGCCGACCCCGACTTCCCCCGCATGGTCCGCGACCTCAGGCTGCCGATCGCCCTGTTCCTCACCGACAGCGTGTCCGCGCCCGGCTACGACCGCGTCGACGCGCTGCGCGCGCTGGGCGCCGGGGTGCACAACCACACCCTGCACCACCCCGACCTGCGCACCCTGGGCCACCCGGCGCAACGCGCGGAGATCTGCGGCCAGCGGGACCGGCTCGCCGCCCGGTTCGGCACCCGCCCGCACCTGTTCCGGCCGCCGTACGGTGCCTACGACGCGACCACCCTGCGCGTCGCGCGCGAGTGCGGGGTCACGGCGGTCGTGCTGGCCCGCGCCACGATGACGGCCGACGGCCTGCGGTACGCCGAGGGAGCCCACCGGCTGCGGCCCGGCGACATCGTGCGGGCCCACCTGCCGGGCCCCGGCGCGGGCGGGGAGGCGGGCGCGACCCGGCTGACCGCGCGGATCCTCGACGAGATCGAGGCCCAGGGTTTCACGGTGGGCCGCCTGGAGGACTACCTCTGAGCACACCGGAGCGCCTGGCCCGGTCAGTTCACGCACGGGATGCCGCCGCCGTCGATGGCCGCACCGCCCGGCTCGGGTGCCTTGCTCCTCGGCCCCGGCCCCGGCGAGCCCTGGGGCGCGGCGGGCGGGGTGGAGCGCACCGGCGCGATGCCTTCGGCGACCAGCCGCTTGATCGTCGCGGGGTCGACGATGTTGACGTCCTCGCCCCGGTGCTTGGCGAACCGCTCGATCGGCAGGGTCGTGAACTCCACGTTCCCGCCCGAGAGGTTCTTGGCCTGCTTGACGAAGGACAGCAGGTCCCAGCCCTTGTCGGTGACGAGGTCCTGCTTGGCCGTGTTCATCAGGTTCAGCAGCCGGACCGGGTCGGTGAAGGTGCCCGCCGAGTCGAGCTTGTGCGTCGCCGAGGCGAGGAAGGCCTGCTGGCGGCGCGTACGGTCCAGGTCGCCGCCGGGGAGCCCGTGCCGCTGCCGTACGAACGCCAGTGACTGCTGCCCGTCGAGGGTCTGCTTCCCGGCCGGGAAGTCGGCCCCCGAGTACCGGTCCTTCACCGGCTTCTTCAGACAGACCGTCACCCCGTCCAGGGCGTCGGCCAGGTGGTAGAACCCGGCGAGGTTGATCTCGGCGAAGTGGTCGATCGGCACGCCGAGGAAGGCGCGCACGGTCTCGATCTCGGCCCGGCGTCCCGCCTCGCGGCCCGCCGTCTCCAGCTTCCGCCGGTCGGTGACGCCCTGGGCCGCCAGCTTCTCCTCGGTACGGGCCTTCTCCAGGCCGTACGCCTTCTTGATCTTGTCCTGGCCGTGGCCCGGGATGTCGACGAGGTCGTCGCGGGGCACGGAGAACGCCTTCGCCCTGCCGCCGCCGGCCGGCACGTGCAGCAGTATCAGGGTGTTGGTGTTGTAGCCCCCGATGTCGCCGCTGCCCGCGTGCAGTTTGTCGAGCACCTCCGGCGGCAGGTCCTCGCCGTTCTGGTCCTTGCGGCTGTCCAGGCCCATCAGCAGGATGTTGGTGTCCCCGCCCACCGACTTGGGCGCGTCGTCGCCGAGCGCGTGCGAGGTGCCGATGCTCCCGGCCAGATCGCGGTAGAGGTACCAGCCGCCGGCCAGCGCGCACAGCACCAGGACGAGGGCGGCGACGGCGAACGCGCGCACCAGGCGCACCGGGCCGGAGCGCTTCCTGCGGCGGCTGGTCCTTCGGCTGCGGCTCATTCGACGGTGGCTCACGCCGACCGATGCTGGGCCCATGGCGCTGAAGGAATCCTGAGAGTCCTGAAGACGCCTTCAGAACCCGTACGCCCGCACCCGTGGACCGCGCCGCCTCAGAACCGCCCCGGCAGGCGCACCGTGAACGTCGCGCCCGGACCCGCCCCGGCCGACAGTTCACCGCCGTGCGCCCGCGCGATCTCCCGGGCGATGGCGAGCCCGAGCCCGGTGCCGCCGCTCTCCCGGGCGCGGGCGGTGTCCAGGCGGACGAAGCGCTCGAAGATCCGGGACCGGTCGGCGGCCGGGACGCCGGGGCCGTCGTCGCCGACGACGAGGACCGCGTCGGGGCCTTCGCGGGCGGCCCGCACCCGTACCGCCGTACGGGCATGGCGCACCGCGTTGTCGACGAGGTTGGCCAGCATCCGCTCCAGCTGCGCCGGGTCGCCGCGCACCGGCACGGGAGCGTCGGCCAGCAGCTCCACCGGGACCCGGGCGCCACGGCGGCGGGCGGTGTCCTCGGCCGCCAGCAGCGCCAGGTCGACCGGCTCGGCCAGGGGCTGCGGGTGGGCGTCGAGGCGGGCCAGGAGCAGGAGGTCGGCGGCGATCCGCTGGAGCCGCTCGGTGTCGTCGAGCGCGGCCCGCACCGAGGCCGAGTCCGGTGCGGCGAGGGCGACTTCGAGCCGCGAGCGGACCGCGGCGATGGGGTTGCGCAGCTCGTGCGAGGCGTCGGCGACGAACTCGCGCTGGCGGACGTGGGCCGCTTCGAGCCGGTCCAGGGTGGCGTTCACGGTCCGGGCGAGCAGCGCGATCTCGTCGGCGCCGCCGGGGTCGGGCACCCGGCGGTCCAGCTCGCGGGAACTGACCTCGGCGAGCTCGGTGCGGATCGAGGTCACCGGGCGCAGCGCCAGCCCGGTGCCGGCCCAGGCGATGGCCGCGGCGAGCGCGATCAGCGGCGGGGCACTGGCGAGCAGGGCCCAGGCGATGGCGCCGGTCGCGTCGTCCACGTCGCTGAGCACGGTCATCCCGTACACATAGCTCGCGGGGCCGCCCGGCAGCTGGGCGCGTACGACGACGGCGACCTCGTGGCGGCCCTGGTCGTTCAGGGTCCGGGACGCCGAGTCCTGGCTTTCGGGCGGCCGGAATCCGGCCAGCTCCTCCGGGGCGGCGGCGGTCTCCTGGCTCGCCGCGGTCACCCGGCCCCGCTCGTCCAGGACCATGATCAGGTCGACGCCGCCGTCCGGCGGCGGAAGCAGCTCGCGTGCGGTGCCCGCGTCGACCTGGGCGGCGACCTTGCGGGCGGCCAGTTCGGTGCGGCCCGTGGTGTTGTCGAGGAGGTTGGAGCGCAGCACGATGTAGAGCCAGATCCCGCCCGCGGCGAGCAGCAGCGCCATCGCGAGGGCGGCGGCCGCGGCGACCTTCCCGCGCACGGTCCGGGGCAGCGGCCGCCGGGCCCAGCGCGGCGGTTCAGCCGCCATCGGGGGCCATCCGGTAGCCCACTCCGTGCACGGTCAGGATCGAGCGGCGGCCGAACGGAGAGTCGATCTTCTTCCTGAGCGACGAGACGTAGACCTCGACGATGTTCGGGTCGATCCCGCCGTCGGGGCCCGCCGCGCTGTCCCAGACCTCGTCGAGGATGTGCTGCTTGGCGACGGCCCGGCCCGGCTCGGCCATCAGGCAGGCCAGCACGGCCACTTCGCGCGCGGTCAGCTCGATCTCGCGCCCGCCGCGCCGGCAGCGCCGGGCCGCCGGGTCGAGGGTGAGGTCGCCCGCCTGGAGCGGGCCCGGGCGCGCGGCTCCCGTCCGGCGGCCCAGCGCCCGGAGCCGGGCGAGCAGCACCACGAACGAGAACGGCTTGGTCAGGTAGTCGTCGGCCCCCGAGTCGAGGCCGTCGGCCTCGTCGTACTCGCCGTCCTTGGCGGTCAGTATCAGGACCGGCGTCAGGTCGTCGAGCCGTCGCATGCGGCGGCAGATCTCATAACCGCTGAGCCCCGGCAGCATCAGGTCGAGCACGATCGCGTCGTATCCGCCGGTGAGCGCGAGGTCGAGGCCGCGGTGGCCGTCGTGGGCGACGTCGACCCAGTGCCCCTCGGCGGAGATGCCCCGACGCAGCGAGTCGGCGAGCCCGGTTTCGTCCTCGACGACCAGAATGCGCATGCCGTCCAGGGTCACACAGGCGGGCCCGGGCCCCGCCGGCGTCCGCCGCGGCGGTGGCAGATTGGCACTCCGCTTGACCGAGTGCTAATCGCCGTCCTAGTCTCGCTTCTGGCACTCCCCACCGGAGAGTGCCAACACAGCGACGGGCAGGTCCGGCACCCGCGACGACGGATCCACCTGGTCGCCACCCCAGACAGTTAACCCCGTGAGATCTCCGAAGGGGGAGACCGGATCGTGACGACCGCCAGCTCCAAGGTTGCCATCAAGCCGCTCGAGGACCGCATTGTGGTCCAGCCGCTCGACGCCGAGCAGACCACGGCCTCGGGCCTGGTCATTCCGGACACCGCGAAGGAGAAGCCCCAGGAGGGCGCCGTCCTCGCCGTGGGTCCGGGCCGCTTCGAGAACGGCGAGCGCCTGCCGCTCGACGTCAAGGTCGGCGATGTCGTGCTGTACAGCAAGTACGGCGGCACCGAGGTGAAGTACAACGGCGACGAGTACCTCGTCCTCTCGGCTCGCGACGTGCTCGCGATCATCGAGAAGTAATTCACCGAAGCAATTCATCGAAGTACTTCTTCGAAGCGAAACGCTTTGAGAGCTGCGCCCCTGGTCACCCCGCTGATTGCCGGGCGGCGAGGGGCGCAGTGTCATTAACCCGAGTTTTCGAGAGGGCTGAACCGCTCCCATGGCGAAGATCCTGAAGTTCGACGAGGACGCCCGTCGCGCCCTTGAGCGCGGCGTCAACAAGCTTGCCGACACCGTCAAGGTGACGATCGGCCCCAAGGGCCGCAACGTCGTCATCGACAAGAAGTTCGGCGCCCCCACCATCACCAACGACGGTGTCACCATCGCGCGCGAGGTCGAGCTCGACGACCCGTACGAGAACCTGGGCGCCCAGCTCGTCAAGGAGGTGGCGACCAAGACCAACGACATCGCGGGTGACGGCACCACCACCGCGACCGTGCTGGCCCAGGCGCTGGTCCGCGAGGGTCTGCGCAACGTCGCCGCCGGTGCTTCCCCGGCCGCCCTGAAGAAGGGCATCGACGCCGCGGTCAAGGCCGTCTCCGACGAGCTCCTCGCGACCGCCCGTCCCATCGAGGACAAGACCGACATCGCCGCCGTCGCCGCGCTGTCCGCCCAGGACAAGCAGATCGGCGAGCTCATCGCCGAGGCCATGGACAAGGTCGGCAAGGACGGTGTCATCACCGTCGAGGAGTCCAACACCTTCGGTGTGGAGCTGGAGTTCACCGAGGGCATGGCCTTCGACAAGGGCTACCTCTCGCACTACATGGTCACCGACCAGGAGCGTATGGAGGCCGTCCTCGACGACCCGTACATCCTGATCAACCAGGGCAAGATCTCCTCGATCCAGGACCTGCTGCCGCTCCTGGAGAAGGTCATCCAGGCCGGCGCCTCCAAGCCGCTCCTGATCATCGCCGAGGACGTCGAGGGCGAGGCGCTCTCCACCCTGGTCGTCAACAAGATCCGCGGCACGTTCAACGCCGTGGCCGTCAAGGCCCCGGGCTTCGGCGACCGCCGCAAGGCCATGCTCCAGGACATCGCCACCCTCACCGGTGCGACCGTCATCGCCGAAGAGGTCGGCCTCAAGCTGGACCAGGCCGGTCTCGAGGTGCTCGGCACCGCGCGCCGCGTCACCATCACCAAGGACGACACCACGATCGTCGACGGCGGCGGCAACAGCGCCGACGTCGAGGGCCGCGTCAACCAGATCAAGGCCGAGATCGAGGCCACGGACTCCGACTGGGACCGCGAGAAGCTCCAGGAGCGCCTCGCGAAGCTGGCCGGCGGCGTGTGCGTGATCAAGGTCGGTGCCGCCACCGAGGTCGAGCTCAAGGAGCGCAAGCACCGTCTGGAGGACGCCATCTCCGCGACCCGCGCCGCGGTCGAGGAGGGCATCGTCTCCGGTGGTGGCTCCGCCCTGGTGCACGCCGCCAAGGTCCTGGAGGGCAACCTCGACAAGTCCGGCGACGAGGCCACCGGTGTCGCGGTCGTCCGCCGCGCCGTCGTCGAGCCGCTGCGCTGGATCGCCGAGAACGCCGGTCTCGAGGGCTACGTCATCACCTCCAAGGTGAGCGAGCTGGACAAGGGCTTCGGCTTCAACGCCGCCACCGGCGAGTACGGCGACCTGGTCAAGGCCGGCGTCATCGACCCGGTCAAGGTCACCCGCTCCGCCCTGGAGAACGCCGCCTCCATCGCCTCCCTGCTGCTCACGACCGAGACCCTGGTCGTCGAGAAGCCGGCCGAGGAGGAGGCCGAGGCCGGTCACGGCCACGGTCACGGCCACTCCCACTGACGTCGTACGCCGTCAGGCCCGCACCACGTGCGAAGGCCCCCGCTCCCGCCATCGGCGGGGCGGGGGCCTTCCCCGTTGCGGGAGGGGCCCGGCCGCTCAGCCCCCCAGGCCCAGCTGCCTCATCAGCTTCAGGGCGTCGTAGTGCCACCAGCCTTCCTGGATCCTGTCGTTCCGGAACCGGAAGATCGTGGTGCCGGTCATGCTGACCCGCCGGCCGGTGGCCGGGACACCCCGGAAGTCACCGGTGTGGGTGCCGTTCAGGGTCCACAGCGTCACCACGTCGTCGCCCTCGCAGATCTGCCGGTCGAGTTCGAAGGCGAAGTCGAAGGCCGACCGCCATCCGGCGACGTCGCGGCGGATCCCGTCGGAGCCGACGACCGTGTCCTGCTCCTTGAGGATGTCGTGGTCGGCGTAGTCGTCCGCGAACACCTCACCGATGGCGTCGAGGTTGCCTCCCGAGGCGATCTCGTGGAAGAACCGGCGGGCGGTTGAAGCGTTCAACTGGTCGTTGCGCACCACATCGAGGTCCGTGAAGGTGGGCATGCCGTCGCAGAGCGCCACCATCTCCGCGAAGATCCGGTTGGTCTCGGGGAGGTCGGAGTTCGCCATCGCCTCCTCGTACGAGGGGAATTCGATGATCTCCACATAGTGGGAGGCGTTGGAGCGGTCCTTGCCCACCACGCTGTGGGAGGCGGTCCGCCTGCCCTGGGTCTGTGCGACCCACTGGTCCATGAGCCGGTCCACGTCTCTGAACCGCTCGGTCCTGAAGTCGATCACCTGCGTGAATGTCATGGCTCCTCCCGGCTGGCTCGGGGCGGGACACCTCCATTTTAGTGAGCTTTGCCCGCTTTATTCCGAGGGGGGACGGCTCATGCCGAGTGGTGCAGCGCCGCCGGAAGCACGGGGTGCGCGAACGGCACCCCGGCCGCGAACCGCTCCACCTCGTCCAGCGCCTGGTCCGCCATGCGGTGCAGCTCGTTGCCGAGCGAGCCCGCGATGTGCGGGGTGAGCAGCACGTTGGGCAGGTCGTACAACGGGCTCTCGCGGGGCGGGAGTTCGGGGTCGGTCACGTCGAGCACGGCGTTCAGGCGGCCCGAGAGCAGCTCGGCGAGCAGGGCGGGCTCGTCCACCAGGGAGCCGCGCGCGGTGTTGATCAGGGTGGCGCCCGTCGGCATCAGGGCCAGCTGGCGCGCGCCGATCATGCGGTACGTCTCGGGCAGCTGCGGCGCGTGCACGGAGACGATTCCCGCGCGGGCGCACAGATCGTCCAGGGGCACGGACGCGACGCCGAGCGTGGCGGCCTCGGCGGCGCTCATGTACGGGTCGTACAGCAGGACCTCGAAGTCGAAGGGGCGCAGCAGCTCGATCACCCGGCGTCCGACGCGGGAGGCGCCGACCAGGCCGACGGTGCGCCGGTAGTTGCCGGTGCGGTCGCCCTCGCCCAGCCACTCGGGGGCGGTGCGCAGCTCGGCGTAGCGCTGCGCGGAGCCCAGCACGTCCTTGCCCGCGAACAGGATCGCGGCCAGCGTGTACTCGGCGACCGGCAGGGCGTTGGCGGCGGCGGCCGAGGTCACCGCGATGCCGCGTTCCCAGCAGGCGTCGGTGACGTGGTGCTTGACGGAGCCCGCGGCGTGGACCACGGCGCGCAGCTTCGGGGCCGCGGCCAGGACGTCCGCGGTCAGCGGGGGAGCGCCCCAGCAGGTGAGCAGGACCTCGGCCTCGGCGAGGGCGGCGGCCACCGGTGGGGTGGGGCGGGCGAGGTCGTGGGCGACCAGGTGCGGGTCCGTGCGGGCGAGGGCGGCGAGCCGGGTGCGGTGGCGCTCGGCCAGGAGGCGGTCCGCGATGCCGGGACCCATCGCGAGCAGCAGAGCGGGCCGGTTGTCAGTGGTGTGGTGCATGGTGGGACGCGGGCTCCTCACGAGGCGCTGGGCCGGGGGTAACGGGGTGTCCGGGCCGGTCATTTGACGCTGCCTGCGGCGAGCCCGGCCTTCCAGTGCCGCTGGAGGGAGACGAAGGCGACGATCAGGGGGACGACGGCGAGGAGCGAGCCGGTGACGACGAGAGGGTAGTAGCCCGGCTCGGCATGGGTGTTGCTGTTCCAGGCGTACAGGCCGAGGCTCAGCGGGAAGAGCTTCTGGTCGCTGAGCATGACCAGGGGGAGGAAGAAGTTGTTCCAGATCGCGGTGAACTGGAAGAGGAAGACGGTCACGAAGCCCGGCATCACCATGCGCAGACCGATCGACCAGAAGGTGCGCAGCTCGCCCGCCCCGTCGATACGGGCGGCCTCCAGGGCCTCGTCGGGGATGTAGCTCGCGCTGAACACCCGGGACAGATAGACCCCGAACGGATTGACCAGAACGGGGATGAGCACCGACCAGTACGTGTTGACCAGGCCGACCTTGCTCGCCAGGAGATACATCGGCAGGGCGAGCGCCGTGGTCGGCACGAGCACGCCGAGCAGCACGACGCCGAACAGCTTCTCCTTGCCCCGGAAGGCGTACTTGTCGAAGGCGTACCCCGCGGCGACGCTGACCAGCGCGCAGACGGCGGCGCCGCCGCCCGCGTACAGAAGGGAGTTGAGGTACCAGCGGAAGTAGACGCCGTCGTTGTACGAGGCGAGCTGCGACAGGTTGTGGCCCAGGTCGAAGCCCTTGAAGGAGAAGGCCTCGCCGGACAGCAGGCCGCCGGTGTCCTTGGTGGCGGCCGTGACCAGCCAGACCAGGGGGAACAGCGTGTAGAGGACGGACAGCAGCAGCGCGCCGTTGACGGCGGTCCTGGACAGCCAGCGGCTGGGCGCCCGGCGGGCCGCTCCGGTACGCGACGGACCGGCGGGCGCGGTGTGCCCGGCGCCACCCGGCGCGGTGGAGGTCGCTGCTTCGGTGGCGGTGGGGGAGGTCATGCCGTGGCCCCCTTCCGGTTGGTGAGGCGGGTGACGACGAAGGAGAGCAGGGCGGCGGCGAGCGCGAGGAGTACGGCCGAGGCGGCGGCGAGGCCGTAGTCGTTGCGGTTGAACGCGGCGGTGTAGGCGTACATGTTGGGCGTCCAGGTGGTGGTGACCGTGGAGCTGCCGCCCTGGTTGAGGATCAGCGGTTCGGTGAAGAGCTGGAGCGAGCCGATGACGGTGAAGAGCGCCACCATCGTCAACGAGGCCCGGATCAGCGGGAGTTTGATGCCGAACGCGGTGCGCCACTCACCGGCGCCGTCCATGGTGGCCGCCTCCAGGACGGAGCGGTCGATGGCCTGGAGCGCCGCGTAGAAGATGACCATGTTGTAGCCGAGCCATTCCCACAGCGCGATGTTGACGACGGAGGGGAGCGTGCCGCCGGAGGAGAAGAAGTCGAAGCCGATGCCGCCGGAGTTCAGGGCCTTCACGACGGGGCTGAGGCCCGGGGTGTAGAGGTAGACCCACACGAGGGCCGCGATGATGCCGGGCACGGCGTGCGGCAGGAACAGCGCCAACTGGAAGAAGCGGCGGGCGCGGGCCAGCGCCGAGTCGAGCAGCAGCGCGAGCGCGAGGGCGCCGCCGACCATCAGCGGGATGTAGACGACGCAGTAGCCGGCCAGCACCCAGAAGCCCTCCCGGAAGGCCCGGTCGCTCAGCGCCGCCGTGTAGTTGTCGAGCCCGCTGAACACGGACGTGGCGCCGCCGAAGCCGAGCCCCGACTGCTTCTCGGTGAACAGGCTCAGCCAGAGCGCGTACCCGATCGGCACCACCGTCACGGCCGTGAACAGGACGAAGAACGGGGTGAGGAGCACCCCCGCCGCGGCGCCGGTACGGGCCCGGGCTCCGCGGGGTGCCCGGTGGGCCGGTCCGGGCGGCCCGGCGCGTCCGGCCGCCGGGCCGTCGCCGTCGGTCACGGCCGCATGGTCACCGCCCGCGCCGCCGGGGGGCCGTGCGCCGGGGGCCGTGCCTCCTGGTCCGGTGGGTCCCGGGGGACGCCGCTTCGTCCTCATGGTGGTCAGCCCTCGACCTTCAGGCCGCGCTTCTTCAGCTCGGTCACCGTGGCGTCATGGGCGGCCCGGATGGCGTCCGTGATCTTCACGGAGCCGCCGGCGACCTTGCCGAGCTGGTCCTTGAGCGTGGTGTTGGTGGTGCCCATGCTCGGGCCCCAGCCCCAGTTGGCGTTGATCGAGGCGCCCGCGGCGTCGAAGAGCTGGTAGATGTCCTGGCCGGTGTAGAAGCTCGCGTCGAAGGCCTTCTTGGCGGCGGGGCGCAGCGCGATGTCGGCGGGGAAGGCGCTCGACGTACCGGACTTGATGCGTGCGTCGACGCCCGCCTCGGTGGTCGACATCCAGGTGGCGAACTCGACGGCCGCCGCGGTCTTCGAACTGCCCTTGGTCACGGCCCAGGTGGAGCCGCCGAGCATGCCGCTGGCCGGCTTGCCGTCCCAGCTGGGCACGGGGGCGACGGCCCACTTGCCGCTCTGGTCGGGCACGGTGCCCTTGAGGACGCCCGCGGCCCACGAGGCGCCGAGGTAGCCGACGGTGGAGCCGTCCTTGAGGGAGGCCGTCCACTCGGGGCTGAAGGAGACCGCGTTCTGGACGAGCTTGTCGTCGATCAGGCCCTGCCAGTAGTCGGCCACCTTGTTGGTGGCGGCGTCGGCGGTGTTGAGCTTCCAGGTGTCGCCGTCGGCCTTGAACCACTGGGCGCCGGCCTGCCAGGCCATCGCCTCGAAGGTGGTGGGGTCGTCGGGGAAGAAGGTGCCGATGCGGGCCTTGGGGTCGGCGGCCTTGGCCTTCTGGGCGGCCGCCTTGAACTCGGCCCAGGTCCTGGGCACTTCGATCTTGTTCTTCTCGAAGAAGTCCTTGCGGTAGAAGTACGCCTGGGGTGCGGCGTCGAAGGGGATCGCCCAGTTCTTGCCGCCGAGCGTGGTCTGCTGGACCGACTGCGGCAGGAACCGCTTCTTCACGTCGTCGGTGACGTACTTGCTGATGTCCTGGAACGAGCCCTGGCTGACGAACTCCGGGAGCATCGGGTACTCGACGGTGACGAGGTCGGGGGCGTTGCCGGCCTTCACCGCGTTGGAGATCTTGGCGTAGCCGCCGGCGTTGCCGGAGGGTATCTGCTCGAACTTCACCCGGATGTTCTTGTGGGAGGCGTTGAAGGCGTCCACCACGTCCTTGGAGCCCTTCTGCCAGGCCCAGAACGTGAGGGTGACGGGCTTGTCGGCGGTGCCCTTGCCCGCGTCGCCCGACGTGCCGCCCCCGCCACCGCAGGCCGTGAGCACGGCGAGAGCGGTGGCGGTGCCGACGAGGGCGGAGGTCGATCTGGTCCAACTGCGGCTCACGGAACGGCTCCTGAACGTGAGGGGACGAGGCGATGGCCGCGATCCTTGGCCCAGCGCTGACCGAAGTCAAGAGCGAAAGTTCGATTGATCGAAAAAAGATCAGAGAAAGTGTGAACGGTCGCCGGGGCTTCCCGATGGGCGGACCGGTCGCCGCCCGCCCGGGAACACCGGCGCGGCTCAGGCCCGGGCGGCCACCGAACCCCGCACGGTGTCGGACGGCGCCCCGCACGAGGCCCGTACGCGCAGCCGCGGCAGCAGGTCGACATGGCGCCGCGGCGCCGCCTCGCCGCCGCCCGCGCCCCCGGCGCGCAGCCGCTCGATCAACAGCTCGGCGGCGTACCGCCCGACCTCGTGCTTGGGCGGCGCGACCGCGGTGAGCGGGATGTCCGCGAGCGCCGCCACCTCGTCGTCGTACGCGACGAGCGCCAGGTCGTCCGGCACCCGCACGCCGAGTTCGGCCAGGCGCTGCACGATCCGGATCGCGTCCACGTCGTTGTGCACGAGCGCCGCGGAGGCCTGCCCGGCCAGCACCGCGGCGCGCAGCGCCCGCACGGCCCGCTCGAACCCGGCCGGGTCCGCCTCGGCCGAGACCGAACCGATCGCGGGGAGCGGCGGCTCCAGGCCGAGGGCGTCGAGCGCGTACCGGTATCCGGCGCGCACCGCGATCGCGGTGGGGCTGTCGGCGCGGGCCACGAGCAGCGGCGTCGCTTGCCCGAGTCCGAGCAGATGGCGCACCGCGAGGAGCACGCCGTGGCTGTGGTCGGAGCAGACCCGGTCCAGGTCGTCCAGCTCCCGGCCGGGCGCCCCGCGCCGCTCCAGGAGCACGGTCGGCACCGGCAGCCCGGCGATCCAGGCTCCGTGCTCGACCGGGTCGTCGGGCTCCTTCCAGCCCGGCGCGATCAGCAGCCCCTCGGCCCCGGCCGCGAGCAGCCCGGCCGCCCGGCCCGCGTCCTCCTGCGGCCGGTAGTCCGAGATCCGCAGGATCAGGCGCGCCCCCGCGGCGGCGGCCGCCTCGTGCGCACCCCTGATGACCTCGGCGAAGTAGTACGTGGCGTTCGGCGCCAGCATGCCGATGACGAGCTCGCGGGCGTCGGCGCCCTGGGACGGACCGGGCCGCGCGGCGCCCTCCCCGGCACCCGGCCAGGACACCGAACCGTGCACCCGGTCCAGGCGCCCCTCGTTCGCCAGGAGCTCCACGTCCCGGCGCACGGTGACCGGTGAGACGCCCAACTGCGCGGCGAGCTCCGAGACCCGGGCCGAGCCGCGCCCGCGCACCAGCCCCAGCAGTCGGTCATGACGTTCAGCAGCGCTTTCCCGCACGGCGGCAGCCCCTTCGCGATGTGGTGGCCCGGTGGGCCACGACCCTAATGCACCGTGATCGAACGACGAGAGTTTCGATCATTCGGTCCGATCCATTGACGTTCGATCAAGCAGAGCTTTAAGTTCCCAGGGATTTCCCGGACCGAGCGGGCCCCGACCACGACGGTCTCTGCACTGGCGAAGCCACCCGGCACGAGCCGCGCCGTTCGGGGCGGGGCGCGCGGAACTCCGGGCGGCTCCGACGGGACCCCGCTCCGGTCCGGCCGGGTTCCGGCGGGCGCCGCCCTCCGCCGCCGTCCTCAGGGGAGCATCATGCCCAGCGCGTCCGAGAACCGTGAGCTCAGCCCGTACACCGGCTGGACCCGCGAGCACTGGGAGCGGTCGGCGGACGACCTCCTGCTGGCCGTGCGGCCGCACGCCTCGCCCGGCCTGGGCCTGATCAACCTCCCCGGCGCCCGGCCCAGTTGGTCGGGGCCGCGCTCGGACGGTCTCGAAGGCTATGCCCGCACCTTGCTGCTCGCCGCCCTTCGCGTGGCCGGAGCCGGGGGCGAGGACCCGCACGGCCACCTCGACCGGTACGCCGAGGGGCTCGCGGCAGGCACCCAACGGCCCGTCGCCACGGCCGAGTTGAGCCCGGCGTCTCCCGACGCCTGGCCGCTGACCACCCGGGTGCGGCAGGCGATCGTCGAGGCGGCCTCCGTCGCCCTCGGCCTGCGCCTCACCCGCCCCTGGCTGTGGGACAAGCTCGACGATCGCACCCGTCGGCGGACCGTCGACTGGCTGCTGCCCGCCCTCGGCCCGTCGCCGGTCGACAACAACTGGTGGCTGTTCGGCCTCACCGTCGCCGGGTTCCTCCAGGACGTGGGCATCGAGACCGACCGCGCCGCCGCCACCATCGAGCGCGCCCTGGAACGCGTCGACCAGTGGTACCTCGGCGACGGCTGGTACAGCGACGGCCCCCACCGCGCCTTCGACCACTACAACGCCTGGGCCCTCCACTTCTATCCCGTGCTGCACGCCCACCTCGGCGGCGACCGGGAACTCCTGGACCGTTACGGCCCCCGGCTGCACGCCCAACTCGACGCCCACGCCCGCCTGTTCGGGGCCGACGGCGCCCCGATGCCGTACGGCCGCTCGCTGACCTACCGCTTCGCCGCCGCGGCCGCGCCCTGGCTCGGCGCGCTCACCGGCCACACCCCGCTCAGCCCGGGCGCCACCCGCCGCCTTGCCTCGGGCACCCTGAAGTACTTCCTGGACCGCCCCGAGGGCCGGGGCGCGACCGACGCCGCCGGGCTGCTCACCCTGGGCTGGCACGGGCCGTACCCGCCGGCGGTCCAGCACTACTCGGGCCCGGCCTCCCCTTACTGGGCGGCCAAGGGCTACCTCGGCCTGCTGCTGCCGCCCGGGCACCCCGTATGGACGGACGTCGAGGAGCCGCTGCCCGCCGAGACCGAGGACGCCGCCGTGCCCCTCGGCCCGCCCAACCTGCTGGTCCAGTCGACGGCCGCGGACGGCCTGGTCCGCCTCCACAACCACGGCAGCGACCACCACATCGACGGCGGCGCGGACGAGGACCCCTGGTACTCCCGCTTCGCCTACTCGACCGGCACCGGGCCCACCTTCGACGGGGTGCCCGACAACCACTTCGGGCCGCTCGTCGAGGGGCGGGCCACCACCAGGGGCCCCGCCGTCCCGCTCGGCAGCGGCCCCGGCTGGGCGGCCTCCGTGTCCGAGCCCCGGCCGGGCCCGCCCGGCGTGCGGATCGTCTCGGTCACCCTGGCGCACGGCCGTGCCGAACTCCGCGCGCACCTCGTCACTGGCGCCGCCCCCGGCACCCCCGTGCGCCAGACCGGCTGGGCCGCCACGCCGGGCCGCACCGCCCAGCTGCACCCCGTGCACGGCTACCCGGCGAAAGCCCGCCAACTGCCGGGCGGATCAACCCTGTTCGGCGCGGACTCGGCCGTCCTCGCGCTGCACGGAGCGACCGGTACGGACCCTTCGCTCTTCGTCGCGCTCGCCTCCCTCACCGCGCAGCCGGACCCGGGCCCGCTCCACACCCTCGCCGACGTACGGGTCACCGGCCACACCGTCCGGGTGACCTGGCGGGACGGAACCACCCGCCGACTCGTGCTCGACTCCGCGTCCCCGTCCGTCCGTACGGAGGACGGGTGAGACCACGCCGCTCCGTCGCGACCCTCATGTCCCCGGCGCGGAGGTGACTCGTCCCGCACCCGGGCGGACGCGGCGCGGACGCGGGCTCAAGCGGCTCACTTCGGGCCGTACTTGCGGCCCGTCCTGGAGGTGATCCCGCCGAGCAGACCGCGCGGCGCCAGCTTCACCGCGCCCATCAGCGCCTTGTAGCGCGGGTCGGGGATGGACAGCGACTTGCCGCGCGCGAGGTCGGTCAGCGCGGCCGCCACGAGCTTGTCGGCGTCCAGCCACAGCCAGCCCGGAATGTTGTCGGTGCCCATGCCGGCCCGCTGGTGGAACTCGGTCCGCACGAACCCGGGGCACAGCGCCATCAGGCGCACCCCCGACCCCGCGAGGTCACGGGCCGCGCCCTGGGTGAACTGCACGACCCACGCCTTGGACGCGCCGTAGGTGCCGCGCGGTACGAACGCGGCGACCGAGGCCACGTTGACGACCCCGCCGCGCCCGCGCTCGCGCATCGTCGCGGTCGCCGCCGAGGTGAGGCGCAGCACCGCCTCGACGTGCACCTTGATCATGGTCAGCTCGTCCGCCATCGACACTTCGAGATAGCGGCCCTTGTTGCCGAACCCCGCGTTGTTGACCAGGAGGTCGACCGGCTGCCTCGGCTGCGAGAGCCGCGCCTCGACCGCGGCGATCCCGTCCTCCGTGGACAGGTCGGCGGTCAGCACCTCGGCCTCGATGCCGTGCCGGTCGTGCAGCTCGGTGGCCTGCTCGCTCAGCCGCTTGGCGTCCCGGGCCACCAGCACCAGATCGTGCCCGTCGGCCGCGAGGCGCCGCGCGAACGCGGCGCCGATGCCCGCCGTCGCTCCCGTAATCAGTGCAGTCGTCATAGGCGCACGTTAATGCCCCCGGTGGCCGCCCGGTGACCGCCCCCGTCCGGCCGTGCGACCCGCCCCGACCACCATGAACCGACCCAAGAACGACAGTCCTTCGGGGACTTGTCAGGGTCTTGTCGGGAGCTTGTGCAGATCCTCGGGAGAAGCGTCCCGGAACCGGCACCTAAGCGCCCTGCCGGGCCAGGTACTTCCGTACGGCTTCCCGCGCCTCGGGGTCCAGGGCGTCGCCCGCGGCCAGGGTGCGCGGCAGCAGGGTCCGCTCGGTCGTGATGGCCCGGAACCAGAAGGCCACCGACACTTCGTGATCCGGCCGTTCGATCACCTCGACGGCGTCGCCCGCACGGATCTCGCCCGGTTCGATCACGCGCAGGTACGCTCCCGGGACGGCCGCCCGGGTGAACCGCCGGACCCAGCCCTTCTGGTCGAGCCAGCCGCCGAACGTGCGGCAGGGGATGCGTCCGGAGGCGACTTCGAGGACCACGTCCCGGCCTATCCGCCAGCGCTCGCCGATCCGGGCGCCGTTCACGTCGACCCCGTACGTCGTGAGGTTCTCGCCGAACGCGCCGTTGGGCAGCTCGCGGCCGAGCTCCCGCGCCCAGACGTCCAGGTCCTCGCGGGCGTAGGCGTAGACCGCCTGGTGGTCGCCGCCGTGGTGGCGCAGGTCGCACACGTCGTCGCCCTCCACGCCGCTGGCGCCCACGCCCTTGGGGCCCGGGGCGAAGACGCGGACCGCGCCGGTCACCGGCCGCTTGTCGATGCCGGTGACGCCGCCCTCGGCGTCGGTGTAGTCGACGGCCTTCGCGCGGCCCAGGTTCACAGACAGAAGCTCCATGGGCGCAAGCTAACCGAGGCGGACTCAAAGTGGCGACCGAATTTTAGCTCCGCTCTCCAAGATTCGCTTATGATTGGAAAATGATCGAGGCCCGTCATCTCCGCGTCCTGCGCGCCGTCGCCGCCACCGGCTCCTTCTCGGCGGCGGCCCGCGAGCTGGGCTGCACCCAGCCCGCCGTCAGCCAGCAGATGAAGGCCCTCGAATCGTCCGCGGGCACCCCGCTGCTGATCCGCACCGGCCGCGAGATGCGCCTGACCCAGGCCGGCGAGGTGCTGGTCCGGCACGCCGCGGGCATCCTCGCCGGGCTGACCGCCGCGGAGGAGGAGGTCGCCGCCATCGCGGGACTGCGGGCCGGCCGGGTGCGCCTGGTCTCCTTCCCGAGCGGCTCCTCCACGCTCGTGCCGACCGCGCTCGCCGCCCTGCGCGCCGCCCACCCCGGCACCCGGGTCTCGCTGGTGGAGGCCGAGCCGCCGCGCTCGGTGGAGATGCTGCGCGAGGGCGACTGCGACATCGCGCTGGCCTTCCGTTACGGCTCGAACGCCACCGAGTGGGACGACCTGGTGGTGCGCCCGCTGCTCGTCGACCGCCTGGTCGGCCTGGTGTCCGAGGGGCACCCGCTGGCCGAGGCGGGCACCGTCGCCATCAGGGACCTCGCCGACGAGCCGTGGATCGCGGGCTGCCCGCGCTGCCGGCGCCAACTGGTGGAGGTCTGCGAGGAGTCCGGGTTCACCCCGCGCATCGACTTCGCGACCGATGACTACCCGGCGGTGATCGGCCTGGTGGGCGCGGGGCTCGGGGTCGCGGTGCTGCCGGAGCTCGCGATCGAGTCCGTACGGCCCAAGGGTGCGCGCACGGTCACGGTCGAGCCCGCCGTCGAGCGCGAGATCGTCGCGCTCACCCTGCCCGACCTGGCGCAGGTCCCGGCCGTCGCGGCCACCCTGGATCAGCTCGCCAGGGCCGCCGCGCGCGACTGAGGGAACGCGCGACCGAGAGAACGCGGCCCGACGAGGCTCTGTCGGCGGGGCTGGGCCAAACGGGGCAGGAACGTTTCTTCTGATCCGGTCCGACCGACGTCGCTCAGGAAGGGCCCCCGGCGGGGGCGGCGGCCGTCACCAGACGGTTGCGCGCCCTGCCCATGAGCTCTTCGCGCTCGTCCTCGGTGAGGCCGCCCCACACGCCGTAGGGCTCCCGGACCGCCAGGGCGTGAGCCGCGCACTGCGCACGCACCGGGCAGCGCATGCACACCTCTTTCGCCGAACTCTCGCGCGCGCTCCGTGCCGCGCCGCGCTCGCCCTCCGGGTGGAAGAAGAGCGAGCTGTCGACCCCACGGCAGGCCGCGAGGAGCTGCCAGTCCCACAGATCGGCGTTCGGTCCGGGAAGGCGGGAGAAATCTGCCATTGCTCTTGTCCCCTTGAAACCGTGCTGAGGCGGATGGGCGGGCCGGTACAGGACGGGTGCGCGCGGAGGCTCATCCGAAACGTAGGTACCGACGAAGGTACATCTCCTGTGTAAGTAGATGTAAATATGACTCATTGGGAATCTAGCCGCAGACACCAGCAAAAGGGAAGAAAAGCCGCTAAATGGGGCATAGTCCAGAAAGTTGGACCGGCGGCCGGTGAGACTCTCCTGTGTGTGCGCTTCCTCACGTAGAGTGCCGAACGTGCCCGCCGGACCCGTAACTCTTTCGAGTGACCGTCGTTGAGAGTGCGGAGGCGATTGAAAGAACAAGCGCTCGGGCAGGTGTCCGAGAGCGTCAATCGCACAGGTGACACATGTACCCAGCCTGGAGGCTCAAGGTGACGCGCATCAGCTGCGGAGGGCGGCCATGACATCAGTCCTCGTCTGCGACGACTCCCCGCTTGCCCGCGAGGCGCTCCGCCGCGCGGTTGCGACCGTGCCCGGCGTCGAGCGTGTGACGACGGCGGCCAACGGCGAGGAAGTCCTCCGCCGCTGGGGTGCCGACCGCTCGGACCTGATTCTGATGGACGTACGCATGCCCGGTCTGGGCGGTGTGGAGACCGTCCGTCGGCTGCTGTCCGCCGATCCGGGCGCCCGGATCATCATGCTCACGGTCGCCGAGGATCTCGACGGGGTCGCGCTCGCGGTCGCCGCCGGGGCCCGCGGCTACCTGCACAAGGACGCCTCGCGCGCCGAGCTGCGCGCGACCGTCACCCAGGCGCTCGCCGACCCGACCTGGCGGCTCGCGCCGCGCAGGCTGCGCTCGGCCGAGATGGGTGCGGCGCCGACGCTCACCGCGCGTGAGATCCAGGTGCTCGAAGGCATGAGCCACGGCCGCTCCAACGCCGAGATCGGCCGCGAGCTGTTCCTCTCCGAGGACACGGTCAAGACGCATGCCCGACGGCTGTTCAAGAAGCTCGGCGCCTCGGACCGGGCGCACGCCGTCGCGCTCGGTTTCCGCTGGGGCCTGGTGCGCTGACGGCAGGTGCGACAGCCGGTCGGAGCCCCGTCCGCTCGCGGGCGGACGGGCCCGGTCGCCCCGCGAACGGCAGCAGTAGGTGTTGCTTCCGCCGCGATGCCGCATCCTTGTAGGTGTGGAGTTCCTCGGGGACAGGTCGGTCGAGCGGGAGGGGGGTGCAGGGGATGAGTTCCGGCGCACCCGCTCATAACGCTTCGGTGCACAACTACGGACGCGGTGCCGCGGACGGGGCGGCGCCGGGGCACCATGGATCGATGCGCGACGACGAGGCTTCGGCCCACGGGGTCATCGGTGCACTCGTCCACCGTGCTGTCGACGGCGACGAGCAGGCGACGCACGATCTGCTCGCGCATGTCCACCCGCTCGCGCTGCGCTACTGCCGCACCCGGCTCAACCGGCTGCCGGGTGATGCTCGCCACTTCGTCGAGGACCTCGCGCAGGAGGTCTGCGTCGCCGTTCTGATGGCGCTGCCGCGCTACCGCGACACCGGGCGCCCCTTCGAGGCCTTCGTCTTCGCCATCGCCTCGCACAAGGTCGCCGACCTCCAGCGCGCGGCGATGCGCCACCCCGGTTCGACCGCCGTGCCGTCCGACGAGATGCCGGAGCGGCCCGACGACTCGCTCGGCCCCGAGGAGCGCGCGCTGCTCAGCAGCGACGCGGAATGGGCCAAGAAGCTGCTCGCCAACCTTCCCGAGAACCAGCGCGAGCTCCTGGTTTTGCGGGTCGCCGTCGGCCTCACCGCCGAGGAGACCGGCCAGATGCTCGGCATGTCGCCGGGCGCGGTCCGGGTCGCCCAGCACCGCGCCCTGAGCAGGCTGCGGGCCCTCGCCGAGCAGTAGGCGCGGCCCCGGGCAGGTGACGGGTGTGCCGATCCCGCGCGGCCCACGTGCGAACGTACAAAGAATCGCGATGATCTTGCTCGTGGAATGAGACACCCGAACAGCCCGTTAGCATGGACATCCGCACCGATCAAGGCCATTGGGGAAGGTGTCATGACTGCAAACGTCGACGGAGTGCCCGAGAAGTTCGCGACGCTCGGGCTGACATACGACGACGTGCTGCTGCTGCCGGGCGCGTCCGACATGGCGCCCGACCAGATCGACACCTCCTCGTACCTCTCCAAGAACGTCAAGGTGAACGTCCCGCTGCTGTCGGCGGCCATGGACAAGGTCACCGAGGCGCGCATGGCCATCGCCATGGCCCGTCAGGGCGGCGCCGGTGTGCTGCACCGCAACCTCTCCATCGAGGACCAGGCCAACCAGGTCGACCTGGTGAAGCGCTCCGAGTCCGGCATGGTCACCGACCCGATCACGGTGCACCCGGACGCGACGCTGCGCGAGGCCGACGAGCTGTGCGCCAAGTTCCGCATCAGCGGCGTCCCGGTCACCGACTCGGCGGGCAAGCTGCTCGGCATCGTCACCAACCGCGACATGGCCTTCGAGTCGGACCGCAGCCGCCAGGTGCGCGAGGTCATGACGCCGATGCCGCTGGTCACCGGCAAGGTCGGCATCTCCGGCGTGGACGCCATGGAGCTGCTGCGCCGCCACAAGATCGAGAAGCTGCCGCTGGTCGACGACCAGGGCATCCTCAAGGGCCTCATCACGGTCAAGGACTTCGTCAAGGCCGAGAAGTACCCCAACGCCGCCAAGGACAAGGACGGCCGGCTGCTCGTCGGCGCGGCCGTCGGTGTCGCGGGCGACGCCTACGAGCGCGCCCAGGCGCTGATCGCCGCCGGTGTCGACTTCATCGTGGTCGACACCGCGCACGGCCACTCCCGCCTGGTCGGCGACATGGTCGCCAAGATCAAGTCGAACTCGTCGGGCGTCGACCTCATCGGCGGCAACATCGCCACCCGCGACGGCGCCCAGGCGCTCATCGACTCGGGCGTCGACGGCATCAAGGTCGGTGTCGGCCCCGGCTCCATCTGCACCACCCGTGTGGTCGCCGGCATCGGCGTCCCGCAGGTCACCGCGATCTACGAGGCCTCGCTCGCCGCCAAGGCCGCGGGCGTCCCGGTCATCGGCGACGGCGGCCTGCAGTACTCCGGCGACATCGCCAAGGCCCTGGTCGCGGGCGCCGACACGGTGATGCTCGGCTCGCTGCTCGCGGGCTGCGAGGAGTCCCCGGGCGAGCTGCTCTTCATCAACGGCAAGCAGTTCAAGTCGTACCGCGGCATGGGCTCGCTCGGCGCGATGCAGTCCCGCGGCGAGCAGCGTTCGTTCTCCAAGGACCGGTACTTCCAGGAGACCGTGTCCACCGACGACAAGCTGATCCCCGAGGGCATCGAGGGCCAGGTGCCCTACCGCGGCCCGCTCTCGGCGGTCGTCCACCAGCTCGTCGGCGGTCTGCGCCAGTCGATGTTCTACGTCGGCGGCCGCACCGTCCCGGAGCTCCAGCAGAACGGCAAGTTCGTCCGGATCACCTCGGCGGGCCTCAAGGAGAGCCACCCGCACGACATCCAGATGACCGTCGAGGCGCCGAACTACAGCAGGAAGTAAGTCCGCAGCACCCGACGAGGGGCGGCCCCGGAGTTCCCGGGGCCGCCCCTCGCTCGTATGTCGGGGATACTGGAGCATGCAGACGTAGAGGGAAAGGCCCACACAACGTGACTGAGATCGAGATCGGGCGCGGCAAGCGCGGCCGCAGGGCGTACGCGTTCGACGACATCGCCATCGTCCCGAGCCGGCGCACCCGGGACCCGAAGGAGGTCTCGATCGCCTGGCAGATCGACGCCTACCGTTTCGAGCTGCCCTTCCTGGCCGCCCCCATGGACTCCGTGGTCTCGCCGCAGACGGCGATCCGCATCGGCGAGCTCGGCGGCCTCGGCGTGCTGAACCTCGAGGGTCTGTGGACCCGGTACGAGGACCCGCAGCCGCTGCTCGACGAGATCGCCCAGCTGGACGAGGCCACCGCGAGCCGCCGCCTCCAGGAGATCTACGCGGCGCCGATCAAGGAGGAGCTGATCGGGCAGCGCATCAAGGAGGTGCGCGACTCCGGTGTGGTCACCGCCGCCGCGCTCTCCCCGCAGCGCACCGCCCAGTTCTCCAAGGCGGTCGTGGACGCGGGGGTCGACATCTTCGTCATCCGCGGCACCACCGTCTCGGCCGAGCACGTCTCGGGCGCCGCGGAGCCGCTGAACCTGAAGCAGTTCATCTACGAGCTGGACGTCCCGGTCATCGTCGGCGGCTGCGCCACGTACACCGCCGCCCTGCACCTGATGCGCACCGGCGCGGCCGGCGTCCTGGTGGGCTTCGGCGGCGGCGCCGCGCACACCACGCGCAACGTGCTCGGCATCCAGGTCCCGATGGCCACCGCCGTCGCCGATGTGGCCGCGGCCCGCCGCGACTACATGGACGAGTCCGGCGGCCGCTACGTGCACGTCATCGCGGACGGCGGCGTGGGCTGGTCCGGCGACATCCCGAAGGCCGTCGCCTGCGGCGCCGACGCGGTGATGATGGGCTCCCCGCTGGCCCGCGCCACGGACGCGCCCGGCAAGGGCCACCACTGGGGCATGGAGGCCGTCCACGAGGACGTGCCGCGCGGCAAGCTCGTCGACCTGGGCATCGTCGGCACCACCGAGGAGATCCTCACCGGTCCCTCGCACACCCCGGACGGTTCGATGAACCTGTTCGGCGCCCTGCGCCGCTCGATGGCGACGACCGGCTACAGCGAGCTCAAGGAGTTCCAGCGGGTCGAGGTCACGGTGGCGGACGCCCAGCACAAGCGCTGAGGTTCGCGCCGCGTCCCGCCCGCACAGGGTCGGGGGCGCGCAGATGAGGAAGGGCCCGTACCGCGACGAGCGGTACGGGCCCTTCCTCATCTGGCCGTTACTCGGTCGCGCGGCTGGCCCCCGCCCAGGCGCCGACGACGGCGAGTACGAGGAAGGCGTACCGCAGGATGCTCTGGTCGGAGGACCACGCGTCGAGCAGCAGGCCGAAGTGGCTGAGGAACGCGTCGGTGACCGACTCGGCCGTGTCCTTGGTCTCGATCATCGCGACCGCGAGCAGCTGCCCGAAGAAGGTGGCGCCCACCGCCAGGGGCGCCGAGATCACGAAGAGCCAGAAGCTGCGCCCGCCGGCCTTGAAGGCCGCGATGGCCACCGCGAAGCCGATGCCGAAGGCCGCGTAGCCGAACTGCCGCTCGATGGAGCCGGTGATCAGGCCGTAGGCCAGGCCGGTGACGACGGCGGCCGCGAAGCCCGCGAGCGCGCCCGCCACCAGGTTGCCGCGCCGCGGCGGCGTCGGGGCGACGGGGGCCGCCGGGTATCCGAACTCCGGCTGCGGGCCGGCGGGCTGAGGTGGCGGCGTGACGGGCTGGCTCATGGATGGTCCCCCCTGGGACGAAAACGCACGACTGTGCGACAAGTGAACGCCGCAGGTTAGCAGCCGCGAGACCGCGCGCCCACAGGCTTTTCACAGCCGGTGCGCGGCCCCCGCCGGGGTCGCGCCACGCGTGTCCAGGAGGAGCTGCGCCTTGACCGCGAGGCCCTGGAGGTCGTACGTGCGGTGGTGCTGGAGCAGCACCGTCAGGTCGGCGTGGGCGGCCGCCTCGTAGAGCGAGTCCGCGCGCGGCACCGGCTGGTCGTGCACGCGCCAGGTGGGGACATGCGGGTCGTGGTACGTGATCTGCGCGCCCAGGTCCATCAGGCGCCCGGCGATCTCGTGGGCGGGGGAGCCCGCCTGGTCGGCCGAGTCGGGCTTGTAGGTCACGCCGAGCAGCAGGACGCGGGCGCCGCGGGCCGACTTGCCGTGCTCGTTCAGGAGCGTGGTGGAGCGCTGGATGACGTAGCTCGGCATGTGCGCGTTGATCTCGCGGGCGAGGCCGACCATGCGCAGGCCCGCGTACGGCAGCGGGGCCGGATCGAGCGGGATGCCGTGGCCGCCGACACCCGGGCCGGGCCGGAAGGCCTGGAAGCCGAACGGCTTGGTCTCCGAGCAGCGGATGACGTCCCAGAAGTCGATGCCCATGTCGTGGCAGAGCACGGCCATTTCGTTGACCAGGGCGATGTTGACGTGCCGGAAGTTGGTTTCGAGGAGCTGGGACATCTCGGCCTCGCGCAGCCCCCGGGCGCGGACCACCTTGTCGGTGAGGCGGCCGTAGAACGCGGCGGCCGACTCCGTGCAGGCCGGGGTGAGCCCGCCGATGACCTTCGGGGTCGCGGCGAACGTGTGGGTGCGGTTGCCGGGGTCGGTGCGGCTGGGGGAGTAGGCGAGGTGGAAGTCGCGCCCCGCTCGCAGGCCCGAGCCCTCTTCGAGCAGGGGGCGCAGGAACTCCTCGGTGGTGCCGGGGTGTCCGGCCGACTCCAGGATGACGGTGGTGTGCGGCCGCAGCCGCCCGGCCAGCGCGCGGGCGGCCGCGGCGACCGCGCCGAGGTCGAGGGAGCGGTCGGGGCCGAGCGCGGTCGGGGCGCAGATGACGGCGGTACGCACCCGGCCGAGCTCGGCCGGATCGGTCGTGGTGTGGAAGCCGCCCGCGAGCATCCGGCGCAGGTCGGCGGGGGTGAGGGAGCCGTCGAGGGGGGTGCGCCCGGCGTTGAGTTCCGCGACGGCCCGCGGATCCGTGTCGTGGCCGACGGTCTGGATGCCGGCGGCGACGGCGGCTTGGGCGAGGGGCAGGCCCAGGTGGCCGAGTCCGATGACGGCGAGGTCTGCGGGCATGTGACCGTCCTTTCCCTTAGCCGGAGGGGACATGGAGCGCAAGCCCTGTGGACAGAATGAGCGTGCGGAATGTCAGACTAAGAGGAAATATGACTGTTTTGCGGCATTGGGAGGCCGAGGCAACCCGAGTGTTGTCCACAGGCGGTGGCCGATGTCGGTGGTCCCGTCCAGAATCGAGGTTGTGAGCCAGACCACCCGGTCTGCGGGATCACCCCGATCAACGGGAGGCAAGCCGTGAGGACAGCGACACTGGGACCCGAGCAGCGCGCACAGGCGCTCGCCGCCATGGCCGAACGCGAGCTGGACGTGCTGGTCGTGGGCGCGGGGGTGGTCGGAGCGGGCACGGCCCTCGACGCGGCGACCCGGGGCCTGACCACCGGCCTGGTCGAGGCGCGGGACTGGGCGTCGGGCACGTCCAGCCGCTCCAGCAAGCTGATCCACGGCGGGCTGCGCTATCTGGAGATGCTCGACTTCGCCCTCGTGCGCGAAGCCCTCAAGGAGCGCGGGCTGCTCCTCGAACGGCTCGCCCCGCACCTGGTGAAACCGGTCCCGTTCCTCTACCCCTTGCAGCACAAGGGCTGGGAGCGGCTCTACGCCGGATCGGGCGTGGCGCTCTACGACGCGATGTCCGTGTCGTCCGGGCACGGCAGAGGGCTGCCGACACACCGTCACCTGAGCCGGCGCCACGCGCTGCGCGTGGCCCCCGCGTTGAAGAAGGACGCGCTGGTCGGGGCCTTGCAGTACTACGACGCGCAGATGGACGACGCCCGCTATGTGACCACGCTGGTGCGCACCGCGGCCTCGTACGGCGCACAGGTCGCCAACCGGGCCCGGGTGGTGGGCTTCCTGCGCGAGGGCGAACGCGTGGTCGGTGCCAGGGTGCAGGACGGAGAAGCGGGCGGGGAGTACGAGATCCGCGCCAAGCAGGTCGTGAACGCGACAGGGGTGTGGACCGACGACACCCAGGCGCTGATCGGGGAGAGGGGGCAGTTCCATGTACGGGCCTCGAAGGGCATCCACCTGGTGGTGCCCAAGGACCGGATCCATTCGAATACCGGGCTGATCCTGCGGACCGAGAAGTCCGTCCTCTTCGTCATCCCCTGGGGGCGGCACTGGATCGTCGGCACCACCGACACCGACTGGGACCTCGACAAGGCGCACCCGGCCGCGTCGAGCGCCGACATCGACTACCTGCTCGAACACGTCAATTCGGTGCTCGCGGTGCCGCTGACCCGGGACGACGTGCAGGGTGTGTACGCCGGTCTGCGCCCGCTGCTCGCCGGGGAGTCCGACGCCACCAGCAAGCTCTCGCGCGAACACACCGTCGCGCACCCGGTGCCGGGTCTCGTGGTCGTGGCGGGCGGCAAGTACACGACGTACCGGGTGATGGCGAAGGACGCCGTCGACGAGGCGGTGCACGCTCTGGACCAGCGCGTCGCGGCCTGCGTCACCGAGGACACCCCGCTGCTCGGCGCCGAGGGGTACAAGGCGCTGTGGAACGCCCGGGCCAGGATCGCGGCGAGGACCGGCCTCCATGTGGTGCGCGTGGAGCACCTGTTGAACCGGTACGGCTCGATGGCCGAGGACCTCCTGGAGCTGATCACCGCCGATCCCTCGCTCGGCGAGCCGCTCGCCGCGGCGGACGACTATCTGCGCGCCGAGATCGTCTACGCCGCCTCGCACGAGGGGGCCCGGCACCTCGACGACGTACTGACCCGGCGGACCCGGATCTCGATCGAGACCTTCGACCGGGGCACGCGCTCGGCCCGGGAGTGCGCGGAGCTGATGGGGCCGGTGCTCGGCTGGGACACCAAGCAGATCGAGAAGGAGGTGGAGCACTACGAGAAGCGGGTGGAGGCGGAGCGCGAGTCGCAGCGTCAGCCGGACGACCTGACGGCGGACGCGGCCCGGCTCGGCGCGCCGGACATCGCACCGGTCTGAGGGCGGGCGCGCGGGTACACGGCGAGTGCGGCGCCGCCACGGGGAGGCGGGGCGGCGCCGGGCGGAACTCGGCGGCGGAATGCGCCAGTTCGGGGAGGGAGTGGTGAAATCGCCGGTGTTGATGGGGAAGGCGACGGTCTGACGGCCGCTCGGCGTCGAGGGGGCCTGGGCAGTGGGCGAGCGGATACGGACGGCTTCTTCGAGCGTGAGCGGAACCGGAACGGTGGTCTCCGCCGTGTAGTTCAAGAGACCGCTGGTGTGGGAGAGCAGGGAGCGCAGGGTGAGGTGGCGGTTGTCATTGCCGTGCCCGCGCGCCGGGCCGGGCGGATACCGGCCCGCGGTGTCGTGTCGTCAAGACCCGGCCTGCCGTCCGCAGCGGGCTGGCGTACGACGGTCGTCCCGAAGGGCGTGCTGACGCTGCCCGCGCGGAAGGGGTCGGCGCCGAGGGTGGTGCGAGCCGTGCCGCACCGGGTGCCGGACGTGTCTTCGGCCGGCCGCGCGGCGGCTGGGGCGTTGCCGTTGGTGAGCCGTCGGGCCAGAGCGGCCGGTGCGGCGGAAGGGGCGGGTCCGGCGGGTGGTGCGGCTGTGCCGACGACGCACGGTGTCCGGGTCGGCGTCCTGGTCGACGTCCTGGCCGGCGCCGTGACGAGTGGTGCCCGGAGTGCCGGCACGGCGGGCTTCCCTTCCTTCGGAGCCAAGTTGGCGGACGCCGGACCCGGGACCATCTCCGGTCCTGGCGTGAGGGACAATGGGGGCTCTGCCAGGGCGGGTTACGGGCCTCGCGCGGACGCCGAGTTCGAGAGCGGCTCCGGTGCGGGTCGGTCACCCGGCAGGACAAGCAGGTCGGAGCGGTGAGCCGGGCCGCCTCCACGAGGGCAGGTCGCGGCAGGCCGCGGGCCGAGGCCGGCGCGGGCGAAGATCAGGAATCGCAGAGGGGACGCATGTCGGAGGCGGAGCAGTCGCGGGAACCCCAGCGGGACGAGCGGCGGGAACCGGGGGCGTCGTCGACGCCCGCGGAGTCCACCACGGGCGAGGCGGGCACGAAGTCCGGGCGGTGCCCGGCGGATGCGGCGGCCCCGGCCGACCGGCCCACCCCCGCGCACGAGCCCGGTGCGGGCTCGGCCTCGCCTGCGGATGACGCGGTGACGAAGCCGGGCGCGGGCGAGTCGTCGGAGGCCGGGCTGGATGCGGCGGCCCCGAAGGGCAAGCAGGGTGCGAAGTCCGGTGCCGCTGCGTCGGGTGAGAAGCGGGATGCCGCCGCCCGCGACGCCAGGCCGGACCCGAGGACGCCGGTCGCCAAGTCCGGTGACACCGTTGCCGACGGCGAGGACGCGAAGGGGAACGCCGCCGCGCCGAAGGCCAAGCCGAGTGCCGCGGAAGCTGCGACCGAGGCCAAGCAGGGCCCCCGGTCTGCCGATGCCGCCCCGTCGGCCAAGTCGGCGCCTGCCCCCCAGGACTCCCAGAGCTCCGATGCCAAGCCGACCCCGAAGGCCGACGACGTCAAGCCGACGGCCAAGTGTGCGGCTGCCTCGCCGAGCGCGAAGGCTGATGACGCCGGGCCGACGCCGCGGGGAGCGGACGCCAAGCCGACGCCAAAGGCCGACGATTCCAAGCAGGCGGCCAAGGGAGCGGATGCGACGCCGACCCCGAAGGCCGACGATTCCAAGCCGACGGCTAAGGGTGCGGCTGCCTCGCCGAGCGCGAAGGCTGATGACGCCGAGCCGACGCCGAGGGGAGCGGACGCCAAGCCGACCGCGAAGGCCGACGATTCCAAGCTGGCGGCCAAGGGAGCGGACGCGACGCCGACCCCGAAGGCCGACGATTCCAAGCCGACCCCGCAGGCCAGTGATGCCAAGCCGACCGCTCAGGCGGCGGACTCCAAGCCCGTCACGGGCGCCAAGCCCACCCCGCAGGCCGGTGACGCCAAGTCGGGTTCTCCGGCTGGTCGCTCCTCCGTCGACCCCAGGGCGGACGCCAAGGCTGCCGCTTCCTCTGCTCAGGCGAAGTCCGGCTCGCGGTCCTCGGCCGCCGACGACAGGTCAGGCGGTGCGGACGCGGACGGCAAGAAGGGTGGCGGGGAAGGGCGGTTGCTCGCGGGGCGGTACCGGCTCGGCGGGGTGCTCGGCCGGGGCGGGATGGGTACGGTCTGGCGGGCCGTCGACGAGACGCTCGGACGCACCGTCGCCGTCAAGGAACTGCGGTTCCCCGCCAGCATCGAGGAGGAGGAGAAGCGCCGCCTCATCACGCGCACCCTCCGCGAGGCCAAGGCGATCGCCCGGATCCGCAACACCGCGGCCGTCACGGTCTACGACGTCGTGGACGAGGACGACCGGCCCTGGATCGTCATGGAGCTCGTCGAAGGCAAGTCGCTCGCCGAAGCGGTGCGTGAGGACGGGACGCTGACGCCCCGCCGGGCCGCCGAGGTGGGGCTCGCGATCCTCGACGTACTGCGTTCCGCGCACCGCGAGGGCATCCTGCACCGCGACGTGAAGCCGTCCAACGTGCTGATCGCCGAGGACGGCCGGGTCGTGCTGACCGACTTCGGCATCGCCCAGGTGGAGGGCGACCCCTCCATCACCTCCACCGGCATGCTGGTCGGGGCGCCCTCGTACATCTCGCCCGAGCGGGCCCGCGGCCACAAGCCCGGTCCGGCCGCCGACCTCTGGTCGCTCGGCGGGCTGCTGTACGCGAGCGTGGAAGGCGTCCCTCCGTACGACAAGGGCTCGGCGATCGCGACGCTGACCGCGGTGATGACCGAGCCGGTCGATCCGCCCAAGAACGCGGGGCCGTTGCTGGAGCAGGTCATCTACGGGCTGCTCGCCAAGGACCCGGCGCAGCGGCTCGACAACGCCGCCGCCCGCAAGCTGCTCACCGAGGTGCTGAACGCGCCCGAGCGCCCGGCGCCCGCGCCCGAGCCGGTGTCGCCCGAGGCGACCCGGGTCGTTCCGCTGCCGCCACTGCCCGGTGAGCCGAAGACCGACGCGGCCGCCGAGCGGGTGCGGGGCGCCCTCAAGTCCGTGCGGAACGCGGCCGCCGAGGCCAAGGCGTCGGCCAAGGAGAAGGCGCAGACCGCCAGGGAGGCCCGGGACGTCCGCTCCAAGGCGGTGCCCGTGCGGTCGTCCGGGTCGTCGTCGGGTCCGGTTCCGCCGCCGCGCGCGCCGCTCACCGACGTCGTGCCGCGCCGCACCCTGGTGATCATCGCCGTGGTGGCCGCGCTCGCGATACTCGGCACGGTCCTCGCCATCACGCTCAGCGGAGGAGACGATTCCGCGGGCAAGCCGAAGAGCGACAAGGCGGCGTCCAGTGGTCCCGCCGCCGGTGGTTCCCCGGTGAGCAGCAAGAAGGGAAGCGGCAGCCAGCAGTCGTCGGACGGGGCCACCCCGTCGGGCAACGGCTCCCCGGCCACGGCCGGGCAGGGCGACGGCAACACCGGTGACGACACCGGTTCCGGTACCGGCAACAACAAGGGCGGGGCCACGGGCAACCCCGCCACCACGCCCTACACGTCGAGCCAGGGCTTCTCCATAGGCCTGCCCGCGGGGTGGACGTACAAGACGACCGACGACGCGGGCGCCCGATTCACCGGGCCCAACGGGCAGCGCTTGCTGATCGGTTGGACCGACACCCCGAAGTCGAACCCGGTGCAGGACTGGACGAACCAGGAGTCGTCCATGACGCGGCCGGGCTACAAGCGGGTGAAGATAGCCGTGGTGGACTACCGGGGCTGGCCCGCGGCCGACTGGGAGTTCACCTTCGACGACGACAGCGGGGCCAAGTACCACTCGGTGGACCGGGGCTTCGTCGTGAGCGCCCGCCAGGGCTACGGAATCATGTTCTCGGCCAAGGACGCGGACTGGTCGAAGCCGGAGACACAGCAGACCCTGGCCACCCTCTTCGCCACCTTCAAGCCCGCCTGACCTCCGCGCGCCGTGCCACGCCCGGCCTCGTGCGGCGGGCCGCGGCAGGGCCCGCGTGACCCCGTGTCCGGGCCGTGCGCGCCCACCGTGTGGTGGCCTTGGGGTGTGGCTGCCGCGGGCGGGGAAACAGGTATCCCGCGGACGCGGTGCGGCGGGGCCCCGTATCGTGAGGGCTCGCGGACCGTACGCAGCCGCAATGGGCCGGTAATCGACCGGAATTGACGGCTTGCGGCGAGACCGGGACCGTGGTCCGGGGGTACAGCGCGCTGTGGGGAGGCGTCGTGGACGACTATGCGGGTCGGGTGCTCGCCGACCGCTATCGGCTGCCGCTGCCCCCCGACGACGCGTACGAGCTCGTCGAGACGCGGGCCTTCGACAAGTACAGCGGTCAGGAAGTCCTGGTGCGCCAGGTGCCGTTGCCCGAGGTCGTCGACGCCGAGGTGCTCGACGGTGACGACGCGTACGGGGCGCCGGACGCGTACATGCGTGAGGGCGGAGGGTACGAGGCCGCGCCCGGCTACGGGCGGACCACCCGGCGGCCCGCGGATCCCGCCGTGCGCCGGGCCGTCGAGGCGGCCCAGGCGGCCGCGCGGATCCCCGACCATCCGCGCCTCGACCAGGTCTTCGACGTGTTCGCGCAGGACGGTTCGCTGTGGATCGTCAGCGAGCTGGTCGCCGCGCGCCCGCTGTCGGCGCTGCTCGCCGAGCGCCCCCTGAACCCGTTCCGCGCGGCGGAGGTCGCCTCCGACGTGCTGACCGCGCTGCGGGTCCTGCACGCGCACGGCTGGACGCACCGCAACATCACCGCCCGTACGGTGTTGATATGCGACGACGGGCGTGTCGTGCTGACCGGCCTCGCGGCGGGCGCCGCCGAGGAGGCGCTGTGCGGATACGCCCCCGTGCCGCTCGCTCCGGACGGTGACGGGTTCGGCGAGGGCCCGCCGCCCACGACGTCGAACGGGGCCGGGGAAGCGTCCCCGCCGCCGGGCCCGGATGAGCCCTACGAGGCCCCGTCGTCGGGCGGTTCGGCGGAGGCCGAACCGAACGGGTCGTCGACCGGGGAGCCGGGAGCGCGGACCGCGCGGGCCGGGGTGGTCGCCGCCTATCGCGCGGGCGCCAGGGCCGCGGCGCGCACCGGGACCGACGCCTCCCTCCCGGCCCAGCGCCCGGGCTCCGAGGGCACGCCCGCAGCGCCGGACGGACGCGAGGAGGGCGGGGCCGACCGGGGCGTGTACGACCCCGTGCGCGGGGTGCGGGTGCCCAGCGCGGGCGCCGCGAGCCCGTACGCCGACGACCAGAGCGCCGACTCCGGCCGCACCCGCCGCCAGTACGACCCGGTCACCGGCCGCTGGGTGCCCCGCCCCGCCCCGCGTCGGGCCGAGGCCGCTCAGGGGCCGGAGAGTCGAGGGCACAACTCCCCGCAGGAGCAAGCCGGTTCGCCTCCGCCGCGGACCCCCGCGCTGCCCCCGGGGTTCCGGGCCGACGCCTTTCGGGCCGACTCCCAGCGCCGGCCGCACTCCACCGCCCCGCTGCCCGTCCCGGTCAGGGAGCGGACGGCCGCCCCCGCACCGGCGCCGGTCGCCGCTCCCTATCGCGGTCCCGCCAACCGGCTGGCCGCCGACCGGGCCCGGCACACCCGGATGGCCGTCGTCGGGGCGGTCACCGAGCGGTGGGCGCCCGAACAGGCCGGGCCCGTGCACGAGAACTGGCGGCTCGCCCCGCCGATCGGCCCGGCCACCGATCTCTGGGCGCTCGGCGCCCTGCTGTTCCGCGCGGTGCAGGGCCACGCCCCGTACCCGGAGGAGAGCGCGGCCGAACTCGTGCAGATGGTGTGCGCGGAGCCGCCCGCGTTCGCCGAGGAGTGCGGACCGCTGCGGCCGGTCGTCGAATCGCTGCTGCGCCAGGACCCCACAGAGCGTCCGGAGTTCGAGGAGCTGCGCGGCTGGCTGCGCTCCCTCGTGCGGTCCGCGCCCGAGCCGGACGCGGGCACCCGCGTCGCCCCGCCGATCGTCCCCGACGCCCGGCGGCTGCCCATCCTGCGCCGCCGCGGCGAACTGGTGCGGCGCCGAAGGCGGTCCGCCGCCGTGGCCGCCACGCCTGCCGCCGAGCACGGGCGCCACCGGCACCGCCAGCCCGTGCCGCGCGGCAGGAGACCGAGATCGCTCGGCCGGCTGCTGCTCGTGCTCGTCCTGGTGCTGCTGGCGGCGGCGATCGCGTACGCCGTCCTGTTCATGCCCCGCTCGGACTCGGCGCGGAACACGGGCAGCGCCACCCCGTCCGGTACGAGCGGGCAGCAGAGCCCGGGTTCGCCGCCCGCCCGCTCCCAAGTGCCCGCGCCCGGTGGCACGCCGCCCTCCCAGCAGACCCAGACCACCGGTCCCGGCGGGGCTAGCCCCGGTCCGGCCGCCGGGTACGTCGTGCGCAAGGACGCCGCGGGGTTCCAGATCGGGGTCGACCAGAGCTGGCAGCGGCAGCCGATGAACGATGCCGGGCAAGTCCGTTATGTCGGAGGCGACTTCCTGCTCATCGTCGTGCCCGGCCGGGACCTGGTGAAGGACAACGGCTCGGATCCGCTGGCCTACCAGGCCGACAAGGAGCGCGAGCTCCAGCCCTTCCGGGACTCCAGCTGGGCCACTTCCACCGGCCTTCGGCGGATCGACGTGGGGCAGCAGTCCATGGCCGAGGGGCAGTTCACCTGGCGGGACAGCAGCGGGCGGCAGGTCTATGTACGCAATCTCGCCATGATCGTCAATGGCCGATATCACGTGGTCCAGGTCATCGGTCCCGAGTCGCAGCGTGACAAGGTGACGGAGATCTACGGGCAGGCCACCGGCGCCTACCGCGTCACCCGCTGACAACCGGTCACGCTGCGCAGTCACCGAAATCGCCCTGCCCGCATGGGATTCGACGGGTATGTGCGCCGACAGGAACGGCCGAAAGACCTGACCATCGCGGGACCAACGGTCCGTATGGTCACGGTTGGGTGCCCCGAGGTTCCCTGGCCGGATTCCGCTCCGTAATCTGGCCCCGTAGGAAAGGTCTGGTCGGGCGGGGGACGTGGAAAACACTCACAGCACGAGCGGCGCGGGGTTGTTGCTCGCCGGGCGCTATCGGCTCGGCGACGCGATAGGCCGCGGCGGCATGGGCAAGGTCTGGCGCGCCCATGACGAGGTCCTGCACCGCACCGTCGCCGTCAAGGAACTCACCGCCGCCCTCTACGTCGCCGAGGCCGACCGGGCGGTGCTGCACGCGCGCACCCAGAAGGAGGCCCGCGCCGCGGCCCGCATCACCCACCCCGGCGTGGTCACCGTCCACGACGTCCTCGACCACGACAACCGGCCCTGGATCGTCATGCAGTACGTCGACGGTCCTTCGCTCGCCGACGCCGTCAAGGACGCCGACGAGCGCCGCATCGAAGCCCGCGAGGCCGCCCGCATCGGGCTGCACGTGCTGGGCGCGCTGCGTGCCGCGCACGCGGCCGGGGTGCTGCACCGGGACGTGAAGCCCGGCAACGTGCTGCTCGCCAGTGACGGGCGGGTGCTGCTCACCGACTTCGGGATCGCCGCCATCGAGGGCGACGTCACCATCACCAAGACCGGCGAACTCGTCGGCTCCATCGACTACCTGGCGCCCGAGCGGGTCCAGGGCGCCCACCCCGGCCCCGCCTCCGACCTGTGGTCCCTGGGCGCGACCCTGTACGCCGCCGTGCAGGGCGAGTCGCCGTTCCGCCGGGACTCGCCGATCTCCACCATGCAGGCCGTCGTGGCTGAGGAGCCTCCGGCGCCCGACCGGGCCGGTGCGCTGGCCCCCGTGATCGTGGCGCTGCTGCGCAAGGACCCGCAGGAGCGGCCCTCGGTCGAGGAGGCCGAGCGGATGTTCCTCGACGCGATGGAGGGGCGGGCGTCCAAGTCCGCCCAGGCCTATGTGCCGACCCGCCGGCTGTCCGAGCAGGAGCTGCGCTCGGCCGCCGCGGCCCAGACCGGCCCCACCGAGGTGCAGCAGGTCCCGCGCCCGGCCCCGGTGGCGCCGCCGCCCCCGCCGCTGCCCGCCGCCCGCCCGGCCCCCGCCAAGCGGCGCTGGCGAACCGTCGCCCTGGTGGTGGCGCTGGCCGCGGTCGTCGGCGTGGGCGCCGGGTTCGCGGCGATGAAGTACCAGGAGGGCCGGGGAGGTTCGTCCGGCGGCGCCCCGCGGAGTCCCGGCGTGTCCACCACCCCGGAGGCAGGCAAGAAGCCCGGCGGCGACCCGTCGGTGCCGGACGGCTGGCAGCGCGTCAACGACCAGGCCGGCTTCAGCCTGCTGGTGCCCCAGGGCTGGAAGCGCCAGATGGACGGCGCCGAGATCGACTACACCCCGGACAACGGCAAGCACCGCATCCGGATCAGCGTGACGAAGACGCCGGACTTCGAGAACCCGTACATGCACATGCTCAACATGGAGAAGTCGCTCAAGGACCGGCTGCCCCAGTACAAGCGGGTCACCCTGCACGGCAACAACTTCCGGGACCAGGTGAAGTCCTCGCTGTGGGAGTTCACCTACGTGGAGAAGCAGGACTTCCCCGGCAAGCGGCACGCCATCGACCAGATGTATTACGGCGACGGCGGCAAGCCCGAGTACGCCATCTACATGTCGGGTCCCGACGAGGACTGGGCGACCATCCGCCAGCAGTTCGACACGGTCCTCCAGGGCTGGCAGCCCGGCTCCTCCAACGGCGGCTGACCGGACTCCTCCCACCTGCGGCGAACGCCGCCGGAGCCCGCCCGGGGTGCGGCATGATGGGCGCTGCACGTGTGCGGGGAGATCGAGGGGGAACCCGATGTCCACAGCGGAGCAGGAACCGAAAGAACCCCGGGACCGGCCCAACGCCCGGCTGGTGGCGGGGCGTTACCGGCTGGGGGGCCGGCTGGGCCGGGGCGGGATGGGCACCGTCTGGCGCGCGCAGGACGAACTGCTCGGCCGTCAGGTCGCCGTGAAGGAACTGCACCCCGAGGGCGGCGCGCCCGCCACCGCCGCGCTGCGCGAGGCCCGCGCGGTCGCTCAGATCAAGCACCCGCACGTCATCGTCGTCCACGACGTCGTCGAGGAGCCCGGACCCGGGGACGCGGGCGGCCGCTCGTACATCGTGATGGAACTCGTCGACGGCGGCTCGCTCGCCGACCGGCTCACCTCCGCCGGACCCGTCGGCGTCCAGGAGGCCGCCCGCATCGGTGTCGCGCTGCTCGGCGCGCTCGCCACCGCGCACGCCCGCGGCGTGCTGCACCGTGACCTCAAGCCCGCCAACGTCCTCATCGAGCAGGACAGCGGACGCGTCGTGCTGACGGACTTCGGCATCGCGCAGGTGCCGGGCGCCTCGACGATCAGCGAGGAGGGCGCGTTCGTCGGATCGCCCGAGTACACGGCTCCGGAGCGGATGCAGGGCGCGGGCGCCGGGCCCGAGTCGGACCTGTGGTCGCTCGGCGCCCTGCTGTGCGCGGCCCTGAGCGGCGAATCCCCCTTCCACCGCGACTCGTTGGGCGGGGTCCTGCACGCGGTCGTGCTCGACGAGATCCGCCCGCCCCGCGCCGCGGGCCCGCTGCTTCCGGTCGTCCACGGCCTTTTGGAGCGCGACCCGGCGCACCGGCTCGGCGCGGTGGAGGCGGAGTCGCTGCTGCGTACGTTCGCAGCGACCGGCAGCACCCCCAGACCCCGTTACGTGCCGACCGAGCGCGTGCGGCCGCAGCCCCCGCCGCCCGCTACCCCCCTCGACTCGCCGAGCCCGGCCGCCCGGCCGTGGCGGGCCCGGAGCGTGCTGGTGGGCGCGGCGCTGGTGATCGTGCTGGCCGGGGCTGGCGCGGCCGTCGCGGTGTTCGCGCTCGGTGGCGCGGGAGTGGACCGCACGTCGGTGGAGCAGTCGGCGCCGAGCAGGGCCGCGCCCCCGCCGGACGCGCCCTGGCGCCCGCCCCCGCCGCCACCCCCGCCCGAGGGCCCGCCGCCGCCCATGCCCGACGGGTTCCGCTTCGTCCGCGACCCGGACGGCTTCGGCCTCGTCCTGCCCGACGGTTACGTCCGCAGCACCGACGACCAGCGCGTGTTCTACACGTCGCCGGACGGCGCCCTCCGGATCGGCGTCCGCACCCAGAACGCCGTGTCGGGCGGCCCCCTCGGCGCCATGCGGCGCGCGGCCGCGGGCGGGCCGGTCAGCAACCCCGGCTACCGCGACGGCAAGGTCACCGCCACCACCCACCACGGCCGCGACGCGGCGCTGTGGGAGTTCACCTGGAACGGCTTCAGCAGGGCCGAGGGTGCCCGGCACACCTTCGACGAGAGCTGGGACGTGCGCGGGCGGATGTACGACGTGTGGGTCTCGGCGCCGCTGGCCCGTCTCGACGAGGCGAAGCGGAACTTCGACACCGCCCTCGACTCCTTCGTCCCGGGCCCCTGAACCCCCGCTTCTGTCACGGGTGTGCATCCGCACACGGCCCCCTGTGGCCCCCCGCGCCGCCGTTCGTCAGGATATGGGCATGAGAGACGATGGGGGACGGGCCAAAGAGCCCACCAGCTACGGTCTGCGGCCGCCGGAGCAGCCCGCTCCGTCAGCGCAGCGGGCGGCGTACGAGCCGAAGCCGTACGAGCCGACACAGCAGCAACCCACCGACGGAACCGGGCGTTTGCTCGGGGGGCGCTACCGGCTCGTGGGACGGCTCGGGCACGGCGGCATGGGCACGGTCTGGCGGGCCCGCGACGAAGTCGTCGACCGGGACGTCGCGGTCAAGGAACCGCGCGTGCCGGACCACTTGGGCGCGCGCGAGCGGGACACCGTCCATCTGCGCATGCAGCGCGAGGCCCGCGCCGCCGCCCGCATCGACCACCCCAACGTCGTCACCGTGCACGACGTCGTCATGGAGGACGGCAGGCCCTGGATCGTGATGGAGCTGGTGCGCGGGCAGTCGCTCGCCGACCGGCTCCAGGAGGGCACCCTCGACGTCCGCGAGGCCGCGCGGATCGGCCTCGCCGTGCTCGGCGCCCTCGCGGCGGCGCACGAGGCGGGCGTCCTGCACCGGGACGTGAAGCCGGACAACGTGCTGCTCGGACGCGGCGACCGGGTCGTGCTCACCGACTTCGGCATAGCCCAGGTCGAGGGCGAGCAGGGCCTGACGGAGACCGGCGCGTTCGTCGGCTCGCCCGAATTCATCGCCCCGGAAAGGGTGTTGGGCCAGCGGCCGGGCCCCGAGTCCGACCTGTGGTCGCTCGGCGTGGTCCTGTACGCGGCCGTCGAGGGCATGTCCCCCTACCGCCGCAGCAACACCCCGGCCACCCTCCAGGCGGTGCTTTCGGCCGAACCGCAGCCGCCCGCCCGGGGCTCGGGCGCGTTCGGCACGCTGGTCATGCAGCTGCTGCGCAAGGACCCCGCGGCCCGGCCGACCGCCGCCGAGGTCCGGGCCACCCTTGAACAGTCCGCCGGCCCGCCGCCGGCCCCGCTCGCGGCGACCCGGCTGTACGCGGGGGAGGGGGCGCCCGCCGGTGGAAGCCGCTGGGTGCCGCCGGTCCTGGTGGGCAATCGCCGGGCCCAGTTCGGGCTCGGCGGCGGGGCGTTGGCCGTGGCGGTCGCGCTCGTGCTGCTCCTGGCGAATCCGTTCGGCGGCGGCGGGCTGCCCGCGGGCTGGCAGGTGCGGCCCGAGAACGAGGTGCTGCACGCCGACGTGGCGGTACCCGACGACTACGCGCGCAGCCAGGGCACCGACGGCAATAGCGTCACCTACGCCGACCCGAGCGCCGTCTTCCGGATCTACGCCGACCGGCTCGACCCGGCGACCGACAGGACCCACGAGACGCTGCCCGCCGACCCCGCCGCGTGGAAGACGTACTACGAGAAGGGCGGCAGGAACGGCATCGAGTTCACGGCCGGGAAGGTGACCACCACCACCGTGCGCCACCAGGGCAGGAAGGCGTACGACATCGTCACCGACTACACGCCGAACTCGGCCGCGTCCGACCCGAATCCGACCCGCTACCGCTACCACGAGCTGCTCGTTCCGGGCCAGGGCACGGGCTACTGGCGGCTGCGGGTGTCGATGCCCGCGGCGGGGCAGGCGGCGAAGGACGGCGAGGCGCTCTTCGCCGAGGTGGCCGACGGTCTGAAGATCCACGACCTGTGAGGTCCAGTGGCCCCCGGTGGACGTAAGCCGCTGATCAGCGGTTATCTGGCCAGTGATCGCTGGCGGGGTTACCGGGGGTCCGAAAACCCGTTACCGACGGGTACCGAAAGTGCCCCGCCAGGCATACGCTCGCCCCATGACGGACTCGCAGGCCTCGCCCACGACCACCCTCAAGCCCGCCGGCACCAACCCGGTCGCCCCGGCCCCCGCAGGCGCGCGCACCGCCGCCGACGTGGTCACGGGCCAGCTGATCGCCCAGCTCACCCGGGGCGTGGCCGGCTCGGGACGGACCGCCAACCACACCCCGTTCACCGGGGAGAAGCTGGCCGACCTGCCCGAGTCCACGCCCGAGGACGTCGCCAAGGCCTTCGCGCGGGCCCGCGCGGCGCAGCGCGCCTGGGCCGCGACGCCGGTCCGCGCCCGCGCCGCCGTGCTGCTCCGCTTCCACGACCTCGTGCTCGCGCGCCAGGCCGAGGTGCTCGACCTGATCCAGCTGGAGACCGGCAAGGCGCGGCTGCACGCGCACGAGGAGGTGCAGGCCGTCGCCGTCGCGGCCCGCCACTACGGGCGCAAGGCCCCGGCCTATCTGAAGGCCAGGCGGCACACCGGAGTCGTGCCCACCCTGACCAAGGTCACCGAACTGCGCCAGCCGCGCGGGGTCGTCGGGCAGATCGCGCCCTGGAACTACCCGCTCGAACTGTCGGTGGGCGACGCGCTGCCCGCGTTCGTCGCGGGCAACGCCGTGGTGATGAAGCCCGACACCGAGACCGCGCTGACCGCCCTGTGGGCGCGCGACCTGCTGATCGAGGCGGGGCTTCCGGCCGAGGTCTTCCAGGTCGTCCTCGGCGAGGGGCCGGTCGTCGGCCCCGAGGTCGTCCAGCACGCCGACTACGTCTCCTTCACCGGCTCGACCCGCACCGGACGCGAGGTCGCGCAGGGCGCGGCGGCCCGACTGGTGGGCGTCTCGCTGGAGTTGGGCGGCAAGAACGCGATGCTCGTGCTGCACGACGCCGACGTGGAGAAGGCGGCCGCGGGAGCGGTCCGCGCCTGCTTCTCCTCGGCCGGGCAGCTCTGCATATCGATCGAGCGGCTGTACGTCCACGAATCGATCGCCGACGCCTTCCTCGACCGCTTCGCCGCACGGACGAAGGCGATGCGGCTCGGCCGCTCCCTCGCGTACGGGGCGGACATGGGCTCCCTGGTCGGCGAGCGCCAGCTGGAGACCGTCACCCGGCACGTCGAGGAGGCCGTGGCCAAGGGCGCCAGGCTCCTCGCGGGCGGCGTCGCCCGGCCCGACATCGGCCCCCTGTTCTACGAGCCCACCATCCTCGACGGCGTCGAGGCGCCGATGGCCGTGTGCACCGAGGAGACCTTCGGCCCGGTCGTCTCCGTCTACCGCTTCACCGACGAGGACGAGGTCGTCGAGCAGGCCAACGGCACCCCCTACGGCCTCAACTCCTCGGTGTGGACGAAGGATTCGCGCCGCGGCCACGAGGTGGCGGCGAAGCTGCGCACCGGCACGGTCAACATCAACGAGGGGTACGCCCCCGCCTACGGCAGCGTCCAGTCGCCGATGGGCGGCATGAAGGACTCCGGGCTCGGCCGCCGGCACGGCTCCGAGGGCATCCTCAAGTACACCGAGGCCCAGACCATCGCCCAGCAGCGCATCCTGCCCCTCGCCCCCTCCTTCGGCATGGACGACGAGAAGTACGCGGCCTTCATGAGCCGCAGCCTGAAGGCGATGAAGGCCCTGCGTCTGCGCTGACCCGAGGAAGACCCGCCCCGCCCGTCCCCCGTGCACGAGGAGAGCCATGTCCCAGGTACCCCCAGCCCAGAACCCGGACGAGGACGGCGGATACGACTACGACGTCCTGGTGGTCGGCTCGGGCTTCGGCGGCTCGGTGACCGCGCTCAGGCTCACCGAGAAGGGCTACCGGGTCGGCGTCCTGGAGGCGGGCCGCCGCTTCACCCGGGCCACGCTCCCCAGGAATTCCTGGGACATCAAGAACTACCTGTGGGCCCCGAAGCTCGGCCTCTACGGCATCCAGCGCATCCACCTGCTCGGCAACGTGATGGTGCTCGGCGGCGCCGGGGTCGGCGGCGGGTCCCTGAACTACGCCAACACCCTCTACGTGCCGCCGAAGCAGTTCTTCGACGACCCGCAGTGGAAGGACATCACCGACTGGCAGGACGAGCTCGCGCCGTACTACGACCAGGCGCGGCGCATGCTCGGGGTGCGGCTCAACCCGACGATGACCCCATCCGACGTGCACCTCAAGGCCGCCGCCCAGCGCATGGGCGTCGGCGACACCTTCCACATGGCCCCCGTGGGCGTCTTCTTCGGCGACGGCCAGGACGCCGACGGCACGGCGAAGGCCAAGCCGGGCACGGCGGTCGACGACCCCTACTTCGGCGGCGCGGGCCCCTCGCGCACCGCGTGCGTCGAGTGCGGCGAGTGCATGACGGGCTGCCGCCACGGCGCGAAGAACACCCTCAACGAGAACTACCTCTACCTCGCCGAGAAGGCGGGCGCGGTCGTCCACCCCATGACGACCGTGGTCTCGGTGACCGACGACTCGCGCGGCGGCTACGCGGTGGCGACCCTGCCCACCGACCGCAAGGACTCCGCGGGCCGCCTCCTCACCGCCCGCCGCGTGGTCGTCGCGGCCGGCACCTACGGCACCCAGACCCTGCTGCACCGCATGCGGTCCAGCGGCCAACTCCCGTACATCTCCAAGCGGTTGGGCGAGCTGACCCGGACCAACTCCGAGGCGCTGGTCGGCGCGCAGACCACCGGCCGCCGCTACCGCAAGCGGCACGGAGCGCCCCGGGTCGACTTCACCCGCGGCGTCGCCATCACCTCCTCGATCCACCCGGACGAGAACACCCACATCGAGCCGGTCCGCTACGGCAAGGGCTCCAACGCGATGGGCAGCATGTCCATCCTCCAGGTGCCGTACGGGGTGAACCGGGTGCGCAACTGGCTCGGCAACGCGGCCAGGCACCCGCTGCTCCTCGCACGTTCGATCAGCAACCACCGCTGGTCCGAGCGGACGATCATCGGCCTGGTCATGCAGTCGCTCGACAATTCGCTCACCACCCACCTCAAGGCGGACGGCGTCGGCAAGGGGCTGCTGACGGCCGAGCAGGGCCACGGCGCGCCCAACCCGAAGCAGATCCGGGCGGCCACGGAAGGGGCGACGGCGATCGCCGCGGAGATCAACGGCTTCGCCGGTTCGAACGTCGGCGAGCTCATGGGGACCCCGCTCACCGCGCACTTCCTCGGCGGCTGCCCGATCGGCGACTCGGCCGAGACCGGTGTGATCGACCCCTACCACCGGCTGTACGGACACCCCGGCATCTCGGTCGTCGACGGCGCGGCCGTCTCGGCGAACCTCGGGGTCAACCCGTCCCTGACGATCACCGCACAGGCCGAGCGCGCGATGTCGCTGTGGCCCAACAAGGGTGAGGAGGACCCGCGTCCCGCGCAGGGCGCGGCCTACGTCCGGCTGGCCCCGGTCGAACCGAAGTCCCCCGCGGTCCCGGCGGAGGCGTTCGGCGCCCTGAAGCTGCCCTTCCTGGGCATGCCCGCCGTGCCGCCGAAGCCGACCGCGTAACCCGGTAACCCGCAACCCCGGCCCGGACACGACAAGAGGCGCTGCACCCCCCTCCGAGTGCAGCGCCTCTCGCGTGTGCGGAGACCTGGTGGAGCCCCGCCGCCGTGAACAGAGAACGGGCGAGGCTGTTGGTTCCGCATGCATGACCCGTGACCCCTGCGCATGGTTGTCCTGTCTTCACGAAATCCTTATGTGATCCACACCACCTCTCCCGCGCGGCAACCATCGCGCATCCCCGCATGTCGAACCGCTGCCGCGGCGTGTGCCGCGCAGTACATGCCAAGAGGGGCCATCAGAAGTGAGCGAGAAGCCGCCGATCTCGAAGGGGTCGTCGGGTGACGACTCGCTGCCGGACGACATCTGGGAGCAGTTCGTCCGCGACACCGAGCAGGACATCAGGAAGTCCGCGCCCAAGGAGCCCTCGGCGCGGGCCCGCATGGTGACCGAGCGGCTCCGCGAGGAGCAGGAGGCCGCCCGCGGCCGCAAGGGCGAGAAGCGCCCCGCCGAGCCGGAGGGCTGGCGCACCGGTCCCGCCTGGCGGGAGATGGACGGAAGGGCCGGGCGCCGGCGCCGCGTCAAGGGCATGCTCGGCGTGCTGCTCGCCCTGGCCGTCCTGCTGATCGCGCTGAACCCGTCCCGCGCCCTGTCCCTGGTGACCGGCGACGGCGGCTCCGGCAGCGGGGCGACGGCTCCGCTCCCGCCGGAGACCGCGGCCCCCACCGCCGCCCCGTCCTTCGCCGACGACCCCGACCGCCCCACCCTGAAGGAGCCCTTCCGGGGTTCGCCCGCCGCGCAGTACGCGGACGGCGCCGCCGGCATCGAGCTGCCCGAGGCCACCGCCCTGGGCGGCCTCTCCAAGGAGCAGGTGGCCGCGGCCCTGGCCCGTACCCGAGACGTCCTGATCGACGCCGACCTGAACCCGGCGACCCTGCGCGGCGGCCGCCCCGAGGCCGCCCTCGCGCTCATCGACCCGCTCCAGGACGACGTCCTCGGCGACCTCACCACGGCCCTGGCCAAGCCCGACAAGGAGCACGATCCGCTGAACTTCTTCAGCCGGTTCGACCCCAAGAAGGTCAAGCTCGTCGGCGACGTGGTCAAGACCCGCGGCCGGATGACGGTCGGCAAGGACGCCAGGAGCGGGATCGTCGTGCACGCCGACTACAGCTTCGTCTACCCGGTGGTGAAGGCGGCGCCGGGCTCGCGGGAGGTGGCCCGCACGATCGTGCGCCGGATCCTCGACGTCCGGGCCCCCGATCCGTCCGTCATGAAGGCCACCCCCGGAAAGCTCTGGATCACCAACTACGACGTGGACATCTCCAACTCGCAGTGCGCGGTCTACGACGGCTATCTGCATCCCGAGTTCGCCGACGAGACCCCGTCGGGCCCCCGTCCGAGCGGCTCCGCGCTCGACCCGTACGACCGCAGCAGGGACCTGAAGCGCGACCGCCCGGAGGGCTGCGGCCTGGTCAGCCGCACGTGAACCACCCCGCTCCCGGCCCCTTCGCCCCGCATTCCGTGATCCTGAACTCCCTTTCAACCATGGAGAGTCGACATGAGAGCCCGTAGCGCGTGGGCCGGTGCCGCGGCGGCGTCGGGGGTGCTGCTCCTGACCGCCTGCGGCCCGTCCGCCCCTGCCGCGAAGCCCGCCGCCCCCAGCCCCTCGGCCACCCACCCCGTCTTCTCCAAGCCCCTGGACGCCCGTCCGTACGCGGCCCTCGGGCAGACCAGGGCGGCCGGGAACGCGGCCTTCACACAGACCGTCACCTTCTCGGCGAAGGGCGCGGACGCGGTCCTGAAGACCGCGGGCAAGCTGGACTTCGCGCACGGCCGGGCGGACGGGACCCTGGGCTGGAGCGTGGCGGACGGCTTCCCCGAGGACGCGGCGAAGGCCCTGGGCAACATCGACTCCCACCGCCGCAGGACCGACCAGTCGGCCCGGCTGATCATCGACCCCCAGAACGTCAACTACCGGGCGGCTGCGGCGGATTACTGGTTGCGGTACACCGGCACGACCGCCTTGACCGGGGACCCGTACGGATACGCCGTCCTCGCCGCCAACGCCCGGCGCGGCACCCAGGCGCCGTTCAACGGCACGCTGCTGGAGATCCTCGCGGCCACCGCCGAGGTCAAGGACGAGGCCCTGCCGGACGGCGGCCACCGCTACCGAACCTCCCTGGTCGGCCAGTCCGTGCGCGACTTCTTGAAGAGCATCGTGCCGCCCGGAGGCCTCACCGCCGCCGTGAACGCGGTGCGCTACCCCCTGACCATGACCGTGGACCGGGACGGCCGGGTCACCTCCGCCGAGACGGATGTGTCCGCGGCCGTCGCCCAGGGTGAACAGAGCGACATCGCCGGGGTGCGGGGCCTGCGCATCAGGATGACGCTCGACGGTTACGGAACCTCACAGCCGGGCGCCGTACCGGCCGGGGACGAGGTCCTCGCGGGAGGCGAGGCCGTCGTCCCGCTCCGGGAGACCAAGGCCGGCGGCTGCGTCGACTTCGGTACGGGCCTGACCGACACGAGTCTCGTGGTCAAGGCCGACTGCGAGCACCCGCACGACGGCCGCATTCTCGCCCGCCCCGAGCTGGAGGGCGGCGACTACCCCGGCAACCCGGCGTTGAAGAAGCGGGCGGACACTCTGTGCCGGGCCGCCTTCCGCGCCGCGCCTTCCGCCTGGCTCGGCGAAAACGCCGACGACAGGGCGTTCTGGTACGTCTGGCCCGGCGAGCAGGAGTGGAAGCGGGACACACGGCACGCCGCGAGCTGCTACATCCTCACCCGCTGACCCCACGCGAAGGGCCCCGCATCCGCCCCGTACGAGAAGACGCACGGGCGGCTTGCGGGGCCCTGGGCCGTGGGCACCGACGTCAGGGCGGCGTCGGTGCCGCGGGGCGGCGCCGGGGGGTGCGCCGCTGGAAGGGTGTGCCGGGGTGGCCGACCCGGCGCGTGCGGGGCGCGCGAGTGGCGTCGGCCGATGGCAACGGAGGTACGGGGTACGGGACGTGTCCTGCATCGTGCTGGATGGGCTGCGCCCGCCGCAGCGTTCGGACCGGATGCGGCCGGCCCCGGGCGTCCCCGGAACCGACCGCCCTTACGGGGTGACCGGGCTGCTGTCCCCTGCCGTCCGGTCACGCACACTGGGGCGAGGTCCCACGACGCACTTGCAGGTGCGTCACACGCCCCAGCGGAGCCACGCGTGGTTTCTTCGGGCCCGCCCCTGGCTGGCACGGACACCCCACCAACGAAGCCGGGCCCGGCTCGGTCACGGCGCCGTACGGGTGAGGAGCGCCCGAACTCAGATACGTCCCCGGCACAGCTCCAGCATCGTCATCGCGAGCGCGGTACCGGGCTTGCCGAGCGCGTCGCGGAAGCGGGCGAGGACCTCCATCTCGCGGTTCAGGTTGACCCGGCGGCCGCCGGAGGCGATCCGGGACTCCTGGATGACGGCCGAGACGGCCATGCGTTCCTGGATGAGGCCGATGATGTGGTCGTCGAGGGCGTCGATGCGCTCGCGCGCGCCGGTGATCACCGCGGCGGCCTCGTCGGTGCGGGCGCCGGTCTTCTCGGTGACGGACGTGCTCATGGGGGCTCCTCGGAAGGGATGCGGCGCCCCGGATCGGCAAGGACCGGAAAGGACAGAGCGCCCCGGGCCTTGTCGGCCCGGGGCGCTCTGGGAAGTTTCGCTTGTCAGATGCTCAAGCAGCACAGCCCATGGCGCCCGGCGGGCCGGGTGCCATAGGTAAAGACGAAGGTCTGGTGCTTGCGCATGCGCCCAGTATGGACCGATGCGTCGAGCGCGGGCCAATCCGGGTTCGGATGGTGAGACGAACCCGGACCCGTGCGCCCCGGTAGAATCGACAAATACCGACCCCCTCCCACTGCCGGAAGGCCGCCACCCGTGCCAGCAGCACCCTCCGCAGCCGCGCCCGACAGCAACCCGGACGTCGTCCTGGTTGTCGACTTCGGCGCGCAGTACGCCCAGCTCATCGCCCGCCGCGTCCGCGAGGCCCGGGTCTACAGCGAGATCGTCCCGAGCAGCATGCCCGTGGCCGAGATGCTGGCCAGGAACCCGAAGGCGATCATCCTGTCCGGCGGCCCGTCCTCGGTGTACGCCGAGGGTGCCCCGCGCCTGGACCGCGAGATCTTCGAGGCCGGGGTGCCGGTCTTCGGCATGTGCTACGGCTTCCAGCTGATGGCGACGACGCTGGGCGGCACGGTCGACGACAACGGCGCCCGCGAGTACGGCCGCACCCCGCTGACCGTCTCCAAGCAGGGCTCCACCCTCTTCGAGGGCACCCCGGCCGAGCAGTCGGTGTGGATGTCGCACGGCGACGCCTGCTCCGCGGCTCCCGAGGGCTTCACGGTGACGGCCTCCACCGACGTCGTCCCGGTGGCCGCCTTCGAGAACGACGAGAAGAAGCTGTACGGCGTCCAGTACCACCCCGAGGTGCTGCACTCCACGCACGGCCAGCAGATCCTGGAGCACTTCCTCTACCGCGGCGCGGGCATCGAGCCGACGTGGACGACGCACAACGTCGTCGAGGAGCAGGTCGCCCTCATCCGCGAGCAGGTCGGCAGCAAGCGCGCGATCTGCGGCCTGTCCGGCGGCGTGGACTCCGCGGTCGCCGCGGCCCTCGTCCAGAAGGCCATCGGCTCGCAGCTGACCTGCGTGTACGTCGACCACGGCCTGATGCGCAAGGGCGAGACCGAGCAGGTCGAGAAGGACTTCGTGGCCGCCACCGGCGTCCAGCTGAAGGTCGTCGACGCGCAGGAGCGTTTCCTCACCGCGCTCGCCGGGGTCTCCGACCCGGAGACCAAGCGGAAGATCATCGGCCGCGAGTTCATCCGCGTCTTCGAGCAGGCCCAGCTGGAGATCCTCCAGGAGGACGGCCCCGAGGTCGCCTTCCTCGTGCAGGGCACCCTGTACCCGGACGTCGTCGAGTCCGGCGGCGGCACCGGCACCGCGAACATCAAGTCGCACCACAACGTGGGCGGCCTGCCCGACGACATCGAGTTCGAGCTCGTCGAGCCGCTGCGCAAGCTGTTCAAGGACGAGGTCCGCATGGTCGGCCAGGAGCTCGGCCTCCCCGACGAGATCGTCCAGCGCCAGCCCTTCCCCGGCCCCGGCCTGGGCATCCGCATCGTCGGCGAGGTCACCAAGGACCGCCTCGACCTGCTGCGCGAGGCCGACGCCATCGCCCGCGAGGAGCTGACCGCGGCCGGCCTGGACCGCGAGATCTGGCAGTGCCCGGTCGTGCTGCTCGCCGACGTGCGCTCGGTGGGCGTCCAGGGCGACGGCCGCACCTACGGCCACCCGATCGTGCTGCGCCCGGTCTCCTCGGAGGACGCCATGACGGCGGACTGGACGCGGATGCCGTACGACGTGCTGGCGAAGATCTCCACCCGCATCACCAACGAGGTCGCCGACGTCAACCGCGTCGTCCTCGACGTGACGAGCAAGCCCCCGGGCACCATCGAGTGGGAGTAGCCCCCACCGCTCACCGACGGCGTCGCCTCCCCAGGGGGCGGCGCCGTCGTCGTTGCCGGGGCCGCACGACTCTGTTCACCTGCGGGGACGCGAGGTAGCTTCCGGCCATGACTGAGATGCCCGAGCCGATACCGGTGGACCAGTTGCGGTTCGATCTGCCGCCCGTCCACGAGGACCCCGCCGAGGAGCGGCAGTACCGCAAGGAGCGGCTCGCGGGCGCGCTGAGACTCTTCGCCCGGTTCGGGTACGAGGAAGGCGTGTCGGGCCATGTCACCGCGCGCGATCCCGAGTGGCCGGATTGCTACTGGGTGAACCCCTTCGGTGTGCCGTTCGCGCATGTCACCGCGGGTGAGCTCGTCCTGGTCAACGGGGACGGGCAGGTCGTGCGGGGGAGTCACCACGTCAACCAGGCCGCGTTCACCGTGCACGCCGAGGTGCACCGGGCCCGCCCCGACGCGGTCGCCGTCGTCCACACGCACTCGACGTACGGGCGGGCCCTCGCGGCCCTGGGCGACTTCGTCGAGCCGTACACACAGGAGGCCTGCGCCTTCTTCGAGGACCACGCGGTGTACGACGCCTACACCGGGGTGGTCGTCGACGCGGAGGAGGCGCGGCGGATCGCGGAGGCGCTCGCCTCGTACAAGGCGGTCGTGCTGCGCAACCACGGGCTGCTCACCGTCGGGGACTCCGTGGACGCGGCGGCCTGGTGGTTCATCTCGATGGAGCGGTGCGCGCGGGTGCAGCTCGCGGCGCGGGCAGCCGGGAAGCCGGTGCCCATCGACCGGCGGGACGCGGTGGCGACCAAGGAGCAGCTCGGCAGCGATCTCGTGGCATGGATCAACTACCAGCCGCTGTGGCGGCAGATCAGCCGGGCGGAGCCCGAACTCCTGTCGTAGTACGTCAATTTGATGGTGCGTCAATCACCCTCGCAGCCAGGCGGTGCCGACCGGAGGGCCGGTTTGGTGCGCGACAATTCCCTTACGGTTCAAGGAGTTCGGCGCACGGACGGAGTTCCCGGTGGCGGTGCAGGAGGCTCGGCAATGCGGCGGTGACTGCGTGCACGGCGCGCGGGACGGGCACCGGCGCGCGGTGGCGGCGTTCCTCGCCAAGCGGGACGGTCTCGCCGCGGGCGAAGGGCTGCCGGCGGCCCTCGCGCACTCCGCCGGGGCCTCCCGCCAGTGGGTCTCGGACGAGCTGACGCAGTCCGCCCGGCTGGTCGCCGAGCGCGGCCGGGAGGCGGGCCGGACCTGGCCGGAACGGGTCTGGCGCGGCACGCTGCTGACGGTGTGGGGCGGGGTGTTCGTCCTGTCCCTGGCCGAGGCGGCCACCGCGATCGGTGCGGGCTGGACGGCGGCCCGCACCGCCGGTCTCCTGTCGGCGCTGGCCGTGGCGGTCCTGCTGACGGCGGCGGCGTATCTGCACCGCTCGCGCGGCGGCCTCCTCGCTCCCGTGCTCGGCGAGGACAACCGCCTCTCCACCTCGCGCGCGGTCGCGGCGGCCTGGATCCTGTTCGCGGTGTTCGCGGCCCTGGTCCTCGCGCTGCGGCTGGCCTCGGCGTCCGGCCGAGCCGACCGCGAGAAGGTCCTGCGCGGTCTCGAACTCGCCCACTGCGTCGGCCTGTTGACGATCGTGTTCCTCACCTCGCTGATCGCGGTGGTGGTCCGCCGGGTCGTGACGGTGCGCATCCACGGGCAGCGGCTCCAGAAGGTGCGCGCCGACCGGCCGCGCGGGGCCGACCTCATGACGGACGACGCGGGGCGGAGCAGCTTCGCGGACGCCCAGTACGTGGCGGTGACCTTGGTGACGGTCCTCTTCGCGGCCGTCCGGCTGGCCCGCGGACCCGAGCAACTCCCGGACCTGCCCTGGGGGTTGGCGGCCCTGGCGCTGGTCTCCGCGGCGACGTACATCGCCGGGAAGTACGCGGAGGGCGGCCGCCCGGTGATCCTCTCCGTCGTACGGGCCCGGGAGGCGGGCGACCTGGACGCGCCCATCCGCACCGGGGACGACATCGAGATCCGGGGCGCGGGGTTCGTCCCGCCGGGCGCGGGCACGCCGGACCGGCTGGCCCGGATGGTGGTCCGGATCGGGGCGGTCCACGTCCACGTCCCCCTCATCCCCGTCCCCGGCGGCTTCGCGAACCCGACGGATGGGGTGCTGACGGTGCCCGTGCCGGTGGACGTGGAGGCGGGGCGGGTCGAGGTGCGGGTGGTGACGGCCGCGGGAGTGGAGACCAACGGGGTGTTCGTCGAGGTGGCCGAGTAGGGGAGTGCGGTCCTTCCCGGGGTGGGATTGAGACACGCGTTCCCCCCGTCCGTATCGTCTGGTGACAGGCGAATTGGATGGAGGCGGGATCAGCCATGGCACATGGATACGCGACCAGGGTGCGGGCCGGGGCGGACCAGGCCCGGGGGTGGCAGGCCACGGCCCGCACGTACGCGCTGCTGCCCCTGCGGATCTTCCTCGGCGTGACGTTCGTGTACGCCGGCCTGGACAAGCTCACGGACCGCGCCTTCTTCCACGCCAGCGGCACCGGGTCCATCGGCGAGCTGATGCGCGGCGTGCGCGACAGCTCGGCGGTCCCGGCCCTCGTGGACCTCGCCCTGAAGAGCCCCTCGGGGTTCGGCTACGCCATCGCGCTGGGCGAGCTGGCCGTCGGCATCGGCACGCTGCTCGGCCTGTTCGGACGGCTCGCGGCGCTCGGCGGCGCGCTGATCTCGCTCTCCCTGTGGCTCACGGTGAGCTGGCAGACCACCCCGTACTACTACGGAAACGACCTCGCCTACTTGATGGCCTGGCTGCCGCTGGTGCTGGCCGGGACGCCGTTGCTGTCCGCGGACGCGCTGCTCGCCGGCCGACGGCGCCTGCGCACCCCGTAGTCGATCCAGCTGACCAGCGCGGCGATCCCGAGACCGCCGCAGACCAGCGGGATCGCCACCGGGGACGGGGTGTTCCACCGGCCGGCCGCGTCCCCGGCGAACAGGACCGCGGTGGCGGTCAGCGCGAGCCCGGCCACGCATTTGCCGGGACGGAACTCATGACGCAGCACGGTCCACCTCCGCCTGGCCGACGCCGACCTTGAGGTGCAGTTCCAGTGTGCCGGCGGGCTTCGCGCCGGCGGGTGGGGTCAGGGTCATGGTCCGCTTCTCGCCCGGGGATACCTGGATGTCGTCCGCCCGCTCGCCGGGCAGCCGGATGTCGCCGAGGCCCAGATCGAAACTGACCCGCACGGTCACGTCCCTCGGCACGACGATCTTCGCCTTGCCCGCGCCGACCTCGGCGCTGGTCGTCACGGTCTTTCCCGGGGGCACGGCGACCCGGCTCAGATCGAGGGTGCCGACCCCCGTGCCGAGGTGGTAATCCGGCCGCACCTCGCCGATCGCTGCGGGTGTCCAGTCGGTCCGTATCCAGTGCGAGTCGATGGACTTGGGCAGCCCCGCGGACACCGCGAGCAGGGCTGCGGTGAGCACGGCGAGGAACAGGGTGCCGAAGCCCGTACGGCCGAGGAACGAGCTCAGGATCAGGCCCAGTCCGAACACGGCGAGCGCGGCGGCGAACCCGATCTGAAGGCCGGTGCCGAGCGGCTGGTGGTCCCGGGCGCCGCCGAACCCGGCCCCGAAGGCGAGCAGCGCCGCGAGGAAGACGAGGCCCCCGATGGAGCGCGGCCCGCGGCTCGCGCGCACCGCCGCCTTCGCGGCCTTGCGGGCCCCGGCGACCGGGGTGGCGTCCGCGTCGGCGGGCCCCCACAGATAGCCGCCCGCGACCGGGCCCGTGGTGCCGTCCTTGACGATCGGGTCCCGCCACCAGGACGGCGGGGACGGCGCGGGAGGCGCCTTCGTCTCGGGCGGCGCGTCGGCGACGGCCTGGGCGGCGACCGGGTCGAGCGGGCCGTCACCGGGCGTCATGGTGCGGCGCTGGGACCAGACGGCGGCGCCCGCGAGGAGCAGCGCGAGCAGCACGGCGAACGTCATCACCGAGCCGTTCCGCAGCATCGTCAGGAAGATCCCGCAGCCCGCCAGGGCCATCAGCACGGCGACCAGGGCCGCACCCTCGACGCGGCCGGTGAGTAGCCGGCGGGCCTCGTTCTCGTCCTGGCCGTCCAACGGCAGGAGCAGCCAGGCGAATCCGTAGAAGACCAGGCCGAGGCCGCCGGTGACGGCGAGCACGCCGAGCCCGATCCGGAAGATCACCGGGTCGAGGTCGCAGTACCGGCCGAGGCCGCCGCAGACTCCGCCGATGACCTTGTTGCGGCCGCTGCGGCGCAGCTGCGGGGCCTCGGGGGCCGGATCGGGCGGCGCGAGGGGCGTCTCGGTCGGCGTGCTCATACGTACATGGTGACGGGCGGGCGCCGCGCTCGGCACCTGCCCCGACCCTGGCCGCACCCTGATTTCGTCCCTGAGGGGGCACCCGTCCCACCCGCGGGGGAGGCGGCCTCCCCCGCGCGCGGGGGTTTCCCTCAGGGAAGCCTGGGGGCCAACCCTGATGTCCGGCGGCCCGCGCTCGTGTGACGATCGGGGCATGTCAGTCGCCACCCCCCGCCTGTCGCCGCCCGAGGCCGACGAAGTGCCGGTCCGCAAGCTGTACCGCTCCGCCGAGGGGCGGATGCTCGGCGGCGTCGCACGCGGGCTCGCCGGACACCTCGGCCTCCCGGTGGTGTGGGTGCGCGTCGTCTTCCTCGGGCTGCTCACGATCAACGGCCTCGGGGCGCTGCTGTACGCGGTGTTCTGGTTCGTGGTGCCGCTGGGCCTCGGGGGTGCGACGGCGGGGGCGCGCTCCGCCTTCGAGGTCAGCCCGGACGGCCGCCGCAGGCTGCGCAAGCCCGACAAGGGCCAGGTCGTCGCGCTGATCGCGCTGGTCTTCGGCGCCGCGATCTTCGCGTCCAAGGTGGACGTGGGCGGCTGGGCCAATCCGTACATCTTCCCCAGCGTGCTCATCGGCGTCGGCGTCGTCCTGGTATGGCGCCAGGCCGACAACACCCGCCGGGCCCGCTGGACCGAGGGGGCCCGGCGCAGCCGGTGGCTCCCGGTGGCCCGGGGTCTCGCCGGGGTCGCCCTGGTCGGTACGGGGCTGACCGGCTTCGTGGTGGTCAACGGCTCGGCGGCCCAGCTCGGCAACGTCCTGACCGCCGCGATAGCGGTGCTCGCCGGTATCGCCCTGCTGGCCGGGCCCTATCTGGTGCGCATGACGCAGGACCTGTCGGCGGAGCGCCTGATGCGCATCCGGGCGCAGGAGCGGGCCGAAGTGGCGGCGCACGTCCACGATTCGGTGCTGCACACCCTGACCCTGATCCAGCGCAACGCGGAGAACGTCGGCGAGGTGCGGCGCCTGGCCCGGGCCCAGGAGCGCGAGCTGCGCGCCTGGTTGTACAAGCCGGAGGGCACCGGCAAGGACAAGGAGGAGGAACCGGCGACGCTCGCCGAGGCCGTGAAGAAGGCGGCGGCCGAGGTCGAGGACAAGCACGGCGTCCCGCTGGAGGTGGTCGTCGTGGGCGACTGCCCGCTGGACGACGGCCTGTCCGCACAGATGCAGGCCGCGCGCGAGGCCATGGTGAACGCGGCCAAGTACGGTGGCGAGGGCGGCGCCGTCCAGGTGTACGCGGAGGTCGAGGGCCGCACGGTCTTCGTCTCCGTGCGCGACCGGGGTCCCGGATTCGATCCGGACGCGGTGCCCGCCGACCGGATGGGCGTACGAGAATCAATCATCGGCCGGATGCAGCGCAACGGCGGTACGGCGAGGCTGCGTTCGGTGCCCGGCGGGGGCACGGAGGTCGAGCTGGAGATGGAGAGGGCAGAGGGATGACCGAGGAAACGACAGGCCGCCACGTCAGGGTGGTCCTCGTCGACGACCACCGGATGTTCCGCACCGGAGTCCAGGCGGAGATCGGCCGGACCGAGAGCACGGGCGTCGAGGTGGTCGGCGAGGCCGCCGACGTCGACCAGGCGGTCACCGTCATCACCGCGACCCGCCCCGAGGTCGTGCTCCTCGACGTCCACCTGCCCGGGGGCGGCGGCGTCGAGGTGCTGCGCCGCTCGGCGGCCATGATGGCGGACGCCGAGAACCCGGTCCGCTTCCTCGCGCTGTCCGTCTCGGACGCCGCGGAAGACGTGATCGGGGTGATCCGCGGGGGAGCCCGGGGCTACGTCACCAAGACCATCACCGGCACCGACCTGGTCGACTCGATCTTCCGGGTGCAGGACGGCGACGCGGTGTTCTCGCCGCGCCTGGCGGGCTTCGTCCTGGACGCCTTCGCCTCCACGGACGCGCCGCCGGTCGACGAGGACATGGACCGCCTCACCCAGCGCGAGCGCGAGGTGCTGCGGCTGATCGCCCGGGGCTACGCCTACAAGGAGATCGCCAAGCAGCTGTTCATCTCCGTCAAGACGGTCGAGTCGCACGTCTCCGCGGTGCTGCGCAAGCTCCAGTTGTCCAACCGCCACGAGCTGACCCGCTGGGCCACGGCGCGTCGACTGGTCTGAGCGGCGCCGGAAAGCGGTCTCCGGCGGTTTTACCTACGTAAAACCATGGCAAAACCGGCAACCCGGACGCGCGCATGTCACTCTTGCCGGACGTGATGAGCCTGACCGGGACCCCCTTCTTCGTGACCGCGATCGTCGTGGCCGCGCTCGCCGTTCTGGTGCCGCTGCTGGTCTGGCACCGGGTCGGCGGGCCGGCCGTGGTGCGCGGGGCCGTGCGGATCCTCATGGTGCTCCTCGCCCAGGCCTCCGCCGTCGTCGTGGTGTTCGTCGCGGTCAACAACGCCAACGGCCTCTACGACACGTGGGGCGACCTGCTCGGCACCGACAGCCACGTCGGTGCCGCGCCCAACCTCGGCGTCGACGGCACCGGCGGCCGCAGCATCGCCAAGGAGCCCCCGGTCAAGCAGGCCTTCGCGCCGGTCGACGACGCGGCCCTGGGCACCGGCGTCATGGTCACGCAGCTGACCGGCCGGGTCTCGGGGGCCGACGGCGAGGTGTACGTGTGGCTGCCGCCGCAGTACGACGACCCGGCCTACCGCGACAAGAGCTTCCCCGTGGTGGAGCTGCTGCCGGGCTACCCCGGCTCGGCCAAGGACTGGTTCACCAACCTCGACGTGACCGAGCAGCTGCGGCCGCTGATGGTGAACGGCGAGGTCAAGCCGTTCATCCTGGTCGCGCCGCGCACCTCGCTGCTGGCCGGGCAGGACACCGGCTGCGCCAACGTGCCGGGCGTCGTGAACGCCGACACGTGGCTGAGCGTGGACGTCCGCAAGATGGTCACCGACAACTTCCGCGCCGGGACGGCCGCGGACGGCTGGGCCGTGGCCGGGATATCGGCCGGCGCGCACTGCTCGGCCAAGCTCGCCGTCGAGCACCCCGACCGCTACCGCGCGGGCATCGCGCTGTCCGGCTACAACGACCCGGCCGCCGAGTCCGACTCGATCACCGCGGGCGACCCGGTGTTGCGCCGCGAGACCAACCCGCTGTGGATACTCACCCACGCCAAGCACCCGCCGCGCACCTCGCTCTTCCTCTCCGGGCAGCCCGGCGACGGCTACGAGGACGGCCTCGCGCTGCGCGGGGCCGCGAAGGCGCCCACCCAGGTGTGGGTGCAGAAGACCGGCGGCGGTCATCTCAACGTGGTGTGGAAGCCGCTCCTGCCGGAGGTGTTCCGCTGGCTGTCCGGCCAGGTCAGCGGCGTACAGAACACGAAGGACCCGAAGGGCGCCAAGGATGCCGGGGGCGGGCCGCGGCCCTACGGCGGGGGCGCCAGGGCCCTGGTGGTGCGGGCCGCGAGCGGCGGGGACGCACGGGGTGAGAAGTAAAGGGCACAGGGCGTCACCTTTGGTAAAACGCTGGTAAAACGGGCAACTGGTGTTCGTGGCGTGCCCTCTTCCCGGGCGTGATGAGCCTGACCGGAACCCCCTTCCTCGTGATCGCGATCCTCGCGGCCGTGGCTGCCCTGCTGCTGCCCCTCGTCCTGTGGACGAGGATCGGCGGGCCGGCCGTCGTGCGCTGGGTGTCCCGGCTCTTCATGCTGGGCTTCGCCCAGGTCACCGCGATCCTCGTGGTCTTCCTGTTCGTGAACAACGCCAACGGCCTGTACGACACCTGGGACGACCTGCTCGGCGGCGGCAACCACGTGAACGCCGCGCCGGACCTCGGCCCCGACGGCACGGGCGGCAAGAACGCGGCCACCGGCCCCAAGGTCAAGCAGAAGTTCGAGCCGTACACGAACAAGGTCGGCAAGGGCGTGATGAAGACCACGCTCAAGGGCCAGGTTTCCGGCGTCGAGGGCGATGTGGCGGTGTGGCTGCCGCCGCAGTACGACGACCCGGCGTACAAGGACAAGACCTTCCCCGTCGTCGAGCTGCTGCCCGGTTACCCCGGGTCCATAGGTGCCTGGTTCGGCACCCTCAAGACGCAGGAACAGCTCACGCCGATGATGGAGAAGGGCGAGGTCGCGCCCTTCATCCTGGTCTCGCCGCGCACCACCCTCCTGGACGGCAAGGACACCGGCTGCGCCAACGTGCCCGGGGTCGTGAACGCCGACACGTGGCTGAGCGTGGACGTCCGCAAGATGGTCACCGACAACTTCCGGGCCGCCACCGGCGCCGACGGCTGGGCCGTCGCCGGATACTCGGCGGGCGCCCACTGCGCGGCCAAGCTCGCCATCGAGCACCCCGACCGCTACCGGGCCGGAGTCGACCTGTCCGGCTACAACGACCCGGCCGCCGAGAAGGACTCGATCACCGCGAAGGACCCGAAGCTGCGCGAGGAGACCAACCCGCTGTGGATCCTCAAGCACGCCAAGACCCCGCCGCACGTCTCGCTGTTCGTCTCGGGTGAGCAGACCGACGGCTACAACGACGGGCTCGCCCTGAAGAAGGCCGCCAAGGCGCCCACCGCGGTGACCGTGGTCAGGCTCAACGGCGGCGGGCACGCCAGCGTGGTGTGGAAGAGCCAGGTCCCGGACGTCTTCCGGTGGCTGACCAAGGAGATGGGCGCGGGCGCCAAGGTCGTCCCCGAACAAGGGGTCTGACGCTCCGTCAGGAGGGTTCGGCGCTCACGCGGGCCGGACGGCCCCGGCGAACGGCATCTGGTCGATCGGCGCGATCCGCACCGGCGCCCCCGGGTGCGGCGCGTGGATCATCTGCCCACCGCCGATGTAGAGCCCCACATGACTGATCCCGGAGTAGAAGAACACCAGGTCGCCCGGCGCGAGTTGGGACCGCGGAACCCGGCTGCCCGCGTTGATCTGGGTGTACGTGGTCCGCGGCAGCTGCACCCCGGCCGAGCGCCAGGCGGCCTGGGTGAGGCCCGAGCAGTCGAAGGACGAGGGGCCGGTGGCGCCCCAGACGTACGGCTTGCCGAGCGCGCCGTAGGCGAAGGCGACGGCGGCCGCGGCGCGTGAGCTGGGGGCCGCGATCGGCCCCCGCGGGGCATCGGCGGAGCGGCTGGCCCGGGCGTCCGCGGGGGCCGCGTCGGACGCGTCGTAGGCGGCCCGCTCCGGCGCGGTGAGCTGCGCGAGCAGGGCCTCGGCCGCGGTGATCTTCGACTGGATGTCGCTCTTCTGCTTCCGCAGCGTGGACTGCTTGCCGCGCAGCTCCGTGAGCTTCCCGTCGGCCGTGGAGTGCAGCCGGTCGAGCTCGGCGAGCTGCTTGCGGACCCCCGCCACGGCGATCACGGTCCGGTCCCCGGCGCGCTCGGCGAGCGCGGCGTCGTCCAGGTAGCGCTTCGGGTCGGACGACAGGATCAGCTGGAGCTCGGGGGCGACCGCCCCGCTGCGGTACTGGGCGGCCGCGAGCGAACCCAGCGCGTTGCGCGCGGTGTTGAGCTGCTGGGTCCTGCGGGCGGCCTCGTCGCGCAGTTGGTTCAGGGAACGCTCGGCCGCGTCCGCCTGCTCCTTCGTCCCGTCGTACGCCTCCGTCGCGGCTTCCGCGTCGTGGTACAGCTGGTCCACCTTGGCCTTCACCTGCGCCGGGGTGAGCTTGGGATCGGCGTGCCCGGAGCCCTCGAAGAGGGTGGCGGTGGCCGCCGACGCCAGGGCGAGCGTCGCGGCGGTGCGGGCGGCGGGGCCGGTGAGCGGATGCTGCTTGGGCTTTCGGTGCGCAGCCACGAGGGCCTTCACGTCCTTCCGTACGGCAGTGCTTCCGCGCTGCGGCCCCCGGGGGAGGGGCCGTTCCGACGACGGACCGCACAGGGGGAGCGGCCCGCCGCCGGATCTTTCGGCGGTGGTGACCGACAGCCGCCCAGCGGAGCGGCGGCGGTGGGGAGTCGGCCACCTGGGGGAGGACGCTAAACCTGGACGACACGGCCGAGCGACGTAATGACAGCAAGTGCCCCTTTCCGGCGTGTGCGTGACCGACTCCGACCGAAGCCGGGGCGATGGCCCGCAGGGGTCCGCGCCTGCTGTGACCGAAGTGCCGGTCGGGCCCCACCCGCCGCACGGCGCCTGCTACGAGGGAATTAGGCTCCGGCTCATGGACGTACTCATCAAGGCCGTCGTCGGCCTGCACATCATCGGCATCGCGGCGCTGCTCGGCGGATTCCTGACGCAGATGAAGGCGATGAGCGCGGGCACCGCCCGCTTCGTCCCCGGGATGCTCCACGGCGCGCTGACGATGCTGGTCACGGGTGTCGCCCTGGTCGGCCTCAACCAGGCCGACGGCAACACCCTCAACACCGTCAAGCTCGGCGTGAAGCTCGCGCTCCTGATCGTGATCCTCGGCCTCGTCTATGTGAAGCGGGACGAGGAGAAGGTCGAGAAGGGCGCGTTCGCGGCGGTCGGCGGCCTCACCGTCGCGAACATCTTCATCGCGCTGCTCTGGACCTGAGCCCCGGCGGTCAGCCGGGCCGCACGCTGCCGTGGATCGGCATGTAGTAGATCGACTCCTCGCGTACGTACGCCCCGGAGTGCGGCGCGTGGATCATCATCCCGTTGCCGATGTACATGCCGACGTGACTGATGTCGTCGTAGAAGAACACCAGGTCACCGGGGTGCAGATCGGCCGTCGCCACCTGTGTGCCCGTCTTCACCTGGTCCCAGGTCGTGCGCGGCAGGTCCACCCCCGCCGCCCTCCAGGCGGCCTGGGTGAGGCCCGAGCAGTCGTAGGAGGACGGCCCGACCGCGCCCCACACGTACGGCTTGCCGATCTGGGCCCGGGCGAAGGCGAGGGCGCGGGCCGCCTTGGCCGTGTTGGACGAGGACGTGCCGGAGGGCGCGGCGGGGCCGTCGGCCGCGGGCGGGGCGGCCTTCTTCGCGGCCGCCGCCTGCCGCGCGGCCAGCTCGGCGGCCCGGCGCCGCGCCTCCTCCTGCTTCCTCTGCTCGGCCGCCGCGAGCCGCGCCTTCTCCTGGGCCGTCAGCGTCGACAGCAGGGTGCGGGCGGCCGCGAGCCTGGTCTGCACGTCCTGCTTGCCCGCCCGCAGTGTCTGCTGCGAGGTGGTCAGGGCGGCCAGGCTCCGGCTCGCCTCGGCCCGCTTCTTCGCGTTCGCGGCCCGCTCGCTCTCGAACGTGGTCAGGGTCCGCTGCTGCTCGTCGGAGAGCCGGCCCATCAGCTGGCGCTGGTCGAAGAAGGCCCGGGGATCGTTGGAGAACAGCAGCGCCATCGTGGGCGTGACCCCGCCGTCGCGGTACTGGGCCGCGGCGTAGCCCCCGATGATCCGCCGGGTGTCGTTCAGCTTCGCGGTGCCGGCCGCCACTTGGTCGAGCAGCGCGTCGGCCTTGGCGCGCTGGGTGGTGGCGGCCTCCTTGGCCGCGTCGTACTTCTGGGTGGCCAGGTCCGCCTGCCGGTAGAGGTCGTCGACCTTCTTCTGCACCTCTTCGACGCTCGGCCGCGGCGCGGCGGGCGCGGCATCGGCGCTCTGCGCGAGCAGGCTCACGGAGGCGAGCGCGGCCGTCGTCACGCCCAGTGCGGGCGCGGTGGTGGATATTCGGGTGCGCGGCTTGCGGTGGGAGGGCAAGGCCGACACCTCCTCCCGGATCCTTCCGGACGGGGGCGTTCCCCGGCTGCTGCGGCACGCTAGCCAACTCCCGTGTCCCAAGGGAAGGTTGATGTCCGACAGGCCCGATACATTCCCGTGACCTTCACGGTGCGTAGCCGTGGACCCTCTCTCCGAAGGCGGCGGCCAACTGTCAGACCGGCGGCCTAGACTCGGGAGACGATGAGCAGCCTCTTTGACGACAGCTTCCTGGCGGACCTCCAGCCCTCGGAGGAGGAGCACCCGCCGCCCCCCGAGGAGCCGCACGCACCCGAGCCGGTGCCGGACGACCTGTTCGGGGGCCGTTTCGACGCGCCCGTGGACCGCGACGCGTACTACCGCGGCGGCGCCCCGCGCCCGGCGATCGACGCCGCGGCCCTCCTGGAGGGGCTGAACGAACAGCAGCGCGCCGCCGTGGTGCACGCCGGCTCGCCGCTGCTCATCGTGGCCGGCGCCGGCTCCGGCAAGACCCGGGTGCTCACCCACCGCATCGCCCACCTCCTCGCGACCCGCGGGGTGCACCCCGGCCAGATCCTCGCGATCACCTTCACCAACAAGGCCGCGGGCGAGATGAAGGAGCGCGTCGAGCAGCTCGTCGGCCCGCGCGCCAACGCGATGTGGGTCATGACCTTCCACAGCGCGTGCGTGCGCATCCTGCGCCGCGAGTCGAAGAGGCTCGGCTTCACCTCGTCGTTCTCGATCTACGACGCGGCCGACTCCAAGCGCCTGATGGCGCTGGTCTGCCGCGACCTCGACCTGGACCCGAAGCGATTCCCGCCGAAGTCGTTCAGCGCCAAGGTCTCCAACCTCAAGAACGAGCTGATCGACGAGGAGACCTTCGCGGGCCAGGCCGCGGACGGCTTCGAGAAGACGCTCGCCCAGGCGTACACGATGTACCAGGCGCGGCTGCGCGAGGCCAACGCGCTCGACTTCGACGACATCATCATGACGACCGTCCACCTCCTCCAGGCCTTCCCGGACGTGGCCGAGCACTACCGGCTGCGCTTCCGGCACGTCCTGGTCGACGAGTACCAGGACACCAACCACGCCCAGTACACGCTGGTGCGCGAGCTGGTGGGCCCGGCCGGGGAGGCGCAGGCGCCCGCCGAGCTGTGCGTGGTCGGTGACGCCGACCAGTCGATCTACGCCTTCCGCGGCGCGACGATCCGCAACATCCTCCAGTTCGAGGAGGACTACCCGAGCGCGACGACGATCCTCCTGGAGCAGAACTACCGCTCCACCCAGACGATCCTGTCCGCCGCCAACGCGGTGATCGAGCGCAACGAGAGCCGCCGCCCGAAGAACCTGTGGACGGACGCGGGACCGGGCGCGCAGATCACCGGCTATGTCGCCGACACCGAGCACGACGAGGCGCAGTTCGTCGCCGACGAGATCGACCGCCTCACCGACCAGGGCGAGGCCAAGGCGGGCGACGTCGCGGTCTTCTACCGCACCAACGCGCAGTCCCGTGTCTTCGAAGAGATCTTCATCCGGGTCGGCCTGCCCTACAAGGTCGTCGGCGGCGTCCGGTTCTACGAGCGCAAGGAGGTCAGGGACGTCCTGGCCTATCTGCGCGTGCTGTCGAACGGCGAGGACACCGTCCCGCTGCGCCGCATCCTCAACGTGCCCAAGCGCGGCATCGGCGAGCGCGCCGAAGCGATGATCGACGCACTGGCGCTGCGCGAGAAGATCACCTTCCCGCAGGCGCTGCGCCGCGTCGACGAGGCGTACGGCATGGCGGCCCGCTCGGCCAACGCCGTCAAGCGTTTCAACGTGCTCATGGAGGAGCTCCGCACGATCGTCGACTCCGGCGCGGGCCCCGCCGTCGTCCTCGAAGCCGTGCTCGAACGCACCGGCTACCTGGCCGAGTTGCAGGCTTCCACCGACCCGCAGGACGAGACCCGCATCGAGAACCTCCAGGAACTGGCCGCCGTGGCCCTGGAGTTCGAGCAGGAGCGCCGGGAGGCCGAGGGCGCCGAAGGAGCGGGGGCGGGCACCCTCGCCGAGTTCCTGGAGAAGGTGGCCCTGGTCGCCGACTCCGACCAGATCCCCGATGAGGACGAGGACGGCTCCGGAGTCATCACCCTGATGACCCTGCACACCGCCAAGGGCCTCGAATTCCCGGTCGTGTTCCTCACCGGCATGGAGGACGGCGTCTTCCCGCACATGCGGGCGCTCGGCCAGGTCAAGGAGCTGGAGGAGGAGCGCCGCCTCGCCTACGTGGGCATCACCCGCGCCCGCGAGCGGCTGTACCTGACCCGCTCCTCGATGCGCAGCGCCTGGGGCCAGCCCTCGTACAACCCGGCGTCCCGCTTCCTCGAGGAGATCCCGGTCCAGCACCTGGAGTGGAAGCGGACCGGCCCGATGGCCGCCCCGGCGGGCCCCATGTCGGGCAAGTCGCTCGGCGGCGGGATCGGCAACTCGCTGTCCTCGTCCCGCTCGAAGGCCGGCCCCTCGGGCTTCGCGACGCGGCGCGGCAACGACAAGCCGGTGATCGCCCTGTCCGTCGGCGACCGCGTCACGCACGACCAGTTCGGGCTGGGCACCGTGATGTCGGTGACCGGCTCGGGCTCGGACGCGCAGGCCACGATCGACTTCGGGGACGAGCGCCCCAAGAAGCTCCTGCTGCGGTACGCCCCGGTCGAGAAGCTCTGACCGGTCCGGTTACGTCGGGTCCAGGCCGTGGCTGCGCAGCCACGGCAGGGGGTCTATCGACGAGCCGCCGCCCGGCCGCACCTCGAAGTGGAGGTGCGGTCCGGTGGAGTTGCCGGAGTTCCCCGAGTACGCGATGACGTCGCCGGCCTTCACCGGACCCGAGCGGATCTTGGTGCTGGACAGGTGGCAGTACCAGGTCTCGGTACCGTCGGCGCCGGTCACTATGGCCATGTTTCCGTACGCGCTGTTCCACTGCGTGCGGACCGTGCCGTCGATCGCGGACATCACCGGGGTGCCGTACGACACCGGGAAGTCGATGCCGGTGTGCACCGACATCCAGTTGACGCCGGCCTGCCCGTAGTACGCGCTGAGCCCCTTCTGCGTCACCGGCAGGACGAACTTGGGGCGCGCGGCCTCCTTGGCGGCGGCCGCGTCCTCCTTTTTCTTCTTCTCCGCGTCCTGGCGGGCCTTGAGGTCGATACGTTCCTGCGTCCGGCTGGCCCGGTCGGCGAAGCTGTTCGCGTCCGCGCTGAGGTTGGCGAGCTGGGTGTCCAGCTTGGTGTTGGCCGCGACCGGCTTGACCGACGCGGGATCGGAGGCCGCCGTCACCGTGGCGCCCTCGTCCTTGCCGCCGGTGAGTCCGCTCACCGAGGCGACCGCGACACCCGCGACCCCCATCACGCACACGGACGGCACCGCGACGGTCAGCAGCGCCGACCGCTTGGCGGGGGTGCGCCGCCGACGTCCCGCACCGCGCCGGGCCTCGGCCCGCGAGCCGGGGACCACCACCTCGGGCAGCTCGGCGTCGCCGGCCTCCGGCTCGGCCTCGTCCGCAAGGTCCGCACCGAGCTCGACCTGCGGGAACTCGGCTGTCTCGTACGGGAGTCGAGGCTCGGACGGCTCGGGCTCGCCATCGGCCCGGGGGAACGTGCTCGTCGTGTCGGCCACCGCGTTCCAGGCGGTGGCGTCGTACGTGCCGGTCTCCGACCGCGTGCCCGGCACGGCCCACTGGCCCGTCGTGTCGTACGCGGAGACGAAGGCGCTGTTGTCGTACTGACCGGTGCCCTGCGCCTGGTGCCACGCGTTGGCGTCCCACTGGCCCGTCGTGTCGAAGGCGCCCGTGTCGAAGGCGCTCGTCGCGAAGGTGCCGGTGTCGGAGCCCTGGGTCGGGAGGACCGGGGTGGTGAAGGTGCCGGTGTCGAACTGGCCGGTGTGGAAGGCGCCCGTGTGGAACGTGCCGGTGTCGAACGTCGCGGTCTCGAACGTGCCGGTGGCGCCGTCGGGTTCGTACGAGGTCGCCTGGTGCGGAAGGGTCCACTGGCCGGTGCTGTCGTACGGGGAGGCGAGGGCGCCGGTGTCGAACTGGCCCGTGCCGCCTGCCGCGTAGCCGTTCTGCTCGGCGTAACCGGCCTGCATCGCCCCGAAGAGCGGATCGACGGCGAAGCCCGAAGTGTCGGCCGGGTGGGCACCGTCGCCGCCATGGCCACTGCTGCCGTTGAGGTAACCGTCGTGTCCGACGAACCCGGCGTGGGCGTGCTGGTCAGTCACCAACTTCTCTCTCGCCTCGGCAACAGAACCTGCGGCCGGGGCCCGAAGGATCGGGGGTCCCGGGGACGGCAGTGGCGTGACTGTACCCGGCGGTACCGGACAGCGACAATCTCCGGACGGTCCCGCGGTTACGGGAAACGGGCAATCAGCCGCCTTTGGGTGGACTGTGGGCCGAGCCTTGGCCGTGCGTTCGAGGGATGTTCGATGCGGGGTGGGGGTTTTGGGGTTTGGGGGCTCAGGCGCCAGATCCGATTTCGCTCGGCTCGGGGTGCGTCCTCGTGGTGCGGCGGCGTCCGCGTGGTGCCGGGGGCGCGGCGGCGTGTCCCGTGGTGCTCGGTGTGTGTCCTTGTGGTGCGGCAGCGTCCCCGGAGCGCGGGGGTGCGTTCCCTTGGTGCCCGCGGCGTGTCCCCCGTCAGGCCACCGAGAACGCGTCCTGGTCGGCCGCCTCCGGTTCCCCCGCCGCCAGCGCCTGGCGCACCCCCGCCGCGACAGCCGGGTGGACCGGCATCGCCAGATGCCCGATCCCGGTGACCCGGACGTTCTGCGCGAGCAGATCCGGGTGCTCGATCCGGGCCGTCTCGACCGGAATCATCAGCGTGTCGAGATCGCTCCAGAAGCTCACGAACCGGGTGCGGATGTCGGGCGCGGGACCGCGCAACTCCTCGACCAGCTCGGAGCCGGGACACATCTGCCGCACGATCGGGTGAGCGTGCGCGAGCTGTGCCGAGCGTGTGCCGGAGTGCGGCGTACCCAGCGTGACGAGCGTACGGACCCGGAGGTCACCGCCCAGCCGCTGCACGTAGTACCGCGCTATCAGACCGCCCAGGCTGTGCCCCACTATGTCCACCTCGCGGTGGCCGGTGCGGGCGCAGATCTCCTCCACATGGCGGCCGAGCAGCTCGGCGGCCACCCTGATGTCGCAGGTCAGCGGCGAGTAGTTGAGCGATTCGAGATGCCGCCAGCCGTGCCGGGCCAGCGAACGGCGCAGCAGCACGAACACGGACCGGTTGTCGATGAAGCCGTGCAGCAGGACCACCGGCGGATGCGAGCGCCCAGCGGTGGGCAGCTGCGGAGCGGTCGCCGGGTCGGGTGCGGGATGCCGCTCGGGGGCCAGACCGGACGGGTACAGGAGCAGGTGCCCGGCCAGGACGGCCAGATCCAGCGCGGTGGCCCGGATCAGCGCCGCCGACAGCCACGCGCGGCGCAGACACAGCGGCAGAAGCGAAAAGACCTGCACGGCGGCGACCTCCCGAATGGCACGCGGGAGGCCGCTCCGTCCCCCGTGTGCCCTCATGGGGCTCCGCCTGTGAAGCGCTCCCGCCCGAGCCGGCCCCGAAAACGCGAGGGGCCGGACCACCGTGCTGCGCGGCTGACAGCACGGTGGTGCGGCGCCTTCGTAGCGGCTCCCCTTGCGACCGCCCCCACCGTGACGGCCGCCCTCCGACTGGGTGCCCAGGGGGTGACTGATGCGGGTACGGTGCAAAACGAACGTGTCCCACGTGTGATTTCCCCCTCCCTCTCCACCGTGAAACGGCGGGTTGCGGGATGCTGTCGATAACGTTCGTTCACTTCCCCGGCTCTTTGGTGCGGGGGGCGCAGGTGGGACATGTGGAGGCAGTGATGGGTGTAACTGGTCCGATCCGCGTGGTGGTGGCCAAGCCGGGGCTCGACGGTCACGATCGCGGGGCCAAGGTCATCGCGCGGGCGCTGCGTGACGCCGGCATGGAGGTCATCTACACCGGGCTGCACCAGACGCCCGAGCAGATCGTCGACACCGCGATCCAGGAGGACGCCGACGCGATCGGCCTCTCGATCCTCTCCGGCGCGCACAACACGCTGTTCGCGAAGGTGCTGGAGCTCCTGAAGGAGCGGGACGCGGAGGACATCAAGGTCTTCGGTGGCGGCATCATCCCGGAGGCGGACATCCCGCCGCTGAAGGAGCTCGGGGTCGCGGAGATCTTCACGCCGGGGGCGACCACGGCGTCGATCGTGACCTGGGTCAACTCCAACGTCCGCCAGCCCGCAGGAGCCTAACCCCCTGGGCCCCGCTGCCAGGGGCGCGGGGAACTGCGCGAGCAACCAGGCACGGTCCGCAGCCGAAGGGAGCGGGCTGGGCTTGGGCACCCTGCCGAGGGGCACGCTGCTAGGGGCGCGGGGAACTGCGCGAGCAACGACGCACGGTCCGCAGCCGAAGGGATCGGGCTGGGCTTGGGCACCCTGCCGAGGGGCACGCTGCTAGGGGCGCGGGGAACTGCGCGAGCCACCACGCATGGTCCGCAGCCGAAGGGAGCCGGCTGGGCTTGGGCACCCTGCCCGGAAGCTAGGGGCGCGGGGCAGAGCCCAGGGCCTACCCGGCCAGTTCCTCGCGCATCACCCCCCGCAACCGCAACGTGGCCACCAGCCGCTGGAACGCCTCCGCCCAGTACCCCCCGGCCCCCGGCGACGCCCCCTCCTCCTCCGGCGGCGTAGCCGTCAGCGCGTCCAGGCGGGCGGACTCCGACGGGTCGAGGCAGCGCTCGGCCAGGCCCATGACGCCGCTGAAGCTCCACGGGTAGCTGCCCGCGTCCCGGGCGATCTCCAGCGCGTCCACCACGGCGCGGCCCAGCGCGCCTGCCCACGGCACCACGCACACCCCGAGCAGCTGGAACGCCTCCGACAGCCCGTGTGCGGAGATGAACCGGGCCACCCAGTCCGCCCGTTCGTCCTCCCCGAGGATGGACAGCAGCTTGGCCCGTTCGGCCAGCGACGCCGTGCCCACGCCCTGGCCGGGCGAGGCCGACGGGGGCCCGAGCAGCGCCCGTGACCACTCCGCGTCGTGCTGACGCACCGCCGCCCGGCACCAGGCGGCATGCAGCTCGTCCGCCCACTCGTCGGCCACGGGCAGCGCCACGATGTCCCGGGGCGCTCGCCCGCCCAGCCGCCCCGGCCACGTCGCGAGCGGGGCCGACTCCACCAACTGGCCAAGCCACCACGACCGTTCGCCCCGTCCGCCCGGAGGCCGCGGGGCGACCCCGTCCCTCTGCATCGCCGCATCGCACTCGTGCGGCGCCTCCACCGCGATGGCCGCCCCGTCGCCCGTCCGGTCCAGGGACACGCAGGACGCCGCACGCTGCGCCATCCTCCCCGCCAGCGCGGAACCCGGCAGAGCGGAGAGGAGCTCCGCCGCCGTCGCCCGGACGTTGCGGCTGCGGTCGGCCAGTGCCCACTCCAGGAACGGCTCGTCGGCCGCCGACAGTCCGCCGCGCAGGGAGTCCAGGAACATCAGCCGGTCCTCGGCCCGCTCGGTCGCCCACGTCGCGGCGAGCAGCGCGCGGGCCGCCTCCGGGTCGTACGCCCGTACCGCACCGAGCAGGGCGACCCGCTCCGCGAACAGGCCCTCGTCCCAGAGGAGTTGTACGGCCTCGGCATCCCCGGGGTCGGGAACCACCGCGCTTCCCGACGCGCCGCGCAGCGCGAAGCGCCACTCCGGGTTGTGCCGGGCCAGCCACAATCCGCGCGGGCCCGCGAAGGCGAGGGCCTGGGGGCGCAGGTCGGTGCGGGCCCGGGCGGCGTCGAGCAGCGTGGGCAGCAGCTCGGCGGGGGCGCGCAGGCCGCGCTCGTTGGCCAGGGCCAGCCACTGCGGGAGCAACTCGCCCAGGTCGGGCGCGCTTCCGCGCCGGCCCCCGGCATGCGCGGGTGCCGAACGGTCGGCCAGCAGCAGGGCCAGGCGGCGCCGGGCCGCCTCCGGTGGTGCGGGTCGGTCGTCGGGCGGGGCGGGGGGCGGGTGTATTGGCGCGGGCGCGGGGAGCAGGCCTGCTCTGCGGCGCAGGGTGTGCGTCGCGGCGGCGTCTAGGAGTTGCTCGGGTGTGCCGGTTGTCGGACGTCGGTGGGTGCCCAGCAGGGCGGCGGTCACCAGGTCGTTCCAGGTGCTGGCATGGGGGGTCGGGGCTGTCGTGGCCGTGGTGGTGGGCATCAGGTTCCCCTTCGTTGAGCGTCGTTCGGGTGTGTGCTGTGGGCTCGTGCGGCGCCGCCCTTCGGTCGGCAGTGCGGCCGGGTGCGGTGGGCCGGGATCGTGGCTTCGCCGGTACGTATCGCACCGCCGGAGCGTGGGGGCGTGGACGCGACGGGGTACCTCCTCATACGTCGCGCCGTTCCGCCCACCGAAAAGC
>NZ_JBWKKJ010000017.1:0-135761 GCF_056431605.1 Streptomyces sp. NPDC045846 | reverse complement strand
TACTCCCCCACCAGCGAACTCGGCAAAATCACCAAATCCACCCCCATGGGCTCCCTCGACGCCCCCTTCAACCCGGTCTCCCTGGCCATCGGCGCGGAAGCCTCCTTCGTGGCCCGCACCATCGACTCCGACCGCACCCACCTCACCCACGTGCTGCGCCAGGCGGCCGAACACCCCGGCACCGCGCTGGTGGAGATCTACCAGAACTGCAACATCTTCAACGACGGCGCCTTCGAAGCCCTCAAGGACAAGGACCAGGCCCAGGAAGCGGTCATCCGCCTCGAACACGGCGCACCGATCCGTTTCGGCGCCGACCAGTCCCAGGGCGTGGTGCGCGATGCGGCCACCGGTGACCTGAAAGTCGTCACCGTCACCGACGCCAACCAGGCCGACATCCTCGTCCACGACGCCCACGCCACCTCACCCACCACCGCGTTCGCCCTGTCCCGCCTCGCCGACCCCGACACCCTCCACCACACCCCCATCGGCGTCTTCCGCTCCGTGGACCGCCCCGTCTACGACACCCTGATGGCCGACCAACTCGACACCGCCATCGAACAGAACGGCAAAGGCGACCTCGCCACCCTCCTCACCGGCAAGGACACCTGGACCGTCATCGGCTGAACCACCCACCCGAGAACCGGGTGCCCGGCCGGGGAGTCTGCATGGACCCCGGGCCGGACACCCGCTCTCATAGAGGGATGGACCGTCTCGCGTACCGCGTCAAGCGACGCCTGCTCGGCAAGCCCCTCACCACCGAGCGCGTCAGCGAGGAGAAGCTCGACAACCGGACAGCGCTCGGTGTCCTCGCCTCGGACTGCGTCAGTTCGTCCGCGTACGGCTCCGAGGAGATGCTCCGGGTTCTGGTCCCGGTGGCGGGGGCGGCCGCGTTCTCCCTGCTCATGCCCGTGACCGGGGCGATCCTGCTGGTTCTGCTCCTGCTGACGCTCTGCTACAGCGACGTCGTCATGATCTACACCCGGGCCGGTGGCTCCTACGTCGTGGCCCGCGAGAACTTCGGCCCGACCGTCGCGCAGATCGCCGCGGTCGCCCTGCTCGTCGACTACATCGTGACCGTCGCCGTGCAGGTCTCGGCCGGCACCAACGCGATCGTGTCCCTGGCACACCTGGTCAGCGGCGGCCCGACCGTCATGGACCACCTCCAACTCCCCATCTCCGCCGGGGTGATCCTCTTCCTCGCGTACGGGAATCTGCGCGGGGTGCGCGAGGCGGGGCGGCTGTTCGCGCTGCCCGCCTATCTGTTCATGGCGGCGGTCGGCCTCGTGCTCGTCGTCTCCGCCGTGCGCGGCCTGACCGGCGGGCTGCCCCGGGCCGATCTGCACGCGCCGGGCGTGATCCCGGTGGGCACCCCGGCCGACGGCTGGCTGTACGGGGCCTCGCTGTTCATCGTGCTGCGCGCGTTCGCCAACGGCGGCTCCTCGCTGACCGGCCTGGAGGCTATCTCCAACGGCATCTCGGCGTTCCGCGAACCCCAGGGCCGCAACGCCCGGCGCACCCTGATCACGATGAGCTGCGTCCTGGGCGTCCTGGTCCTCGGCGTCTCGACGCTCGCCCACTTCACGCACGCCGTGCCGTATCGAGACGGAACCCCGACCGTCATCGCGCAGGAGGCCCACTTCGCCTTCGGCGGCGGGCCGCCCGGGACGGTGGGCCTGGTCTTCGTGCAGCTCGCCACGGCCCTGGTGCTCTACACCGGCGCCAACACCCCCTTCACCGGCTTCCCGTTCCTGGCCAGCTTCGTGGCCGAGGACCGGTTCCTGCCGCGGCAGTTGACCCGCCGCGGCCACCGCCTGGCCTTCTCCAACGGGATCATCGCGCTCACCGTGGTGGCCATGGCCCTGCTCCTGGTGACCCGCGCGAGCGTGGACAAGCTGGTGGCGCTGTACGCGATCGGGGTGTTCACCGCGTTCACGATGGCCGGGTCCGGGCTCACCGCCTACCACTGGCGACGGCGCGAGCGGCACCGGCGGCTGAAGATCGGCGTCAACGCGGTGGCGGCCGTGGTCTCGGCGGCGGTCGTCGTCATCTTCGCCGTCACCAAGTTCACCGAGGGCGCCTGGCTGGTGGTCGTCGTCTTCCCGCTCGGCGTGTGGGCGCTGACCCGCATCAACCGCGAGTACCGGCGGGAGGCGGCGGCGCTCGACGCCATCCAGTCCCCGGGGGCCGATCTGCCGCGCGCCAGGCGGCACTTGGTGTTCGTCCTGGTCGAGACGCTCGACCTCGCGACCCTCAAGGCCCTGCGGTACGCGCACGAGGTGCGGCCCGACGAGATCAGGGCCGTTCACTTCGCGATCGACGAGGCGCACGCGCGGCGGTTGGCCGCCGCCTGGGAGGCGACGTCCGCCACCTCGGTGCCGCTGGAGGTGGTGGCGTGCCCCGACCGGCGGCTGCGGCACGCCATGGTGGAACTGGCCGGGCGCACCACCGAGGACGGCGCGACCTCGCTGACCGTCCTGGTCCCCCGGCGCCTCTACACCAACGCGCTGGGCAAGCTGCTGCACCGGGGCACCGCCGAGGAGATGGCCAAGGCGCTGGAGCACCTTCCGTCGGTGGCGGTGACCATCCTGCCCTTCGACGTGTCGCGCGCCCTGCACGCCCTGGAGGCGGGCCGCTCGCCCCAACCCGACTGAGCTATCCGGCAGTTGATTCTTGCGCCGCGTCGTACGCGGCGCGCGCACGCCGCACGTCGTCCATCCGCACCCCGGTCCAGCGGGCGAGGGCGCGGACCTGCTCGGCGGCCTCGCGGCCGAGCGGGGTGATCGAGTAGTCGACGCGGGGCGGGATCACCAGCTTGGCGTCGCGGAGCACGAAGCCGTCGCGCTCCAGCGTCCGCAAGGTCTGGGCGAGCATCTTCTCGCTGACCGTGCTGACCTTGCCGATCTCGCGGCGCAGCTCGCTGAAGCGGTACGAGCGGTCGAGCAGCGCGTCCAGCACCAGGACGCCCCACCGGCTGGTGACGTGCTCCAGGACGAGCCGGTGCGGGCACATCTCCTCGCGCCGGGCCCAGCTCTCGCTATCCCTTACTCCCATACCAGTACCTTACTTCAAAGTGGGTACTTACGAAAGGTTAGCGCTCTCCGTAGGGTGGACGCCGAAGCACAGGAACCACCCCTTCCCCCTGAGGAGATCTCATGAGCATCGTCGTCACCGGAGCCACCGGAGCCCTGGGCCGTCTCGTCGTCGACGAGCTGCTCGCCCGGGTCCCGGCGAGCGAGATCGTCGCCGTCGTCCGCGACAAGGAGAAGGCGGCCCCGCTCGCCGCGCGGGGCGTCGAGCTCCGCATCGCGGACTACAGCGAGCCCGCCACCCTGGCCGGGGCCTTCCGGGCCGGCGACCGGGTGCTGCTGATATCCGGCAGCGAGGTCGGGCAGCGCGTGCCGCAGCACACGGCGGTGATCGAGGCGGCGAAGGCGGCGGGCGTGGCCCAGCTCGCCTACACCGGCATCCTCGGCGGCCCGGACGCCGACTTCGCCCTCGCGGCCGAGCACAGGACCACCGAGCGGCTGATCCTCGACTCGGGGCTGCCGTACACGTTCCTGCGCAACGGCTGGTACACCGAGAACTACACGGCGAACCTCGCTCCGGTCCTGGAACACGGCGCGGTCGTCTCCAACGCGGGCGAGGGCCGGATCGCCTCGGCGGCCCGCGCCGACTACGCGGCGGCCGCGGCCGCGGTGCTGACCGGGGAGGGCCACCTGGGCCGGGCGTACGAGCTCAGCGGCGACGTGGCGTGGTCGCTCGACGAGTACGCCGCCGAGGTCGCGGCCGCCTCCGGCAAGTCGATCGCGCACACCTCCGTCGCCCCCGAGGCCCACCTCGCCGTGCTGACCGGCGCGGGCCTGCCCGCCGCCTTCGCGGAGATCCTGGTCGACGTCGACCTCGCCATCGAGCGCGGCCTGCTGGCCGCCACCCCGGGCGACCTGGCCCGTCTGATCGGCCGCCCCACCACCCCGATGGCCACCACGGTCCGGGCCGCGCTGGCCGCGTGAGCCCCGGTCGCGTACGCATTCCGAACCGTCAGGACCGTATCGCGGTACGGGCATGACACCACGGGCCCTTCGGCGCTACCTTCTGCTGGATCGCGCGCACAGGGAGGGCCAGTGGCCAAGGACTCGGCAGGACAACAGCGGACCGGACTGCTCTACGGAATCGGCGCGTACGGGATGTGGGGCCTTGTCCCCCTGTTCTGGCCGCTCCTCAAGCCCGCCGACGCCATCGAGATCCTGGCCCACCGCATGGTGTGGTCCCTCGCCCTGGTCGCCGTCGCACTGATCGCGATGCGCCGCTGGGCGTGGATCGGCGAGCTGGTGCGCCGCCCGCGCAGGCTCGGCCTGATAGCCGTCGCCGCCGTCGTGATCACGGTCAACTGGGGCGTCTACATCTGGTCGGTCAACTCCGGCCACGTGGTGGAGGCGTCCCTCGGCTATTTCATCAACCCGCTCGTCACCATCGCGATGGGCGTGCTGATCCTGAAGGAACGGCTGCGCCGGGCCCAGTGGATCGCGGTGGGGATCGGCGCCGCGGCCGTGATCGTCCTGACGGTGGGCTACGGGCGGCCGCCGTGGATCTCGCTGACGCTGGCGTTCTCGTTCGCCACGTACGGCCTGGTGAAGAAGAAGGTGAACCTCGGCGGGCTCGAATCCCTGGCCGCCGAGACCGCCGTGCAGTTCCTGCCCGCGCTGGCCTACCTGCTGTGGCTGGGAGGGCAGGGGCGGGCCACCTTCGCGAGCGAGGGCGCCGGGCACGCGGCGCTGCTGGCCGCGACGGGCGTGGTGACCGCGATCCCGCTGATCTGCTTCGGCGGCGCCGCGATCCGGGTGCCGCTCTCGACGCTGGGGCTGCTCCAGTACCTGGCCCCGGTCTTCCAGTTCCTGCTCGGCATCGCGTACTTCCACGAGGCGATGCCCCCCGAGCGCTGGGCGGGCTTCGCGCTGGTGTGGCTGGCCCTGACGATCCTGACCTGGGACGCGCTGCGCACCGCCCGGCACGCCCGCAGGGCCCTCGCGGCGGCCATGGCGAACGTGCCGGCGACCGGCATCCCGAGCGGCCGCGACGAGCCGAGGGCGGACCTGCCGGAGACACCGCGGCCGTCCTAGACCCCCTGCACGGTGAACCGCCGACGGTACGCCGAGGGGCTGAGCCCGGTCTCGCGGCGGAGCCGGGCGCGCAGATTGGCCGACGTGCCCAGGCCGCTGAGCCGGGCGACCCGGTCGAGGCCGGGCTCACCGCGCTCCAGCAGCCGGCAGGCGAGGGCGACCCGTTCCGCGGTGAGCCAGGCCAGCGGGGTGGTGCCCAGCTGCTCCTGGAACCTGCGGTGCAGGGTCGCCGGGCTGACCGCGGCGCGGTGCGCGAGGTCGGCGACGGTCAGCGGCTGGTCGAGCCGTTCCTGTGCCCAGGCGAGCACGCCGCCCAGCGAGGTGTCGCGGGTCGCGGGCACCGGCCGCTCCACGAACTGGCGCTGCCCGCCGTCCCGGTGGGCCGCGAAGACGAGGCGCCTGCTGACCGCGTTGGCGACCTCCGCGCCGTGGTCGGACCGGATGAGCCGCAGCCCGAGGTCGAGGGCGGCGGCGCTGCCCGCGGCGGTGTGGACGTTCCCGTCCGCCACGAACAGCACGTCGGGCTGGAGCAGCACGTTGGGGTGGCGGTCGGCGAAGGCCCGGGCCCAGCGCCAGTGCGTGGTGGCCCGCCGGCCGTCGAGCACCCCGGCCGCGGCCAGCGTGAAGGCACCGGTACAGAAGCTGACGAGCCGCGCGCCCCGCTCCGCCGCGTCCCGCACGGCGTCGAGGACGGCCGGGGTGGGGGTGGCCAGGGGGTCGGGCCGGTTGGGCACGATGACGGTGTCGGCGCCGCCCACCGCCTCCAGACCGGCCACGCCGGACAGCGTGAACATGCCGTTGTGCATGCGGACGGAGGGCTCGGCCGAAGCCAGGGCGAAGTCGTACCAGGGCCGGGCGAGCTCCGGTCTGCGCAGCCCGAACAGCTCGGTGGCGACGCCGAGTTCGAAGGGGTTGGACCCCTCGTCGACGATGACCACGACCCGGTGGGGCGCGGTGGCCCGCCGGGCGCGGGGGACGCCCGACGCGTGGTGAGAGGATCCTTTCGCCATACGCGATTCCTAGCACTCGCGGGGCCGCCGCGCCAGGCGTGACGATGAGGCCATGAATCCCGAACCCGCCCGTGGCGAACCCCTCCTGCTCTCCACCGCGCTCGCGGGGTTCGAGGCCCTGTGGAGCCCTCGGATCGTCGCCCAGGTGAACGACTACGACGTACGGATCGCGAAGGTCGCGGGCGAGCACGTCTGGCACGCGCACGATGACACGGACGAGTTCTTCCTGGTCCTGGAGGGCGAGTTGACGATCGCACTGCGGGAGGACGGTGAGGAGAGGGAGGTCGCGCTGGCGCGCGGGGCCGTGTTCGTGGTCCCCCGCGGCACGGAGCACAAGCCGTCGTCCGCGGCGGGGGCGTCGCTGCTGCTCTTCGAGCCGACGGGAACGCTGACCGTGGGCGACCGCCACGACCCGCTCCCACCCCACGTGGACGCCACCCGAGGCCACACCCTCCCCTGACCCCCCGGGGCTCCGCCCCTGGACCCTGGGTGCGCGTGGGCGAACGGCGCCGCGCGGATCACCGATGGCGCAGTTCCCCACGCCCCTTGGGTGGGCGGGTGCCCGCCTGCGGTCCGCGCGACCGCCCACGCAACTCCCGGCACCCCCAACCCCCTTCGTCCGCGCACCGTGCGTGGCTGCTCGCGCAGTTCCCCGCGCCCCTGAACACCCGCCTTCGTCCGCCGACCATGCGTGGTTGCTCGCGCAGTTCCTCGCGCCCCTTAGCAGCACCGGTGCTGGCCTGCACGGGCATCTTCAGCCCGTCCGGCGTTTGAGGACGAGCGCCGTTCAGGCGCGAACGGGGTCCGGGGCGGAGCCCCGGGAGGGGTGCAGGGGACGCAGTCCCCGCCGGGGGCCTGGGGGCGCAGCCCCCCGGAAGCTGAACCCTCCGACTGCGGAAAAAGGGGGTGCTCCCGACGACCCACCCCAGATAGCGTGAGCCGCATGTACTCGTACTACTTCTTCCGCTGACCCCCGCCCCGCGGCCCCCCACGCGCCCCGGCCCCCCAGAGCCCGCGCGGGCGCCGCGCTGCCCAGCGTCAGGAAGAAGACCCCGAGTACCCCCAGGGAACCCTCATGCGCCCGCGCGCGAACACCCCCTCCCAGCTGACCCTCACCCACGCCTCGAAGGCGTACGGCGACCGCCAGGTCCTCGACGACGTCTCGCTCACCGTCCGCCCCGGCGAGAGGGCCGCCGTCATCGGCGAGAACGGCTCCGGCAAGTCGACCCTGCTGCGGCTGCTCGCCGGTGCCGAGCGGCCGGACACCGGAGAGGTCACCGCCGTCTTCCCCGGCGGCACCGGCCACCTCGCCCAGACCCTCGACCTCCCCCCGGACCGTACGGTCCAGGACGCCGTGGACCTCGCCCTCGCCGACCTCCGCTCCCTCGAAGCGGACATCCGGACGGCCGAGACTCGCCTCGCCGACGCCACGGAAGCCGAACTCACCGCGTACGGCGACCTGTTGGCCGCGTACGAGCAACGCGACGGCTACCGCGCCGACGCCCGTACCGACGCCGCCCTGCACGCCCTCGGCCTCGCTCGCGTGACCCGCGACCGCCCGCTCGGCTCGCTCTCCGGCGGCGAGCAGTCCCGGCTGGCGCTGGCCTGCGTGCTGGCCGCAGCCCCCGAGCTGCTGCTGCTCGACGAGCCGACCAACCACCTGGACCGCCACGCCACCGACTGGCTGGCGGAGCAACTCCGTGCCCACCGGGGCACGTTGGTGGTGGTCACCCACGACCGCGCCTTCCTCGAACGCGTCTCGACGACGATCCTGGAGGTGGACCGGGACCTGCGCACCGTCGTCCGGTACGGCGACGGCTGGGCCGGATACCGTACGGCCCGGGCCGCCGCCCGGCGCCGCCGGGAGCTGGCCCACCAGGAGTGGTGCGAGGAGCTGGCCCGTACCCGGGAGCTGGTCGACGCCGCCGGGCAGCGGCTCGCCGCCACCGGCAAGGACCCGCGTCAGGGTTTCGGCAAGCACCGCCGCTCCTCGGAGTCCAAGCTGTCCGGGCAGGTCAGGGCGGCCAGGACGCGGCTCGAGCAGTTGGAGCGCGAGCCGGTCGCGGCCCCGCCGCCGCCCCTGCGGTTCAGCGCCCGTCTCACCACGGCGGCGGCCGCCCCCGACGGCCCGCTCGTCGAGCTGACCGGGGTGAAGGTCGGCGGCCGCCTCCACGTGCCCGGCCTGACCATCAAGCCGGGCCGCCGCCTCCTCGTCTCCGGCCCCAACGGCGCGGGCAAGACCACCCTGCTCCGCGTCCTCGCGGGCGATCTCACCCCGGACGAGGGCGAGGTGCGCCGCGCCACGCCCCATGTCGGCTACCTGGCACAGGAGTTGGACCATCGCGCCACCTCCCTCCCGCTGCTCGACGCGTACGCCGCCGGCCGGGCCGGACTGCCCGAGGAGCACGCCGAGGAGCTCCTCTCCCTCGGTCTGTTCCGGGAGGAGGACCTGGCGGTGCCGGTCGCGCGGCTCTCCGTCGGGCAGCGGCGGCGGCTCGAACTGGCCCGCCTGGTCACCCGCCCCGCCGACCTCCTCGTCCTGGACGAGCCGACGAACCACGTATCGCTCGCGCTGGTCGAGGAGGTGGAGCAGGCGCTGGCCGACTACCCGGGGGCGATCGTCGTGGTCTCGCACGACCGCCGCTTCCGGTCCTCCTTCACCGGCGACCGGCTTGAGTTGAGCGCCGGGGCACCGGTGGGCTGACCCCGCCCCCGTCGGCCACGGTGTCCCGTCCCGCGCGACGGGACACCGCCGCCCGGCTATAAACGAACACATGACCCTGCACTGGAAACTCGTCGTCGACGCCGCCGACCCGCACGCTCAGGCCGACTTCTGGGCCGCCGCCCTCGGCTACGAGGTCGAGGACAACAGCCTGTTGATCAACCGGCTCCGCTCGGCCGACGCGATCGGCCCGGAGCTCACCCTGGAACGCGGCGGCCGGATCGCCTTCCGCGATCTGGTCGCCGTCCGGCATCCGGACGATTCCTACGACCCCGAGAGCGGCACCGGGCTCGGTCGGCGCATCCTGTTCCAGCGGGTTCCGGAGGCGAAGACGGCGAAGAACCGGCTGCACATCGACGTCCACGCGGCACCCGGCACCCGGGAGTCCGAGGTCAGCCGCCTCACCGGAATGGGGGCGAGCGTGCTGCGCCAAGTGCGGCAGCCCGGCGGCGAGTTCACGGTCATGTCCGACCCCGAGGGAAACGAGTTCTGCGTCCAGTAGCGAGCGAGCACGACCTGGGCCTCGGGGTTGCTCGGCATACCGCCCTTGACCCATCCCTCACCGATCGCAGGACACCGGCCACCTCGACAGCGGGAGCCTCACCTTCCGAGGCCCGGGCCTCTCTCGAATGACGCCCGGGTCTCTGTCCCGGAGGCCCGACCCTCCCCTCGAATGACGCCCCGGCCTCCCGCCCCAGGAAGTTCGGAGCATCCCGCGCACGACGTCCCAGTCGCTCCCCGAATGACGCCCGAGCCGCCCTTCGGAAAACCCGACACCGAAAGCATGCATGTGCATATACTGCACGCGCATGCTTTCAACGGGGCACGCGCGCACCGGATTTCGGGTTGGCACACGGAGGGGACCATGGCCCGCGACTTTCTCTTTCTGCTCGGCAGCACACGCAGCGGCGGCAACACCGAGGCGCTCGCCCGGCAGGCCGCCGAGCAGCTCCCGGCGGGCGACACGGCCCGCTGGCTGAGCCTCGCCGACCTCGAACTCCCCACCTTCCGCGACCTGCGCCACACCGACGAGCGCGTCCAGACCGCCCCCACCGGGAACGCGGCGACGCTCCTGGAGGCGACGCTGGCCGCGACCGATCTGGTGATCGCCTCGCCGCTGTACTGGTACAGCGTCTCCACCCCGGTCAAGCACTACCTCGACCACTGGGTGACCTGGCTCTACGCCCCCGAGCTCGACTTCAAGCAGCGCATGGCGGGCCGCACCCTGTGGGGCGTGACCGCGCTCGCCGGCACGGACCACTCGGTGGCGGAACCCCTGGTGGGGACCCTGCGGCACTCGGCCGCGTACATGGGCATGAACTGGGGCGGGGTGCTGCTCGGTTCGGCCGTGCGGCCCGGGGAGATGGCGCGCGACACCGAGGCCGCCGCCCGCGCGAAGACCTTCTTCAGCTCGACGCCGGAGCCCGCAACGCGCGCATGACATGGTCCACCAGCGTCTCGATCCGCTCCGGCCCGGGCAGCGGGCGGCCGAGCGCGTGGCGGTAGTAGAGCGGCCCGTAGAGCATCTCCACGGCCAGCGGAAGGTCGGCGTCCGGGGGCAGTTGGCCCTGCTCCTGGGCGCCGCGCAGGCGCTCGTACACCAACGCGACCCGGGGGATGACGAGTTCGTCGTTGACCGCCCTGGCGAGGCGCTCGTCGTGCAGCACCTCGGAGAGGATCCCGCTGTACGCCGGGCCCACCACGGGCGAGGTGAACAGGCGCACCAGGCTGCCGATGTGGGTGCGCAGATCGGCCGCGATGTCGCCGGTGTCGGGGAACGGCGAGTCGCTCACCACGAGTTCCGTCACCGCGTCGAGCAGGACCGCGCCCTTCGTCGGCCACCAGCGGTAGATCGTCTTCTTGCTCACGCCCGCGCGGGCCGCGATCGCCTCGATGGTGACCTTGCCGTAGCCGTTCTCCGCGCACAGTCCGAGCGCGGCCGCCAGCGTCGCCTGGCGCGATCTCTCGCTGCGGCGTCTGGATCCCGGGGCCGATGCGGACGAGGTGATCATGCCCTCACTCTACGAGCACGCCCGGAATCGGATTGACAGTCGAGCGCGCGGCTCCAACAATGACGCAGGAAACGGAACGTGTCGTGTCGAGCCGTCACGGGGGTCGGCTCGCACGACCGGTCCGTTCCGGACACGTCATCCGCCGTTCCCGGCCCTCATGCCGTGATGTCCTTCGTCGTGAAGCGGGCCCACGCCGCCGAGCCGAAGACCGCGACGTACAGGGCCTGGAGCTCGAAGTTCTTCACCAGCTGGTCCCAGTAGACGGGCTCGCGCAGCACGTCCGCGAAGGAGAGCCAGTAGCGCGGGAAGAGGTAGGGCTGGATCGCGTGCAGCTGCGGTATCTGGCCCAGGATCTGGACCGTGATCAGCAGCCCGACGGTCGAGGCCATCGCCGCGATCCCGCTGTTGGTCAGCGTCGAGATGAACAGGCCGAGCGCGGCCATCCCGGCCAGTGAGACGGCGACCACCACGGCGATCGCGACCGCCCGCAGCAGTCCGTCCGCGAAGGAGATCTGCGTGCCGGAGATCGTGGTGACCTCGCCCAGCGGGAAGAGCAGCGCGCCGACCGCGAGCGCGGAGACGGCCACCGCGAGCGTGGCGATCAGGCAGAAGGCGAGCACCGAGGCGTACTTGGCGAACAGCAGCCGGGTGCGGCCCGCCGGGGCGACGAGCAGATAGCGCAGGGTGCCGGAGTTGGCCTCGCCCGCCACCGCGTCGCCCGCCACCACCCCGACCGCCATCGGCAGGAAGACCGGCAGCGTGGCCGCGAGCGCGGCGAAGACGAGGAAGAGCCCGTTGTTGGTGACCTGCGCGACGAAAGCCGGGCCGTCCGCTCCGCCGCCGCGCCCGCCTCCCCCGCCGCCCCTGGTGTCGGCCTTCACCGCGATGCCGATGAGGACGGGCACGGCGGCGAGCACCCCGAGCAGCGCGAGCGTGCGCCAGCGGCGCAGCACGGTGACCAGCTCGGAGCGGAACAGCCCGAACGACCACAGGACGCTCGGGCCGCGCTCGGGCGCGGGCCGCGCGTCCGGTCCCGGCACGTCCACGGCCTCAGCCCGCGACATCGAAGCCCTCCCCGGTCAGTGCGACGAACGCGTCCTCCAGGGAGGCCCGCTCGGCCGCGAAGCCCCGCACCCGCACCCCGGCCCGCACAAGCTCGGCGTTGACGTCCGCCAACTCCACGTCGTCGGGCGGCAGTTCGGCGGTGACGCGGTCGTCGCCGACCACCGTCACATCGGCGATGCCCCGTTCCTTGAGCAGCCGGGCCGCCGCCCCGGTGTCGGGGGTGGTGACCGCGAGCCGGCCGCGTGCGTTGGCGGCGAGCTCGGCCACCTCGCCCTGGACGACGAGGCGGCCCTGGTTCATCACCGCCGCGTGCGAGCAGACCTGCTCGATCTCGTCGAGGAGGTGCGAGGAGAGGAAGACGGTCGTCCCGTCGTTCGCCAACTCCCGGATCAGCGAACGGATTTCGCGCATGCCCTGGGGGTCGAGCCCGTTGGTCGGCTCGTCCAGGACGAGCAGCTCGCGGCGCTGGAGCAGCGCCGCCGCGAGGCCCAGGCGCTGCTTCATGCCCAGCGAGTACGCCCGTGCCTTCTTGCCCGCGGCGGCCGTGAGGCCCACCCGGTCCAGGGCGGTCGTCACCCGGGCGGTGCGGGTGCGCGGGTCGGCGGTGGGGTCCGCGGCGTCGTAGCGCAGCAGGTTGTCCCGCCCGGACAGGAAGCCGTACAGGGCGGGGCCCTCGATGAGGGCGCCCACCCTGGGGAGCACGGTGCGGACGGCCTTCGGCATGGGGCTGCCGAGGACGCTCGCGGTGCCGGAGGTCGGCTCGATGAGGCCCATCAGCATGCGGATGGTGGTGGTCTTGCCGGAGCCGTTGGGGCCGAGGAAGCCGAACACGCTGCCGCGCGGGACGGTGAGGTCCAGCCCGTTCACGGCCAGCTGGCCGCCTCGGTACCGCTTGCTCAGGCCGTGCGTCTCGATGACCGATGGACTGTTCCCCACCCCGCCCCTTCCCGAACCGGGGGCCGTGCCCCGGGGCCCCGCTCCTCAGCTGCCGCAAAGGGCGCTCTTCGCCTGCCGGGTCGAGGAGGGGACAGGCCGTCCCCTCCTCGACCCTCTTGCCGTACAGCCGCGTCGGGCCTACTTGGCCGCGTTGGCCGCGTCGATCAGCGCGTCCTTCGTCACCGCGCCCACGTACACCTTGCCGTTGTCCGTGATCAGGGCGTTGACCAGGCGGGTCTTGAAGACCGTGCCCGAGCCGAACGGGCCCGAGGCCTTGTCGCCCAGCGAGTCCAGGAACTTCTGGGCGTCGCCGCCGCCCTTGCTCTTGTCCGCCTTCGGCATGCCCTTGCCGCCGGTGTCGAACTCGGCGATGGCGGTCCAGCCCTTGCCGATCACCTTGGAGTTCTTCGCGTTCTTGGCGTCACCGAAGCCGCCCAGACCGCCCGGCAGGCTCTGCTCGGGCTTGAACGTCTGCTTCTGCTTGCCGTCGTCCTCGGTGACCTTCGCGCCCTTGGGCGGGCTGAACGTGAAGGTGTCCGCCGACGGCTTCGAGAAGTCGACCTTGGTGAAGCCCGCGTCGACCACGGCCTTGCCGCCGCCGCTCGGCGCGAGCGTGAACTTCAGCGGCACACCGGTCTTGGCGTCCACCGCTATGCGGACCGAGCCGATCGTCGAGCCGGACTGCTTCGGCTTGATCAGGAGCTGGTAGGCGTCCCGCCCGGCCACCTGGGCCGTGCCGTCGACCGACACCGCGGTGGTCGGGTCGACGTTCTTCAGGAGCTGGTCGGCCAGCGCCTTCGGAGTGGTCGGAACGCCCTGCTCCGGGGCCTTCCCGCCGTGCTCCTTGGCCGCGTCGGCCGCGGACTTCTTCGAGTGGTACGCCTGGTTGGAGCCGCTGTCGTACGCCCAGACGTCGTTGCCGTTGTGGATCAGGCTGTACTCGGCCGCGTCCTCCAGGATCGACACCTTCTGGCGGTCGGGGCCGTCGGCCGCGACGCGCAGGGTGTGCGTGCCCGAGGCGAGCTCGGTGAGCTTCGCGTCCGGGGAGGCGGACTTCCCCGAGCCGCCGCCCTTCGGCGCGAGCGAGCCGAGGCTGCCGAGGCCGGGCAGCCCCAGGTCGGTCGTGATCTTCATCGTGCCGGAGAGCTGCTGCGTGTCCGACGCGGCCATCTTCTCGATGAGCTGCTGCGCGCTGATCGTCGGCAGACTGGGGTCACCGGATGCGGCGAGCGCCGGGACCAGCCCGATGGTCGCCGCCGCCACCCCCGCCACCCCGACCGGGACGAGATAGCGCGCCGCCTTGCGGCGGCCCGCGCCGAGGTCCCTGGCCTCGTCGGTGGCCTGTGCGCTGTCGTTCGGTGCCATGTGTGCCCTACCTCCGTGGTCGGCGGCGTCCGTCCGTCGTGCTCAGTTCCACCCCGCGCCGCCATTCTCACCCGAATTGGTCAGGAGTGGTGCTTCCAATCTGACCAAAATGGCCGCCCCGGCGCGTCAACCCCCGGGAGCAACCTCACGTACCTCTCTGGGATGACGGAACCCCGAGACGGCCAACCCGTCCAGTAGGGGTCGACGGGGGCCACCCTCCTGGGCGGACGGCGCCGGACACACAGCCGTGGCCGGAAATGAGTGCTCGGGCGGCCGGATCCGTACCCCTGGGTGAGAGCAAGCGGCACTACGAAGGGGGATCGCCATGCTCAGGACTCAGCGGTTCGCGGTGGGAGCGACGGCCGGAGCCTTCGTCATCGCGCTCGCCGTCGGCGGCTGCGGCAGTGGATCCGGCTCCTCCGCCCCCAGCCCGTCCACCGGCAGCTCCACCAACAGCTCGGCCCCGCCGTCCGCCGACACCCTCTCCACCGCCAAGGTCGACAAGGTCGGCACCGTGGTGGTCGACGGCAAGGGATTCGTGCTCTACCGCTTCGACAAGGACACCGCGAAGCCGACGCCCAGGTCGAACTGCTACGGCGCCTGCGCCGCCCAGTGGCCGCCCGCCCCCGCGACCGGCAGGGTCACGGTGAAGGGCGTCGACAAGTCCCTGGTCGGCACGGTCACCCGGACCGACGGCAGCAAGCAGCTGACCCTCGCGGGATGGCCGCTCTACCGGTACGCCAAGGACGACCAGCCGCACGAGGCGTACGGCCAGGGCGTCGGCGGCATCTGGTTCGCGGCGACGCCCACCGGTGCCAAGGCCGCGAGCGGCGACACCGGCACCACCTCGGGAGGAGGCTCGGGCTACTGACCCGCGGCCGGGGACCGGCGCCGGTCAGCCCGCGCGGTGGACGACCGCGTCGCAGAGCTCTTCGAGCGCGGACTTCGCGTACCCGGAGGGCAGCGGCGCCAGCGTGGCCCTCGCCTCCTCCGCGTACCGCACGGTGTCCCGGCGCGCCTGCTCAAGGGCCGGGTGGACGCGCAGCCGGCGCAGCACCTCGGCGTGCCGGGCGTCGTCGCTGAGGTCGCCGTCGAGCAGCGCCACGAGCTCCAGGTCGTCCGGGCGGCCGTCCCGGGCGGCCTGCGCCCGCAGGTGCAGGACGGGCAGCGTCGGGATGCCCTCGCGCAGGTCGGTGCCCGGGGTCTTGCCGGACTCGTGGGAGTCGCTGGCGATGTCCAGGACGTCGTCGGCGAGCTGGAAGGCGGTGCCCAGGCGCTCGCCGTACTGCGTGAGGATGTCGACGACCGACTCGTCGGCGCCGGACATCATCGCGCCGAACCGGCCGGAGACCGCGACCAGGGAGCCGGTCTTGCCGGAGAGCACGTCGAGGTAGTGGTCGACCGGGTCGCGCCCGTCGCGGGGGCCCGCGGTCTCCAGGATCTGGCCGGTAACCAGCCGTTCGAACGCCTCGGCCTGAATGCGTACGGCCTCGGGGCCGAGATCCGCCAGTATGTGCGAGGCGCGCGCGAAGAGAAAATCACCCGTGAGGACCGCGACGGAGTTGCCCCAGCGGGCGTTGGCGCTGTCCACGCCGCGCCGCACGTCGGCCTCGTCCATCACGTCGTCGTGGTACAGCGTCGCGAGGTGCGTGAGCTCCACGACCACCGCGGAGGGCACGACGCCCGGCGCGTACGGATCCCCGAACTGGGCGGCCAGCATCACGATCAGCGGGCGGAATCGCTTGCCACCTGCGCGGATGAGGTGCTGCGCGGCCTCCGTGATGAACGGGACCTCGCTCTTGGTGGCATCGAGCAGTCCCGCCTCGACAGCCGCCAATCCGGTCTGGACATCGGCTTCAAGTGCCTGGTCCCGCACGCTCAGCCCGAACGGCCCGACGACGGTCACGAGGGGTACTCCTGTCTGCTGACGATCACACGGATTGTCGATGTGTCGCTGCCTTCACTCAAGTCAGCGTATCGGGTCGCTGTTCGATCACCGTGGGCGCCTTCCCGTCACCCCTCGCGCGCAGTCCCTTGGACCCCGGTATGTTCTTGATCAGCTCATACGATCAGGAGTGGACCTTTTGTCCGGAACGATGACCGACACCCCCGGCGATCCGGCCGCCGAGCAGCCGCCCCCGCAGGACGACCACGCCTTTTTCGGTCAGCCCCGCGGGCTGCTCACCCTGTCCGGCCTGGAGGTCTGGGAACGCTTCTCGTTCCTCGGCATGCAGGCGATCCTCGTCCTGTACTTCGCCGACTCCGTCGCGCACGACGGCATGGGCATGGACGCGGCCACCGCCGCCTCCGTCTCGGCCGCGTACGGCACCCTCGTCTACCTGGTCTCGGTGGCCGGCGGCTGGCTCGCCGACCGCATCCTCGGCTCCTACCGCGCGGTCCTGTACGGCGGCGTCCTCATCGCCTGCGGCCACTACGCGATGGCCGTGCCCGCACCGGCGACGACCTGGGCCGGGCTCGGCCTGATCAGCGCGGGCACCGGCCTGCTCAAGCCCAACGTCGCCTCCATGGTCGGCAAGCTCTACCGCACCGACGACGAGCGGCGCGACGCCGGATTCGCGCTGTACTACATGGGCATCAACATCGGCGCCTTCCTCGGGCCGCTGATCACCGGCTGGCTCGGCGACCACAAGGGCTGGCACTGGGGCTTCTCGGCGGCCGCCGTCGGCATGACCTTCGGCCTGATCCAGTACGTCCTGGGCCGGCGCCACCTGGCCGGACGCAGGCACGCGGCCGAGTTCGCCCTGCCGCCCGAGGGCATGCGCCGCGCGGTCCGGCTCATGGCGCTCGGTGCCCTCGTCGTCGCGGCGCTCGCGGTGCTGCTCGCGCTCGGCGGCTGGCTGACGATGAGCCGCTTCGTCGACCTGCTGACCCTGATCTCGGTGATCGCGCCGGTCGTCTACTTCGCGGTGATGTTCGCGAGCCCCCGCGTCACCCACGAGGAGCGCGGGCGGCTGCGGCCCTACGTGGTGCTGTTCCTGGCCTCGGTGGCCTTCAACTTCATCCTGTTCCAGGCGTACTCGACGATGATGCTGCTCGCCTCCACCAACGCCGAGACCACCCTCCTCGGCTTCCACTTCCCGGCCGGCTGGTACGCCTCCGCGCTCGGCGCGTTCGAGGTGGCGCTCGCGCCGGTGGTGGCCGCCGTGTGGGCCCGCATGGGGCCGCGCCAGCCGCACGCCTCCAACAAGATCGCCTTCGGGGTGATCCTGGGCGGGCTGTCGTTCCTGCTGATGGTGGTGCCGACCGCCGGGCACGGCGGCGACACGTACAAGATGGCGGCCTGGTGGATCGTCGGCTCGTACCTGCTGCTCGGACTTGGCGACATCCTGCTCGAAACCTCCGGCATGTCGGCCACCACCAAGCTCGCCCCGAAGGCCTTCGCCAGCCAGACGATGTCGCTCTGGTTCCTCTCCCTCGCGCTCGCCAACGGCATCCAGGCCCAGACCGTGAAGGTGTACGGAAAGGTCTCCAACGCCGCCTACTTCGGCGTGAACGGCGCCGTCGCGGTGGCCGTCGGCGTCGCCGTGATCCTAGCCGCCCCCTGGCTCAAGCGCACCATGCACCCCGTCCACTGAGGTCGCCGCCATGCACATCCGCACCGAATTCCCGTACGAGACGCAGCGCGAGGACGTCCGGATCCCGCTGCCCGACGGCACGCTGCTCTACGCGCGCGTCTGGCGCCCGGTCACCGAGGAGCCCGTCCCCGCGCTGCTCGAATACCTCCCGTACCGGCTGACCGACTGGACGGCGCCGCGCGACTGGCAGCGCCACCCCTGGTACGCCGGGCACGGCTACGCCTCGGTGCGCGTGGACGTGCGCGGGCACGGCTGCTCCGAGGGGCTGCCGGGAGACGAGTACGACGCGACGGAGCTCGCCGACGGCGTCGCGGTCGTCAACTGGCTGGCCCAGCAGCCCTGGTGCACCGGCAAGGTGGGCATGTTCGGCATCTCCTGGGGCGGCTTCAACAGCCTCCAGATCGCCGCCCTGGCCCCCGAGCCGCTCAAGGCCGTCGTCACGGTCTGCTCGACCGACGACCGCTACGACAACGACGTCCACTACATGGGCGGTTCCGTGCTCGCCGTGGACATGCACGCCTGGGCGGCGACCATGCTGGCCTTCGTCTCGCGCCCGCCCGACCCCCTCTACGTCGGGGAAAAATGGCGGGAAATGTGGCTTGAACGGCTCGAAGCGGTGCGCCCATTCATCCACACCTGGCTCGCCCACCAGACCCGGGACGCCTACTGGAAGCACGGCAGCGTCTGCGAGGACTACGCCGCGATCGACGCGGCCGTCCTCGCCGTGGGCGGCTGGCACGACCCCTACCGGGACACGGTCCTCCGGCTGGTCGAGCACCTCCCCTCCGACCGGGTACGCGGCCTGATCGGCCCCTGGTCCCACCAGTACCCGGACCGCGGGCTGCCGCCCGGCCCCGCGATCGGCTTCCTCCAGGAGACCCTGCGCTGGTGGGACCACCACCTCAAGGGCGAGGAGACGGGCGTGATGAAGGAGCCGCTCCTGCGCTCCTGGATCAGCGAGTCGCACCCGCCCGCCACGGTCTACGCCGAGCTCCCGGGCCGCTGGGTCGGCGACCCCGCCTGGCCCTCGCCGCACGTCACCCCGGTCTCGTACGCGCTCCAGGGCCCGCCCGTGCGGGTGCGCTCGCCGCAGCACACCGGCCTGGACGCGGGCCGCTTCTTCCCCTTCGGGAACGACGCCGGCCTCCCCCCGGACCAGCGCGCCGAGGACGCCCACTCGGCGGCCTTCGACTTCCCGGTTCCGGCCGACTCGGGCCCCCTCGACGTCCTGGGCCGCCCCCGGGTCACGCTGAAGCTGCGCATGGACGTGCCGTTCGGACAGGCCGTCGCCCGGCTCTGCGACGTGGCCCCGGACGGCTCCTCCACGCTGGTCACGCGCGGCGTGCTCAACCTGTCGGCCCGCCACGGCAGGGACCGCGCGGCGGCCTGGCCCCTGGGCGCGACGGAAGAGGTGACCTTCGCCCTCAACGGCATCGGTCACTCCTTCCCGCCGGGCCACCGCATCCGGCTCGCGGTCTCCTCCGCGTACTGGCCGTGGATCTGGCCGCAGGCCGACTCGGTGGGCTTCACCCTCGACCCGGACGGCTCCTTCCTCCAACTCCCGCTGCGGGAGCGCACGTCGGACGACACGATCGCGTTCGCCGACCCCGAGCAGTCCGAGCCGCTCGGGGTCTCCTTCCCCGCCCCGCTGGACGAGCCGCGCCCCGAACGGCTCGTCGTCCGCGACGTGGCGAAGGGCGAGTGGCGCCTGGAGGTCGACCCGCGCTACGGCGGTACGCGGGTCTATCCGGACGGGCTCGAATTCACGGAGGACGCGAAGGAGACGTACACGATCCAGTCGGACGACCCGCTGTCCGCCCGGACCCGCTCCGAGTGGCATCTGCGGCTGCACCGGCCGGAGTCGGGGTGGGACGTGACGATCGACACGCGGTCCTCGATCGCGTGTGACGCGGCGGACTTCGTGACGTCGGACGAGGTGGTGTGCCGGGAGGGCGGCGAGGTGGTGTTCCACCGCACGTGGGAGCGCCGCATCCCCCGCGAAGCGGGCTGACCCCCTCCCCGCCGCGCGACCTGCGGGGGTTTCGTTCGGCTGCGGATCGTGCGTGGGCTGGTCGCGCAGTTCCCCGCACCCCTGGCAAGACCGCTGCCGCCCAGCATGAGCATCTTCAGCGGCGGAGCCGCAGGTCCTCAGGCGGCTGCCACCGAGGCAGCCAGCCGCGGTGAGGCGTACTCCGTGCCGCAGACGAACCGCATCACCGGCCCGAAGGACGACGCCGCGGGCAGCCCCGTGAAGTACAGGCCGGGGACGGTGGACTGGTAGCCCGCGTCCAGGACCGGCGCGCCCCGGGACGTGGACAGCTGGGTGCGCAGCCCGTGCCCCAGGAAGTCGAGCGCGGCCACGTCCATGCGGTAGCCCGTCGCCGCCATCACATGGTCCGCGGCCAGCTCCCGCTGCGCCCCCGTCCCCCCGCTGAGGGTGAGCACGGGCCGGCCGTCCTCGACCCGGGCCCGGACGATCCGGCGCCCCTCGGTCACCGCGACCTGCCCCGTGAAGCGGTCCCGCAGCCACCACGCGCCCAGCGGGCCCAGCACGTTGCGGACCAGGTAGTGCCGGGCGGGCGCGGGCAGGTGGCGGAAGTGGGTCGCGTGGTACGAGAAGGCGTACAGCGACCAGGCCCTGCCGAACGGCGAGTTGGGGCTGAAGCGGGGCTGCTGGTCGGGCGCCGCGCCGAACCGCACCGCCCCCGCCCCGCGCGCGACGACCCGTACGCTCGCCCCCGCCTCGGCCATCAACACGGCGTTCTCCAGGGCGGATTGGCCGGCCCCGATCACCAGCACCTCGCGCCCGGCGAAGCCGGACAGGTCGTGGTGCTGGGCGGCGTGCGAGACGGGGCCCGTCGCCGTGGGGCCGTCCGGGACCGCGGCGGCCAGTTCGCGCGGCAGCCGGGCAAGGCCCGACAGTCCGGTCGCGACCACCACGGCCCGCGCCTGGAAGCTCTCGCCGGAGTCCAGTTTCAGCGCGAAGCCCCCGTCGGACACGCGGTCCACCTCGACCACCCTGACCTGTTCCAGGTCGGGGAAGAGCCTGTCGGCGAACCACTGTCCGTAGGCCGCGAAGGTCTCCACCGGGATCAGGTCCCAGTCCGATTCGAGCCGCCGGGTCCCGGTGTCCGCGCAGAAGTCGAGCAGCCCGTGGCCGGGCTGGGGCGCGTCGATGCTGGAGGCGGCCGGCGTCGACTTGAGGATCATGCCCGCCGGCATGTGCTCCCGCCAGCTCACCATCAGCGAGCCGAAGACGCGGACGGGTATCCCCCGGGCGCGCAGATGGGCGGCGGCGGACAGGCCGAACGGCCCCGCGCCGATGACCGCCACCGGACGTGTCGAAGTGCTCACTCAGGGACCCCTTCCAGGAGAACGACTCGCCCCTGACGCGACGGCGACCGCCGTACGGACCAAGGGGGTTCGGCGCCGGATCGCGCCGGGTTACTTCGTCACGGCACGGCGGGAGCTCCGCCAGAGCCGGTACAGGTGCTGCGCCCCGGGACGGACGAAGCGGGCCATCATCGTGAAGAAGGGTCTGAGATCGTCCCCCGCGACCCAGGCGAATTCGGTGCCGGTCGGGCGCTCGGGCGCGTGGGGTGTGGTGTAGCCGCTGCGCCGGTAGGCGAGCAGCGCGGGCAGGTCGATGTTCTCGACCACGTAGCGCCGCCCGGCCGGCTGTTCGCCCTCCGGGACCCGGCGGCCGGTGAGGTGCAGGTGCTGGGCGCGGATCACGTCCACGCCGGACTCGCTCTCGAAGAGGCGGAACTGCGCGCCCATCCTGGGGTTGAAGTCCAGGAGCTTGTAGCGCCCGTCGCGCCGGTCGAAGCGCAGGTCGAGGTCGACGATGCCGGTGAAGCCGATGCGTTTGACGAACTGCTCGGCGAGGGCTGCGAGTTCCGGGTTGTCGACGACGTACGCGTTGGCCGTCATCCCGGCGTGCGGCGGCCAGGAGCGCACCTTCACTCCGGTGAACAGCGCGAGCGGGGTGGAGTGTTCGTCGAAGTAGGCGTGCACGATCCAGTCCTCGGCCTGCTCGCGCGGCAGGTACTCCTGGAGGATCACCCCGGGGCTCGCCCCCCAGCCGCGGGCCAGCGCGAGCAGGTGCGCGCCGTCCTCGATCCGGGTGGTGCCGGGCACGGCGGGGCTGCGCCGCCGCACGAAGGCCTCCCGGTTCTTGGCCACCACCGGGAAGCGGGCGTGCCGCGCGAAGTCCTCGACATCGGCGTACGTCTCGGGAAAGGCGGCCGCCGGGGACGGCACCCCGTGCTCCACGCACAGCTCGTGCAGCCCCTGCTTGCTGGCCAGGCGCCGGGGCAGGTCCGGCGCCACGGGCGGGAAGAGGAAGTGGCCGGCGAGCTCCTCCTGGTGCTCGGCGATCAGCACCGCGGCCTCTTCGTCGGTGGGGATCAGGACGGCGGGGCGGCCGATCCGCCGGCCGATCCCGAGCAGTCCCTCCACCAGCGCGGCCGGTTCCTCGACGCCGGTCGTCGGCCAGGGAAAGGCCCGCCTGAGGTAGCGGGACTGGGCGGCCGGGGTCCAGCGGTCCTCGGTGATCGCGTACATCGGCACCCCGAGTCTGCCCAGACTGCGGATGGCGCCGACCCCGCCGTGGTGCAGCGGATAGTTCCCGAACTTGACGATCAGTCCCGGTACGTCCCGGTCCGCCCTGAACAGCACGTTACTGCCCGACACCAGTCCCCCCTCGGGACAGAGAGCCCCCACAGCCCCGCAGGGACGCGCGACCCCCTCGGCGGGCGTGCCCCGGACAGAGACGCTAAGGGGGAACCCCCGCTTCCGGAGACGGAATTTCCGGACATTGCGAACTCTTTAGGCACTGCCGCCCCGCGCACCGCCGACGTAACGTGTGACCCACACCCGTGGAAAGCGAGGCAGGCACCGATGTCCGAGCAGAGCCCGCTCGAACTGGCCGAGGGCGATCCCTTCGGCCCGCACAATCTCCCCTACGGCGTCTTCTCCACGCCGGGCCATCCCGAGGACCGCAGGGTCGGCGTGCGCATCGGCGACCACGTCCTGGACGCGGGGGCGGCGGCGCACGCGCTGGGTTCGCCGTACGCGGCGCTCCTCGCCAAGCCGAGCCTCAACCCCCTGCTGGCGGCGGGGCGCACGGCCTGGCGCGATGTACGCCGGGCGCTCACCGCGTGGGTGACCGTGCCCGCCCACCGCCCGGTCATAGAGCCCCTCCTGCACCCGCTCGCCGAGGTGGAGCTGCACCTTCCGTACGAGGTCGCCGACTACGTCGACTTCTACGCGAGCGAGCACCACGCCACGAACGTGGGCCAGATCTTCCGCCCCGACGGCGCGGCGCTGACCCCCAACTGGAAGCACCTGCCGATCGGTTACCACGGCCGGTCCGGCACGGTCGTGGTCTCCGGCACGGAGGTCGTCCGCCCGCAGGGCCAGCGCAAGGCCCCGGCCGACCCGGCCCCGGTCTTCGGCCCGTCGGTCAAGCTGGACATCGAGGCGGAGGTCGGCTTCGTCGTGGGCACGCCGTCGCGGCTGGGCGAGCGGGTCGGGCTCGGCGCCTTCGACGACCACGTCTTCGGTCTGTTCCTCCTCAACGACTGGTCGGCGCGGGACATCCAGGCCTGGGAGTACGTGCCGCTCGGCCCGTTCCTCGGCAAGTCCTTCGCGACCTCGGTCTCGGCGTGGGTCACCCCGCTGGAGGCCCTCGCGGCGGCCCGGGTCGCTCCCCCGGCCCGCGACTTCCCCCTCCTGCCCTACCTGGACGACTCCGCCGAGGAGGTCCCGGGCGGCTTCGACCTGCGCATCACGGTGTCGATCAACGGCACGGTGGTGGCCGAGCCGCCGTTCGCCTCGATGTACTGGACGGCCGCGCAGCAGCTGGCCCACATGACGGTCAACGGCGCGTCGCTGCGGACCGGGGACGTGTACGGCTCGGGCACGGTCAGCGGCCCCGAGCGCGGACAGCGGGGCTCGCTCCTCGAACTCACGTGGAACGGTACGGAGCCGCTGGAGCTCCCCACCGGCAAGCGCACCTTCCTCGAAGACGGCGACGAGGTCGTCCTCACCGCCTGGGCGCCGGGGGCGCACGGGGTGCGGGTGGGCCTGGGCGAGGTACGGGGCCGGATCACCCCGTCGACCTGATCCCCCTTGCCCCGCCCCGCCCGGCTTGGACACCCCGCGGCTCCGCCGCGGGGCCTCGCGGGGGCGGGGCGGTCGGGCCGGGGGCGGGAATCGGCCCCGGGTTGTGGATAACTCCCGGGGTGTCGGCGGGGACGCCTATCGTTGCGAGGGTGAACGGTGAGGCAGTCGACGGACCAGCACGGGGGACAGAGCGATGAGCGCGACGGACGGAACGCGGACGGTGACCGCGGAGCCCGACACCGAGGCCCTCCAGACACTGCACCGGGTCTTCGGATACGAATCCTTCCGCGGCGCCCAGGGCGAGGTCATCGAGCACGTCGTGTCCGGTGGCGACGCGGTGGTCCTCATGCCGACCGGCGGCGGAAAGTCGCTCTGCTACCAGATCCCCGCCCTGGTCAGGCCCGGTACCGGCGTCGTGGTCTCCCCCCTCATCGCCCTGATGCAGGACCAGGTGGACGCGCTGCGCGCGCTCGGCGTGCGCGCCGGGTTCATCAACTCCACGCAGGACTTCGACGAGCGCCGCACCGTCGAGGCGGAGCTGCTCGCCGGCGAGCTCGACCTGCTGTACCTGGCCCCCGAGCGCCTGCGCGTGGAGGCCACGCTCGACCTGCTCTCCCGCGCCAAGATCTCCGTCTTCGCCATCGACGAGGCGCACTGCGTCGCCCAGTGGGGCCACGACTTCCGCCCGGACTACCTCGCCCTGTCCCTGCTCGGCGAGCGCTGGCCCGACGTGCCGCGCATCGCGCTCACCGCGACGGCCACGGACGCCACGCACCGCGAGATCACCCAGCGCCTCGGGATGCCGGAGGCCCGGCACTTCGTGGCGAGCTTCGACCGGCCGAACATCCAGTACCGGATCGTGCCGAAGAGCGACCCGAAGAAGCAGCTCCTGACGTTCCTGAAGGAGGAGCACGAGGGGGACGCGGGCATCGTCTACTGCCTCTCGCGGGCCTCGGTGGAGAAGACCGCCCAGTACCTGAGCGACCACGGGGTGCAGGCCGTCCCGTACCACGCCGGGCTCGACGCGGGGACGCGCGCGCTCAACCAGTCGCGCTTCCTGCGGGAGGACGGCCTGGTCGTGGTGGCGACCATCGCCTTCGGCATGGGCATCGACAAGCCGGACGTGCGGTTCGTGGCCCACCTCGACCTGCCGAAGTCGGTCGAGGGCTACTACCAGGAGACCGGCCGCGCGGGGCGCGACGGGCTGGCGTCGACGGCCTGGATGGCGTACGGGCTCCAAGACGTCGTCCAGCAGCGCAAGTTGATCCAGAGCGGCGAGGGCGACGAGGCGTTCCGGCGCCGCGCGGCCGCGCATCTGGACGCGATGCTGGCGCTCTGCGAGACCGCCTCGTGCCGCCGGGCCCAGCTTCTGGGCTACTTCGGCCAGGAGGCCGAGGCCGCGACCTGCGGGAACTGCGACACCTGCCTGACCCCGCCGCAGACGTGGGACGGCACGGTGGCCGCGCAGAAGGTGCTGTCCACCGTCGTACGCCTCCAGCGCGAGCGGGGCCAGAAGTTCGGCGCGGGCCAGATCATCGACATCCTGCTCGGCCGCAGGACCGCGAAGGTCATCCAGTTCGACCATGACGCGCTGTCCGTCTTCGGCATCGGGGAAGAGCTGTCGGAGGCCCAATGGCGGGGCGTGGTGCGGCAGTTGCTCGCGCAGGGACTGCTCGCGGTGGAGGGTGAGTACGGCACGCTGGTCCTGACCGGACCGAGCGCGGAGGTGCTGGGCGGCGGGCGCGAGGTCCGGATGCGGACGGAGCCGGAGAAGCCGGTGCGGGCGGCGCGCGGCGCGTCGAAGAAGTCCACCGTGGCGGCCGACCTGCCCGCTGAGGTGCTCCCGGTCTTCGAGGCGCTGCGGACGTGGCGCGCGGCCCAGGCGAAGGAGGCGGGGGTCCCGGCGTACGTGATCTTCCACGATGCGACGCTGCGGGAGATCGCGACGGTTCGGCCGGGGTCGATGGGGGAGCTCGGGGCGATCGGTGGGGTGGGTGAGAAGAAGCTGGCCACCTGGGGCGAGGAGGTCCTGGCCCTCCTCACCACCCTGCCCTAGCGGGGGGGGCTGGGCCCCCACGCCTGCCCCCGAAGTGCGCAGTTCCCCGCGCCCCTGAACCCGCTTACGGCTGCGGACCGTGCCCGCTTCTCGCGCAGTTCCCCGCGCCCCTCAACCCGCTTACGGCTGCGGACCGTGCTCGCTTCTCGCGCAGTTCCCCGCGCCCCTTGGCGGTACGGTGCTGGCCCAGGCTGGCATCTTCAGCCCGTCCGGCGATTGAGGACGAGCGCCGTTCAGGCGCGAATGGGGGTCTGGGGGCGGAGCCCCCAGGGTCCTTCCACCCCCGGAGAGGGGCGGGGTGGGGAGCCCCGCCCACCCCCTACCGAACAAACACACCCGCACTGTGCGCCAGGTCAAGGAAGTACTGCGGCGCGACACCCAGCACGAGCGTCACCGCGACACCCACCCCGATCGTGGCCATCGTCAGCGGCGAAGGCACCGCGACCGTCGGCCCGTCCGCCTTCGGCTCGCTGAAGAACATCAGCACGATCACCCGGATGTAGAAGAACGCGGCGACCGCCGAGGACACGACACCGACCACGACCAGCGCCCCCGCGCCCCCCTCCGCCGCCGCCTTGAACACGGCGAACTTCCCGGAGAAACCGGACGTCAGCGGGATGCCCGCGAAGGCGAGCAGGAAGACCGCGAAGACCGCCGCGACCAGCGGCGAACGGCGGCCGAGCCCGGCCCACTTGGACAGGTGCGTCGCCTCGCCGCCCGCGTCCCGCACCAGCGTGACCACGGCGAACGCGCCGATCGTCACGAAGGAGTACGCCGCCAGGTAGAACAGCACCGACGAGATGCCGTCCGCGTTGGTGGCGATGACACCGGCCAGGATGAACCCGGCGTGCGCGATCGAGGAGTACGCCAGCAGGCGCTTGATGTCGGTCTGGGTGATGGCGACGACCGCGCCGCCCAGCATCGTGATGATCGCGACGCCCCACATGACCGGCCGCCAGTCCCAGCTCATGCCGGGCAGCACCACGTACAGCAGGCGGAGCAGCGCCCCGAAGGCCGCGACCTTGGTGGCCGCAGCCATGAAGCCGGTCACCGGGGTGGGCGCGCCCTGGTAGACGTCCGGCGTCCACATGTGGAACGGCACCGCGCCGACCTTGAACAGCAGGCCCATCAGGAGCATCGCGCCGCCGATGAGCAGCAGCGCGTCGTTGCCCATGGTCCCGGCGAGCGCGGGGTCCACGTTCTGGACCGAGCCGCTGACCACGTCGGCGATCGTGGCGTACGAGACGGAGCCCGCGTAGCCGTACAGGAGCGCGATGCCGAAGAGCAGGAAGGCCGAGGAGAACGCGCCGAGCAGGAAGTACTTGACCGCCGCTTCCTGTGACATGAGCCGCTTGCGGCGGGCCAGGGCGCACAGCAGGTAGAGCGGGAGGGAGAAGACCTCAAGCGCCACGAACAGGGTCAGCAGGTCGTTCGCCGCCGGGAAGACCAGCATGCCGGAGACCGCGAACAGGGCCAGCGGGAAGACCTCGGTCGTGGTGAACCCGGCCTTGACCGCGGCCTTCTCGCTGTCGCTGCCCGGCACCGAGGCGGCCTGCGCGGCGAAGGAGTCCACCTTGTTGCCGTGCGCCACCGGGTCCAGGCGGCGCTCGGCGAAGGTGAAGACCGCCACGATGGAGGCCAGCAGAATGGTGCCCTGGAGGAAGAGCGCGGGGCCGTCGACCGCGACGGCGCCCATGGCGGCGATGTGCGCCTTGGTCGTGCCGTAGCCGCCGGCCGCGAGGCCGACCACCGCGGCGAAGGCGGCGCCGAGCGCGACCACCGACAGGAACACCTGCACGTAGTAGCGGCTGCGGCGCGGGACGAAGGCTTCGACGAGGACGCCGAGGAGCGCCGCGCCCACGACGATCAGGGTGGGCGCGAGCTGCGCGTACTCGATGTGCGGCGCGGGGATCTTGTCGAGCTTCCCCTCCGCCGCCGTGGTCCACAGGCTGTGGACAGCTGATGGGCTCACTTGGCCGCCTCCACCACCGGGTTGGGGTCCTTCTTCTGTACGTCCGACATGGTGTGGCCCACCGCCGGGTTGACGATGTTCGTCAGCGGCTTCGGGTAGACCCCGAGGAAGATCAGCAGGGCGATCAGCGGGGCCACCACGAGCAGTTCGCGGACCTTGAGGTCGGGCATGCCCTGGATCTCGGCCTTGACCGGTCCGGTCATCGTCCGCTGGTAGAGGACGAGGACGTAGAGCGCGGCCAGGACGATGCCGAGGGTCGCGACCACGCCCGCCGCCGGGTAGCGGCTGAACGTGCCGACCAGGACCAGGAATTCACTGACGAAGGGCGCGAGCCCCGGCAGCGAGAGGGTGGCGAGGCCGCCGATCAGGAACGTGCCGGCCAGCACGGGGGCGACCTTCTGCACCCCGCCGTAGTCCGAGATGAGCCGGGAGCCGCGGCGCGAGATCAGGAAGCCGGCGACCAGCATGAGCGCGGCGGTCGAGATGCCGTGGTTGACCATGTAGAGCGTCGCGCCGGACTGGCCCTGGGTGGTCATCGCGAAGATGCCCATGATGATGAAGCCGAAGTGCGAGATCGACGCGTACGCCACCAGGCGTTTGATATCGCGCTGGCCGACCGCGAGCAGCGCCCCGTAGATGATGCTGATCACGGCGAGCACCACGATCACCGGTGTGGCCCACTTGCTGGCCTCCGGGAAGAGCTGGAGGCAGAAGCGCAGCATCGCGAAGGTGCCGACCTTGTCGACGACCGCGGTGATGAGCACGGCGACCGGCGCGGTCGCCTCGCCCATCGCGTTGGGCAGCCAGGTGTGCAGCGGCCACAGCGGGGCCTTCACCGCGAAGGCGAAGAAGAAGCCGAGGAACAGCAGCCGCTCGGTGTTGGTCGCCATGTGGAGCGAGCCGCTCGCGCGGGCCGCGGCGATCTCGTTCAGCGAGAACGAGCCCGCCACCACGTAGAGACCGATGACGGCGGCCAGCATGATGAGGCCGCCGACCAGGTTGTAGAGGAGGAACTTGACGGCCGCGTACGAGCGTTGGGTGGCCGCCGCCTCGTCGCCCTGTGCGTGCGCACGGTCGCCGAAGCCGCCGATGAGGAAGTACATCGGGATGAGCATGGCTTCGAACAGGATGTAGAAGAGGAAGACGTCGGTGGCCTCGAAGGAGAGCACCACCATCGCCTCGACGGCGAGGATCAGGGCGAAGAAGCCCTGCGTCGGCCGCCAGCGGCTGCTGTGGGTCTCCAGGGGGTCGGCGTCGTGCCAGCCCGCCGCGATGATGAAGGGGATGAGCAGCGCGGTGAGCCCGATGAGGGCCACCCCGATGCCGTCCACGCCCAGTTCGTAGCGGACGCCGAAGTCCTTGATCCAGGCGTGCGACTCGGTCAACTGGTAGCGGGAGCCGCCCGGTTCGAACCGTACGAGCTGGATCGCGGCGAGCACCAGGGTGCCCACCGAGACCAGCAGGGCCAGCCACTTGGCGGCGGTGCGCCGGGCCGCCGGGACGGCCGCGGTCGCGACGGCGCCGAGCGCCGGGAGGGCGGCCGTAGCGGTGAGGAGGGGGAAGGACATCGCGTTACACCGCCCTCATCAGCAGAGTCGCGGCGATGATCACCACAGCACCTCCGAACATCGAGACCGCGTAGCTGCGGGCGAAGCCGTTCTGCAGCTTGCGCAGCCGGCCGGAGAGCCCGCCGACCGAGGCGGCGGTTCCATTGACGACTCCGTCGACCAGGCTGTGGTCGAGGTAGACGAGCGAGCGGGTCAGGTGCTCGCCGCCGCGGACCAGGACCACGTGGTTGAAGTCGTCCTGGAGCAGGTCGCGGCGGGCGGCCCGGGTGAGCAGGGAGCCGCGCGGGGCGACCACCGGGACGGGCTTGCGGCCGTACTGGGCGACCGCGAGGCCCACGCCGATCAGCAGGCAGACGATGGTGGCGGCGGTGACCGTCCACTGGCCGACCGGCGAATCGCCGTGGTCGAACGAGGTGATGGGTTCGAGCCACTTCACGAACCGGTCGCCGATGCCGAAGACGCCGCCCGCGAAGACCGAGCCGAAGGCGAGGACGATCATGGGGATCGTCATGGACTTCGGGGACTCGTGCGGGTGCGGCTCGTCGTGGGCGCCCCGGGTCTCGGCGGCGGGCTCCACGCCCGGCCGGTCCGGCGAAGGGGTCTTCGCGTGCTTCCAGCGCTCCTCGCCGAAGAAGGTCAGGATCATCACGCGCGTCATGTAGAACGCGGTGATCGCGGCGCCGAGCAGGGTGACCGCGCCAAGGATCCAGCCCTCGGCGCCGCCCTTCGCGAACGCCGCCTCGATGATCTTGTCCTTGGAGAAGAAGCCGGACAGTCCGGGGAAGCCGATGATCGCGAGGTAGCCGAGGCCGAAGGTGACGAAGGTGACCGGCATGTACGTGCGCAGGCCGCCGTACTTCCGCATGTCGACCTCGTCGTTCATGCCGTGCATGACCGAGCCCGCGCCGAGGAACAGCCCGGCCTTGAAGAAGCCGTGCGTCACCAGGTGCATGATCGCGAAGGCGTAGCCGATCGGGCCGAGGCCGGTGGCCAGGATCATGTAGCCGATCTGCGACATCGTCGAGCCGGCCAGCGCCTTCTTGATGTCGTCCTTCGCGCAACCGACGATCGCACCGAACAGGAGCGTGACCGCGCCCACGACGACCACCGCCGTCTGCACGTCCGGCACCGCGTTGAAGATCGCGCCGGAGCGGGTGATCAGGTAGACGCCCGCGGTCACCATGGTCGCCGCGTGGATCAGGGCCGAGACCGGGGTCGGGCCCTCCATCGCATCGCCGAGCCAGGACTGCAGCGGCACCTGTGCCGACTTGCCGCACGCGGCGAGCAGCAGCATCAGGCCGATGGCGGTGTCGCGGCCCGAGCTCGCCCCGCCCGCCTCGCCGAGCACGGTGGAGAAGGCGAACGAGCCGAAGGTCGTGAACATCACCATGATGGCGATCGACAGGCCCATGTCGCCGACCCGGTTGACCAGGAAGGCCTTCTTGGCGGCGGTCGCCGCGCTGGGCTTGTGCTGCCAGAAGCCGATGAGCAGGTAGGACGCGAGGCCCACGCCTTCCCAACCGACGTACAGCAGAAGGTAGTTGTCGGCGAGGACCAGGAGCAGCATCGCCGCGAGGAACAGGTTCAGGTAGGCGAAGAAGCGGCGGCGGTTCTCGTCGTGCTCCATGTAGCCGATCGAGTAGATGTGGATCAGCGTGCCCACACCGGTGATCAGCAGGACGAAGGTCATCGACAGCTGGTCGAGGTGGAAGCCGACGTCGGCCTGGAAGCCGGCGACCGGAACCCAGCTGAACAGGTGCTGGGTCACCGTGCGGCCGTCGGCCGAGCGGCCCAGCATGTCGACGAAGAGCACCGCGCCCAGGACGAAGGACGCGGCCGCGAGCAGCGTGCCCAGCCAGTGGCCGATCCCGTCCAGTCTCCGTCCGCCGCACAGCAGTACGGCCGCTCCGAGCAGGGGCGCCGCGATGAGCAGGGCGATGAGGTTGTCTGTGTTTCCCACGGTTCTAGCGACCCCTTACAGCTTCATCAGGCTGGCGTCGTCGACCGAGGCCGAGTGGCGGGAACGGAAGAGCGACACGATGATCGCGAGCCCGACCACGACCTCCGCGGCGGCGACGACCATCGTGAAGAACGCGATGATCTGGCCGTCGAGATTGCCGTGCAGCCGGGAGAAGCAGACGAACGCGAGGTTGCAGGCGTTGAGCATCAGCTCGACGCACATGAAGACCACGATCGCGTTCCGCCTGATGAGCACTCCGGCGGCGCCGATGGTGAACAACAGGGCCGACAGATAGAGGTAGTTGACCGGATTCACTTGACCGCCTCCTCGTCCCGGCCGAGCCGCTCCTCGGAGCGCTGCTCCAGGGCCTTGAGGTCGGCGAGCGCCTCGTCGGACACGTCACGGATCTGGCCGCGGCCGCGGAGCGTCTGGTTGACGGTGAGCTCCGAGGGGGTGCCGTCGGGGAGCAGGCCCGCGATGTCCACCGCGTTGTGCCGGGCGTAGACGCCGGGGGCGGGCAGCGGGGGCAGGTGCTTGCCGCGTACGCGCTCCTCGGACATCTCCCGCTGGGTCTTGGCGCGCTCGGTGCGCTCCCGGTGGGTGAGCACCATCGCGCCGACCGCCGAGGTGATCAGCAGGGCGCCGGTGATCTCGAAGGCGAAGACGTACTTGGTGAAGATGAGGGTGGCGAGACCCTCGACGTTGCCGTTGGCGTTGGCCTGGCCGAGGCCGGTGAAGGTCTTCAGCGAGGCGTTGCCGATGCCCGCGACGAGGAGCACCCCGAAGCCGAGCCCGCAGGCCGCGGCCCACCAGCGCTGGCCCTTGATGGTCTCCTTCAGCGAGTCGGCGGCCGTGACGCCCACCAGCATGACGACGAAGAGGAACAGCATCATGATCGCGCCGGTGTAGACGACGATCTGGACGACGCCCAGGAAGTACGCCCCGTTGGCGAGGTAGAAGACCGCGAGGATGATCATGGTCCCGGCCAGGCACAGCGCGCTGTGCACGGCCTTCTTCATGAGGATGGTGCACAGCGCGCCGATCACGGCGACCGTGCCGAGCACCCAGAACTGGAAGGCCTCGCCCGTGGAGGTGTGCGAGGTGGCCGCCGCGGCCAGCACCGCGCTCATGCGCCCACCACCTTCCGGGACGCGGGCTCGTCCTCACCGAAGGTGGAGGCGCCCTCCTGGGGCCGCTCCCCCTTGCTGAGCGCCACCTGCCGGACGGTGCCGGGCGCGGCCTCGGTGACCAGGCCCCGGTAGTAGTCCTGCTCGTCCATGCCCGGGTAGATCGCGTGCGGGGTGTCGACCATGGTGTCGTCGAGCCCGGCGAGCAGCTGCTCCTTGGTGTAGATCAGGTTCTCGCGGGAGGAGTCGGCCAGCTCGAACTCGTTGGTCATCGTCAGCGCCCGGGTGGGGCAGGCCTCGATGCACAGGCCGCACAGGATGCAGCGGGCGTAGTTGATCTGGTAGACGCGGCCGTAGCGCTCGCCCGGCGAGTAGCGCTCCTCGTCCGTGTTGTCCGCGCCCTCCACATAGATGGCGTCGGCCGGACAGGCCCAGGCGCACAGCTCGCAGCCGACGCACTTCTCCAGGCCGTCCGGATGCCGGTTGAGCTGGTGGCGGCCGTGGAAGCGCGGCGCGGTGACCTTCTGCTGCTCCGGATACTGCTCGGTCAGCCGCTTCTTGAACATGGCCTTGAAGGTCACGCCGAAGCCGGCCACCGGGTTGAGGAACTTCTCCCCCGACTCTCCGGGCTTCCCCGACTCCCCGGGCTTCGCGGACTTCTCCGACTTCCCGGTCGATGACTCAGACACCGTCGCCCTCCCTTCCCTCTCGGTCACTCTCAGTATCGACGCCACCACTGACAATCAACTCGCGCTCGTGGCGCGGCCGTCGGCGGGGTACGGGCGGAAGGGTCTGTCCGGGCAGCGGCGGCACCGGGAACCCTCCGGCCATCGGGTCGAAGGCGGCGGGCGGCGTCTGCGCCTGCGCGTCCTCCTTCTTGCCGCGGAAGACGTCCGCGACGAAGGAGAGCAGCAGCACGGCGACCACCGCGCCGCCCACGTACAGCACGATCTTCGAGAAGTCGTAGCCGTCGTTGCGCAGCGCCCGGACGGTCGCGACCAGCATCAGCCAGAGCACCGAGACCGGGATGAGGACCTTCCACCCCAGCTTCATCAGCTGGTCGTAGCGGACCCGGGGCAGGGTGCCGCGCAGCCAGATGAAGAAGAAGAGCAGCAGCTGGACCTTGATGACGAACCAGAGCATCGGCCACCAGCCGTGGTTCGCGCCCGCCCAGAAGGTGCTGATGGGCCAGGGGGCCCGCCAGCCGCCGAGGAAGAGGGTGACCGAGACGGCCGAGACGGTGACCATGTTGACGTACTCGGCGAGCATGAACATCGCGAACTTGATGGACGAGTACTCGGTGTTGAAGCCGCCGACCAGGTCGCCCTCGGACTCCGGCATGTCGAACGGCGCCCGGTTGGTCTCGCCGACCATCGTGATGATGTAGATGATGAAGGAGACCGGCAGCAGCACGATGTACCAGCGGTCGCCCTGCGCCTCGACGATCTTCGAGGTCGACATCGACCCCGAGTAGAGGAACACCGAGGCGAACGCCGCGCCCATGGCGATCTCGTACGAGATCATCTGCGCGCACGAGCGGAGACCGCCGAGCAGCGGGTACGTCGAGCCGGACGACCAGCCCGCGAGCACGATGCCGTAGATGCCGACCGAGGCCACCGCCAGGACGTACAGCATGGCGATCGGCAGGTCGGTGAGCTGCATCGTGGTGCGGTGGCCGAAGATCGAGACCTCGTTGCCGGCGGGCCCGAACGGGATCACGGCGATCGCCATGAACGCCGGGATCGCGGCGATGATCGGGGCCAGCACGTAGACGACCTTGTCCGCGCGCTTGACGATGACGTCTTCCTTCAGCATCAGCTTGATGCCGTCGGCGAGCGACTGGAGCATGCCCCAGGGGCCGTGCCGGTTGGGGCCGATGCGCAGCTGCATCCAGGCGACGACCTTGCGCTCCCACACGATGGAGAACAGCACGGTCACCATCAGGAAGGCGAAGCAGAAGACCGCCTTGACGACGACGAGCCACCAGGGGTCGCGGCCGAACAGGGAGAGGTCCTCCGCAGCGAGCGTGATCACGCCTCCACCACCTCCGAGGGGGCTTGCGTAACGGCCGGGCCGATCCGCACGACCTGTCCGGGGACGGCGCCGGTGTCCGCGGTGACGCCGTCGCCGACGGAGTTCAGCGGCAGCCACACCACCCGGTCGGGCATCTCGCTCACCCGGAGCGGGAGTTGGACGTGGCCGGCCGGACCGGCGACGTCGAGCAGGTCGCCGTCCTTGACTCCGGACTCGGCCGCGGTCGCCGCGGAGAGCCGGGCCACGGCGGCGTGCCGGGTGCCCGCCAGCGCCTCGTCGCCCTCCTGGAGCGAGCCCTGGTCGAGCAGCAGCCGGTGCCCGGCGAGCACCGCCTCGCCCGCGGCGGGCCGGGGCAGCGACTGCGCCGACTCCAGGGGCTCGCTCGCGCGCGGCCCGTCCCAGGTGCCGAGCCGCGTCATCTCACGGCGTACGGCCCGGACATCGGGCAGGGCGAAGTGACCGTGTTCCCCAGCGCCTCCGGCGAGGGCCAGGACATCGGCCAGCATGTGCAGCACCCGCGCGTCGGTCGGGGCCAGGGCGCGCGTCATCTGCTCCGGCTTCAGCGCCGCCTCGAACAGGCGCGCCCTGCCTTCCCAGTTGAGGAAGGTGCCGGACTTCTCGACGACGGCGGCGACCGGGAGGACCACGTCCGCGTGGGCGGTGACCTCGGTGGGCCGCAGCTCCAGGCTGACCACGAACGTCTCCGCGAGGGCCTCGCGGGCCCGCGCCGGGTCCGGCAGGTCCGCCGGGTCGACGCCCGCGACGAGCAGCGCGCCCAGTTCGCCGCTGGCCGCGGCCTCGACGATCTGGCCGGTGTCGCGGCCGTAGCGGTGCGGGAGTTCGCGTACGCCCCAGGCCGCGGCGACCTCCTCGCGGGCGCGCGGGTCGGTGGCCGGGCGGCCGCCGGGCAGCAGCGACGGGATCGCGCCCGCCTCCACCGCGCCGCGCTCGCCGGCCCGGCGCGGGATCCACACCAGTTCGGCGCCGGTCGCCGTGGCGGCGCGCACGGCGGCGGTCAGCGCGCCGGGCACGCCCGCGAGCCGCTCGCCGACGACGAGGACGGCGCCCGGGGCGCGCAGGGCCTCGGCCGCCCGCGCGCCGTCCTCGTCCAGGCCGACGCCGCCCGCGAGCGCGTCCAGCCACTCGGTCTCGGTGCCGGGCGCGGCGGGCAGCAGGGTGCCGCCCGCCTTCTCCAGGCCGCGGGTCAGGTGGGTGGCGAGCGAGAAGGTGCGCTGGCCGTGCTTGCGCCAGGCCTTGCGCAGCCTGAGGAAGACGCCGGGTGCCTCCTCCTCGGACTCGAAGCCGACCAGGAGCACGGCCGGGGCCTTCTCCAGGGAGGTGTGGGTGACGCCCCGCCCGTCGAGGTCGCGGCCCCGTCCGGCGACCCGCGCCGCCAGGAAGTCCGCCTCCTCGGCCGAGTGCACCCGGGCCCGGAAGTCGACGTCGTTGGTGTCGAGGGCGATCCGCGCGAACTTGGCGTAGGCGTAGGCGTCCTCGACGGTCAGGCGGCCGCCCGCGAGCACCCCGGCCCGGCCGCGCGCGGCGGACAGCCCGGCGGCGGCCGCCTCCAGCGCCTCGGGCCAGCTCGCCGGTACGAGCTCACCCGTCCCGGCGTCGCGTACCAGCGGCGTGGTCAGCCGGTCCGGCTGCTGCGCGTACCGGAAGGCGAACCGGCCCTTGTCGCAGAGCCACTCCTCATTGACCTCCGGGTCCTCGGCGGCCAGGCGCCGCATGACCTTGCCGCGCCGGTGGTCGGTGCGGGTCGCGCAGCCGCCCGCGCAGTGCTCGCACACCGACGGCGACGACACGAGGTCGAAGGGCCGGGAGCGGAAGCGGTACGCCGCCGAGGTCAGGGCGCCGACCGGGCAGATCTGGATGGTGTTCCCGGAGAAGTACGACTCGAAGGGGTCGCCCTCCCCCGTGCCGACCTGCTGGAGCGCGCCCCGCTCGATCAGCTCGATCATCGGGTCGCCGGCGATCTGGTTGGAGAACCGGGTGCAGCGGGCGCACAGCACACAGCGCTCGCGGTCCAGGAGCACCTGGGTGGAGATCGGCACCGGCTTCTCGTAGGTGCGCTTGCGGCCCTCGAAACGCGAGTCCGTGTCGCCGACCTGCATCGCCTGGTTCTGGAGCGGGCACTCGCCGCCCTTGTCGCAGACCGGGCAGTCCAACGGGTGGTTGATCAGGAGGAGTTCCATCACTCCGCGCTGGGCCTTCTCGGCCACCGGCGAGGAGAGCTGGGACTTGACCACCATGCCGTCGGTGCAGGTGATGGTGCAGGACGCCATCGGCTTGCGCTGGCCCTCGACCTCGACGATGCACTGGCGGCAGGCGCCGGCCGGGTCGAGCAGGGGGTGGTCGCAGAACCGCGGGATCTCGATGCCGAGCTGTTCGGCGGCGCGGATCACCAGGGTGCCCTTGGGGACGCTGATGTCGATGCCGTCGATGGTCAGCGAGACGAGATCCTCCGGCGGCACGGCCGCCTCGCCGCCCCCGGAGGAAGCGCTACTCGTCGTCACAGTCATGCGTTCACCTCCGTGCTGTCGTCCGCCCAGGCCGTGGACCTGGCGGGGTCGAAGGGGCAGCCCTTGCCCGTGATGTGCTGCTCGTACTCGGCGCGGAAGTACTTGAGCGAGGAGAAGATCGGCGAGGCGGCGCCGTCGCCGAGCGCGCAGAACGACTTGCCGTTGATGTTGTCGGCGATGTCGTTCAGCTTGTCGAGGTCGTCCATCGAGCCCTTGCCGGCCTCGATGTCGCGGAGCAACTGGACCAGCCAGTACGTCCCTTCACGGCACGGGGTGCACTTGCCGCAGGACTCGTGGGCGTAGAACTCGGTCCAGCGGGTGACCGCCCGCACCACGCAGGTCGTCTCGTCGAAGCACTGGAGCGCCTTGGTGCCGAGCATCGACCCGGCCGCGCCCACGCCCTCGTAGTCCAGTGGCACGTCGAGGTGCTCGTCGGTGAACATCGGGGTCGAGGAGCCGCCCGGCGTCCAGAACTTGAGCCGGTGGCCGGGCCGCATCCCGCCGCTCATGTCGAGCAGCTGGCGCAGGGTGATGCCGAGCGGCGCCTCGTACTGGCCGGGGCTCGCGACGTGCCCGCTCAGCGAGTACAGCGTGAAGCCCGGGGACTTCTCGCTGCCCATGGATTTGAACCAGTCCTTGCCCCGGTGCAGGATCGCGGGAACCGAGGCGATGGATTCGACGTTGTTCACGACAGTGGGGCACGCGTACAGACCGGCGACCGCGGGGAAGGGGGGGCGCAGCCGGGGCTGGCCGCGCCGGCCTTCGAGCGAGTCCAGGAGTGCGGTCTCCTCGCCGCAGATGTACGCGCCCGCGCCCGCGTGCACGGTGAGTTCGAGGTCCAGACCGCTGCCCAGGACGTCCTTGCCGAGGAAGCCCGCCGCGTACGCCTCCCGCACCGCCTCGTGCAGCCGCCGCAGTACGGGGACGACTTCGCCGCGCAGATAGATGAAGGCGTGCGAGGAGCGGATCGCGTAGCAGGCGATCACGATGCCCTCGATGAGGGAGTGCGGGTTGGCGAACAGGAGCGGGATGTCCTTGCAGGTCCCGGGCTCCGACTCGTCGGCGTTGACCACCAGGTAGTGCGGCTTGCCGTCGCCCTGCGGGATGAACTGCCACTTCATCCCGGTGGGGAAGCCCGCGCCGCCGCGGCCGCGCAGACCGGAGTCCTTGACGTACGCGATGAGGTCGTCCGGCGTCATCGCGAGCGCCTTGCGCAGGCCCTCGTAGCCGTCGTGGCGCCGGTAGGTCTCCAGGGTCCAGGATTCGGGCTGGTCCCAGAAGGCGGAGAGGACGGGTGCCAGGAGCTTCTCGGGGCTGCTCCCGTTCCCGTTTCCCTCGATCTCGGTTGCCAAGGTCATCACTCCCCCTCCTCGTTGACCGGGCCCGCCGGGTGCTCGGGGTCGGACGCCGAGGTCTGCTGCGGTGCGTCGTGGGAGCTCAGGTGCTGGGCGCCCGGCTGGGGTTCGTCGTGCGGTTCCTCGCCGCGCGGGTGCACCACGCGGGCTCCGGGCGTCTCGCCCCTGGCCAACCGCAGGCCGACCAGCGAGGCCGGGCCCGCGCCGCCGGTCGCGGCGACGGCGCCGGGGCGCTCGTCGGGGAAGCCGGCCAGGATGCGCGCGGTCTCCTTGTACGTGCACAGCGGGGCGCCGCGGGTGGGTTCGACCTGGCGGCCCGCGCGCAGGTCGTCGACGAGGCGCTTGGCGCTCTCGGGGGTCTGGTTGTCGAAGAACTCCCAGTTGACCATCACGACGGGCGCGAAGTCGCAGGCGGCGTTGCACTCGATGTGTTCGAGCGTCACCTTGCCGTCGTCGGTGGTCTCGTTGTTGCCGACGCCCAGGTGCCGCTTCAGCTCGTCGAAGATGGCGTCGCCGCCCATGACCGCGCACAGGGTGTTGGTGCACACCCCGACCTGGTAGTCGCCGGACGGCTTGCGGCGGTACATGGAGTAGAAGGTGGCGACGGCGGTGACCTCGGCCGTCGTCAGCTTCAGGAGGTCCGCGCAGAAGGCCATGCCGGTGCGCGTGACGTGGCCCTCCTCCGCCTGGACGAGGTGGAGCAGCGGCAGCAGCGCGGAGCGGCTGTCGGGGTAGCGGGCGACGATCTCCCTGCCGTCCGCCTCGAGCCGGGCGCGCACGTCGGCCGGATAGTCGGGCGCGGGCAGTTGAGGCATGCCCAGTTGGATGTCTGTCACCGGTCGACGCCTCCCATCACGGGGTCGATGGACGCGACGGCGACGATGACGTCGGCGACCTGGCCGCCCTCGCACATGGCCGCCATGGCCTGCAGGTTGGTGAAGGACGGGTCGCGGAAGTGGACCCGGTAGGGGCGGGTGCCGCCGTCGGAGACGACGTGCACGCCGAGTTCGCCCTTGGGCGACTCGACAGCGGTGTAGGCCTGCCCGGCCGGGACCCGGAAGCCCTCGGTCACCAGCTTGAAGTGGTGGATCAGGGACTCCATCGAGGTGCCCATGATCTTCTTGATGTGGTCGAGGGAGTTGCCGAGTCCGTCCGGGCCGAGCGCGAGCTGCGCGGGCCAGGCGATCTTCTTGTCCTCGACCATGACCGGTCCCGGCTGGAGCCGGTCCAGGCACTGCTCGACGATCCTGAGCGACTGGCGCATCTCCTCCAGGCGGACCAGGAAGCGGCCGTAGGAGTCGCAGGTGTCGGTGGTCGGGACGTCGAACTCGTAGGTCTCGTAGCCGCAGTACGGGTCGGTCTTGCGCAGGTCGTGCGGAAGACCGGCCGAGCGCAGGATGGGCCCGGTGGCGCCGAGCGCCATGCAGCCGGTCAGGTCGAGGTAGCCGACGTCCTGCATGCGGGCCTTGAAGATGGGGTTGCCGGTGGCGAGCTTGTCGTACTCCGGCAGGTTCTTCTTCATGGTCTTCACGAACTCGCGGAGCTGGTCCATCGCGCCCGGGGGCAGGTCCTGGGCGAGGCCGCCGGGGCGGATGAACGCGTGGTTCATCCGCAGGCCGGTGATCAACTCGTAGAGGTCGAGAATGAGTTCACGATCCCGGAATCCGTAGATCATGATCGTGGTCGCGCCCAGCTCCATGCCGCCGGTCGCGATGCAGACCAGGTGCGAGGAGAGCCGGTTGAGCTCCATGAGCAGGACGCGGATGACCGAGGCCCGGTCGGGGATCCGGTCGGTGATGCCGAGGAGCTTCTCGACGCCGAGGCAGTACGCCGTCTCGTTGAAGAACGGCGTCAGGTAGTCCATGCGCGTGACGAAGGTGGTGCCCTGCGTCCAGGTGCGGAATTCGAGGTTCTTCTCGATGCCGGTGTGCAGATAACCGATTCCGCAGCGGGCCTCGGTGACGGTCTCGCCCTCGATCTCCAGGATCAGCCGGAGCACGCCGTGCGTGGAGGGGTGCTGGGGACCCATGTTGACGACGATGCGCTCGTCGTCGGCCTTCGCCGCGGACTGGACGACCTCGTCCCAGTCGCCGCCGGTGACCGTGTAGACGGTCCCCTCGGTGGTCTCGCGGGCGGACGCATGCGAGGCCGCGGCCTGCGACGTTCCGTTCGATGTGGACATCAGCTGTACGACCTCCGCTGGTCCGGAGCCGGGATCTGGGCGCCCTTGTACTCGACCGCGATGCCGCCGAGGGGGTAGTCCTTGCGCTGCGGGAAGCCCTGCCAGTCGTCCGGCATCATGATCCGGGTGAGGGCGGGGTGGCCGTCGAAGACGATGCCGAAGAAGTCGTACGTCTCGCGCTCGTGCCAGTCGTTGGTCGGGTAGACCTCGACGAGCGAGGGGATGTGCGGATCGCTGTCGGGGGCGCTCACTTCGAGCCGGACGAGCCGGCCGTGCGTCAGCGACCGCAGGTGGTAGACCGCGTGCAGCTCGCGCCCCGTGTCCCCGGGGAAGTGGACGCCGCTCACGCCCGTACAGAGCTCGAAGCGCAGGGCCGGGTCGTCGCGCAGGGTGCGGGCGACGCGTACGAGGTGCTCGCGCGCGATGTGGAAGGTCAGCTCGCCGCGGTCGACCACCGTCTTCTCGATGGCGTTCTCGGGCAGCAGGTCCTGCTCCTCCAGGGCGCCTTCGAGTTCGTCGGCCACCTCGTCGAAGTAGCCGCCGTAGGGGCGCGAGGTGGCGCCGGGCAGCGTGACGGTGCGCACGAGGCCGCCGTAGCCGCTGGTGTCGCCGCCGTCCTCGGCCCCGAACATGCCCCTGCGCACGCCGATGACCTCGCCGGTGTCGTCGCGCTGGGCGGGCACGCCGTTCTGTTCCGGAGTGTCGGGAGAGCTCACCGCAGCAGCCCCTTCATCTCAATGGTGGGGAGCGCCTTGAGGGCCGCCTCCTCCGCCTCGCGGGCCGCTTCCTCCTGGTTGACCCCGAGCTTGGAGCCCTGGATCTTCTGGTGGAGCTTGAGGATCGCGTCCAGGAGCATCTCGGGCCGGGGTGGGCAGCCGGGCAGGTAGATATCAACCGGGACAATGTGGTCAACACCCTGAACAATGGCGTAATTGTTGAACATTCCGCCCGACGAGGCGCAAACCCCCATGGAAATGACCCACTTGGGGTTGGGCATCTGGTCGTAGACCTGCCGCAGCACCGGCGCCATCTTCTGACTGACCCGGCCGGCCACGATCATCAGGTCGGCCTGGCGCGGGGAGCCGCGGAAGACCTCCATGCCGAAACGGGCCAGGTCGTAGCGGCCCGCGCCCGTCGTCATCATCTCGATGGCACAGCAGGCGAGGCCGAAGGTGGCGGGGAAGACGGACGCCTTGCGCACCCAGCCCGCGGCCTGTTCAACGGTGGTCAGCAGAAAGCCGCTAGGCAGATTCTCTTCGAGTCCCATAGGTGCCCCTCAGCCCCTCAGTCCCATTCCAGGCCGCCGCGCCGCCACACATACGCGTAGGCGACGAAGACGGTGAGCACGAAGAGCAGCATCTCCACGAGCCCGAAAATCCCCAGGGCGTCGAAGGTGACGGCCCAGGGGTAGAGGAAGACGATCTCGATGTCGAAGACGATGAAGAGCATCGCCGTCAGGTAGTACTTGATGGGGAAACGGCCGCCGCCGGCCGGCGTGGGAGTGGGTTCGATGCCGCACTCGTACGCCTCAAGTTTCGCCCGGTTGTACCTTTTTGGACCGATTAGCGTGGCCATGACCACGGAAAAGATCGCAAACCCTGCCCCGAGGGCGCCGAGCACGAGGATGGGCGCGTAGGCATTCACGCTCCTCGCTCCTTCCAGTCGTCCTTGACCGTTGGACCGCACACGGGCCTCGCGAACGCCTCTCCGCCTCCCGTTTTTGCGAGAAGATCGCGTACATGTGAGGCAGTTCACAAGCCCGACTGCCCCGCATCCTATGCCCGCCGGTCTGTGATCTGCGACACGGGGTACGTCAACGCCTTTGTGATCTCCACCACCTGACGAAGGATCATGAAGTCGGATGAGCGGTGATCTTCATACGCGAAGCGCCTGAGTGATCACGAGACGTGACATTCGATGGTGTTACCGCTGGTCGCCGACCGTCTGGCTTTATCAAGAGATGTGCGCTACAGGCAAATTGGCGATGGACGGTGCTCGGGTGATAAGCGGCCGCTCGTCACCCGCGAGGACGACTTCGGCGCCGAAAGGTGGACGCGTGCACACCTTCACAAGAGCCGCCTCCACCCCCCGGCCGACTGGATCTCTCCAGGCTGTGACCTGCGTCACACGTCAACGGTCGCCGAATCAACGGGGCTTGGCCATCGACGTGAGGGGATGGTAAGCGCCGGGCAATTCGGGCGTTTCATGGAAAACACATGATCACAGCCCTGATCGCGCGTGCCAGGTTTGTCCGTTACGGCGTCAATAAGTGCTGGCAAGAAGCGGATTCGGCTCTTCCGGCATCAACTGTGGCGCAGCACACGTTTCTTGAAGGGAACCCTGTACCCCTGATAGCGGTTGTACCCATGTCCCACACCGCTCACATACCCAGCCACCGGAAGCCCCGCCGCAGCGCCTCGAAGGTCTCGCTCCGGGCCGGAGTTGCCGGTGGCGTACTCAGCACCATCGCGCTGGCAGGTGCGGCCGCTCCGGCCATCGCCGCTCAGCCGGTCACCGAGACCATCGAGATGCCGACGCTGACGGGCGACCTCGCGACCACTGCGGCCGCCACGGCGCAGGCCACCAAGACGGTCGCCGCCGACCTCCAGCTCCAGGCCGCCCAGGACGCCGCCGCGTCCAGCGCCGCCAAGGACGCCAAGAAGGCCAAGGACGACGCCGACCAGAAGGCCGCCGAGGCCAAGGCGAAGGCCGACGCCGAGGCGAAGGCCAAGGCCGACGCCGCCGCGCGCGCCTCCCGTTCCTCCGAGCGCACCACGCTCAGCGCCTCCGCCGGCACCACCTCGGGCAGCGCGTCCTTCAAGTCCTCGACCGCGACCGGCTCCGCCGCCGCCATCGTGGACTTCGCGCTGGCCCAGGTCGGCAAGGCGTACGTCTCCGGCGCCACCGGCCCCAGCGCGTACGACTGCTCCGGTCTCGTGCAGGCCGCCTACCGTCAGGCCGGCGTCGACCTGCCGCGCGTCTCGCAGGACCAGTCGGCCACCGGCACCCAGGTCTCGCTGTCCAACCTCCAGCCGGGCGACGTCCTGTACTGGGGCAGCTCCGGCTCCGCGTACCACGTGGCGATCTACGTGGGCGGCGGCAAGTTCGTCGGCGCGCAGAACTCCTCCACCGGCGTCGTCGAGCGCAGCATGGACTGGGACCAGCCCACCGGCGCCGTCCGCATTCTCTGAGGCGCCCAGCGGCCTTCTGAGCCGCATCCGCACCGCCTGCAAGGGCCGTTGCTCCCCCGCTCGGGAGCCACGGCCCTTCGGCATGCCCGGAATGTGTTGAACTCTGCCCGTTGGCGGGCAGAGTTCACCTATCAGGGGGTGGGCACATGGACGAGCAGGTGCGGGACTCGGAACCGCAGCCGTACGAGGTCTACGCCGACGGGCTCGGCATGTTCGCCGCCATCGGGATCGTGTTCGTGGTGTTTGGCCTGTGGATGCTCACCGGCATCCGCCCCTGGCACGGCCCGGTCGACTGGTCCAAGCTCGCCTTCGGATGGGGTTTCGCCCTGTTCGTCCTGGGCGCCGGCACGTTCCTCGTCCTCGCGTGCGTCTACGGCGCGGTGCGACCGGTCATCCGCGCGGACGCGACCGGGATACATCTCGCCATGCGCTTCGACGCACCCTGGTCCGAGGTGCGGGAGATCGAGGTCGGCACCGTGGCCATCTGGGAGCACGGGGACGAGAGCACCGCGGGCGGCTACGAGCACCACCGCGCGGTGTGGGTGACGCTGCACAGCGGCAAGCGGCACGAGTACATAGCGCGCCGCCAGGGCGGGGACCTCCCCGCCGATGAACTGCGCACCGGTCTGTCCCGGTTCGCCGGAGAGGTCCCCGTCCGCTGGACGGACACGGTGGAGCGCCGCAGCTAGCGGCGGCCCCGGTTCAGGCCTTGGGGGCCACCTTGGAGAGCCCGTTGATGATGCGGTCCATCGCGTCGCCGCCCGTCGGGTCGGTGAGGTTGGCCAGCATCTTCAGCGTGAACTTCATCAGCATCGGGTGGGTGAGCCCGCGCTGGGTGGCGATCTTCATGACCTTCGGGTTGCCGATGAGCTTCACGAAGGCGCGGCCCAGCGTGTAGTAGCCGCCGTAGGTGTCCTTGAGGATCTTCGGGTAGGCGTGCAGCGCCAGTTCGCGCTGCGAGGGCGTCGCGCGGGCGTGCGCCTGCACGATGACGTCCGCCGCGATCTGCCCCGACTCCATCGCGTAGGCGATGCCTTCGCCGTTGAACGGGTTGACCAGACCGCCCGCGTCACCCACGAGCAGCAGGCCCTTGGTGTAGTGCGGCTGGCGGTTGAAGGCCATGGGCAGGGCGGCGCCGCGGATCGGGCCCGTCATGTTCTCGGGGGTGTAGCCCCAGTCCTCGGGCATGGACGCGCACCACGCCTTGAGGATCTCGCGCCAGTCCAGCTCCCGGAACGCGGAGGAGGAGTTGAGGATGCCCAGGCCGACGTTGGACGTGCCGTCGCCCATGCCGAAGATCCAGCCGTAGCCCGGGAGCAGCCGGTCCTGCGGGCCGCGCCGGTCCCACAACTCCAGCCAGGACTCCAGGTAGTCGTCGTCGTGGCGGGGCGAGGTGAAGTACGTCCGCACGGCGACGCCCATCGGGCGGTCCTCGCGGCGGTGCAGTCCCATGGCGAGCGAGAGCCGCGTCGAGTTGCCGTCGGCGGCGACCACGAGCGGGGCGTGGAAGGTGACCGGGGTCTTCTCCTCGCCGAGCTTGGCGTTGACGCCGGTGATGCGGCCGTTGCGCTCGTCGATGATCGGGGCGCCCACGTTGCAGCGCTCGTACAGCCGCGCCCCGGCCTTCTGCGCCTGCCGGGCCAGTTGCTCGTCGAAGTCGTCGCGCTTGCGCACGAGTCCGTAGTCCGGGTACGAGGCGAGGTCGGGCCAGTCGAGCTGGAGCCGGACGCCGCCGCCGATGATCCGCAGGCCCTTGTTCCGCAGCCAGCCCGCCTCTTCGGAGATGTCGATCCCCATCGAGACCAGCTGCTTGGTGGCGCGCGGGGTCAGCCCGTCGCCGCACACCTTCTCGCGCGGGAAGGCGGTCTTCTCCAGGAGCAGCACGTCGAGTCCGGCCTTGGCCAGGTAGTACGCGGTCGTCGAACCGGCCGGGCCGGCGCCGACGACGATCACGTCCGCGGTGTGTTCGGAGAGCGGCTCGGTCACAGCGGGATCTCCCGAAGACTCGAATTTGCGTGCCGAGAAGCACAGGACATGTGCAGTCTATGGGTGGCTGTTGATCGACATCGCGAAGGGTTGCCCACGCCATGAGCTCTGTGTCCCCCGTGCCGGAGAAGTCCCTGCCCGCCGTACGGCTGCGCGTGCCCACCGAGGAGGACGCGTACGCCTGGCACCGGGTTTTCGACGACCCCGACGTGATGGAGTTCCACGGCGGCGCCTCCGCGGAGGTCTCCGTCTACGAGGAACTGACCGCCCGCCAGCGCAAGCACGACGCCGAACACGGCTTCTGCCTGTGGACGATGCTGGACGAGGACGGCGAGGTGATCGGCTTCACCGGTGCCCAGCCGTGGCCCCTCGGCGACTGGGGCCCGGTCGGCGAGATCGAGATCGGCTGGCGCCTGGGCCGCGAGCGCTGGGGACGCGGATACGCGACGGCGGCGGCGCGGGCGACCCTGGACCGGGTGCGCGCCGCGGGGATCCCCCACGTGGTGGCGATGATCCATCCGGACAACGCCCGCTCGGTGGCGGTCGCGGAACGGCTCGGGATGACGCTGTCCAGAACGTATCCGTCCCGAAAGCTCGGGGTGGACGCGCTCTGTTTCCGCCTGGAACTGGCGGGTTGAGCGCGGGGGTGCGGGGGGCGCGCCCCCCCACCGCTCCGCTCAGGCCTTGAAACCGCGGTGCAGCGCCACGACTCCGCCGGTGAGGTTGCGCCAGGCCACCTTGGCCCAGCCGGCCTCCTGGAGCCTGCGCGCGAGGGCGCTCTGGTCCGGCCAGGCACGGATCGACTCGGCGAGGTAGACGTACGCCTCCGGGTTGGAGGAGACGGCCGTGGCCACCGGGGGCAGCGCCCGCATCAGGTACTCGGTGTAGACCGTCCGGAACGGCTTCCACGTGGGCTGCGAGAACTCGCAGATCACGACCCGGCCGCCCGGCTTGGTGACCCGGTACATCTCGCGCAGCGCGGCGTCCGTGTCCTGGACGTTGCGCAGCCCGAAGGAGATGGTCACCGCGTCGAAGGTGTCGTCGCGGAACGGCAGCTTCGTCGCGTCGCCCGCCGTGAACGGCATGTGGGGCTGGCGCTCCTTGCCGACGCGCAGCATCCCGAGCGAGAAGTCGCAGGGCACGGTGTACGCGCCCGCCGCGGCGAAGGGCCGCGAGGAGGTGGCCGTGCCCGCCGCGAGGTCGAGCACCTTCTGCGCGGGCCGCGCGTCGACCGCCTTCGCGACCTCCTTGCGCCACAGCCGGGCCTGGCCGAGAGAGAGCACGTCGTTGGTGAGGTCGTAGTGTGCCGCGACGTCGTCGAACATCGAGGCGACTTCGTGCGGCTGCTTGTCCAGGGATGCGCGGGTCACGCTTCCATTCAAGCAGTACGCGGCCCGCGCCCGGGTGCCCGGCCCTCGCCCGCACAGCCGGGGCACGTACATTCTCCCTTCCGTGCCACGGGGGCGCGGAGTCACGAGAGCGGGTGCGCACGACATGCGGAGTTTCCTGAGGGTGCCGGCGGCCGGGGTCGGCGCCGTGGCCGCGCTGATGTGCGCGGGGTGCTCCGCGACCCCGGCCGCGGTCCCGGACGTCCCGGCCAAGCCCGCCCCTCCCGCGGCCCTGAACAGCACGTACTCCCCCTACGTCAGCGCCACCACGGCCACGCCGACCGACGCGGTGGGCTTCCCGGCCGTCTACAACCTGGCGTTCGCCATCGCCCACGGCAACACCTGCCGGGCGGTGTGGGACGACGACACCGCCATCGTGGACCAGGACGTCAAGGACCGGGCGGCCGCGCTGCGCAAGTCGGGTGCCGCGGTGCGGGTGTCCTTCGGCGGGCAGGCAGGCAAGGAGCTGGCGCTGACCTGCGGGACCCCGGCCGAGCTGGCCGCCGCCTACGGCTCGGCGCTGGACGCGGCCGGGGCCGCCGAGGCCGACTTCGACATCGAGGGCGCGGCGCTGGCCGACCCCGCTGCGCTCACCCGGCGGGCCGAGGCGATAGCCCTGCTCCAGAAGCAGCGGGGCCTCAAGGTGACGTTCACGCTCGCGGTGATGCCGACCGGGCTCACGCCCGAGGGCGTGGCCCTGCTGAAGTCGGCCAAGGACCACGGGGTGAAGGTCTCCACCGTCAACGTGATGACGATGAACTACGGCACGTCGTTCGGCGGGAACATGGGCGACTACGCGGTGCGGGCCGCGACCGCCGCGCACGGCCAGGTCCAGCGGGCCCTGGGCCTGTCCGACCAGGCGGCCTGGCAGGGGCTCGGGGTCACGTCGATGATCGGCGTCAACGACGTCAAGGGCGAGACGTTCACGCTCGACGACGCGGCGAAGGTACGGAGGTTCGCCCAGGACAAGGGCGTCGGCCGGGTGTCCCTGTGGGTGACCTACCGCGACCAGAAGTGCGCCGACGGCGTCAACCCGGCTGTGGCGCAGGCCAGTTGCAGCGGTGTCGATCAGGCTCCGGGCGCGTTCGCGAAGGCGCTGTCGGGGAGCTGAGGGGCTAGCGGCGGCGGTGCAGCAGCCGTCCGCCGATGACGGTGGCGACACAGGTCCCGGCCCCCTGGGCGAGCAGGGCGGCCTCGTCCGGCACCGCGAACACCGCGAACCGGGCCGGGGCGCCCACCGTGAGCGGGGCCCGGAAGGCGTCGGCGGGCGCGGCGCCGGCCAGCGGGTCGAGCACGGCCGGACCCTCGTCCGCGCCGCCCGGCAGCACCTCAAGCCCCGCGCGGTGCACGGCGGTTCGCACCGCGGGGGTGGTGAGCCGGGCCGCCACCGCGACCACGCCGCGGGCCAGCAGCTTCTGGGTGCAGCGCCGCGCACTGTTGCCCCGGCGGGACTCGCTCGGCGCGAGGTCCGCGAGCGCGGTGCCGGTGAGCGGTTCGGTGCCGAGCTCGTCGGCCTCGAAGGGGTCGTCCGGGAAGTAGGTGCCTTCGAGCAGGGCCGTGCCGTGCCGGTTGACCAGGCCGGGCGTGAGCAGCCCGGGCCAGCGGCGGACGCGGGCGGCGGGGTGCGCGGCCACGACGTCGTCGTACGGGCCGATCGCCGCGATCCGGTCGCCGTCGACCAGAACCGCGCCGCCCGGGATCTCGGTGGAGTCCCCGGGCAGCACCAGCTCGGCTGCGTGGATCGTCAGCACGTCGGGAACACGCCTCAGTTGGAGGCGAGGAGCTTCAGCTCCGGGTGGGCGGTGCCGCCCTCGATCGCGGTCGAGGAGATGTGCGACTGGACGCGCGTGTCGACCGGGTCGTTCGCCGGGTCGTCGTGCACGACGAGGTGCTCGTAGGTGGTGGCGCGCTGGGCGGGCACCCGGTCCGCCTTGCGGATCATGTCGATCATCTCGATGAGGTTGGAGCGGTGCTTGGCACCGGCCGACGAGACGACGTTCTCCTCCAGCATGACCGAGCCGAGGTCGTCGGCGCCGTAGTGCAGCGACAGCTGGCCGACCTCCTTGCCGGTGGTGAGCCAGGAGCCCTGGATGTGGGCGATGTTGTCGAAGAACAGCCGCGCGATGGCGATCATGCGCAGGTACTCGAAGAGCGTCGCCTGGGTGCGGCCCTTGAGGTGGTTGTTCTCCGGCTGGTACGTGTACGGGATGAACGCGCGGAAGCCGCCCGTGCGGTCCTGCACGTCGCGGATCATGCGCAGGTGCTCGATGCGCTCGGCGTTGGTCTCGCCCGTGCCCATGAGCATGGTGGAGGTGGACTCGACGCCCAGGCCGTGCGCGGTCTCCATGATCTCCAGCCAGCGCTCGCCGGACTCCTTGAGCGGGGCGATCGCCTTGCGCGGCCGCTCGGGCAGCAGCTCGGCACCGGCGCCCGCGAAGGAGTCGAGTCCGGCGGCGTGGATGCGGCTGATCGCCTCTTCCACGCTCACCTTGGAGATGCGGGCCATGTGCTCGACCTCGGACGCGCCGAGGGAGTGGATGACCAGCTGCGGGTAGGCCTTCTTGATCGCGGCGAAGTGCTCTTCGTAGTACTCGACGCCGAAGTCGGGGTGGTGGCCGCCCTGGAACATGATCTGGGTGCCGCCCAGCTCGACGGTCTCCGCGCAGCGGCGCAGGATGTCGTCGAGGTCGCGGGTCCAGCCCTTGGCGGTGTCCTTGGGCGCGGCGTAGAACGCGCAGAACTTGCACGCCGTCACACAGACGTTCGTGTAGTTGATGTTCCGCTCGATGATGTACGTCGCGATGTGCTCGGTACCGGCGTACCGGCGGCGGCGCACCGCGTCGGCGGCGGCGCCGAGCGCGTGCAGCGGCGCGGACCGGTAGAGGTCCAGCGCTTCCTCCGGGGTGATCCGCCCGCCCTCGGCGGCACGGTCGAGAACGGACTGAAGATCGGCCTTCTCAGTCACCGGGGGTGTCCCTTTCGGAGGGGTTGGATGTCTGGGGTGCGGCGCGGAGCGCTGCGTTCGGGGTGGTGGTGGGAGACGGGTGGGCGGACCGATCCAGCGTACGCCAGCGGCCCTGCCCCGCTGAGCGGGGGCCGCCGGGCGCCTCACCCGCCGAGCCCGCCGACGAGCAGCCCGCCGAACGCTCCGGCCAGCAGGAAGGGCCCGAACGGGATGGCGGTGGCGCGGCCCGTCCCGCGCAGCACGAGCAGCCCGAGCCCGTAGAGCGCGCCGAGCCCGAGCCCGAGCAGGGCGCCCGCGAGGAGGACCGGCGGGCCGTACCAGCCGAGAGCGGCGCCGAGTCCGAGGGCGAGCTTGGCGTCGCCGAGGCCCATGCCCGCCGGGTTGATGAGGACAAGGACCAAGTAGCCGCCGCCCAGGGCGAGTTCACCGACCAGCGCGCCGGTCCAGGAACCCGCGTGCCCGGGCAGGAGCGCGGCGAGGCCGAGCAGCACCGGGGCCGCTACGGCGAGCGGCAGCGTGAGCACGTCGGGCAGCCGGTGCACGCGCCGGTCGACGAGCCCGAGCAGCACGGCCACCGGCGCGAGCAGCAGCCACACCCCGAGCTCCGGGCGGGCGCCGGTGGTGGCGGCGAGCGCCGCACAGACCAGCGCGGTCAGGAGGGCGGCCGCGGAAGTGGAGGGGCCGTGTCCGCGAGCGGCGCCGAGCCAGCCCCGGGCGGGCCCGGTGAAGGGCCGCCCCTCGGGGTCGGCGGAGCGCCACGGCTGGTCCGGCTCGACACTGAGGCGGTGCGCCGGACGGGGCAGCTGGGCGCCGGCGGCCGCGCCCCAGAGCGCGGCACCGGCGACGAGGAGCCCGTTCACTGCTTCGTCAGGATGCCGGACGGCTTTCCGGCGGCCGCCTCCTCGGACTGGTACGTGACCTTGCCCTCGGCGCCGAGGGTGAAGACCAGTTCGGCGGTGCCGGAGGTGCACAGGCCCGCGGTGCCGGGGTTCGCCGGGTCGGTGCGCTCCTCGATGCGCACCTCGCTCGCGGTGGCCGAGAGCAGCTTGCCCAGGCCGTGGCACTCCACCTTCGTGCCGAGCAGGTCGATCGTCGAGGTCGTACGGACCACGTCACTGCCCGTGCTGCCCGCCGTGAAGGCGGCGGTGAGCGTGCCGTGCGGCTGCCCGGTGCTCCGTTCCGTGGTCGGCCCCTGCCAGGTGCCGATGAACTCCTGGGGAAGAGCGGCCAGTTGGGACCCGGAGGGCGACGGTGACGGCGTCCCGTCCCCGGTCGGCTCGCCCGCCCCCGGCTCGGGCGAGTGGGCCGAGCCGGTCGACGAGCTGGCGGCGGGCGGCTTGGCGCCGCTGTGGCTCGCGCCGCCGCCCGGCAGCAGGTCGAAGAGGAAGGCCGCACCCACCGTGACGGCGGCGAGCGCGCCCGCCACGGCGAGGGCCACCGTGCAGCTGACCCTGCGGCTGCGGCCGCGTTCGCCCGGTTCGGCGGCGGTCGAGACGGAGAGGGCGACGTGCGGGCCCCGGTCGGCGGGGTGCGGCGGGGCGGTGGGCGGCGGGGGTGTGCGGGGGCCGGGGAGGTCCCTGCCGTACGAGGCGTCCGGCGGGCCGAACGCACCCGCGGCGGGGCTCGCGCCGTCCGCCCGGCTGCCGCCGATCGCCGGGCTGCTGAACGGGATCGGGCCCGAGCCGCTCACCGCCTGCTCGGGCTCCAGGTCGAGCAGGCGCACCGCAGACCGGCTGACCTCCTCCACGAGCGGGCCGGGCAGCCAGCCGCCGCGCACCAGCGCCGCCGCCCCGGCCGGGGCGAGCCGGGCCGCGAGGGAGGCGGGGGCCGGACGGTCCGCCGGGTCCTTGGCGAGGCAGTCCGCGACCACCTCGCGCAGGGCGCCGGTGAGGGCCGTGCCCAGCTCGGGCGACTCGTGGACCACCTTGTAGAGGAGGGCGGCCGACGAGTCGCCGGGGAAGGGCGGCTCGCCGGTCGCCGCGTAGGCGAGGACCGCGCCGAGCGAGAACACGTCGGCGGCGCCGGTGACGCCCCGGCCGAGGATCTGCTCGGGCGACATGTAGCCGGGCGACCCGATGGAGACGCCGGTCGCGGTGAGCGAGGCGGTTCCGTCGGTGGCGCGGGCGATGCCGAAGTCGATGAGGCGGGGGCCGTCGAGGGTGAGCAGCACGTTCGACGGCTTCACGTCGCGGTGGACCAGGCCCAGCGCGTGCACGGCGGCCAGCGCCTCCGCGAGGCCCGCGCCGAGGACGCGTACCGAGTGGTCGGGAAGCGGGCCGCGGTCGGCGACGGCCTGGGTCAGCGAGGGTCCCGCGACATAGCCGGTGGCCACCCACGGAACCGGCGCCTCCGGGTCCGCGTCGAGCACCGGAGCGGTCCAGTCGCCGCCCACCCGCCGGGCCGCCTCGACCTCGTGCCGGAAGCGCGCCCGGAACTGTTCGTCGAGGGCGAAGTGCGGGTGCACCACCTTGACGGCGACCGTGCGGCCGCCCGCACTGCGGCCCAGGTAGACCCGGCCCATACCGCCAGCCCCGAGCCGGCCCAGCAGCCGGTAGGCACCGATGGTCCGTGGTTCGCCCGCTTCCAACGGCTGCAACGACTGCATCGCGGTGCTCCCCCAACGCCCACCTGGTCAAGCCGGTCCGAGAGCAGCGTAGAGCCGTACGTGCCCGGGATCACCTCGACCGAGACCGATCCGATGCCTGTACGAGCGAACCGAATGGCGGGTTCCGCCCTCTTGACTGGCGTGGTTCGTGCGTAATCACCCGAATCACCGCCCGAGGCGCCCCGCGGGATCCGCCCGAGCCCGCCGCCGGACCCCACGATCACGGAGCCCCGAAATGAACCGTCGCCGCCCCGCCGCTCTGATAGCAGCCGCCGTCATCGGCGCGGTCGTGCTGGTCGGCGGCTGTTCCGACGAGGGCAAGCCGGTGAGCTTCGACTCGGGTCCGAGCAGCCCGCCGGCCAACGCCTCGCCGCAGGGCGGGAAGAAGGACGACGACGCCTCCGCGAAGAACGGCGCGGCGGCGCAGACGCTGCTGCCCACCGGCCCGAAGGCCGAGTTCACCACGCAGAGCAGCCTCGGTGACGGCACCAAGATCGGCGTGACCACGCTCAAGGGCGCCAAGTCCGGGTTCACCGGCAAGGTGTGGGTGTGGGCGCCGAAGCAGTACTTCGACGAGAAGTACAAGGACAGCGGCTTCCCGGTGCTCATCGCGCTGCCGGGAGGAAACGGTTACCCCAAGAACTACTGGATGGGCACCGACCTCAAACTCCAGAGCAGCATCAGCGAGTGGTCGAAGACCGGCAAGAGCCTGCCGTTCATCGTCGCCATGCCGGTCCTCAACCCGGACGCCAAGCACTACTACGACGGCAGTGACATCCCCGGCCAGCCGAAGATGGGCACCTGGATGACCGAGGACGTGCCGGACCTGGTGAGGGCCAACTTCCGTACGTTCAAGTCCCGCGACGGCTGGGCCTTCATGGGCTCCTCGTCCGGCGGCTTCGTCGGCCTGAAGTCGGTGCTCAAGCGGCCCGACCTGTTCAAGGCCGCGATCGCCTCGGGGCCGGACATCGTGCCGGACTCCCCGCTGTGGGCCGGCCACGAGGCCGAGAAGCAGGCGAACAACCCGGAGAAGCTGGCCCAGGACCTCATCGACCAGAAGGGACCCGAGGTCGCCCTCGCCTTCCAGGTGGGCACCAAGGAGGGCACCGTCGTGCCGAGCGTGCGGAAGTTCATCGACACGTACGGCAAGGGCCCGGTCAAGACCCGTCTCCAGCTGATCGAGGGCGGCACCCACAACGCCCACACCTATGTGAAGGGCATGGGCGAGGGGACCATGGAGTGGATCAGCAAGCAGATGCTCGCCCCGGTCCCCTCCTCCTGAACCGCGGGCCCTACGGGGCGAGCAGCTCCACGTTCACGTCCGCGGGGAAGCCGGTGGTCGGCCCGGTCCGCCGGGCGAACTCCCGCACCCCTTCGAGCTGTTGGGCCCCGAAGCGGAAGTCCAGCGTCGTGAAGTAGCGCTCCAGGAGGTCGGCGTCGAAGACCTCCCAGCGGGCGGCCTGCTCGGCGACCTTGCCGACCTCCTCAAGGGACAGGTCCCGCGAGGCGAGGAACGCCTCGTGCACCTGCTGGACGACCTCGGGCTCGCGGGCCAGGTAGTCCTTGCGGGCGGCCCACACGGCGAAGACGAACGGGAGCCCCGTCCACTCCTTCCACATCGCGCCCAGGTCGTGGACCTGGAGCCCGAGCCGCGGGGCGTCGTGCAGCGAGGCCCGCAGCGCGGCGTCCCCGATCAGCACGGCGGCGTCCGCCTCGCGCATCATCAGGCCGAGGTCGGGCGGGCACGTGTAGTAGTCCGGGGTCACCCGGTACCGCTCGGCGAGCAGCAGCTGCGCCAGGCGTACGGAGGTCCGCGAGGTGGAGCCGAGCGCGACCCGGGCCCGGTCCAGGTCCTCCAGGGGACGCTGGGAGACGATCACGCAGGACATGACGGGTCCGTCGCAGCCCACCGCGATGTCGGGGAAGGCGACCAGGTCGTCGGCGTTGCGCAGGAACTCCACGAGGGTGATCGGTGCGATGTCCAGGTCGCCGTCCACCAGCTGCTCGCTGAGCTTCTCCGGGCTGTCCTTGGTCAGCTCCAGGTCGAGCAGCGTTCCCGTCCGGGCCAGGCCCCAGTACAGGGGCAGGCAGTTGAGGAACTGGATGTGACCGACGCGCGGCCGGCCGCCTTGGTGCTGGGGGCTGGTTGAATTGTCCACATGGCGAGGCTAGACCCGTCCCGCTCCGTGGACGGCGCCGGGCCCTGCCGGGGGCGTCCAGGGGTGTCTGCGCGGAGCCTCGCGGGGTGCGTCCAGGGGCGCCTCTCGGAGCACCCCGAGGGGCCTCTTGATCACCTGCTCAGCCGCCGGTCAAACGTCCGGGGGGAGTGATCTTTCCCTCTACCGCAGCACCTGAGCTGCGTGCTACGCTCAGCGCAAGTTGCAGTTTGGTTTCCCTTGCAGTACAGAGCCTGCGGAGCATGTAACCCGCAGGCTTTTGTAGTTTTCAGACTTGTTTGCAGGTTCTGGAGCAGGGCAACCCTTTGGCCCAAGGAGGGCTTATGGCTACCGGAACCGTGAAGTGGTTCAACGCTGAAAAGGGCTTCGGCTTCATCGCCCAGGACGGCGGCGGCCCGGATGTCTTCGTCCACTACTCCGCGATCAACGCGTCTGGTTTCCGCTCCCTGGAGGAGAACCAGGTCGTGAACTTCGACGTCACCCAGGGCCCGAAGGGCCCGCAGGCGGAGAACGTCACCCCGGCCTAACTTGCCCGGGTTGGCGATCGCTGACTTAGCAGTACCCAAGGAGCCCCGTCCTCACGGACCGGGGCTCCTGCCTTTTGCCCCGGGCGCCCTACAGGGGCGCGGGGAACTGCGGCAGCAAGCAGCGGTCCGCAGCCGAACACTCCACCCTCGGGGGCTGGGCACCGCCCAGAGCCGTCCGCCCGGTGGGGCTCAGGCGTACAGGCGATCCACCTCCGCCGCGTACCGCTCCAGCACCACCCCCCGCCGCACCTTGAGGGTCGGGGTCAGCTCGCCGCGCTCCACCGAGAGCTCCCGCGGGAGAACCGCGAACCCCCGGACCCTCGCCGGACGGGAAACCTGCGCGTTGGCCGCCGTGACCGCCTCCTGGACCAGCGCGTGGACCTCCGCCTCGCTCAGCCCCGCCGCCTCCCCCGCGTCCACCGTGATCAGCGCGACCGGGTACGGCCGCCGGTCGCCCGCCAGCACCGCGTGCGAGACGATCCGGGACCGCTCGATGGCCAGCTCCACGTGCGAGGGGGTCAGGTTCTTCCCGGCGGAGGTGATGATCAGGTCCTTCTTGCGGCCGGTGATCGTCAGGTAGCCGTCCGCGTCCAGTGCCCCGAGATCCCCCGTGTGCAGCCAGCCGTCCGCGTCCAAGGCGTCCGCGGTACCCCGTTCGTTCGCGTGGTAGCCGGGGAAGACCATCGGCCCCCGGGCCAGCACCTCCCCGTCGGGCGCGATCCTCACCTCGCACCCCGAGACCGGCAGCCCCACCGTGCCGTACCGCACCGCCCCGGGGTGGTTGAGCGAGATCACGCCCGCCGACTCGGTCATCCCGTACCCCTCGAAGACCTGGATCCCGCAGGCCCGCAGGAAGTCCAGGACCGCCGTGTCGATCGGGGCTCCGCCGGTCAGGGCCCAGCGGAGGCGGCCGCCGAAGGCCGCTCTGACCAGGCTGAAGAGCGACTCGTCCGCGGCCTCGTACTCGGCCCGCCGTTCGGGCGGAAGCGCCCCGTCCGCCGCGAGCACGCCGACCGCGACCGCCGCGTCGAACCGCTCCCCGCCGCCCTCCTTCGCCTCGGCGAGCGAGCGCACCACCGAGTAGACCTTCTCGAACAGCCTGGGCACGGACGGCAGATGGGTCGGCTGCGCCTCGGCGAGCTCGCCGACCACGTCCTCGATCCGGCCGCCGAAATAGCAGAGCTCGCCGCCGTACAGGAGGGTGGAGAACTGGATCAGCTGGGCGAGCAGGTGCGCGAGCGGCAGGTAGAGGTACGTGCGGTCGCCGGGCCCGCCCTCGATGAGGTGCAGCGTCGCGTCCTGGACGGCGCCCATGTTCCCGTGCGTGAGGCGGCACCCCTTGGGCAGGCCGGTGGTCCCGGAGGTGTAGACGAGCTCGGCGTCGTCCTGCGGCCGCACGGACGCGGACCGGGCCGCCAGGTCCGCGGGCGGCACGGCCTCGGCCGCCAGAGCAGCGAGCGGCACCGCGCTCCCCTGGGGCGCTCCGGTCATCAGGAGTACGTGAGCGAGCGCGGGCAGCTTCCCGCGCAGCCCCTCCACCCGGGCCGCCTCCCCGGGCCCCTCGCAGACGACCGCCTTCGCGGCGGAGTCGGCGAGGACCCAGGTGGCCTCCTCGTCACCCGCCGTCGGATACACCGGCACCACCACCGCGCCCACCGTCAGGCAGGCGAGGTGCGCGTACGTCCACTCGGGCCGGGTCTCCGCGAGGATCGCCACCCGGTCGCCCGTCTCGATGCCGAGCGAGAGCAGGCCGCGCGCGGTGCGGCGCACGGTCTCGCGCAGTTCGGCGTAGGTGACCGAGACCCAGCCCCCGCCCGCATCGCGGAACCTGAGGGCCGGCTGGTCCGGGTGGCGTCCGGCGGCCCATTCGGCGAACACGGCGAGCGTCTCGGGACGGGGGCGCTGGTGCGGGCTCTGGGGGGTCATGACCCGACGGTAGGTACGACGTCGGGCCAGGCGGGATGACGGGAAACGTCACCCCGGCTGACCTCAACGCTCAACCCCGCTACCGTCGTTGACCATGGCGAAGCCGACGATCACCGTGCACCACGTGCGGGCCGTGCTGCGCGGCGCCGAGCGGCACGGCATCGACACCGTGCCGCTGCTCCAGGCGTCCGGCATCCCCCCGCTACTGCTCGGGGACGACCGCGCGCGGGTCACCCCGGCCCAGTTCGCCCAGCTCTTCCGCGCCCTGTACCGGGCGACCGGAGACGAGTTCCTGGGGCTGGGCGCCGCCCCCAGCCGCCCCGGCACCTTCGCGATGATGTGCCACGCCGCGCTCGGCTGCCGCGACCTCGGCGGCGCGATGCGGCGCGGCACCACCTTCTACGGCCTGTTCCCGCACGGCCCCGACCTCGCTCTCGACGTCACCGGCCCCACCGCGGTGTTCACCGTGCGCGGCGATCTGGCGGGCCAGGACGAGGACCGCTTCCTGACCGAGTGCCTCGTGATCATCTGGCACCGCCTGTGCAGCTGGCTGGTGGGCCGCCGCATCCCGCTCACCCGCGCGTCCTTCGGCTATCCGCCGCCCCCGCACAAGGACGAGTACGCGTCGCTGTTCGGCTGCCCGGTCCGGTTCGGGGACTCCCGTACCGAGGCGGTGTTCGACGCCCACTGGCTGACCGCGCCGCTCGTGCGCGACGAGGCCGCCCTCGGGCAGATGCTGCGCCGCTCCCCCTTCGAGCTCCTCAGCCGACGCGCGTACGGGACGACGGTGGGCGAGCAGGTGGGCCGGGCGCTGGCGGGCGCCCTGCGCGCCTCGCCCCGGCTGCCCACCCTCGACGAGACGGCCGCCCGCCTCGCCATGTCCCCCGCGACCCTGCGCCGCCGCCTCGCCCAGGAGGGCACCTCGTTCCAGCGGCTCAAGGACGCGGTACGGCGCGACGCTGCGATCGCGGGCCTGGCCGAGGGCCGCGAACCGATCGCCGAGATCGCGGCACGCCTCGGCTTCTCGGAGGACACGAGCTTCCACCGCGCGTTCCGCCGCTGGACGGGGACGACGCCCGGCGCGTACCGCCTGGACCACTGAGAGCCGGCAGGGGCCGGTGAGCGGTAGGGACCCGTCCGTCGACGGGGTCAGTGAAGCTGAGCGGATCGGTCAGCTCCGTACCTACCGGTCAGTCACTACCTTCTCCTCAACTGCCCGCGCCCCATAGGACCGTTGGGAGAGCCGCATGCACGTCCGTACCAGAGTGGCCGGTGCCCTCACCGCCGCACTGCTCCTGTCGGCAGCCACCCCCACCGCGTTCGCCGACGACACGGCGACCGCCTCGCCGGGTGACATCGTCACCCAGTCCCCCACCGAGTTCCACCCGCTGCCCGGCCAGTGGACGAACACCAAGGCCTGGCACGTCACCTACCGCTCCACCACCGCCAAGGGCGGACCCAACGTCGTCTCCGGGACGGTCATCGTGCCCAACGACGGCCGCACCGGCCCGCGCCCCGTCGTGACGTATGCGGTCGGCACGGTCGGGCTCGCCGACTCGTGCGCGCCGAGTGCCAACTTCCCGTACGGCACGGCCGTCGAGGCCACCCTGATCAACCAGGTCGTGCAGAAGGGCTGGGCGGTCGCGGTCACCGACTACGAGGGCCTGGGCACACCCGGCGACCACACCTACACGGTCGGCCGCGCCGAGGGCACCGCCGTCCTGGACGCGGCCCGCGCGGCCGAGCGCCTCGGCATCCCGGGCGTCGACGCCAACTCGCCCGTGGGGATCATGGGTTACTCGCAGGGCGGCCAGGCCAGCAGCTGGGCGGCCGAGCTGCACGACTCCTACGCCCCCGAACTGAAGGTGAAGGGCACCGCGACCGGCGGCGTCCCGGCCGACCTCATGAAGGTCGCGGCCTCCAACGACGGCGGGCTCGGCTCCGGCCTGATCTTCATGGCGGCGGCCGGCCAGAACGCGGCCTTCCCGGAGCTGAAGCTGGACTCGTACCTGAACCCGGCGGGCAAGGCGCTGGTCGACTACTTCAGGAACAACTGCGTGGCCGTCGACACCACGGTGGGCTCGTTCAAGCACATCACCGACATGACCGTAAAGAACCCGCTCGAACAGCCCGACTGGCAGGCCAGGCTGGCCGAGTCGAAGCTCGGCACACACCGCCCGGACGCGCCGGTCTACCTCTACCACGGCACGGTGGACGAGCTGATCCCGTACGCGGTGGGCCAACAGCTGCGCTCGGACTGGTGCGCCCGGGGCGCGGACGTGGAGTGGCACGCGCTCCCGCTGCTCGGCCACATCGGCGGGGTCACGGTGGGCGGCGTCCCGGCCGCGAACTGGCTGGCGGACCGCTTCGCAGGCAGGCCCAGCCAGCCCAACTGCTAGGCCCGGCACATGAGTTGAGCCCGCTCCCCCATCACGAGGGGGGCGGGCTACAACCCGTACCGGCGGGCCGACTCCTCCTGCTGGGCGATGCGGTGGAGGGCGCGCAGGACCGGCTCGAACAGAAGGGTCGCGGCGACGGCCGTCTCCACCTTCTCCTCCTCGGAGGGGTGGGTCTCCACGAAGTCCAGGTCGCGGACGGCCGCCCGGTGCATGAGCTCGGCGTACGGGGCCATCAGCTCGGCGTTCCAGGGGTAGCCGAGCCGGATGAGCGTGGCCACGGCGACGATCAACGCCCGGTGGTCCGGGGAGAGTTCACCGATGTCCTGCGCGGTGGACCAGCCCAGCATCTCCAGCAGCCGGTCCACCTCGGCCCGGGCGGCGGCCACGCTCTCGTCACCGTCGTCCGGGTCGGGCCCGTGGGGCAGGGCCCACAGGGCGGCGCCCAGCCGCATGGTGCGGTCGAGGGAGTCGTCGTCGACGAACCCGATGACCTCCTTGGCGGTGGCCACGGGAAGCCGCCCGACCTCGATCAGGGCCCGCACGAGGCGGAGCCGGCGCAGATGGCTCTCGTCGTACTCGGCCGTGGTGGCCCCCACTTTGCGCCCCGGCGCGAGCATCCCCTGCCGCAGGTAGTACTTGATCATCGCGGTGGAGACCCCGCTCCGCTCGCTCAACTCTGCAAGCCGCATCCCTTGCGCCCTTCCTCGGATAACGCCATTATCCAAGATGTAGCCCTGGGGTAACTCCGCTATCCAACACGGGAGTTGCCCGCCGGGGAAGCCGTCCACCGAGGAACGCTGGAGGCACGATGTTCGCCAAGCAGAGCCCGACCCGCACGACGGCCGCCGCCGAGGGCGACGTGGTGGTGCTGCTGATCGGAATGCGCGTCAACCACTTCTGGGCGGTGCACCAGTGGGTCCCGGTGGGCCTCGCCATGTTCCGCATGCTCGGCGAGCTGGGCAGGGACAAGAGCCGCGGCCTGCTCGGCCACGTCCTGCTCACCGCTTCACCCCGCACGTACTACGTGGTCCAGTACTGGGAGTCCAAGGAGAAGCTGTACGCCTACGCGCACTCGCCGGAGATGTTCCACCACCGGGCGTGGGCGATCCTCAACCGCAAGGAGCGCAAGGGCAAGCTGCGCGGGCACGTGGGGCTGTGGCACGAGACGTACATCTCGCCCCAGGGCTCGTACGAGTCGATCTACGCGGACATGCCCCCGTTCGGCCTCGCCGCGGCGACGGGCGTGATCCCCCTGGAAGCCCGCGGCCGCACCGCGGCGGAGCGCCTGGGCCGGCGGAAGGCCCCTCAGGGGGCGGCGTCGGCAACCTCTGAATCGGCCGCCTCCTAAGAGCCGCCCGGTCAAGGGGTACTGGTTGCCTCGCAGGGGCGCGAGGAACTGCGCGAGCAACCAGGCACGGCGGGCGGACAAACCCGGGTTCGGGGGCGCGGGGAACTGCGCGAACAACCACGCACGGCGGACGGACAAACCCGGGTTCGGGGGCGCGGGGAACAGCGCGAACAACCACGCACGGCGGACGGACGAACCCGGGTATGGGGGGCGCGGGGAACGGCGCGAGCAACCAGGCACGGCCCGCAGTCGAAAGCCGGGTTGGGGGCGCGGGGAACTGCGCGACCAGCCACCCGGGCCCCGCGGCCGTAAGCGGCGGTAGGGGCGCGGGGAACTGCGTGAACGGCCCCCGACGGTCCGCAGTCGAAGCCCCCGCGCGCCCGGCAGAAGACCTACTCCGCGGAACGGCGGCGGCGCGTGGCCACCAGGATGCCCGCGCCTCCGGCGAGCGCAACGGCGGTGCCGCCCGCGGCCCACGGCAGCGCGGAACCGGCGCCGGTGGAGGCGAGGGAGGTGCCACCAAGGGCGGGTGCCGGGTCGTTCTCGGCAGCGGCGGTCACGGACTTGCCGCCCTTGTCGGCGGCGACCCCGGTGCCGGTGCCCTGCCCCGCCCCCTTGGAACCGTCAGGCTTGGACGTGCCCTCGTCCTTCTTCCCGCCGTCCTTCTTCCCCTTGTCCTTCTCCTTCTCCTTCGCGGCAGCGGCGTCGGCCTCGTCCTTCTTGCGGGCCTCGTACTGCCCCTTGTCGAGGAAGGCCTGGACGTCCTCGGGGGTGCCGAGGAGCGCCTTCTTGCCCGCCGCCTTCACCGCGGGTTCGCCGACACTCATGATCTGCGAGGCCAGGACCCGGTTGTCGACGATGCGGGCCTCGTACTGCCCCTTGTCGATGAACGCCTGGACGTCCTCGGGGGTGCCCCGGAGCGCCTTGGTCCCGGCCTCCTTCACACCCGGCCCACCGGCGTTGATGATCTGGCTGACGAGCACGCGGTTGTCGAGGTTGCGCGCCTTGAACTGGCCGACCTCCAGGAACTCCTTGATGGACTCTCGGGTGTCCTCGTTCAGCGCCTTGGCCCCGGCCTCCCGCACCGCACGCCCGCCCACGCTGATGATCTGGGCGACGCGCACCCGGTCGTCCTGGAAACGGGCCTCGTACTGGCCGACCTCAAGGAACTTCCGCACGGCGGCCGCACCCTGGTCGAGCGCCTTGCTCGCACGCTCCTTGAACTCCGGTCCCGCATCCTTGGCCGCCATCAGGCGAAGGAGCTCGACCCGGTCGTCGTCCTCCTGCTGCTTGGCCGTCTTCGTACCCGCGTCGGGCGCCGAAACGGCAGGCGCCTTGGCCTCGGCGGCGTACGCCGGAGAGGCCAGCAGAACGGCCGGCGCGATGGCTGCGGATGCGACGATTGTTGATATGCGCGTGAACTTCATGCCATTCCCCCGGTTACCCAGAAACTCATCATTAGTCCCTCGCATGCTACGTCGGCCTTGACTTTCCCTTTACACGGACCCCCGTCAGTCCCTGGGGTGGAGCTCCGCCCAGACGACCTTTCCGACGCCGGGCCGCGCCGTCACGCCCCACGCCACGGCGACGGCCGCCACGAGCAGCAGCCCGCGCCCGCACTCGGCGTCCTCCGCCACCGGCGCCGCGGCTGGCTCCCGCTCGCCCCGCGCGTCACCGACCTCGATCCGCAGCAGCTCCCCGAGCGCGAGCCGCACCTCGAAGTCCCGCCCGGCCACGTGACCGTGGGTCACGGCGTTGGCGGCGAACTCGGCGACGACCAGCGCGGCGGCGTCGGAACGCGGGCTCCCGTACGGGATGCCCCACGCGTCCAACTGCTGCACCGCCAGCCACCGAGCGAGCCGCGCGCCGCGCCGCGTACTGCTGAAATGACGTCGTCCATCGCGGGCCCTTTGTACGTGGCGAGGTCGACGCCGCGCGGCCCGCGGCGAGGGTGTGCGGCGCGGGCAGGGCCGCTGCCGGGCAGCGGGGGTGGTGGCTGTTGGTACACAGCGGCGCGGAGGCCGATACACAACCGTCCGGGCCCTGATACGTCGCCCGTGCAGGCTTCGAAGTGACCCTCCGCCCCCGAGACGGAGCCGCCACAGCAGTCACTCCCGAAGCAACAGGAGCAGGCCATGAAGACCCCCGCACACATCCCCTCCGACGCCACGGCCGCGGCCCGGCCCCGCAGGTTCACCACGCTCTGGACGATGACGACGGGAGCCGTCGGAGCGGCACTGCTCATCGGGTCCCTCGCGCTGATCACCGGCGCCTTCCTGACGGACTCGGCGGCGGGCGAATCGTGGCAGCCCGCCGGCACGCTCGGCGCGGTCGGGCTGTGCCTCGGCGCGACGATGGTGAGCGTCGGCGTGCTCGGCCGGAGCCTGGGGACGAAGTCGGGGCTCCGGTGAGCGCGCTCCTGCGCGGGGCTGCCGAACTCCCCGCGCGCGCCTGGCTCACGGCCTGCCGGTTCGGCGATGCCACTCTCGCCGGGGTGCACCGCCTCGGGTCGAGGAGCGCGCTGCCCTGGCCCCGGGAGGGGCAGGCGAGCGTGGAGGTCGTCGGGGTGGGCAGCCTGGGCACGGTCGGCGAGCAGACGCCGGTGCCGATCGCGAGCATCACCAAGGTGATGACGGCGTACGTGGTGCTGCGGGCGTTTCCGCTGGGACCCCGGGATGCGGGTCCCGTGATCCGTGTCGACCGCGCCGCCGCCGAGGAGTCCGCCTCGACGATCGAGTCGGTCGTACCCGTCGAGGAGGGGCAGGAGTACCCGCTGCGACACCTGCTGGAATTCATGCTGATCCCGTCGGGCAACAACATCGCCCGGCTGCTCGCGCGCCGGACCGCCGGTTCCGAGGCGGCCTTCGTACGCCGGATGAACGAGGCCGCGGCCGAACTGGGCCTGACCCGCTCCCGGTTCACCGGCTCCTGCGGCATGGACACGGGGAATGTCAGCACGGCGCGCGACCTGCTCACGCTGGCGGGGGCGGTGATGCGGAACGAGGTGTTCCGGACGATCGTCTCGACCCCCTCCGTCCGGCTCCCCGGGGGCCACGGCGAGGCCCACACCACGAACCGGCTGCTGGGGCGGTACGGGGTGGTCGGCCTGAAGACGGGGACGAGTACGCCGGCGGGCGGGAACGTCCTGTGGGCGGCGTACGCCGATGTGGGCGGGGCCCGGCGCCTGGTCCTGGGCGCGGTCCTGGCCCAGCGCGTGGGGCGGTCGCCGGTCCGGGCGAGGGCGGCGGTGTGGGCGTGCAGCCGGGGGCTGGTGCGGGGGGTACGGCGGGGAGCGGAGACCCTGGTGATCTCCCCCACCCCGCCCCTTCCCGAAAACCTCCGGTGGGAGACGGTGGCTGGGCGGGGCCGGGAGGGCGTGGAGGACTTGGAGGGCGGGGAGGGCTGGGCGTCCCGCCGCCTCGTCCACCCGCGGACCGTACGTGGCTGATCGCGCAGTTCCCCGCGCCCCTGAGCGGGTTGAAGCGAGCCCCGCGTTCCGACAGCCAAGCAAACCCCCAGGGCCCGCGCCCCATGCCCCCCGGGGGCGCAGGGGACGAAGTCCCCGCCGGGCCCCGGGGCGCGCAGCCCCAGGGGTGCAGGGGACGAAGTCCCCGCCGGGGGTCTGGGGCGCAGCCCCAGGGCAGCCCCCCCCTGCACGGGCGGGCGGGCGGACAAACCCCCAGGGGTGCAGGGGACGAAGTCCCCGCCGGGGGTCTGGGGCGCAGCCCCAGAGCTCAGGCCATCCAACTCTGCGCAACGGGCGGGCGGGTGGGCAAACCCCCGGGGTCTGGGGCGCAGCCCCAGAGCTCAAGCGATCCAACCCTGCGCAACGGGCGGGCGGGTGGGCAAACCCCCGGGGTCTGGGGCGCAGCCCCAGAGCTCAAGCCATCCAACCCTGCGCAACGGGCGGGCGGGTGGGCAAACCCCCGGGGTCTGGGGCGCACCCCCAGGGCTCAAGCCATCCAACCCTGCGCAACGGGCGGGCGGGTGGGCAAACCCCCGGGGTCTGGGGCGCAGCCCCAGGAGGCCCGCCCCGACCCCGGGTCACAAGCAGCCGCACCCCAGCGGGCCCGGCCCACCGACACCGGGTCACAAGCAGCCGCACCCCAGCGGGCCCGGCCCACCGACACCGGGTCACAAGCAGCCGCACCCCAGGCGGCAGGGTCGCACAACCCCGGTTCACAAGCGGCCGCACCCCCGGCGGCAGGGTCGCACAACCCCGGGTCACAGACGGCCGCACCCCCGGAGGGGCTACGCCGCGACCGGCACCGGGGAGTCGGAGGGCTCCTCTGCGGGCGACCCGGACGCCCGGTTGAACGCGTCCAGGTCCAGGATCTTCTCCCGCGCCGACACGATGACCGGCACCAGCGCCTGCCCCGCCACGTTCGTGGCCGTGCGCATCATGTCCAGGACCGGGTCGATCGCCATGAGCAGGCCGACGCCCTCCAGGGGCAGGCCCAGCGTGGAGAGGGTCAGGGTCAGCATGACCGTGGCGCCCGTCAGACCCGCCGTCGCCGCCGAGCCGATGACCGAGACGAACGCGATCAGGACGTAGTCGCCGACACCGAGGTGCACGTCGAAGATCTGGGCGATGAAGATCGCCGCGAGCGCCGGGTAGATCGCCGCGCAGCCGTCCATCTTGGTGGTGGAGCCGAACGGCACGGCGAAGGACGCGTACTCCTTGGGCACACCGAGCCGCTCGGTGACCTTCTGGGTGAGCGGCATCGTGCCCACCGAGGAGCGGGAGACGAAGGCGAGCTGGATCGCGGGCCAGGCACCCTTGAAGAACTGGAGCGGGTTGACCTTGGCGACGGTGGCGAGCAGCAGCGGGTAGACCCCGAACATCACCAGCGCGCAGCCGATGTAGACGTCCGCGGTGAAGGTGGCGTACTTGCCGATGAGGTCCCAGCCGTAGTCGGCGATGGCGAAGCCGATGAGGCCGAGCGTGCCGAGCGGGGCCAGGCGGATGACCCACCACAGGGCCTTCTGGAGGAGTTCGAGGACGGCCTCGCTGAGCGTCAGGATCGGCTTCGCCTTCTCGCCGAGCTGGAGCAGCGCGATGCCCGCGACTGCGGCCATGAACACGATCTGCAGGACGTTGAGTTCGGTGAACGGCGTCACCACGTCCGTCGGGATGATGCCGGTCAGGAAGTCCAGCCAGGAGCCCGTGTGCTTGGGGAGCTTGCCGTCCTTCGGGGTCAGCCCCGTGCCCGAGCCGGGGTTGGTGAGCAGCCCGATGGCGAGGCCGATGGCCACCGCGATCAGCGACGTGATCATGAACCAGAGCAGGGTGCGCGAGGCGAGCCGGGCGGCGTTGTTGACCTTGCGGAGGTTGGTGATCGACACCAGGATCGCGAAGAAGACGAGCGGCGCCACGGCCAGCTTCAGGAGCTGGACGAAGGTGCTGCCGATCTGCTCCAGGGTGTCCTTGAGCCAGCCGACGTCCTGGCTGCGGGCGAGCCAGCCGAGCAGGCCGCCGAGGACGAGACCGGCGATGATCTGGGCCCAGAAGGGGAACTTCGAGGATATGGAGAAGCCGCGCTTGGGCTTCTCCTGGGCGGTCGCGGAGGACACGGACATACTCCCGGGTGAGCGGAGACGGGGACTGATCGACGTTCGGGGATGAGCGCGGCGCCCGTTCACAGGGGACTGGTCAGCGTGGACCGGTCACGTAACGCGGAAGACGCCGCCGCATGATGCCGGGGTCAGACGTCGCGGCAACAGACCGCGGACATGCAGCGGCAGAGATCGACGTGCAGACGCGCCACGAGCGGAACGGCTCCGCCGGTGGGGTGCTGGTGCACTGCTGCTGTCGTCATGTCGAACACGTTAACACTTGAACTTTGAGAACCTCAAAGCAGTTCTTTTACCCCGGGATGACCACAAGCCCCTCTCGCCCGGCCGGAAACAGCGGCGGCCCGGTCCCGGAGCGGTGAGCTCCGGGACCGGGCCGTACTAGAGGGGTGAGGTGTCCTGCGCGGACGCCTACTGGGCGAGGCCGTCCTCCTGGGACCGGCTCGCCTCCAGCTTCGCCTTCGCGCTCTCCACCTTGGTGACGAGCTGCGCGGACATCGCGTCGCGCTGCTTGCGCAGCAGCACGAAGCTGAGCGGCGCGGAGATGACCAGGGCGAGCAGGATCACCCAGATGAAGTTGGAGTGGCCGAGCCCCTTGGGCAGCACGCCGAACTGGACCAGCAGGCCGACGAAGACCAGGCTGCCGATGAAGATCCCCACGCGCAGCATGGTGTACCAGATGGTGGCGCTCGGCTTGGCGGCGTTCACGACTGACCTTCTCTCTACGGTGGCCCCTGCCCGACTAGTGAAGCACGCCCACAATTGGATCAGTTCAGGGGGAGCAGCATGATGATGTCGTCGCGGTCGTCACCGTCGGCCACCCGGATCGCGCCGGGCACCCGTCCGACCTCCTTGTAGCCGCACGAGTCGTAGAACCGGTCGGCGCCGGTGCCGCCCCGGCAGGTGAGCCGGATCGCGTCGATGCCGCCGAGGCCGCGCACCGCGTCGGCCGTGGCCCGCATCAGGTCGCGGCCGTACCCCTTGCCCTGGTGCGCGGGGTGCACCATGACGGTGTACAGCCACACCCAGTGCGCCATCAGGCGGTGCGTGTTGTACGCGATGAACGCCGTGGCGGCGGCGCGCCCGTCCTCGTCGAAGCCGACGACCAGCCGCATCCGCCCGTCGGCCATGGCCGCGAGGTGCTTGACCAGTTCGGGCCGTACGTCCTCGACGGAGACCGGCGGCACGAACCCGACGGCCCCGCCCGCGTTGGACACCTCGGTCCACAGGCCGAGGATGTCGTCCCGCAGGGCCGGGGTGACCGCCGGGTCGAGCTGGAAGGTCAGTGTCATGGAGCTCTCGTTCAGAAGCGCATCGGCTGCGGCGCCTCGCGCAGCTCCGCGTCCGGACCGGGGTACTCGCGGATGATCTCGTACCGCGTGTTGCGCTCCACGGGGCGGAAGCCGGCCTCGCGGATGAGGTCGAGCAGGTCGTCGCGGGTGAGCTTGTTCGGCGTGCCGTAGTTGTCGGCGTCGTGCGTGATCTTGTACTCGACGACCGAGCCGTCCATGTCGTCGGCGCCGTGCTGGAGCGCGAGCTGCGTGGTCTGGAGGCCGTGCATGACCCAGAAGCACTTCACGTGCGGCACGTTGTCGAACAGGAGGCGGGAGACCGCGAAGGTCTTCAGCGACTCGGCGCCCGTCGCCATCGTGGTGCGCGCCTGGAGCTTGTTGCGGACCTTGCCGTCCTGCATGTCCACGAAGTCGTGCTGGTAGCGCAGCGGGATGAAGACCTGGAAGCCGCCGGTCTCGTCCTGGAGCTCGCGCAGCCGCAGCACGTGGTCGACGCGGTGACGCGGCTCCTCGATGTGCCCGTACAGCATGGTCGCGGGCGTCTTGAGGCCCTTCTCGTGGGCGAGGCGGTGGATGCGCGACCAGTCTTCCCAGTGCGTGCGGTGGTCCACGATGTGCTGGCGGACCTCCCAGTCGAAGATCTCGGCGCCGCCGCCGGTCAGCGATTCGAGCCCCGCGTCGATGAGCTCGTCCAGGATCTCGCTCGCGCTCAGCCCGGAGATCGTCTCGAAGTGGTGGATCTCGGTCGCCGTGAACGCCTTCAGGCCGACGTTCGGCAGCGCCTCCTTGAGGGCCTTGAGCGAACGCGGGTAGTAGCGCCAAGGGAGCGTCGGGTGGAGCCCGTTGACGATGTGCAGCTCGGTGAGGTTGTCGTTCTCCATCGCCTTGGCGAGGCGGACGGCCTCCTCGATGCGCATCGTGTACGCGTCCTTCTCGCCCGGCTTGCGCTGGAACGAGCAGTACGCGCACGAGGCCGTGCACACGTTGGTCATGTTGAGGTGGCGGTTCACGTTGAAGTGGACGACGTCACCGTTCTTGCGGGTGCGCACCTCGTGGGCGAGCCCGCCGAGCCAGGCCAGATCGTCCGACGCGTAGAGCGCGATGCCGTCCTCGCGGCTGAGCCGCTCGCCGGCCCGGACCTTCTGCTCCAGCTCGCGCTTGAGTCCCGCGTCCATCAAGGCCGCCTCCCATACGTGTGTCTTTCAGGCTCCACCAAAGGTACGCCCCGTCCTACTCGGGAAGTTCCCCGACCCGGTTCTCCCACTTGGTGGAGAGCACGATCGTGGTACGGGTGCGCGAGACGCCCTTGGTCGAGCCGAGCCTGCGGATCGTCTTCTCCAGGCCGTCGACGTCCCCGGCCCGGATCTTGAGCATGTACGAGTCGTCGCCGGCGATGAACCAGCAGTCCTCGATCTCGGCGAGGTCGCGCAGGCGCCGGGCCACGTCCTCGTGGTCGGCGGCGTCCGAGAGGGAGATGCCGATCAGCGCGGTGACGCCGAGGCCGAGCGAGGCCGCGTCCACGGTGGCGCGGTATCCGGTGATGACACCGGCGGCCTCCAGCCGGTTGATGCGGTCGGTGACGCTGGGGCCGGAGAGCCCGACGAGTCGGCCCAGTTCCGCGTACGAGGCCCTGCCGTTCTCCCGCAGTGCCTGGATGAGCTGCCTATCGACGGCGTCCATATGCCTGAAGCCTTCCATTGTTCAGCGATACCGCGATTTTAAGTGTAGAATCTAAGGCATGCAGGGCCAACACCCTGCGAATCATTCAGCTGCTTGCATAAATTTCCAGCAGATCAAAGACGATCTTTCAGGAGTTGTCACCGTGTACACGATCGAGATGGCCTACGCCCGGATGCGCGAGCTTCAGGACCTGGCCAACCGGTCCCGTGCCCACCAGCCGTCCGCGACGAAGCCCCGCGCCCCCAAGCGCGCCGCCAAGAAGCGCTAGTTCTCGCGAGAGCCACCTCCCAGGTCCCGGCCCCGCTCGCCCCGAGCGGATCCCGACCCCAGCTCTCCCTCCCAACGGCGGTACAGGCCGTGCGGCACCCCAGCCGCATCCAGTACGCGCCCCGCGACGAAGTCCACCAGATCCTGGATGTGCGTCGCCCCCGCGTAGAACGCCGGAGAGGCGGGCAGCACCACCGCGCCCGCCTCGTCCAGTGTCACCAGGTGCTTGAGCGTCTGCCCGTTCAGCGGCGTCTCGCGCACCGCCACCACCAGCCTCCGCCGCTCCTTGAGCGTCACGCTCGCGGCCCGCTGCAACAGGTCCTTCGAAAGCCCGAGCGCGACCCCGGCCACACAGGCCGTCGACGCCGGCACGATCAGCATCCCCTTCACCGGATACGAGCCCGACGAGGGCCCCGCCGCCAGATCCCCGGCCGCCCAGTGCCGTACGTCCGAGACGTCCAGCGCGCCGAAGGTGTCCGGCTTGCCGTCGGCGCCCCGCGCCAGCCAGGCCCGCAGATCGTCCTGCCAGTGCGCGTCGCGGAACGCGATGCCCGTCTCGTCGAGCAGCGTCAGGCGCGAGGCCCGCGAGACCACCAGGTCCACGCTCTCCCCGGCGGCCAGCAGCGCGCGCAGCACCGCCGCCGCGTACGGCGTCCCGGACGCACCCGAGATCCCGACCACCCACGGCTTGCGCTGCTGACTGTGTACGTTCACGTGCTCCACGTGTCCGAGCCTATCCGGCGGCCCGCGCCCGGGCCCGGGTCAGGTGGTCAGAGCGTCAGGCCCCGCACCAGCAGGTCGATGAGCGCGCAGACGAAGAGGGCGATCCCGATGAAGCCGTTGACCTGGAAGAACGCCCGGTTCAGGCGCGAGAGGTCATGCGGCTTGACCAGGGTGTGCTCGTAGAGGAAGGCCCCGAGCACGACGAGCAGTCCCAGCCAGAAGAAGAACCCGGCGCCGGTGGCGAGGGCGTACCAGACGAGCAGGGCCATCGTCACCGTGTGGCAGCCGCGCGCACCGTAGATCGCGGCCGGGATGCCGAAGCGCGCCGGCACCGACTTCACACCGTGGCCGCGGTCGGCCTCGACGTCCTGGCAGGCGTAGATCAGGTCGAAGCCGCCGATCCAGATGCCGATGGCGAGACCCAGGATCACCGCGTCCCACGACCAGGAACCGGTGATCGCGATCCAGGCGCCGACCGGGCCCATCGCCTGCGCGATGCCGAGGATGGCCTGCGGGAAGTTGGTGAACCGCTTCCCGTACGGATAGACCACCATCGGGATCACCGCGACCGGCGCGAGCGCCAGGCACAGCGGGTTGAGCGCGGCGGCCGCGCCGAGGAAGACGACGAGGGCGATGAGCGCGCCCGTCCAGGCGGAGCGCACCGACACCGCGCCGGTGACCAGCTCGCGGCCCGCGGTGCGCGGGTTACGGGCGTCGATCTCGCGGTCGATGATCCGGTTGCAGGCCATCGCGAACGTACGCAGCCCCACCATGGCGACGGTGACCAGGAGCAGCCGCCCCCAGTGGATGTTCCGGTCGAGCTGGAACATCGCGGTCAGCGCGGCGATGTAGGCGAAGGGCAGGGCGAAGACCGAGTGCTCGATCATGACCAGGCGCAGGAACGCCTTGGTGCGGCCCGGCTGCGGGACCGCTGCTGCTGAGGCGCTCACGAGAGTCCTGGTTCATCTCCGCGGCGGCGGGCGAACCCGCGCTCCGCGCTGCCGTTGTCCGTCATCTGCCAGCACCTCACAGTCCGTATTCCTTCCAACGCCTTGTCACGCGCTCGGCCGTCGCCGCGTCCGACTCGACCATGGCGGGCCACCCGCCATCGCGCGTGTACCCCTCCTCGGGCCACTTCGCGGTCGCGTCGATGCCCGCCTTTCCGCCCCAGAACTGCTGGTACGAGGCGTGGTCGAGGTGATCGACCGGGCCTTCGACGACGGTCAGGTCGCGGGCGTAGTCGGTGTTCCCGAAGGCCCGCCAGGACACCTCGTGCAGGTTGTGGACGTCGCAGTCGGCGTCCACGATCACGATCAGCTTGGTCAGCGACATCATGTGCGCGCCCCAGATCGCGTGCATGACCTTCTGGGCGTGCTTGGGGTACTTCTTGTCGATCGAGACGATCGCGCAGTTGTGGAAGCCGCCCGACTCCGGCAGGTGGTAGTCCACGATGTCCGGCACGATGATCTTGAGGAGCGGCAGGAAGAACCGCTCGGTGGCCCGGCCCAGCGGCCCGTCCTCGGTGGGCGGACGGCCGACCACGATCGACTGGAGCAGCGGGCGCCTGCGCATCGTCACGCAGTCGATGGTCAGCGCGGGGAACGGCTCCTGCGGGGTGTAGAACCCGGTGTGGTCGCCGAACGGACCCTCGGGCAGCATCTCGCCCGGCTCCAGCCAGCCCTCGATGACGACCTCGGCGTTGGCCGGGACCTGCAACGGCACCGTCTTGCAGTCGACCATCTCGATCCGCTTGCCCTGGATGAACCCGGCGAAGAGGTACTCGTCGATGTCCCCGGGCAGCGGCGCGGTCGAGGCGTACGTGACGGCCGGCGGGCAGCCGAAGGCGATGGCCACCGGCAGCCGCTCCCCGCGCTTGGCGGCGACCGCGTAGTGGTTGCGGCTGTCCTTGTGGATCTGCCAGTGCATGCCGATGGTGCGCTTGTCGTGGCGCTGGAGCCGGTAGAGCCCGAGGTTGCGCACGCCCGTCTCGGGGTGCTTGGTGTGGGTGAGCCCCAGGTTGAAGAACGAGCCGCCGTCCTCGGGCCAGGTGAAGAGCGCGGGCAGCTGGTCCAGGTCGACGTCGTCGCCCTTGAGGACGACCTCCTGGACGGGGGCGGCCTCCTGCTTCACCTTCTTCGGCGGCACGTGCACCATCGAGCCGAGCTTGCCGAAGGCCTCGCGGATGCCGACGAAGCCCTGCGGAAGCTCCGGCTTCAGCAGCCCGCCGATCTTGTCGCTGATCTCCTCGTACGACGTGAGCCCCAGCGCCTTCAGCAGGCGGCGGTCGGTGCCGTACACGTTCATGGCCAGGGGCATCGAAGCGCCCTTGACGTTCTCGAAGAGGAGGGCCGGGCCCCCGGCCTTGTTGACCCGGTCGACGATCTCGCCGACTTCGAGATACGGGTCGACCTCGGCCTTGATGCGCTTGAGGTCGCCCTCGCGCTCCAGCGCCCTGAGCAGCGATCGGAGATCGTCGTAAGCCATGGGGTCAAGTATCGGGCACCCGCTACCCTGGGCCGGTCACCGGGGCCGAGGCACGGCCCGCAACCGTTCCCGGGGGGACCCTCCAACCATGCTCAGGTATCTGCCGTTCCTGCTGGTCCTGGCGCTGTGGATCTACGCGTTCATCGACTGCATCAACACCCCGGAGGAAGAGGTCAAAGGCCTCCCCAAAGTGGTGTGGATCATCATCATCCTGCTCTTCGGCGAGGTCCTGATCGGACCGGTCGCCTGGCTGGCCGCGGGCAAGGTCCGGGGCGGGAACCCCGCCGGACGCTGGACGGCCCCCGATGACAACCCGGCCTTCCTGGCCTCCCTCAAGGAGGAGAACAAGAAGGACGAGGCGCTCCTCAAGGACTGGGAGGCGGACCTGCGCCGCCGCGAGGAAGAACTCAAGCGGCGCGAACGGGGCGAGGAGTAACCCTGCCCGTCATGGGGGTCCCCCCTGGCCCTTAAGGCCTTGGGGGAATGTGAGGACGAGCGCCGTTCAGGCGCGAACGGGGTCTGGGGCGGAGCCCCAGAGGGCCTCCACCCCAGTACTGGGTACCGACTCAAACCCCCGCGTAACTGTGCTTTCCGTTCACGAAGATGTTCACGCCGTAGTAGTTGAACAGCCAGCACCCGAACGCGATCAGCGCGAGCGTCGCGGCCTTGCGGCCCTTCCAGCCGGCGGTGGCCCGGGCGTGCAGGTAGCAGGCGTACGCGACCCAAGTGATGAACGACCAGGTCTCCTTGGGGTCCCAGCCCCAGTAGCGGCCCCAGGCGTCACCCGCCCAGATCGCGCCCGCGATGATCGTGAACGTCCACAGCGGGAAGACGGCCGCGTTCACGCGGTAGGCGAACTTGTCGAGCGAGGCGGCCGCGGGCAGCCGCTCCATGACGGAGGTCGCGAAGCTGCCCGGCTTGCCGCCCTCGGCGAGCTTGGCCTCGTACCGGTCGCGGAAGAGGTAGAGGATCGTGGCGACCGCGCCCACGTAGAAGACGGCGCCGCAGAAGATCGCGGTGGAGACGTGGATCCACAGCCAGTACGAGTGCAGGGCCGGGACCAGCTGGTCGCTGGCGGTGTAGAGCACGGTGACCGCGAGGCCGAGGTCGAGCAGGACCGTGGTGACCAGCGGAAGGCCGAGCCAGCGGACGTTCTTCTTCAGGGCGAGCAGGCCGAGGTACACGCCGACCGCGACCGTGGAGAACGTCAGGTTGAACTCGTACATGTTGCCCCACGGCGCCCGCTGCACGGACAGCGCGCGGGCCAGCACACCGGCGAACTCGATGAGGAAGGCGAGGACCGTCAGAGAGATGGCGATGCGGCCGTAGAGGTCGCCCTTCTCGTCCCCGCCGGAGGCGCCGGGGCCGTCCGGGACATCGCGCGAACCGCTGGCGGACCGCGTCACGACCTTCGGGCGCTCCAGGACGGCGGTGCCGCCGTTCTTGGTGGCGACCTCGACCTTGACGGTGCCCGCGTCCTTGGCGTTCTGCCCGGCGCCGGTCAGCGCGGCCGCCGTGCGGGCGACCTTGCTGCGGCTGCCGAAGAGCCACTCGGCCATGTTGGCGAAGAAGGCCAGCAGATACACGGCCATCGACGAGTAGATCAGGTAGTTGCTGGTGTGCGCCAGGCTCTCATTGGTGGTGGCGGCGAGATTCACTTCTCAGCCCCTTCGGCAGGAACAACTGAGGGTTCGGGTTCGGGATCCGGCGCGGTCGGCGCCTGCGGGATGAGCGTGACCGCGAGATCGGCCAGCTCCTCGGGAAGCTTCGTGGACTCGCTGCGGCCGAGCCCGGCCATCTCGACGACGGTCACCCCGTCGTCGCCCTTGACGGCGCGGACCCAGACCCGGCGCCGCTGGATGAACAGCGAACCGGCGAGGCCCGCGATGGCCCCGATCGCGCCGGTCAGGGCGAGACCGTTGGCCGGCTGGTGGGAGATCTGGAAGCTCGCCCACTGCGGGATGGGCCCCTTGTCGAAGGTGATCGACCCGGCGCCGTCCGGCAGTTCAAGGCTCTCGCCCGGCAGCAGCAGTTTCTTCAGGATGTTGCCCTGGGCGTCCTTGAAGGGCTTGATGGAACGGCTGCTCGTGTCCAGCTGGTACACGTTCTTCGGCAGCCCCGAGTTGAGACCGAGGTCACCGTGGTACGCGCCGACGTTGAGGACCGGGAAGTCGGCCGCGGGGAACTTCGAGAACATCTGGGTCGCGCCGGTTCCCTTGCCGCCGAAGGTCGGCACGAAGAAGGCGGCGAAACCGAGCTGGTCCTTGTTGCCCTTGGCGTCGCGGTAGCCGTCGAGCACCTTGATGGCGCCGCTGGACGTGAGGTTGTTGTCCATCGGCAGCAGCGGCACCGAGCCGTGGAAGACGACGTTGCCCCGGCCGTCCTTCACGGTGACCGACGGCGCGTAGCCGTGGGAGAGCAGGTAGACCTTGGAGCCGTCGACGACGAGCGGCTTGTTGACCTCGACGGTCTTCTGCTGCGCCTTGCCGTTGGCACCCTCGGAGTAGGTGAGGTGCGCCTTGAACTCGCGGGCCGTGCCCAACTCGGGCCCGCTGCGCTCGTACGACGCGTCGAAGCGGTCCAGGGTGAAGCTGAACGGCGCCAGGTCCTCGGTGTTGAACAGCGAGCCCGACTTGAAGTCGTCGTACTGCGTGAGCGTGTTGGAGAAGCCGTCGCCCTGGACGACGAGCTTGCCGCCCTCCGACTTGAAGAGCTGGCCGGCGGCGAACGCCACCAGGATCACGATCAGCGAGACGTGGAAGATCAGGTTGCCGGCCTCGCGCAGGTAGCCCTTCTCGGCGGCGACGGCGTCGCTGCTGAGGCGGGCGCGGAAGCGGCGCTTTTTGAGCATCGCGAGCGCGGCCTCGCGGACCTGCTCGGGCTCGGCCTCGGTGCGCCACGTCGTGTACGCGGGCAGCCGGGTCAGGCGGCCGGGCGCGGCCGGCGGCTGTCCGCGCAGCTGGCCGACGAACTGCCAGGTGCGTGGCACGATGCAGCCGATGAGCGAGACGAACAGCAGGATGTAGATCGCGGAGAACCACACCGAGCTGTAGACGTGGAAGAGGCCGAGCTTCTCGTAGATCGGCGTGAGCGTGTCGTGCCGCTTCTGGAAGTCGGCGACCTTCATCTCGTCGACGCTGGTCTGCGGGATCAGCGAGCCGGGGATCGCGCCGAGCGAGAGCAGGAAGAGCAGGATCAGGGCGACCCGCATCGAGGTCAGCTGCCGCCAGAACCAGCGGATCCAGCCGAGGACCCCGATGCCGACCGGGCCGTTGGACCGCTCCTCGGTCGGGGCGGTCGAGAGCTGCGCCCCGGCCTCGCCGAGGTCGGGCTCCGGAGTCGATTCGGTCTTGCTCATGCGTCAGACACCCACCTGAAAGCCTTGGGACCAGCCCTGTACCTGCTGGACGAGCTCCGCCCAAGCCCCGGTCAGCAGCAGCACACCGGTCACGATCATCATGCCGCCGCCGATCCGCATCACCCATACGTAGTGCTTCTTGACCCAGCCGAAGGCGCCGAGCGCCTTGCGGAAGGCGACCGCCGCGAGCACGAACGGCAGGCCGAGGCCGAGACAGTACGCGACCGTCAGTATGGCCCCGCGGCCCGCGCTCGCCTGGTCCATGGCCAGCGCGTTCACCGAGGTGAGCGTCGGGCCCAGGCACGGCGTCCAGCCGATGCCGAAGAGCGCGCCGAGCAGCGGCGCCCCCGCGAGACCGGTCACCGGGCGCCGGTGGAAGCGGAATTCGCGCTGCGTCATCCAGGGCATGAGACCCATGAAGAAGACGCCCATCAGGATCATCAGCACCCCGAGGACCTTGGAGAGCGTGTCCCCGTACTCCTGGAGGTTCCTGCCGAAGTAGCCGAACAGGGCGCCGCCGGAGACGAAGACGGCGGTGAAGCCGAGCACGAACAGGCTGGCGCCCGCCACCATGCGGCCGCGCCGGGCCTCGGCCAGGTCGGTGCCGGTGACTCCGGTGACGTACGAGAGATAGCCGGGGACCAGCGGCAGCACACAGGGCGAGAAGAACGAGACGAGGCCGCCGAGTACGGCGACCGGCAGGGCCACCAGAAGGGCGCCGCTGAAGACCGTCTCGTTCATTCCGCCGACGGCGGCCAGTGCCATCACGCGATCACTTCTCCGCGATCAGCGGGTCGATCATCTGGTGCAGCTTCGTGTCGTCGAGTGCCATCAGGGCGCGTGCGGCGATCTTTCCGTTCCGGTCGAGAACGATCGTCGACGGAATGGCCTGCGGATTCAGGCTGCCCTTCGGGAAACGCAGAATGAGCTTGCCGATCGGGTCGTACAGGCTCGGGTAGTCGACCCCGAATTCCTTCTCGAACTGCTGGGCCGGGCCCTTGTCGGTGTCCCGGGTATTGATCCCGACGAACTCGACGCCCTTGGCCTTCGTGTCCTTGGAGACCTTGGCCAGATACGGCGCCTCGGCCCGGCAGGGCGCGCACCAGGAGCCCCACACATTCAGGACGACGATCTTGCCCTTGAGAGAGGCGACGTCGAGCTGCTTGCCGTCGACGGTTTCGCCGGACAGCTCCGGGGCGTTCTGGCGGTCGCCCTTGGCCACGGTGGCGATCCCGCCGGTACCGGTGACGAACTTGGTGTCACCGGAACCACCGGACGTACCACCGGAACCGCAGGCCGTCAGGGTCAGCGCACCGGCGGCCGCGGCAGCCGCGGCCAGCGTCAGGGTGCGACGGCGTCGGAAGGCAGGACTCACGGACATGTGAAAAGTTTCGCATGGCGGTTTCGGGGATCTTGCGCGCCCCCCTGGCTGCCCGTAAAGCCCCTTGTCAGGAACGCCTAAACAGACTTCATGAACGCGTTCCAGCCACCGGTGGGGGCCTGTCCCACGCCCAGCGTACGGAGCTTGGCGAGCACCTTCGGGTCCTGTACGTCGAGCCAGTCGACGTACTGCTTGAAGGAGACGAGCCTCACATCCTTCTTCTCGTCGCGCTGCGCCGCGATGCCCTTGAACGCTTCCTCGACCGCGTCCATGTAGATGCCACCGTTCCACTCCTCGAAGTGGTTGCCGATGTAGAACGGCGCGCGATTTGTTTCGTAGGCGCGCTTGAATCCGGCGAGATAGGCCTCGGTCGCCTGCTTGCGCCAGCCCGGGTAGTTGGCCGGGGGCGCCTTGGTCGAATTCTGCGACTGGTTGGCGAGGATGTTGTAGTCCATCGAGAGGACCTGGAACGAATGCCCGGGGAAGGGTATTTGCTGGAGCGGCAGGTCCCACAGGCCGTGTCGCTTGACGGGCCACACCTGGGTGCCGCCGGGCGACGAGGCGTCGTAGCGCCAGCCCATCTTCTGCGCGGTGGGCAGCAGGTTGTCCTGGCCGAGCAGACAGGGGGTGCGGCCGCCGGCGAGCTCGTGGCGGTAGTCGAAGGGCAGCGGGTCCTCGTCCGTCCAGCCCGTGTTGGTCTTCCACTTGGTGACGAAGTCGATCGCCTGGTCTATCTCGCTCTGCCACTGGGCCGGGGTCCAGCGCTCGACCGTGCCGCGCCCGGAGCAGAAGTGGCCGTTGAAGTGGGTGCCTATCTCGTGGCCGTCGGTCCAGGCCTGGCGGACGTACTTCAGCGTCTCCTTGAGGTGGGGATCGGAGAGGTAGCCGATGTCGGAGGCGCCGACGGGGTTGTTCGGCGGCTGGTAGAGCCGCTTCTTCGCCTCGGGCAGCAGGTAGAGCCCGGAGAGGAAGAAGGTCATGCCCGCGCCGTGGTCCTTGGCGAGCTGGAGGAAGCGCGGGAAGAGGCCGTTGCCGACCTCGCCGGCGCCGTCCCAGGAGAAGACGACGAACTGGGGCGGGGTCTGGCCGGGCTCGAGCGGGACGGGCTTGTCGGGCTGGTGCGGCTGCTTGCCGGTGTCCGAAGTGGAACCGTCGCCTATCAGTTTCGCGTCGGCCTTCTTGCCGGCCGCGTCGCCGCCGGTCCCGCCGCCCGCTCCGCCACCGCTCGAACTGCCGCAACCGGCAAGCCCGGCCGCGGCGGCGGCCCCCAGACCCAGTCCCAGCATGCCCCTTCGGCTGAAGTTCCGGCCGATCTCCCGCATAAGCCCGTCCGTTCCCATCGCGTCGCACCGTCGTCTCGTCGTCCTCGAACCCAAGCGCGTCACCGCAGTTGGGCAATCTGTGAGATGCCGGGCGAAACAGTGATGGTTCCCCACGGCTCGCACAAATCTTCTTAAACCGTACGAGGTGGGGAGTGCGGGCCGAAGGGGTGGGGGGGTGCCCACGCGACTGGGCGGCGCGGGTCGGCCGGCCGGAGGTCCGGCCGGCCGGGTGCGTCAGGCGCCGAAGGCCTTCGACTTGCCCTTGACCGGCTTGGCCCCGGCCAGCAGGTGCGCCGGTACGAGATCGCGGGCGGGCTCGCTGTAGCCCACGGACACGATCCGGTCGCCCTGATAGGTGAAGCTGGTCAGCGAGGCCAGGGTGCACTGCCGCTTGCGCGGGTCGTGCCACAGCCGACGCTTCTCGACGAAGCTGCGCACGATCCAGATCGGCAGCTGGTGGCTGACGCACACCGCCTCGTGGCCCCGGGCCGCGTCGCGCGCCGCGTCCAGCGCGCCCATCATCCGCACGACCTGCTCCACGTACGGCTCGCCCCAGGACGGGCGGAACGGGTTCGTCAGGTGCTTCCAGTTGGCGGGCTTGCGCAGGGCGCCGTCGCCGACCCCGAAGGTCTTGCCCTCGAAGACGTTGGCCGCCTCGATCAGCCGAGGGTCGGTGGCCAGGTCCAGGCCGAGCACCTTGGCGATCGGCGTCGCCGTCTCCTGGGCGCGCTCCAGGGGGGAGGCCACGACATGGGTGATGTCACGGCCCGAGAGGTGCTCGGCGACCCGGTCGGCCATCTGCCGGCCGAGCTCGGAGAGGTGGTAGCCGGAGCGCCGCCCGTAGAGCACCCCGTCCGGGTTGTGCACTTCGCCGTGGCGCATCAGGTGCACGACGGTCAGCTCGCTCCCGGCGTTGGCGTTCTCGCTCATGCGGTGGCCTCCGCTGCGGCACGGGCGGCGGCGGGCAGCGCGGCCGCGACGCGCTCGATCGCGCGCTCGTCGTGGGCGGTCGAAACGAACCAGGACTCGAAGGCCGACGGTGGCAGGTAGACGCCCTGCGACAGCATCGAGTGGAAGAACCCGTTGAAGCGGAACGCCTCCTGCTTCTTCGCGTCGTCGTAGTCGCGGACCTCGTCGGCCGTGAAGAAGACGGAGAACATGTTGCTCGCCGTCTGCAACCGGTGCGCGACGCCCTCCTTGCTGAGCGCGCCGGTGACGAGCGCCTGGATCTCCCGGGAGACCGCGTCGACCTTGTCGTACGCCGCGTCGTCGAGGAGCCGCAGCTGGGCGAGCCCCGCGGCGGTCGCGACCGGGTTCCCCGAGAGGGTGCCCGCCTGGTAGACGGGGCCCGCCGGGGCGAGGTGGCCCATCACGTCGGCCCGGCCGCCGAACGCCGCGGCCGGGAAGCCGCCGCCCATGACCTTGCCGAACGTCATGAGGTCCGGCACCACGCCGTCGACGCCGAACCAGCCCGACTTCGACGTACGGAAGCCGGTCATCACCTCGTCGGAGATGTACAGCGCGCCGTTCTTCGCGCAGGCGGCCTTCAGGCCCGCGTTGAAGCCGTCCGCCGGCGGGACGACGCCCATGTTGCCGGGCGAGGCCTCGGTGATCACACAGGCGATCTCGCCCGGGTGGGCGTGGAACGCCGCGTGCACCGCGTCCAGGTCGTTGTACGGCAGCACGATCGTGTCGCCGGCCTGGGCGCCGGTCACCCCGGGGGTGTCGGGGAGGCCGAACGTGGCGACCCCGGAACCGGCGGCGGCCAGCAGCGCGTCCACATGGCCGTGGTAGCAGCCGGCGAACTTGATCACCTTGGCGCGGCCGGTGAAGCCACGGGCCAGGCGGATCGCGGACATGGTCGCCTCGGTGCCCGAGGACACCAGGCGGACCTGCTCGACCGGCCCGACCCGGGCCACGATCTCCTCGGCGAGCGCGACCTCGCCCTCGCCGGGCGTACCGAAGGAGGTGCCGCGCGCGACGGCCTCCTGCACGGCGGCGGTGACTTCCGGGTGCGCGTGCCCGAGGATCATCGGGCCCCACGAGCACACCAGGTCGACGTACTCGCGGCCGTCGGCGTCGGTCAGGTAGGGACCCGTACCGGACACCATGAACCGGGGCGTACCGCCCACGGCCCGGAAGGCACGGACGGGGGAGTTCACGCCGCCGGGCGTCACGGCGGACGCGCGGTCAAAGAGGTTCTGCGAAACTGGGGCGTCGTATTCGTACGGATAGCTCACACACGCCATGGTGGCAGAGGGCCGGACGTTCTTGCGGACTGGTGTTTCACCGCACCCGCGCGGGGGAGGTCAATGACACGATGATCCGCAGATGATCGAGTTGCATCGGCGGATGATCGGGTTGCGCGGTGGGGGCCGCGCCATCTACAAAGCAGTCGGGCTACAAGCAGTCGGGTGAAGGATATGCATCGCGGTGGCGGACTGGGCGAAGGGACCGATGACCGGGGTCCCGAGCGCGCCCACCGTCGGGGACGGCACCGGCGACGCGACGCCCAGGACCGGATCGACCGGGTCGGGGACGTCGCAGGGGCGGGGAACGGAAGTGGCCGGGTGGGGGTGACCTACAAGTACTTCGGCGCTCCGGACGGCGCGACCGCGGCCCGGGTGCCCGTGACCATGCGTCCCGAGGAGCTCGGCGGTGACGAGCTGGGCATGGGCGGCATGTTCACCAAGATCAAGCCGGAGACGGTGGCCGCGATGGTCCTCACCGGCATCCAGGGCATACCGCTGCACAAGGTCCCGCCCCTGGAACTGGTCGTCCTCCACCCCGACTACGCGGTGGTCAAGCTCCCCATGACGGTCGTCGACCCGCTGCGCGGCGTCGGGGAGGAATCGGTCGGCGCCGCCGCCTTCATCTGGTCCACGGTCCCGGACCGCGGCGGCCCGCGTGACGCCTTCAACGTCTATCAACTCCTGCACGAGTGGCAGGACTTCTCGCACCGGCTGCACGAGGCGGGGCACCAGCCGTACTGCCTGGTCTGGCCCTGACCGCCTGACCAGAAGGCGACCGTCACGGCACCGCCCGGCCGCGCCGCTCCCGGGAGAGCGGGCCCATGGTCCCGCGGGGCTCGGACGTGCGCCGAAGACGCCGGGACACAAGGCCCGACCGGGTACGACGATCAGCTTGGACCTTCATCCATTCGGCCTCGCAAACGCCGTGTAGGTTCGGACGGATCCTTTGTGTATGCGGCGCGAAGCCGCCTATCTTGTCGCACATGCAGTCCTACACCATCGGCCAAGCAGCGCGTCTGCTCGGCGTCAGCCCCGACACCGTGCGCCGCTGGGCCGACGGCGGCCGCGTCACGACCCACCGTGACGAAGGCGGCCGCCGACTCATCGACGGGCGGGATCTGGCTGCCTTCTCCATCGAGGTCGGCCAGTCCTCCAACGGCGAGGAAGAGGTGCCCTACACCTCCGCCCGCAACGCCTTTCCCGGCATCGTCACCGCCGTCAAGCTCGGTGATGTCGCGGCCCAGGTCGAGATCCAAGCCGGTCCGCACCGGCTGGTCTCCCTCCTGACCCGGGAGGCCGTCGAGGAGCTGGGCCTTGAGGTGGGCATGCAGGCCACCGCGCGGGTGAAGTCCACCAGCGTGCACATCGACCGCACCTAGGTCGGCGTCAGGCCACTCACGAACGTCCCCGCGGCGTCGCCCCTCCCCCGCTCCTCCCAGGACATCCGGCCCGGATGTCCGACAAGGGGAAGCCCTCTCCTCCCGGCGCGGCTCGACAAACATCCGAAGGAGCACCACCCATGTCTGTCATGGCTCTCAGCACCAAGCGCCGCCGCGCCGCCGCGGCCGTCGTCTCCGCCGCCCTGCTCATCCCGCTGGCCGCCGCCTGCGGCAGCGACAAGAGCAGCGGGAGCGACAAGACCGCCTCGCCGTCCGGCAGTTCCGGCAGCGCGCCGAAGGCGGCGCAGCTGACGGTCCTCGCCGCCTCCTCGCTCACCGACGTCTTCAAGGCGGCGGGCGCCGCCTACGAGAAGGAGCACCCGGGCACCCACGTGAAGTTCTCCTTCGCGGGATCGCAGGAGCTCGCCGCCCAGGTGAAGCAGGGTGCGCCCGCCGACGCCCTGGTGACCGCCGACACCAAGACCATGGACGGCCTCAAGGCCGACGTGAACGACCCGTCGATCATCGCCAGGAACCGTCTGGTCATCGCGACCGGCAAGGGCAACCCGAAGAAGGTCGAAGGCCTCAAGAACCTGTCCGACACCAACCTGAAGGTCGTCCTCGCGGCGCCCGAGGTGCCGGTCGGCCGCTACAGCAAGCAGGTCCTGGACGCCCAGAAGATCACGGTCAAGCCGGTCTCCCAGGAGCCGAACGTGCGCGCCGTGCTCAGCAAGGTGGAGCTGGGCGAGGCCGACGCCGGCATCGTCTACAAGACCGACGCCGCCTCGGCGAAGGGCAAGGTCGACACGGTCGACATCCCGGACGCCCAGAACGCCGTCGCCAAGTACCCGGCCGCCACCCTCAAGACCTCGAAGAACGCGGACGCCGCCGCCGCGTTCGTGAAGTGGCTGTCCTCTCCCGAGGCGCAGAAGATCCTCCAGGGCGCCGGCTTCCAGCAGCCGTAACCGCGCGGCCTGCCCGGCCCACCCGCGCTCAACCACCGTGCAGGGTCTGCCCGTTCAGCCGGGCGGGCAGGCCCCGCGCCATCAGGACACCGGGACCTCCCATGACTCGCAGCCGCTCCCGCCCGCGCCCGCCCGTCGCACTGGCGCTGCCTGCGCTGCTCGCCATCGCGTTCCTGCTGATGCCACTCCTCGGCATCCTGGCCCGCACCCCCTGGAGCGATCTCGGCACGCACCTGACCGGCCCCGATGTCACGGAGGCCCTGCGGCTCTCGCTGGTCGTCTCGTTCTGGGCACTCGGCCTCTCCCTTCTCCTCGGCGTGCCCCTGGCCTGGCTGCTGGCCCGGGTCGACTTCCCGGGCAAGGCCCTGGTGCGCTCGCTCGTCCTGCTGCCCATGGTGCTGCCGCCCACGGTCGGCGGTGTCGCCCTGCTGCTCGGCTTCGGACGGCGCGGCCTGCTCGGCCCCTGGCTCGAAGGCACCTTCGGCATCACCCTCCCCTTCCACACCTCCGGCGCCGTGGTCGCCGCCACCTTCGTCGCGATGCCGTTCCTCGTCATCAGCCTGGAGGGCGCGCTCGGCGGGCTGCGGCCCCGCTACGAGGAGACCGCCGCCTCACTCGGCGCCTCGCCCGTGCGGGTCTTCCTCACGGTGACCCTGCCCATGGTCGCGCCGGGCCTCGCCGCTGGCGCCGCGCTCACCTGGGCCCGGGCGCTCGGCGAGTTCGGCGCGACGATCACCTTCGCCGGCAACCTCCCCGGCACCACCCAGACCCTGCCGCTCCAGGTCTACCTCCTGCTCCAGGACTCCCCCGAGGCCGCGACCTCCGTCTCCCTGCTGCTGCTCGCCATCGCCATGGCGGTGCTCGTGGCCCTGCGCGGCCGCTGGACCGGCTCCGCCTCGGTACGCGGCGGCTCAGCCGCCGCCCCAGCACTCGCGGACACCCCGCCGCCGGACGCCGACCCGGCACGCACAAGCCCGGCCGGCTCCGGCTTCGCAGGCCCCGCCTTGGGGACGACCGCCTCTCCCCACGGCCCGGAGGACTCCGCCCAGCCGAACGCACCCCAGTCCGCGGACATCCTCAACTCAGCCGCTGGTGGAGCGAGTTGGGCGCTGCACGCCGAGGTGACCGGTTTCAATCAGCTGACCCTGGAGGCGGACCCCGGGACCACCATCGCGGTCGTCGGCGAGAACGGCGCCGGCAAGACCACCCTCCTGCGGGCCCTGCTCGGCCTCACCCCCCGCGCGCACGCCGATCTGCGTCTCGGCGCGCTCGACGTCACCGCTCTGCCGCCGCACAGGCGCGGGGTCGCCTGGGTGCCGCAGGACGGCGCGCTGTTCCCGCATCTGACCGCGCTCGCCAACACGGCGTACGGGCTGCGCGCCCAGGGCGCCTCACGGCGAGAGGCGCGCGCCGCCGCCCAGAACTGGCTGGACCGGCTCGGTGTCGGGCACCTCGCCCACCGCAAACCCGCCCAGCTCTCCGGGGGCCAGGCCCAGCGCGTGGCCCTGGCGCGGGCGCTCGCCGCGCGCCCCCGGCTGCTGCTCCTGGACGAGCCGCTCGCGGCCCTCGACCAGACCACCCGGGCCCACGTGCGCCACACCCTGCGCACCCACCTGGCGGGCTTCGCCGGTGTCTGCCTGATGGTGACCCACGACCCGGTCGAGGCCGTCTCCCTGGCGGACCGGGTGCTCGTACTCGATGCCGGGCGTGCGCTCCAGGACGCGCCGCCCTCCGAGGTCACCCGCAATCCCCGCTCCCCCTGGGTGGCCCGGATGCTGGGCCGCAACGCCTGGGCCGGTGAGGCGAAAGGCGACGGGCTCACGCTGACCGGCGGCGGGCGGATCGTCGCGGCCGAGCAACTGCGCGAGGGCAGCCGGGCGTTGGCGATCATCGCGCCGGAGTCGGTGTCCGTGCACCGCAAGCGTCCCGACGGCAGCCCCCGCAACGTCTGGCCCGGCACGGTACGGGAGATCACCGCGAGCGGGAGCAGGCTGCGGGTGCTCATCGGGTCCGCCGAGTCGCCCGACCTGATCGCGGAGATCACCCCGGAGGCGGCCGCCGAGCTGGGGCTGGCGGAGGGCGCGGCCGTGTGGTCGAGCGTGAAGGCAACCGAGGTGACCCTCGTGTCCCTGTGAGCCGACGCCTCTAGACTGGCTGCCCAGGGGGCGACAGGAACAGCCACCACATCCAGGAGACGGGAGACGACGGTGACCACGACGAGCGGCACCGACCCGTCGGCCGAGGTGCTCGGCGAGGCAGCGGGGGTCTTCGGACTCCTTGCCTCGCCCGCGCGGCTTCACATCATGTGGACGCTGAGCCACGGCGAGTCCGATGTGTCGGGTCTGGCCGAGAGGGTCGGCGGTGCGCTGCCGGCCGTCAGTCAGCATCTGGCGAAGCTGAAGCTCGCCGGGCTCGTGCGGTCCCGGCGGGAGGGACGCCGGGTCGTCTATCTCGTCGACGACCCCGATGTGGCTCAGATGGTGCGCTGGCTGGTCGCCCGGCTGGGCGAGGGCGTGAAGCTGCCGGGACCGTCGGGACTCGTCCGTGACCTGGGCGCCTGAGCGGATCTCTTCTCTGCAGTTGTCAAGGAGCACTCCTCTGCAGCTGCTGCGTTCCCTCGGCTCGGGCCCCCGGGGGCTGGTGGAGTCCGAGGCCGAGAAACGACTCCTGCGGTATGGGGAAAACGTCCTCCCCGCGCGCCGAGTTCCCTCCCTCCCGATCATTTTCCTGCGCAGTCTGCGCGACCCGTTCACGGCCGTGCTCGCCAGCCTGGCCCTGGTCTCGGCGGCGGTGGCGGCCTGGGCCACGGCCGCGGTCATCGCGGTGCTCGTGGTGGTGAGTTGTGCGCTGCGGGCGGCCGGGGAGCACCGCGCCGACCGCTCGGCGGCGGGCCTGCGGGAGCTGGTGGCGAGCACCGCGACCGTGCTGCGCAGATCGGACGAAGAGGCGGCGGCGGTCCCCCGCGAGGTGCCCGTGGACCAGGTGGTCCCGGGCGACGTGGTGCGCCTCGCGCCCGGCGACCTCGTACCGGCGGATCTGCGTCTGCTGCGGGCCACCGGCCTGACGATGCATCAGGCCGCGCTGACCGGGGAATCCGCGCCGGTTCCCAAGTACCCGGTGGACGAGCCGTCGGGGCAGCTGTCGTCGGCAGAGGCGCAGCCTCCCGCGTGCGACGCGCAGGACTTCGACCGGCCCGAGGTCTGCTTCCAGGGCAGCAGTGTGGCCTCCGGCGGCGGCACCGGTGTGGTGATCGCGACCGGCGGCGACACCCGGTTCGCGAGGGCCGACAAACTGCCCGGGAACGACCGGCGCACGACCGCTTTCGACCGGTCGGTGTACGGAATCTCCTGGATCCTGATCCGCTTCATGCTGCTCACGCCGCCGCTGGTCCTGATGGCCAACGCCGCACTGCGCGGGCGCGGCCTGGAGACGCTGCCGTTCGCGGTGGCGGTGGCGGTCGGGCTCACGCCCGAAATGCTGCCGGTCATCGTGACGACCACCCTCGCGCGCGGCGCGTCCGCGCTGGCCCGCACGCACCAGGTGATCGTCAAGCGGCTGCCCGCGCTGCACGACCTGGGCGCCGTCGACGTCGTCTGCCTCGACAAGACGGGCACCCTGACCCAGGACCGGCCGGTCCTGGACTGCGCGCTCGACGCGTCCGGCACGCCCGACGACTCCGTACTGCACTGGGCCGCCGTCAACAGCCTGTGGACCGTGCAGCTCGCCGAACTGCCCAGCGCCGACGCACTCGACGAGGCCCTCCTCGACGCCGCCGAGGAACGTTTCCCCGAGGGCCTGGACGCCCTTGAGTACGACGCGGTCACCGTCCTGCCCTTCGATCCGATACGCCGCCTGTCCACCGCCGTGGTCAGAACGCCGCACCGGTTCGGCCGCCACACCCTGGTGGTCAAGGGCGGCGTCGAGGACGTCCTGGAGCGGTGCGCGCTCAGCGGCGACGAACGCGAGCGGGTCGCCGCGCTCGCCGACCGCCTCGCCGCGGACGGGCTCCGCGTCCTCGCGGTGGCGCTCGCGGAGCGGCCCGCCGCCACCCGCCCGTACACCACCAAGGACGAGCGCGGGCTGACCCTCCAGGGCCTGGTCGGGCTGCGGGACGCCACGGCGGAGACCGCGGCCGACGCCCTCTCGGCGCTCCTCCACCGGGGCATCGCCGTCAAGGTCCTGACCGGCGACCACCCCGGCACGGCCGCCCGCGCCTGCCGCGAACTCGGCCTGGAACCCGGCGAGGTCGTCACCGCCGCCTCCTTCGACAGCCTCGGCGACGCCGAGCTGGGCGAACTCGCCGACCGCAGCACCGTCTTCGCCCGCTGCTCCCCCGAGCAGAAGGCCCGGGTCGTGCGGGTCCTGCGGGAACGCGGGCACGTCACCGGGTTCCTCGGCGACGGCGTCAACGACCTGCCCGCGCTGCGCGCCTCCGACGTCGGCATCTGCCCGCCCGAGGCCGTGGACGTGGCCCGCGAGACGGCCGACGTCGTACTCGCCGCCAAGGACCTGACCTCCCTCGACCACGCCATCGTGGCGGGCCGCGGCTGCGGCGCGACCATCGCGGGCTATTTGCGGATCACACTCTCCTCAAACCTCGGCAACGTCATCGCCATGCTGACCGCCGGTCTGCTGCTGCCGTTCCTGCCCATGCTGCCGTCCCAGGTCCTGGTCCAGAACCTGTGCTTCGACGCCGCGCAGCTGGCCTTCGCCTACGACCGCCCGCAGGCCGGAGCGCTGCGGCGCCCGCTCAAGCTGCGGCCGCGCGAAGTCCTCGCCACCGTCACCGGCTTCGGCGTCCTCAACGCCGCCGCCGACCTCGCGACCTTCGCCGTGCTCGTCTGGGCGGTCAGCCACACCCGCGCCGAACCCGCCTTCCACGCGGGCTGGTTCACCGAGAACCTGCTGACCCAGGCCCTGGTGATGGTCCTGCTGCGCACGGGACGCGGCGGCAAGGTCCCGGTCACCGCCGGCATCCTCGCGCTGACCGGCCTGCTGCTGCCCCTGTCACCGATCGGTCCGCTCATCGGCATGGCCGCGCTGCCGCCCGCGTACTACCCGCTGCTCGCCCTCGTGCTCGCCCTGTACGCGGGAGCCCTGTACTGGCTCACCCGAAGGACCCGGAGAACAGCCGCCCCCTGAGAGACCGCGGCGCCCGGGCGACGACCTCTTAAAGAGGTGCCCAGTACCGAACAGGGCCGCACCCTCTTTAAGAGGTGGCCGCTTCCTCACGGGCAACCGCTCCATAGGATCGGGCCATGTCAGCGCAGAGTCCCGGTCCGCGACGCGACACGCGTGGCATCGTCGACGCATCCGACCTCTTCGCGCACGTGCGGTTCCGCCGCCACGAACCGGCTCCCGCGCTGCGCCCCTATCTGGAGCACTACTGGCTGATCGACTGGGACCTCCCCCAGCCGTACGCCTCGCACGTGGTGCCGCACCCCTCCGTCAACCTGGTCTTCCAGCGGTACGACGACGGCCGTCCCGACTTCCTGGAGCTCTCGGGGGTCGGGCTCGCCCTGGACACCCGGAAACTGTCGGGACGCGGGCGGGTGTGCGGAATCCAGTTCCGCCCCGGCGGCTTCCGGCCCTTCGCACCGGGATTCCCCGTCTCCGAGTGGACGGGCCGGGTGATTCCCGCGGATCCGGTCTTCCCCGCGGCCGACCCCACCGGGGTCCTCTCCCCGGACCGGGACGAGGACCGCGTGGCCGCTCTCGACGCCTTCCTGCTCGGCCTCGATCCGCGGCCCGACCCGCAGGCGGAGCTCGCGATGGAGCTGGTGGACCGCATCCGCCACGACCGCACGGTCCGCCGCGTGGACGCACTCGCCCGCGAGGCGGGCCTGTCCGCGCGGTCCCTGCAGCGTCTCTTCGCCGCCTGCGTGGGCGTCGGCCCGAAGTGGGTCGTGCTGCGCTACCGCATTCACGAGGCCCTCGAACACGCCGAGTCCGACGACGCCGTCGACTGGGCCGGGCTGGCCGCCGAACTGGGCTACGCCGACCAGGCCCATCTCGTACGGGACTTCACGGCGACGCTGGGCGCACCGCCCTCGGCCCTGCGCCCGGCGGCCTCCCCCCCCCTGATCCGAGGCCGTTGTCAGACCCGGCCCCTACCGTGGGGGACATGAGCGACACGACTCGTGAAGTTCCCCGGCGCATCCGGCTGGAGGCCTGGTCCGACGCGGACCTCGGTCTGCTGCGGAGGAAGAACGCCCCCGAGATGACCGACCACCTCGGCGGCCCGGAGCCCGAGGAGAAGGTCCTGGCCCGGCACGACAAGTACACGGCCTTGAGCGCCCGCCCCGCCTCCGAGGGGCGCATGTTCAAAGTCGTCCTCGATGGCACGGGTGAAGCCGTGGGATCGGTCGGGTACTGGCCACGCATATGGCGGGGCGAGGCGGTGTACGAGACGGGCTACGGCATCCTTCCCGAGTACCAGGGCCGCGGTCTGGCCGCCGCGGCACTCCTGGCGGTCGTGGAGGCGGCCCGTTCCGCGGGCGGCCCGCGCCGCCTGCACGCCTACCCGTCCGTCGATCACACCGCCTCCAACACCACCTGCCGCAAGGCCGGGTTCGAGTGCGCCGGCGAGGTCGAGTTCGAGTACCCGCCGGGCACCTTGATCCGGTCCAACGACTGGTGGATCGACCTGGGGGAGGCCGGTTGATGGCAACTCGGCCGGGATTTGGGCCTGTTGGCGGCCACTGTCTTTGATGGACGGAAGGCCTCGCCTCGACCTGCCGCGCCGGGGCGGGGGGGTGCCCTGCTTCAGGTCACCGCCCGCCCCACGGCTCAGTCCAGCTCCTTGTTGAAGTTGAAGGCGGTCACCGCCATGCGCTCGCGGAAGTAGAAGCGGTGGGCGTCGGTGCGGTGCGTGCCGGAGTCGAGGTTGAGGGAGGTGCAGCCCGCCGCCCTCGCGTGACCCTCAAGGTGTGCGAGGAGGGCGTGGCCCACACCGGTCGAGCGGGCGGTGGCGGCGGTGACCAGATCGTCGACGTACAGCTTGCGGACCGCGACCGTGTTGACGATGATCCGCCACCCGGCGGCGCCGACGCAGGCCCCGTCGTCCCCGTAGACGGCGGTGAAGCGCAGCCCCTGGGCGTGCCCCTCCCCGTAGATCTCGGCGAAGAGCTCTTCGGTGAGGTGCGGTCGGAGTTCTCTGAGCACCGGCAGCAGGTCGTCCGTCAGGCGCGGGTCACCCGGCTCAAGGTCAATGATCTTCATGCGGGAAGGGTAGAGGCCGCACCCCCGGCCGCACCGCCCGGCCCGCCCCCGCGCGCCATCCGCCCCTCCGGCCCGCTTTCCCAGGCTCCCTTCCGTCTCCCCTCGGCTCCCCCGCCGCCGAAGAAATGCGCTTGACGCAGGCGCTCCCTTCCAGGATATTTATCTGTGTGACGCAGATTCTGCACAGCGCAGAACAGTGGCGTGGCTTCCCGGCCTGCGCCAGGGCCTGAAAGCCACCGGCCCGGCAACGGGAAAGCGGCCGGGAAGCCCCCGCACGTCACCCCACGACCTCGCGCATCACTTCACCCGCAGGCCGCTCCACCACGGCAGCGCGGCCCTGGCACCCGGGCCCGCCGGGAGACCCCACCGCCCCGGAGGCCGCCCGCGACGTACGCTCGTTCCTTACGGGCCAGCACCGCGTCAGCACTTCAACTTCCCTGATCCGAAGGGCTTTTAGACCATGACGGTTCTGATTACCGGCAGCCGCGGCAAAGTCGCGGCCACCCTCATTCCGCTGCTCCACAAGCGCGGCGTCGCCGTGCGAGCGGCATCCGCGAGCCCGGACAAGCTGAGCCTTCCGGACGGGGTGGAGCGCGTCGTCTGCGACCTCGACGACCCGGCGACCTTCCCGGCCGCGCTGGCCGGTGTCGAGTCGGTCTTCCTGTACGCCAACCCGAAGCACATCGAGGCGTTCCTCTCCGAGGCGAAGGCCGCCGGGGTCCAGCACATCGTGCTGCTGTCCTCCAGCTCGGTCCTCGCGCCCGACGCCGACACCAACGCCATCGCGGCCATGCACCGCGCGGTCGAACGGGGCCTGGAGAGCTCCGGCATCCAGTCGACCTTCCTCCAGCCCGGCGGTTTCGCGGGCAACGCCCTGGGCTGGGCCTGGACGATCAAGTCGAGCGGCACCGTGGACCTTCCCTACCCCGAGACCCAGTCCAGCCCGATCCACGAGGCGGACATCGCGGAAGCCGCGCTCGCCGTGCTCACCCGGCCCGAACTGCGGGGCCGGGCCTACCACCTCACCGGGCCCGCCTCCCTCAGCGCCGCCGAGCAGGTCGCGATACTCGCCGGGGTGACCGGCCGGCCCCTGACCGTGAACGCCGTGAGCGGTCAGGCCTGGAAGGAGTCGACGGCCGAGTTCATGCCCCCGGCCATCGCCGACGCGCTGCTCAGCTACTTCGCCTCGAGCGACGGTCGGCCCGACTCCGTCACGACGGTCGTCGAAGAGCTGACCGGTCACCCGGCCCGCACCTTCGAGGACTGGGCCCGCGAAAACGCGGACGCCTTCCGCCCCTAGCGGGTCCGCGCACCAGGGTGCGCCCCCGGTGCCCCGGCGCAGACACCGGGGCGCGCCCTGAAATGCCTGGCCCGCACCCCTGCGGGAATGCGATCCTGGCGGCGTGAATGGACCGGAGATCCAGATCGACTTCGCCCCCGAGCTGCACCTTTTCGTCCCGACGAAGCGCCGTCAGGGGCGCAGCGCCGTAGTGACCGACGGCGTGTCCACCCTCGGCCACGTCGTCGAATCCCTGGGCGTTCCGCTCACCGAGGCCGGTCGGCTGCTCGCCGACGGCCGCGAGGTCCCGGTCTCCCACATTCCGGCGGCGGGCGAAGTCATCGAGGTGCGTGCCGTCGAGCGCCCGCAGCAGGTGCCGGGCGCCCCCCTGCGTTTCCTCCTCGACGTCCACCTCGGCACACTGGCCCGCCGGTTGAGGCTGCTCGGTGTCGACGCGGCGTACGAGAGCGAGGACATCGGCGACCCCGCACTCGCCGCGCTCTCCGCCCGGGAGCAGCGCGTCATGCTCTCCCGGGACCGGGGGCTGCTGCACCGGCGCGAGCTCTGGGCCGGGGCCTTCGTCTACAGCCACCGCACCGACGAACAACTCCGGGACGTACTCAGCAGGTTCACTCCGGTCCTGGCGCCTTGGACACGCTGCACCGCGTGCAACGCCCCGCTTCGAGAGGCCGACAAGGAATCGGTGGGCGCGCGCCTGGAACACGGCACGCGCAGCACGTACGACGTCTTCGCCGAGTGCGGTTCCTGCGAGCGCGTCTACTGGCGAGGGGCCCACCACGCGAGCCTTGAGGCGATCGTCGACGACGCCGTCCGCGAGTTCGGCACCGCCGGGTCCTGCCCGGCGGACCAGGCCGGATAAGGGAGGCGGGGCCGCGCGGCGGGGCCCGTCAGAGCCGGCCGTTCCTGAGGCGTTCGACCTGGCTCGCGCTGAGGTCGACCGTCCGGCGCATATGGGCGGCGATGAAGGCGATCTCATCGTCTCCGTACGCGTCGAACATCTCCCACCAGGCTCCGTTGAGCCTGCCCCAGACCTTGCCGAGCTCCGCCATCCGCTCGGGCACCACCTCGACGAGCACCTTTCTGCGGTCCTCGGTGTCCCGGCGGCGCGTCACATACCCGGCCTTTTCGAGGCGGTCGACGAGCCGGGTCGCGGATCCCGTGGTGAGCCCGGTGAGCCCGGCGATCCGCCCCGTGGTGACGGGCCCGGGTTCGAGACCCAGCAGGTTGAGGCACTGGAGGTCCGTCGGGTGCAGCCCCAGATGGTCGGCGAGCGCCTGGTTGAAGAGCGCGTACGAGGCCATGTAGCGACGCGAGACCGCGCCCAGGTCGCGCAGGAGCCCGTCCCGGTCGGGCTCGGTCCGCGCCTGGGAACTCTTCTTCTGTGCCATGCAGAAAGTGTACGGCGCAGGGGAATGCCACGTGCCGGCGAGGAAGGGCTTTTGAGCACTGGGGCCTACGGCTGCTCGGCCGTCAGATAGCGCTGCACGGTGGGGGCCAGCCAGCCGACCACTTCCTCACGCGACATCGCCACGGCGGGCGGGATGCGCAGCACATAGCGGGCCATCGCCATGCCGAGTATCTGCGAGGCGACCAGGACGGCGCGGCGCGGGGCGTCGTCGGGATCGGGGCAGACCCCGGTGGCTACCGGGATCAGCTGCTCGGCGAATATCGTCTGCACCCGCTCGGCGCCGGCCGCGTTGGTGACGCCGACCCGTAGCAGGGCGGTGAGCACGTCGTCGGCCTCCCAGCGGTCGAGGAAGTGCGCGACGAGCGCCGCCCCGATGTGCTTGCCGGGCAGGCCGCCCAGCTCCGGCACGCGCAGGTCGATCTCGGAGGCGGCGGCGAACAGGCCCTCCTTGTTCCCGTAGTAGCGCATCACCATCGACGGGTCGATCCCCGCGTCCCGGGCGATGGACCGGATGGTCGCGCGCTCGTAGCCGTCGGTCGCGAAGCGCTCGCGGGCGGCCTCCAGGATGGCGGTCTTGGTGGCGCCGGAGGTGCGGCGAGGGCCTCCGGAAGGGGCTTGGGTCGTCATGCCAACAAATGTAGGCCAACAAGTGTTGACACGCCAGCCATGCCGGTTCTACATTTGCCAACAAGCGTTGACCAACAACTGTTGGCACTGAGGAGGAAGCCATGCGCGACACCACCGACTCGTCCGGCTCCGCCCGCTCCACCGGCCCCATCAGCCCATCGGGCGCGGCGAGTTCGTCCGCACCCGCGCGTTCCACCGGCGCCGCCTCTGCCTCGATCCGGCCCGAGACCCCATCCGCCGGTGACGTGCTCGTGGTCGGCTCCGGCCCGACCGGACTGCTCCTCGCGGGCGACCTGGCCGCGGCGGGGCTGAGCGTCACCGTGGTCGAGCGCCGGGCCCACGGGATCAGCAACATGACGCGCGCCTTCGGCGTCCACGCGCGCACGCTGGAGATGCTCGACGCCCGCGGCCTGGCGGACGAGCTGATCAAGCGGGGCAGGACCATCGAACGCCTGCGGTTGTTCGGCCGCCTGGCCCTCGACCCGACCCGGCTGCGCTCGCGCTTCCCCTACCTGCTGATAACTCCGCAGTACGAGGTGGAGCAGCTGCTGGAACGGCGCGCGCTGTCGGCCGGTGTCGAATTCCGTTACGGGGCCGAGCTGTTGGGCCTCCAGCAGGACGACACCGGGGTGACCGCCGAGCTGCGCGACAGCGACTCCGAGCGGCCCGTCACCCTGCGGGCCCGCTATCTGGTCGGCGCCGACGGGGTGCACAGCGGGGTCCGCGAGGCTCTCGGGCTGCCCTTCCCCGGGGTGTCGGTGATCCGCTCGATCGTGCTGGCGGATGTGCGGCTCGCCGAGGAGCCGGAGAACATGCTCACCCTCAACGGCTCGGGCGACTCGTTCGCCGTCGTCGCACCGTTCGGCGACGGCTACTACCGGATCATGGGGTGGAACCGGAAGCGCCAGGTGCCGGACACCGCCCCCGTCGACCTCGACGAGGTCCGCACGATCGCCCGCGAAGCCCTCGGCTCCGACTACGGGATGCACGACGCCCGTTGGATCTCCCGCTTCCACAGCGACGAACGCCAGGCGCCGGCCTATCGGGTCGGCCGCGTCTTCCTCGCCGGGGATGCCGCGCACGTCCACTCCCCCGCGGGCGGCCAGGGCATGAACACCGGCCTCCAGGACGCGGCGAACCTCTCCTGGAAGCTGGTCGCGGCACTGCGCGGCCGCACCGCCGACGCCGAGGCGCTCCTCGACAGCTACCAGGCGGAGCGCCACCCCGTCGGGGCGATGGTGCTGCGCAGCAGCGGCTCGATCGTGCGGCTCGCCATGGCCCACAACCCCCTCCAGCGGGCGACCCGTTCCCTGCTCACCCGGTTCCTCAACGCCGTGAGGCCGGCCTCCGACAAGGCGATGGGAATGATCAGCGGCCTCGGCATCTCGTACGCGGCGGAACGCGGATCGCACCCGCTCACCGGAAAGCGCGCCCCCGATGTGGAGCTCGCGGAAGGGCGGCTCTACGAGGTGCTGCGGCGCGGCGAGTTCGTCCTCGTGACACCCCGGGACGGCAGGGTGCCGACGCCGGAGGGAGCGATATGCGCCCACTGGAGGAGCGGGCGCGGCAGCACGCTGCTTGTCCGCCCCGACGGATACGTGGCCTGGGCGAGCGACCGCCCGGACGCGCCGGGGCTGCACGCGGCTCTCACTCGCTGGACGGGTCGGGCGTAGGCGCGGGCGGTCGCCCGACAGCGTGGCCGAGGCCCCGGCCACGCGGCCCCAGATCCTGCTCTCCGAACCCGGCACCGCGGCTCCGGCCCGAAACGCACGATCCGAACCCCTGGCATCCGGACGCGGCAACGGAGCGGAGGCCCGAGGTGCCTGCTCCCAACCCCTGGTATCCGTACCCGGCAATGGAGTTGAGGCCCTGGCCACCCGACCCGAAGCCCTGGCACCCGAAGCCCTGGCATCGGTACGCGGCAGCGCGGCTCAGACCCGAGGCGCCCGACCCCGCGCTCTACCAACCTTGCCTGGCAACGGAGTTGGCGGGGCCGCCGGGCTGGCGCACCCCGAGAGACCCGGGGGCGCCGCCGTCAGAAGGTGTACGGGTCGCCGGTGGACGGAGCCAGGACGTGGTGGGTGTTGTTCGCCGGGTTGTGGTCGGCCATGCCACCGTTCCAGACGGTGTCGATGTCGAGGCCCACCTCGGTGGGGGTGCCCAGGGTCGCGAGGTCGAGGGCGAGTTGGACGCCGTTGCCCGCGGCCCGCATCGGGCCGGTGCCGCACTGCACCGTCGAGGGGCCGGTGCGCAGACAGCTCGGGGGCAGGGTGGCACCGGGATCGAAGGCAAGGGAGAACCGGAGTCGCACGGTGGCGCCGGAGACCGGCGAAGGGCCGTGGTTCGCCGTGGCGAGCCAGACACCGACGCGGCCGTTCCAGAGGGAGACATGACCGTGATACGAGACGTCCGCCTCGCCCCGGGCCCCGTCTGCCGCGGCCGGATCGGGAGCGGTCACGGCCGGCAGCACGGGACCGGCCGCGGCGCCGGGTCCGCCTCCGCGTCCGGCATCGGTTGCCCCGCTCGACGTGCCGGTGGCGATCAGTGTCGCCGCCACCAGTACGGCGACGGCGACCGTCGCCAACGTCCCGCGCACTGCGGGCGGGCGCCGAGCCGCCCGGCCACCGACAGCCCTGGTCACACCGGGGCTGCCGCTCCCATCGGATCCGCCCGACCTACGAGACGCCCCAACGGTCGCACCAGCTCCGCCGCCCGTTCCACCGGTCCCGCCGAATCCACCCCGCCTGACCATGGCGCCGAATCCGCCCGAACCGAGGCCCCTGCCGGTCCCGCCGAACGTGCCCGCCTCGCGGGCCCTGCCGACCCTTCCGAATCCACCCGACCTGACCATTCCACGGAATCCGCCCGACCCGAGGCCCCCGCCGGTCCTGCCGAACTTGGCCGCCTCGCGGGCCCTGCCGAACGCGCTCGACCAGCGAGCTCTGCTCGAACTGCTCATCACACGAACCACCATGAGCGAAAGGTACCTTTCACCCCATATTTCACAGGAACGCCACCCCGAACGTGGTCCCGAACACCGGCCAGCCCCATGCCACCCTGATCCCATGCTCGTCGCTCGTTCAGTTCTCCTGTTCATCCTGGCCGCCCTGTTCGAGATCGGCGGGGCCTGGCTCGTCTGGCAGGGCGTGCGGGAGCACCGGGGCTGGGTGTGGATCGGCGCGGGGGTCGTGGCGCTGGGCATCTACGGCTTCGTGGCGACGCTCCAGCCGGACGCGGAGTTCGGCAGGATCCTCGCGGCGTACGGCGGTGTCTTCGTGGCGGGGTCGATCGCCTGGGGCATGGTCGCGGACGGTTACCGCCCCGACCGCTGGGACGTCACCGGTGCCCTGATCTGCCTGGCCGGGATGGCCGTGATCATGTACGCCCCGCGGGGCCGTTGACGATCGCCCCGCCCCGCCCGGGCGAGCCCCGGCCCGCCTATCCTGGCCGCGTATCGGTTTCGATCACCCTTCGATCACCACCGTCCAGCCGCCGACCGCACCCCACTCCCCACCGCCGAGCCTCACCGCCCGGCCCCATCGGTCGCGGCGTTCCGTACAACCCGCCCCGCCCGACCACCCCAGCCACGACCGCAGCGCCGGTCACCACACGCGCGAGGAGCACGACATGACTGCCGCCGGGACCCCGATCGCCGTCGTCACCGGAGCGAGCAGCGGGATCGGTGCCGCCACCGCCCGCCAACTGGCCGCCGCCGGCTACCGCGTGGTGCTCACGGCCCGCCGCAAGGACCGGATCGAGGCGCTGGCCGCCGAGATCAACGAGGCGGGCCACCAGGCGACGGCGTACGCGCTGGACGTGACGGACCGCGCCGCCGTGGACGAGTTCGCGACCGCGTTCCGCACCATCGGGGTGCTCGTCAACAACGCGGGCGGCGCGCTGGGCGCGGACCCCGTCGCCACCGGCGACCCGGCCGACTGGCGGCAGATGTACGAGACGAACGTCATCGGCACGCTCAACCTCACCCAGGCCCTGCTGCCCGCGCTCGAAGCCTCGGGCGACGGCACGATCGTCATCCTGTCCTCCACGGCGGGCCACGCCACCTACGAGGGGGGCGGCGGTTACGTGGCCGCGAAGAACGGCGCCCGGGTGCTCGCCGAGACGCTCCGACTGGAGATCGTGGGGCGGCCGGTGCGGGTCATCGAGATCGCGCCCGGCATGGTGAAGACGGACGAGTTCGCCACCACGCGCTTCCGCGGCGACACCGAGAAGGCCGCCAAGGTGTACGCGGGAGTGGCCGAGCCGCTCACCGCCGACGACGTCGCCGACACCATCACCTGGGCGGTCACCCGGCCCAGCCACGTCAACATCGACCTGCTCGTGGTCCGACCCCGCGCCCAGGCCTCCAACACCAAGATCCACCGGGAGCCGTAGCCGATCACAGGGCCGGGCCCCGCAACCCCGGCCCGACGCAGCGCCCCGGGGCGAGACCGGCCCCGCACCCCGAGCCCGGTCTCGCCCCCGGATCCCACAACGGCCCACCCGGGCCCGGCATCCGGGGGGCCCACACTGGCCCCGCACCTCGGGCCCCTCGCCCCGCACCCCGGGTCACATCAGCCACACCGACCCGGCGGGACCGGTCACCCACTGCGGGCGACAGGAGGAGCCGCCCGGCTCACCCCGCCCCCAGCCACCACGGCCGTCCCGACCCGAGCCCAGCCAAAAGCGCCCCCACCGCTCCAGCCCCTACTGCACCTTCGCGCGAAGCATCGGCGTCCTCGTGTGGCGGCGCTTCTCGCCCGCGTGGAAGACCAGGATGATCATGCGGGCGCCCGGCGCGGCCATCGGCTGGGCGGCGCACATCGTCACCCAGCCGGGGCCGTGAGCCGCGTGGTTCAGGGGGCGTTCGTCACCGTCGAGGTGCAGATAGGCGCTGGCCCGGTTGTAGATCTCGGCGGCGAGCGGGTCGGCCAAGACCTCCTTCTCGATCTGGGCCAGCGTCTGGTCGGTGGGGTCGGCGGCCAGCGCGGCCCGCAGCTGGGGCAGCACGAGCGGCGCCCAGGAGTGCTCCCAGTCGGTCAGGGTCTCCCGCGCGGCGGGGTCGAGCGCCATCCAGCGCATGGTGTTCTGGGGCACCCGGCCGCCGGGGAACATCTCGCACCAGCGCTCGTTGTGGGCGAGCAGGTTCCACGACCGGTCATTGACGTACGCCATGTGTCCGATGCCGTCGACCGCTTCCTGCCACACGCCGGGGATCTCCTCCCCGGACTGCGAGTGCAGGGGGAAGGGCGGATCCTGGCCCAGGCAGTACCGCCACAGGGCTATCCACTCCTGCTCGTTCATGCCGAGCAGGCGCGCCACGTCCTGCAGCAGGTCCGCGGGCGGGTTGGGGTAGCGGCCGGACTCCAGCCGGCCGTAGGTGTCGGGGGCGCGGTGCAGGATCTGGTCGATCTGGGCCTGCGACAGGCCGGGCGCCCGCCGTCCCTGCCGGGTGGGTCTGCTCAGCCCGTGGCTCTCGGGCTTGATCAGTGCGCGGCGCTCGCGCAGCAGGGAGCGCAGAGCGGGCTTGTCCATCTGTGGTTCTCCCCCGGTAACGGGCGGCCAACGACTTCGCCGCTGGCCGCGCGGTTGGAACAGCCGCTCCCGGCTTTCGGTCCCGACTCCGCCATCGGCTCCGGGCCGGGTGCTCGGTGTGCACCGGGGCGAGCCGGTGCACGTCCCGCGGTCGGCGTACGGTCCATTGTCGGCGTCGTACGTCCCATTGTCGGAGCGGATCGATTCCCCGGGTGCCCGGGGTGGCCGAGGAGCACCGTCCAGCCGGTGCGGACCGACGGGGGCACGGCCCGCCGACAGCACGACGGCCCCGGACGGGGACGATGTCGCCCGGGGCAGGGAGCACCGCGGTCACCGCGGGCGGGACGAGGACGGCCACGGCCATCACGGCCGGAGCGCGGGCCGGGAGGTGATTGGCGAGGTGTGCCCTTTCGTGGACGGGTCGGGTACGGTCGGCCCCCTCCGGGCACAGCTCTGGCGCCCGCCCCCTTCGGGGTGGCCGCCGAGGCACCCGCCAGGAGAGACCCCACAGGTACGCTGACCGATGGGGTATGCATGGATCAAGCGGTAGCGGGGTGCGCACGTACGCAGGGCGCACACACGCAGCGGCGCAACGGGGGCAGACATGGGCGAACCGGACAGCCGGGCGGCCGGGGCCGGAGCGTTGTCACCCGCCGCCGTCGAGGTCTACGCCCGAGTCACCCGCCATGAGCACGTCGATCCGGAGCGGGACGCCCCCGCGCTCGCGGAGCTCGCCGAGTGGGGCCTGGTCACCACCGATCCGCATCTGCCGCACCTGCCCATCGCGCTCGACCCCTTGGAGGCCGGTCGCCGCCGGCTGGACGACGAGCTGCGGCAGATGGCCGCCAAGGCCGCGCTCGCGGCCCGCATCCCGCTGGTCACCGACGAGCTGAGCCTGCACTTCGAGCGCGCCAAGTGGCGCTCGGGCCGGGGCTCGGAGTTCCTCGGCGAGCCCGAGCTCGTCCACGCCCGGATCGAGCAGGCCGTCGGCCAGGCCCGCGCAGAACTGCTCACCGCACAGCCCAGCGGCCCGCGCACCCCCGCCCAGCGGGAGGCCGTCGAGGAGCGGGACTGCGCGGCGCTCGCCCGCGGGGTCCACATCCGCAGCCTCTACCTCGACACCGGCCGCGAGGACGCGGAGACCCGCGCCTACGTGACCGCGATGACGGGCCGGGGGGCCCAGTTCCGTACGCAGGTCACCCAGTTCCAGCGCTGTGTCGTGATCGACCGGCGGCAGGCGTTCATCTCGGACCACATCGTCAACTCCGCGCCCGGCCACGCCTCCTGGCACGTGAGGGACCGGGCCGTGGTGGCGTTCATCGCCGAGGTCTTCGAGGAGTGCTGGCGTCGCGCCGACCCCTGGAACGGCGATCCGCACAGCGGCGCGCCCCGCTCGGAAGGGCGGCCGGGGACGCGCACGACGCTGCTCCAGCGCGAGATCCTGCGCGACATGGCGCGCGGCATCGAGCAACGGCTCACCGCTCAGCGCCTCGGCATCGGGCTGCGCAGCCTTTCCAAGGAGGTACATACCTTGCGCCAGTTGTTCGGAGCGTCCACGCTTCAGGAACTCACCTATCAGTGGGCCCTGTCCGACGAGCGCCTCATCGACGACCGCCCGCCGCACCACGGCCAGGCCACGGCCTGACGCGTCACCGCACCACCACGGCACCAGCGGCCCTCAGCCACTGGGTGCCACAGATATCCCGCCCACCGGGCCGGATCTTTTCCCACCCCGCTTTTCAGCGGATAAATCTTCAGCGGAAAACCAACGCCGCTTCCTGCATGCTGAATGAGGACGATCAATGGCACGCCCCGGGAGGGTCGAGGCCGGATCGCCTGACGTCCGCTGTCACGAGGACGTTGTCCGCGTACGCCAGAACCGGCAGTGCAGGGCATGGGCAGACGATGCCCTGCCGGGCGTCCCGCGGACACCGGGCGGCTTCTGCCACTGCCGCCCGGACAAAACCGGACCCCTCCCCGGTACGTCCTCGTGATACGGGCAGTGCCCGGCAGGCCTTCGGCTCGCCGAAGGCACAGCCGCGCGCCCCTTCCGGCGCTTTCCCGGCATGCGGGCCGGGAAGAGGCGGCGGCCGGGGGCTCACGCCCCCGGCCCGGCCGCGCTCCCCCGGCTCTCAGCGGGCCAGGGCCCCACTCACCCGGCGGACCGGAGCCAACTCCCCACCCGAGCAGGGCAGAACCGCTGTCCCAGCAGGTCGGAGCCGGTCGCTCAGCCCTTGACGCACACCACCTGCTTCAGCTTCGCCACGACCTCCACCAGGTCGCGCTGCTGGTCCATCACCTTCTCGATCGGCTTGTAGGCGCCCGGGATCTCGTCCACGACACCGGCGTCCTTGCGGCACTCCACGCCCCGCGTCTGCTCGGCCAGGTCCCGCGTCGAGAACGCCCGCTTGGCCGCGCTCCGGCTCATCTTGCGGCCCGCGCCGTGCGAGGCGGAGTTGAAGGACGCCGCGTTGCCGAGCCCCTTCACGATGTAGGAGCCCGTCCCCATCGAGCCCGGGATGATCCCGAAGTCGCCGGAGCCCGCGCGGATCGCCCCCTTGCGGGTGACGAGCAGGTCCACGCCCTCGTACCGCTCCTCCGCCACATAGTTGTGGTGACAGGAAATGACCGGTTCGAAGGTCACCTTGGCCTTCTTGAACTCCTTGCGGACCACGTCCTGGAAGAGCGCCATCATGATCGCGCGGTTGTACTTCGCGTACTCCTGCGCCCAGAACAGGTCGTTGCGGTACGCCGCCATCTGGGGGGTGTCCGCGACGAAGACGGCGAGGTCGCGGTCCACCAGGCCCTGGTTGTGGGGCAGCTTCTGGGCCTCGCCGATGTGGAAGTCGGCGAGCTCCTTGCCGATGTTGCGGGACCCGGAGTGCAGCATCAGCCAGACCGCACCCGACTCGTCGAGACAGAACTCGATGAAGTGGTTGCCGGACCCGAGCGTCCCCATCTGCTTCGCGGCCCGCTCCTCGCGGAACCTGACCGCCTCCGCGATGCCGCCGAACCGCTCCCAGAACCCGTCCCACCCCGAGGTCGGGAACCCGTGCAGCCGGCCCGGGTCCACCGGGTCGCCGTGCATCCCGCGGCCCACCGGAATGGCCTGCTCGATCTTCGAGCGGAGCCGGGAGAGGTCGCCAGGGAGGTCGTTGGCGGTCAGGGAGGTCTTCACCGCGGACATGCCGCAGCCGATGTCGACACCCACCGCGGCCGGGCACACCGCGCCCGCCATCGCGATGACCGAGCCCACCGTGGCGCCCTTGCCGTAGTGGACGTCCGGCATCACGGCGAGGCCCTTGATCCACGGCAGCGTGGCCACGTTGCGCAGCTGCTGGAGCGCGCCCGCGTCGATGGACGCCGGGTCGGTCCACATCCTGATGGGCACCCGTGCGCCCGGCATCTCCGTGTACGACATAATTCCTTGATCCCCCGAGAGCAGAAAACGGCAAACAACGCCCAGAACCGCACGAATGGCAAAAACTGGTGCCAAGGCCCACAACCAGGAAAGTGGACCGGCGTTCACAGGTGCGCGTGCGATACACATTGTGTCCGGCCGCCGCCCACGGGCGGCAACTGCTTTTCCCTTCGTCGTCCCGCTGAAAGGAGCCTGGAAACCGTGCAGCGAAAGGCGTACGTGCCTGGTCTCGCACTCCTGGTGGCGCTCGCCTCCGGGTGCTCTTCGGGCTCCGGCGGCGACGGCGCCACCGCCGACTCCAAGGCGGGCGTGCCCAAGTCGGCGGTCGCGCAGCCCGGCAAGTACCGCACCCTCCCCGAGCCCTGCCGGGCCGTGAACAAGGGCGCGCTCAAGGACATGCTGCCCGGCGCGGCCGCCCTCGCGGAGGCCGACGCCACCAAGGAGTACGCGGGCACCGCCGACCTCACCTACGACACCGACCGCCGGGTCGGCTGCCGCTGGAAGGACGAGACGCCCGACGGCGTGCGCAGGCTCACGGTCGACTTCGAGCGGGTCGTCTCCTACGACCCGACCGTGAGCGACGACGACCAGACCAAGGAGCTGTACGGGAAGAAGGAGACGGCGGCGAACCTGCCCGCCCCCAAGAGCTCCGCCCCCGCGCCGTCCGCCCCCGCGCCGTCCGCCTCCACGACCCCGGGTGCCCCGGCCTCGCCCGCCTCCGGCACCCCCTCCGCCCCGGCCTCGCCCAGCCCCTCGGGCAGCGGCGGCGCGGACGGCCTCCAGCCGCGCCGGCTCAGCGGGCTCGGCGACGCCGCGTTCCTCAACGACGTATCGTCCCCGTCCGGCACCGACGGCGGATCGGCGACCGGACAACGTACCGTCACTGTGGTCTTCCGTACGTCCAATGTGATCGTGACCATCGAGTACACCGCCCAGGCCGTGGCATCCGCCGCGGTCCCCGACAGCAAGGAGCTGCAGGAGCAGGCCCAGGCCCTGGCCGGCAAGCTCGTCGAGCAGTTCAGCGAATAGCGCGCCAGCGCGAAGAACGAAGAGCGAAGGAATCATGCACCGATCAGCCCCGGCCACCCCCGAAAAGGCCCACGCCCCGGCCCCGCGCATCCGGCTCGCCCGTGTCCTCGCCTGTGCCGCCGTCCCTGTGATGCTCGTCGCAGCGGGCTGTTCCTCCGACTCGGGCGGCGACAAGAAGAAGGACACGGCGAGCGCGACGGCGTCCAGCGGCTCGCAGGCCTCCGCGTCGCCCTCCCTCGCCCCGGCGAAGTTCAAGAAGCTTCCCGAGGCGTGCCAGTCGGTCACCCCGGCGTCGATCGACAAGTACGTCCCCAAGGCGAAGACGAAGGCGGGCGAGGTCGGCAAGACCTCCGACCCGCAGGCCCAGGCGAGCTGCACCTGGAACGGCCTCGACGACAAGGGCGTGCAGGGCTCGCTCTACCGCTGGCTCGACGTCGACTTCAAGCGCTACGACTCCGCGCAGGGCCTCGGCACCGGCGACGCGCTGGCCCAGAAGCAGTACGACCGGGCGGTCTCGGCGGCCAAGGCGACCGCCGACGCGAAGAACGTGAAGGCCACGCCGCTCTCCGGCGTCGGCGACCAGGCGACCGCGATCACGTTCGACCTGAAGAAGACCGACGCGGACTTCAAGTACGGCGTCGTGGTGGTGCGCACCGCCAACGCCGTGGTCACCGTCGACTACAACGGCACCGGCTACCAGGGCGCCGACGCCCCGCAGACCAACGAGGTCCAGGACGGCGCCACCGTCACCGCCAAGGAGGCGGTCGCGGCGGTGGCCACCGCGAACAACAAGTAGCGCTCACACCACCGTACGGAGTCCGGCCCTCCCCTGTGGGCCGGACTCCGTACGCATGTGCCAGGCTGTGCCCGCCAGTTGCTTGACAAGGGGAGGGGACGCGGGTGGCCGCGACTCAGCTGACTCGGACCCACCGCATCCTGATCGGGGTGGTGGTCGCGGGTGCCGTGGTGATCGCCGGGATCGGTTTCGCGGGTTCGTACGCCGCGGTCCGCGAACTCGCGCTGCACAAGGGCTTCGGGAACTTCTCCTACGTCTTCCCGATCGGCGTGGACGCGGGCATCTGTGTGCTGCTCGCCCTCGACCTGCTGCTGACCTGGATGCGCATCCCCTTCCCGCTCCTGCGCCAGACCGCCTGGCTGCTCACGGCCGCCACGATCGCCTTCAACGGCGCCGCCGCCTGGCCCGACCCGCTCGGCGTCGGCATGCACGCCGTCATCCCGGTCCTGTTCGTCGTCTCCGTCGAAGCGGCCCGCCACGCCGTCGGCCGCATCGCCGACATCACCGCCGACAAACACATGGAAGGCGTCCGCCTCACCCGCTGGCTGCTCTCCCCCGTCCCCACCTTCCGCCTCTGGCGCCGCATGAAGCTGTGGGAACTGCGCTCCTACGAACAGGTCATCAAGCTCGAACAGGACCGCCTCGTCTACCGCGCCCGCCTCCAGGCCGTCTACGGCCGCGCCTGGCGCCGCAAAGCACCCGTCGAATCCCTCATGCCCCTGCGCCTGGCCAAGTTCGGCGTGCCGCTCGCCGAGACCGCCCCCGCCGGCCTCGCCGCCGCCGGCATGGACCCGGTCCTCCTGCCGCCCCCGCCCGCGTCCGTCCGCGTCGAGCCGCAGCCGGAACTGCCCCCGGCGCACGCCCACTCCGCGCCCGAGGAGCCCCCGCTCCAGGCCCCGGCCCCCGCCGCCCCGCAGGAGCAGGCCTACGCCGAGCCGGAGCAGCCCACCACGCACGAGAGCCCCTGGTTCGCCGCCCAGCACGTCTCGCCCGAGGTGTACGAGGGCACGTACGACCCGGCGTTCACGCCCGAGCAGCCCCAGCCCGCACACGGACCCGACCAGGAGCCCGTGATGGTCCCGGCGGGCCCCGGCCGCGAACGCCGGCTCGGCGTCCCGGACCCGCGCGCGGCCGGACCGCGGACCGAGCAGGAGCAGGAGGCGTACGCGGAACCCGTGCCGACGGACGCCGAGTTCGCCGAGTTCGCGGGCGTCGCCTACGACGCCTTCCGCCGGTACGTGAACCAGCACAGCGACTACCCGACCGTCGAGGCGCTCGACATAAACCTCACGGACGTCCACGGCGTGAGCTACCCCGGCAGCTCGGCCGTGCTGCGCAAGCTGTACCCGGAGTTCAAGCAGCGCTTCGAGGCCGAGCTCACCGAGGACCACATCGCCTGACGGTACGTCATGACCCGTTCCACCGGGCCTCCTTGGCCGCCCGCCCGGGCCGCGGCACGGCGAAGGGCCGCCACCCGGAATCGGTGGCGGCCCTTCGACTGGCGGTCGGGTCAGACGGCGAGCAGCTTGCGCACCCGGTCGGCGCCCACGGCGAGCAGCAGCGTGGGCAGCCGCGGCCCCGTCTCCCGGCTCACCAGGAGCTTGTAGAGCAGCGCGAAGAAGGACCGCTGGGCGACCTTCAGCTCGGGCGTCGGCTTGGCGTCCGGCTCCAGGCCCGCCATCACCTTCGGCACGCCGTAGACGAGCGTGGTGAGCCCGTCGAGCGACCAGTGCGAGTCGAGGCCCTCGACCAGCAGGCGCAGCGACTCGCGCCCCTCGTCGTCGAGCGAGCCGAGCAGCTCGGCGTCCGGCTCCTCGCGGACCAGGGTGCGCTGGTCGGCCGGGACCTGGGTGGAGATCCAGTTCTCGGCGCGGTCCAGGCGCGGGCGCACCTCGTCGAGCGAGGACACCGGGTTGTCCGGGTCCAGCTCGCTGAGGATGCGCAGCGTCTGGTCCTCGTGGCCGGCGGTGATGTCCACGACCGAGGCCAGGGTGCGGTAGGGCAGCGGGCGCGCGGTGCGCGGCAGCTCACCGGCGGCCGTGCGGGCGGCCCGGGCGTGGGCGGCCGCGTCGGCGGGCAGCACTGAGCCGTCGGCGACCTTCGCCTCCAGCTTGTCCCACTCGTCGTACAGCCGCTGGATCTCCTGGTCGAAGGCGATCTTGAACGACTGGTTGGGGCGGCGGCGCGCGTACAGCCAGCGGAGCAGCTGCGGCTCCATGATCTCCAGCGCGTCGGCCGGGGTCGGGACCCCGCCCTTCGACGAGGACATCTTGGCCATGCCGCTGATGCCGACGAAGGCGTACATCGGGCCGATCGGCTGGTCGCCGTCGAAGATCGACACGATCTGGCCGCCGACCTGGAACGACGAACCGGGCGAGGAGTGGTCCACGCCCGAGGGCTCGAAGATCACGCCCTCGTACGCCCAGCGCATCGGCCAGTCGACCTTCCAGACCAGCTTGCCGCGGTTGAACTCGCTGAGCCGCACGGTCTCCGAGAACGCGCACGCGGAGCAGGTGTAGGTCAGCTCCGTGGTGTCGTCGTCGTAGGCCGTCACGACCGTGAGGTCCTTGCCGCAGCCGCCGCAGTACGGCTTGTACGGGAAGTAGCCCGTCGAGCCGGTGCCGTCGTCCTCGGCCGCCGCGCCGGAGCCCTCGGCGGCCTCCAGCTCGGCCTCGTCGAGAGGCTTCTGCGACTTCTTGCCCGGCGCCTTCTTGGTCCGGTACTGCTCCAGGATCGCGTCGATGTCGCCGCGGTGCTTCATCGCGTGCAGCACCTGGTCGCGGTAGACACCGCTCGTGTACTGCTCGGTCTGGCTGATGCCGTCGTACTCGACACCCAGCTCCGCGAGGGCCGCGGTCATGGCGGCCTTGAAGTGCTCGGCCCAGTTCGGGTACGCCGAGCCGACCGGCGCCGGGACCGAGGTCAGCGGGCGGCCGATGTGCTCGTTCCACGACTCGTCCACCCCCGGGATGCCCTGCGGCACCTTGCGGTAGCGGTCGTAGTCGTCCCAGGAGATCAGATGGCGGACCTCGTACCCGCGGCGGCGGATCTCGTCCGCGACCAGGTGCGGGGTCATGACCTCGCGCAGGTTGCCCAGGTGGATGGGGCCGGAGGGCGAAAGACCGGACGCGACGACGACCGGTTTGCCAGGCGCACGTCGCTCCGACTCGGCGATGACATCGTCCGCGAAACGGGAGACCCAGTCGGTCTCGGTGCTGCTCTGAGCCACGGTCGGCACGTCCTTCTTTCTCGTATGCCTGGGAGAGGCTGGCACGCCCATTCTCCCAGACGGAACGAGCTCCCCGGGGGTTGCCCGTATCTCGGGAGAAAGGGAAGGGGGGCGCGTGGGAGAATCGGGGGGCAATCGTCCTCACTCCCGACAGGAACGGCACCTCATGGCCTCGGTCCATTCCCTCGCTTCCACTGTCCAGCAGCGCCTGGCGGACGCCCTCTCGGCTGCCCTGCCGGAGGCCGGCTCCACCGACCCGCTGCTGCGACGAAGCGACCGGGCCGACTTCCAGGCCAACGGCATCCTGGCGCTCGCGAAGAAGCTCAAGGGCAACCCGCGCGAGCTCGCCACGAAGGTCGTGGACGAGGTCAAGGGTGACGCGATCAAGGAGATCGAGGTCTCCGGACCCGGCTTCCTGAACATCACGCTCGCCGACCGCGCGATCATCGAGACGCTCGCGGCCCGCGCGGCCGACGACCGGCTCGGCGTGCCGCTGAAGGAGAACCCGGGCGTCACGGTCATCGACTACGCCCAGCCCAACGTGGCCAAGGAGATGCACGTCGGCCACCTGCGCTCGGCCGTCATCGGCGACGCGCTGCGCGGCATGCTCGACTTCACCGGCGAGAAGACCATCGGCCGCCACCACATCGGCGACTGGGGCACCCAGTTCGGCATGCTCATCCAGTACCTGATCGAGAACCCCGGCGAGCTGGCCCCGGCCGACGACGTCGACGGCGAGCAGGCCATGAGCAACCTGAACCGGGTCTACAAGGCCTCCCGCGCGGTCTTCGACGCCGACGAGGAGTTCAAGGAGCGGGCCCGCAAGCGAGTCGTCGCCCTCCAGTCGGGCGACCAGGAGACGCTTGAGCTGTGGCAGCAGTTCGTGGACGAGTCGAAGGTCTACTTCTACTCGGTCTTCGAGAAGCTGGACATGGAGGTCCGGGACGAGGAGATCGTCGGCGAGTCGGCGTACAACGACCTGATGCCGGAGACGGCGCGGCTCCTGGAGGAGTCCGGCGTCGCCGTGCGCTCCGAGGGCGCGCTCGTGGTCTTCTTCGACGAGATCCGGGGCAAGGACGACCAGCCGGTCCCGCTCATCGTGCAGAAGGCCGACGGCGGCTTCGGCTACGCGGCCTCCGACCTCTCGGCGATCCGGAACCGGGTCACCGACCTGAACGCGACCTCGCTGATCTACGTCGTGGACGTCCGCCAGTCGCTGCACTTCAAGATGGTCTTCGAGACGGCCCGCCGGGCGGGCTGGCTCGGCGACGACGTCACCGCGCACAACATGGGCTACGGCACGGTGCTCGGCGCCGACGGCAAGCCGTTCAAGACCCGTGAGGGCGAGACGGTCAAGCTGGAGGACCTCCTCGACGAGGCCGCCGAGCGGGCCACCGCCGTCGTCCGCGAGAAGGCCGAGAAGGTGGGCCTGACCGAGGAGGAGATCGTCGAGAACGGGCGGTACGTCGGCATCGGCGCCGTGAAGTACGCGGACCTGTCGACGTCGGCGAACCGGGACTACAAGTTCGACCTGGACCAGATGGTGTCGCTGAACGGCGACACGTCCGTCTACCTCCAGTACGCCTACGCCCGGATCAAGTCGATCCTGCGCAAGGCGGACGACGCGACCCCGGCCGCCCACCCCGAGCTCGAACTCGCCCCGGCGGAGCGGGCGTTGGGCCTGCACCTGGACGCGTTCGGCGACCTCGTCTACGAGGCCTCCGCCGAGTACGCCCCGCACAAGCTGGCCGCGTACCTCTACCAGCTGGCGTCGCTGTACACGACGTTCTACGACCAGTGCCCGGTGATCAAGGCCGACACCGAGGCCCAGGTCGAGAACCGGCTGTTCCTCTGCGACCTGACCGCCCGGACGCTCCACCAGGGCATGGCGCTGCTCGGCATCCGGACGCCCGAGCGCCTCTAGCTCCCGCGCCAACCCCCGTGTGGGACCGGCTGGTTCAGCCCGCGTCCAGGTGGTCCCACACGTTGGTGTCCAGGCGGTACTCGTACGCGGGCCGGCCCTTGACCGCGCTGGTGCGGAACGGCTTGCCGTTGTCGTTCACGACGATCTTGTCCGAGCGGTCGCCGCTGGTCCAGGAGACCTCCAGGTACCAGGTGACGTCGTGCGCCTGGGTGTGCACGTTCAGGTCGAAGACCTCGGGGTCCTTCGCGGACACCTTGAAGGGGAAGTCGCGCGCCGGGATCGCCGCGTCGGCCTGCTGCCCGGCGACCGGCTTGCTGACCGGCTGCGCCGAGTCCAGGTTGATGTCGAAGCTCTGCGGGACGATTCCGCTGCCGCAGCCCGAACCCATCGAGTACGCCGTCCAGTTGAGCGGCGCCTGACGTCCCACCACCCGCACGTTGACCCCGGTGATCACCACCGGTTCCGGGCTCTTGCCGGTGACGGTCAGCTCCAGTTTCAGCGCCTCGCCGTCGACCCCGTTGAGCGCCCGCGCCCAGGAGCGCCGGTCCTGGAGGTTCGTCGGGGGCGGCGGCACCGATCCGGGCTTCTGGTCGAGCAGATAGAACTTGCCGCACGGCTCTTCCCAGTCGTACGAGCTGATGCCCACGCTCACGGGGGCGCCGGTGGAGGCTCCCGCCTTCGGCGAGGGCTTCGAGCGGCCGGAGGAGCCCGACGGGCTCGGCGACGCGGCGGACGGGCTCGGGGCGGCGCTGGGCGAGCCGCTCGGGGCGTGCCCGGAGGGGGTCGCGGGCGCGGGAGTGCTCTCCTTGGCGTCCGCGACCGTGGAGCTCTTGTCGTCGTCGCCGGACAGGCTCGCGACGGCGACCGCCGGGACGGCGAGGGCGACGACGGCGGCCCCGATCAGCGCGAGCCGCACCTTCCGGCTGCTCAGCCCGCCCGTGCGCGCCGGGGTGTGCGGGACGGTGGGGCCGACGTCGGGCAGTTCGGCGGGCGCCTGTTCGGCCGGCCCCTTAGCGGGCTCGGGCGCGTCCGTGGCCGCCGGTGCGGGGGCCGCGATCGGCTCGCCCGGATCGCCCCGGGTGACGGGAGGGGCGGGGTCGGGCGTCGACTCGGGCTCGGCGGGCGTCTCGGGGGCCGCCGGTGCCGGGTGCGTGCCCCGCGCGCGCCGTCGCGCCTCGTCCGCCAGGATCCAGCGCCGGTGCAGCTCGACGGACTCCTCGGGAGTCGCCCCGCACAGCCGGGCGAGCCGCTCGACGGGCGCGTACTCGTTCGGGACCGCGTCGCCGTTGCAGTACCGGTGCAGCGTGGACGTGCTCATGTGGAGCCGGCCCGCGAGCACTCCGTAGCTGCGCCCCGAGCGGTCCTTCAACTCCCTCAGCAGCGCCGCGAACTGCTCGGACTCGGTCGTCGCCATGCCCCGGTTCCCTCCCCATCCATCCCAGGAACGCATTCCAGGGACAGGTCGTTTCCCCAGGTCAAAGGGTGTTCCAGCGTTCCAGCTTCCCCCATTGTCCCCTGCTCGTTGCAAGGCCGCCGGACCGGCCCGCAAGGTAGCTGCAACAAGCAACCGAACAGCTCGTTCCGGGAGCAGTCCATGCGATTCCGCATCCGGTTCAACCTCGCGGACTCGATGGCCGTCGTCGTCCTGGCCGCGTCCATCGCCACTCTCATCACGCTGATCCACCACTACCGCCGCTGACGGTCCACCGTCGGGCAGGCGCACTCACACGGGGAGCACCGATCACCATGCGCACCACCTTCCGCATCGCCGCCGCCGCGACCACCACCCTCGTCGCCGCCCTCGCCCTGACCGCCTGCGGAGGCGGCTCGGACGACGCAGTGGCGGGGGGTCAGCCGACCGCCTCGGCCGCCCCCTCGACCGCCAACCCGGCCCCGGCGGCGGGCGACGCGGCGGGCACCGGCAAGGGCTCGGGGTCGGACGCGGGCTCCGGCAAGCACACCGGCGGCTCCGCCAAGCCCGGCGGCAAGTCCACGAAGAAGCCCTCCGGGGGCGGGGGCGGCGGCATCAGCGACGCGCCCTGCACCGGCGCCGACGTGAAGCTGACCGCGACCCCGGTGAAGCGCCCGGTCAACCACATCCTGCTGACCGTCACCAACACCGGCAAGACGATGTGCAACGCCTACAACGCCCCCGTCGTCTCCTTCTCCAGCTCCCAGCAGGCCCCGATCCCGGTCAACAAGGAGACCATCCCGCAGGCGGTGGTCTCGCTGACCCCGGGCGCCTCGGCGTACGCGATGGTCCGCACGCTCGGCGAGGACGACGGCAGCGAGTCGTACAAGACCAGCAAGGTCACGGTGTACTTCCAGGGCAGGGCCGGCCTGGAGTCGACCGGCCCCGCGGCCCGCGCCTCGCTCCCCCAGAGCGTGGCCGTCGTGGACAGCCAGGCCATGGTCACGTACTGGCAGTCCGACCTGGCCGCGATCGACTCCTGGTAGCCCCCGCGTCCCGCACGGCGACCACGGTTGCCCCTTCCGGGACGGCGGGATGGAATGCCCCCATGGACAGTCCACCTCCGGCCGGACCATCGCCCCACCAGGCGGTCCTGGACGAAGTCGGCCCGCGCCTCAAACGGCTGCGCGCCCGGCGCGGCCTCACCCTGGCCGCGCTCGCCGAGACGACGGGGATCTCGAAGAGCACCCTGTCCCGCCTCGAATCAGGACAGCGCCGCCCGAGCCTGGAGCTCCTGCTCCCGCTCACGAGCGCGTACGGAGTGCCCCTGGACGATCTGGTCGGGGCGCCCGAAGTGGGCGACCCCCGCGTCCGGTTGAGCCCCCGCCCGTCGCCGAACGGCGGCACCTTCATCCCGCTGACCCGGGCGCCGGGCCCCCTCCAGGCGTACAAACTCCTCATCCCCGACCGGGGCACCGAACCGGACCTCCGCTCGCACGAGGGCTACGAGTGGCTGTACGTCCTGGACGGCAGGCTGCGGCTGGTCCTCGCAGAGCACGACCTGGTGCTCGGCCCCGGCGAGGTCGCCGAGTGGGACACGAAGGTGCCCCACTGGTTCAGCAGCGCGGACGGCCGCCCCGTGGAGGTGCTCAGCCTCTTCGGCCGCCAGGGCGAGCGCATGCACGTCCGCGCGAAACCGAAGGGCTGACTCTAACTGGGCTTGCCGAGCGGGCAGTTCAGCCCCTGAGCGCCCGACCGAGGCGGCCGAGCCCCTCCCTGATCTCGTCCGGGGCCGAGGTCACGAAGCAGAGCCGCAGCGCGGCCGGGTCGGGCGCACCGGCGAAGAAGGGCGCGCCGGGAACGTAGGCGACGTCGTGCTCGACCACCTTCGGCAGCAGGGCAGTTGCGTCACTCCCCTCCGGCAGCCGGACCCACAGGAACATGCCGCCCTCGGGACGGTTCCAGGTGGAGCCGTCGGGCAGCGCCTCGGGGAGCCCCGCGAGCATGGCGTCCCGGCGCTCGCCGTAGGCGGCCCGGACCTTGGCGACGTGCGCGTCCAGGTCGCGGTCGACCAGATAGCGGGCGGCGACGAGCTGGTTGACGGTCGCGGTGTGCAGATCGGAGGCCTGCTTGGCGATCACGCAGGCCCGCAGCAGCGCCCGGGGCGCCCGCATCCAGCCGATGCGCAGACCGGGCGCCATGATCTTCGAGTAGCTGCCGAGCAGCACGGTGCGGTCGGCGGCGTCCTCGTACGAGGAGAGCCAGGGCACGTGGGCGCCCTCGTAGCGCAGCTCGCCGTACGGGTCGTCCTCCACGATCCACAGCCCGCGCCGCACCGCCACGTCGGCGACCGCGCGGCGCCGCTCGGCGCTCATGGTGCGGCCGGTGGGGTTCTGGAAGGTCGGCACGCAGTAGAAGAGCTTGGGCCGCTCACGGGCCACGAGTTCGTCGAAGGCGACCGGGTCGGGCCCGTCCTCGTCGCACGGCACGGCCACGATCCGGGCCCCGGCGAAGCCGAAGACCTGCAACGCGGCCAGATAGCAGGGGCCTTCGACGAGGACCACGTCACCGGGTTCGAGGAGCGCGGCGGCCAGCAGGGTGAGGCCCTGCTGCGAACCGGTGGTTATCAGCAGGTCGTCGGCCTCCGTGGCGAGCCCCCGCTGGGCGAGCCGCACGGCGGTTGCCGCCCGCAGCGCCGGGCTCCCCTCGGTCGTGGAGTACTGCAGAGCCGTCCGCGCCTGCTCCGCCAAAACCGCCCGGAACGCATCGGCCATGCCCTCGGCGTCGAACAGCTCGGGCGCGGGAAGACCGCCCGCGAACGAGATCACCTCGGGCCGCGCGGTCAGCGCGAGGATCTCCCGTACCGGGGAGGCTCCCACGGACGCGGCCCGTGCGGCGAGCGAGGGCACCGCTGCGGCGGCCGGTGAAGGGGCGGTCATGGTGCGGCTCCTGTCAGTTGCTCGGATGTTCAACCACCCGGCACCCTACGCAGCGCCCCACCACCATGATCAGGCCATTCCACGATCCGGTCCCGCGTGCGGGCGGGGGCCCCAGCGATCCGGGTCGGGGTACGGGCCGCGATCGGATTCGGGGTACGAGCCGCCGTCCGGGCAGACGAACTCGCACCAGACCACCTTCCCCGGGTCGCGTTCCCCCACCCCCCACCGGTCGGCCATCGCACCCACGAGCAGCAGCCCCCGCCCGCCGTCGTCCGCCACGTCCGCGACCCGGGGCACCCCGCCCCCGCTGTCCTGCACCTCGACCCGCAGCACGGCCCCCTCGCACAACTCCACCCGCAGCAGGAACCCCCGCCCGGGCGGCACCCCGTGCACCAACGCGTTGGTGGCGAGCTCGCTGACACAGAGCAGCACGTCGTCGCGCCGGTGCGCGAACCCCCAGTCGGAGAGGGCCACTTCTGCGAACTCCCTTGCCGCGGGCACGGATTGGCGCCGCCTCGGGTAGAAACGCTCGCGGAATTCGTTCTGGGTGAGGGCCGTGGTCATGGGGAGAGGGTTTCGGACGGTGGGTCTGGGGCCGCAGTGGCCCGACCCGTACACAAATTCTGTACGGGCCCGCGATGCGTAACGTACGGGCAGGTATGGGGAGTTGGCAGGCATGTGCCCCAGCAAGCGACCCCGGAAGAACACGTCGGCGATGAGGATGGTCGGCGCCCTCGTGGCGACCTTCCGAGTGGCCGCGGGCCTGACCCAACGCGAACTCGGCCGCCTCGTGCTGCTGCACGAGGAGATGATCGCCTCGATCGAGCAGGGCCGCCGCCCCCTGAAACCAGACCTGGCCCGCGCCCTGGACGCCCTCCTCGACACCAAGGGAGCGTTGGAGGCGGTGGTCGCCAACATGCCGGAGATCGACCTGATCCCGGTGTGGGCGGAGGAGTACATGGACCTGGAGCGCGAGGCCATCGCGCTCTCCTGGTTCGAGAACCAGGTGCTGCCCGGCCTGCTCCAGACGGAGAACTACGCACGTGCGGTGTTCCGCAGCAAGGTGCCCGCGATCAGCGAGGACGAGATCAACGCGCAGGTCGCGGCGCGGTTGGAGCGGCAGGAGATACTGCATCGACAGGTTCCGCCGACGATCAGCTTCGTCATCGCGCAGAGCGTCCTGATGGACCAGCTCGGCGGCGAACAAGTACGCCGGGAAGTTCTGCGCCACCTCCGCCAGTGCGCAGACCTCCCAGGTCTGTCCCTCCAGATCATGCCGATCGGCGTGAAACAACATGCCGCCCTGGACGGCCCGTTCACCGTGCTGGAGACCCAGGACCACCAGCATCTCGGATACACCGAGACACAGCGCGGAAGCCAGCTCATTTCCGACCCCGACGAGGTGAGCATCTTGGCGCAGAGGTATGCGATGCTGCGGACACAGGCCCTCAACACCGAGGAATCCAAAGGCCTGTTGGACCGTTTGCTAGGAGAGTAATGAGCATCGGCGCACCGAAGTGGTTCAAGTCCAGCTACAGCGGGAGCGATGGCGGCCAGTGCCTCGAAATGGCCTGCGCCTGGCAGAAGTCGAGCTACAGCAGTGACGAGGGCGGCGCGTGCGTGGAGGTCGCAACCCACCCCTCGGCGATCCACATCCGGGACTCGAAGGACCCGGAGGGACCCACCCTCACGCTGAACCCGAGCGCGTGGCAGGGGTTCGTGGGCTCGCTCTGAGGGCGTTGTCAGTGGCGGGACCTACATTCGGGGTATGGCGATGCTTCCGAATCCACTCCCGCAGTTGACGAACGATCCGACCGGTACGGCGCTGGGCCTCGCGCTGCCGCCGGGCAGGGTGATCGGCCCGGAGGCCGAGCCGCTGCTCTGGTACGCGGACGAACCGGCCGCCCCGGAGGACTTGGCGCGCCTCGCCCCGGCTCGCAGGGCGTTGGGCCTGCATCCCGTACTGCTGGGCGGCACGAAGGAGTTGGCCGAGTGGGAGCTGGCCCCGGAGGAGATGTCGTACGCGGGCGACCACGACGCCGAGGACGTGCTGGCGGGGTTCTGGGAGACGTACGCCGAGGTGCTGGGCCATGACCCCGACGAGTGGCCGGGCCTGGCGGAGGCCCCCGCGCTCCAGCGGGACCCCGACGGCAGGGCGGCCGAGGTCGCGAGGGCGGCGATGGGCGAGGGCCACCTGAAGGGCGCCCGCGCGGCACTGGTCCCGGCCCGCCGCAGCGCGGACATACCGGCGGCGATGGGCTGGCGCGGCCCGCTGAACCACGAGAACGACACGGCGAGGCTGTGCGCGGTACTGCGCTCGTGGGAGGACAGGTTCGGGATCAGGGTGGTGGGCCTGTCCTTCAACCGGCTCACGGTCTCGGTGGCAGCCCCGCCGACCGACCCGGAAGAGGCATTGGTGCTGGCGGCGGAACACTTCGCGTTCTGCCCGGACACGATAGGGACCACGCTGCGGGACTACGCGGAGTCGCTGGTGGGCAGCGGGAGTTGGACGTTCGGGTGGGACTGAAGGGGCGGGCGCCCTGGAGGGCGGCGACGCATGGGGTACGTCGCCGCCATCACCCAGGGATCTGAGCCCTACAGCCCCTTGGCCACCTCGGTCGCCCAGTACGTCAGGATCATGTGGGCCCCGGCTCGCTTGATGCCGGTCAGGGTTTCCAGGATGGCCCGGTCGCGGTCGATCCAGCCCTTCTCGGCGGCGGCCTCGATCATCGCGTACTCGCCGCTGATCTGGTACGCGGCGACCGGCACGTCCACCGACTCGGCGACCTTGGCCAGGATGTCGAGGTAGGGACCGGCGGGCTTGACCATCACCATGTCCGCGCCCTCTTCGAGGTCCAGCGCCAACTCCCGCAGGGATTCACGGGTGTTGGCGGGGTCCTGCTGGTAGGTCTTGCGGTCGCCGCGCAGGGAGGAGCCGACGGCCTCGCGGAAGGGGCCGTAGAAGGCGGAGGAGTACTTGGCGGTGTAGGCCAGGATCGAGACGTCCTCGTGGCCCGTCTGGTCCAACGCGTCCCGGATGACGCCCACTTGGCCGTCCATCATCCCGGAGGGCCCCACGACGTGGACGCCCGCGTCGGCCTGGACCTGGGCCATCTCTGCGTAGCGCTCAAGGGTGGCGTCGTTGTCGACGCGCCCGTGCTCGTCGAGCACGCCACAGTGCCCGTGATCGGTGTACTCGTCGAGGCAGAGGTCGGACATGATGACGAGGTCGTCGCCGACCTCTTCCTTCACGGCGCGGATGGCGACCTGGAGGATCCCGTCGGGGTCGGTCCCGGCCGTCCCCGCGGCGTCCTTCTTCTCGTCCTCCGGCACGCCGAACAGCATGATCCCGGCGACCCCCGCGCCGACGGCCTCGACGGCGGCCTTGCGCAGGGTGTCGAGGCTGTGCTGCACGACGCCGGGCATGGCCTGGATCGGGACGGGCTCGGCGATCCCTTCCCTGACGAAGGCGGGGAGGACGAGGTCGGCGGGGTGCAGCTGGGTCTCCGCGACCATGCGGCGCATGGCGGGGGTGGTGCGCAGCCGACGGGGCCGGGCCCCGGGGAAGGATCCGTACACAGTCATGCGGTACACGCTACGCCCGCTTTGCGGGGACTCTCCCCCACCCCTGGGGTTGAAGCACCCTGGGGGGCTCCGCCCCCAGCCCCCCCGTTCGCGCCTGAACGGCGCTCGTCCTCAATCTCCCCCAAGGCCTTAAGGGCCAGGGGGGACCCCCATGACGGGCTAAAGATGCCCATGCGGGCCAGCACCAGTGCTGTTAGGGGCGCGGGGAACTGCGCGAGAAGCGAGCACGGCCCGCAGACCGAAAGCGGGTTCAGGGGCGCGGGGAACTGCGCGAGAAGCGAGCACGGCCCGCAGGCCGAAAGCGGGTTCAGGGGCGCGGGGAACTGCGCGAGAAGCGGGCACGGCCCGTGGGCCGAAGGACGGGCGACCCCCCGGGGTCTGGGCGGAGCCCAGGGCCCCCGGGGGCACCCCGGGTTACGTCGTGCGGCGGCGCCGCGCGCCGGGGCGGCGCTCGCTCGGCCGGGTCACGTGCTCGCCCGCGGACACCGCCGCGTCACGACGAGCCGCCCCGAAGTCCGCCAGCGCCTGCGCGAGCTTGTGGACGGACGGCTCCGGAGCCATGACGTCCACCCGCAGCCCGTGCTCCTCCGCCGTCTTGGCCGTGGCGGGGCCGATACACGCGATCACGGTCACGTTGTGCGGCTTGCCCGCGATGCCGACCAGGTTCCGCACCGTGGAGGAGGAGGTGAACAGGACCGCGTCGAAGCCGCCGCCCTTGATCGCCTCGCGGGTGTCGGCCGGCGGCGGCGAGGCCCGCACGGTCCGGTAGGCCGTGACGTCGTCGACCTCCCAGCCGAGCTCGATCAGGCCCGCCACCAGCGTCTCGGTGGCGATGTCGGCACGCGGCAGGAAGACGCGGTCGATCGGGTCGAAGACCGGGTCGTAGGGCGGCCAGTCCTCCAGGAGACCGGCGGCGGACTGCTCGCCGCTGGGCACCAGGTCCGGCTTGACGCCGAACTCGACCAGCGAGGCGGCCGTCTGCTCGCCGACCGCGGCGACCTTGATACCGGCGAAGGCCCGCGCGTCGAGCCCGTACTCCTCGAACTTCTCGCGCACCGCCTTCACCGCGTTGACCGAGGTGAACGCGATCCACTCGTAGCGGCCCGTCACCAGGCCCTTGACCGCGCGCTCCATCTGCTGGGGCGTGCGCGGCGGTTCGACGGCGATCGTCGGCACCTCGTGCGGCACGGCTCCGTACGACCTGAGCTGGTCGGAGAGCGAGGCGGCCTGCTCCTTGGTGCGCGGTACGAGCACGCGCCAGCCGAACAGCGGCTTGGACTCGAACCACGAGAGCTGGTCGCGCTGAGCAGGGGCACTGCGCTCGCCGACCACGGCTATGACGGCCTGGTGCCCGTCCGGCGAGGGCAGCACCTTCGCCTGCTTGAGCACCTGGGCGACCGAGCCGAGCGTCGCGGACCAGGTCCGCTGGCGCGTGGTGGTGCCCGCGATCGTCACGGACATCGGGGTGTCGGGCTTGCGGCCCGCGGTGACGAGCTCGCCGGCCGCGGCCGCCACCGTCTCCAGGGTGGTGGAGACGACCACCGTCCCGTCGCTCGCGCCGACCTCCGCCCAGCACCGGTCGGAGGCGGTGCGGGCGTCGACGAAGCGGACGTCCGCGCCGCTGGACCCGCTCAGCGGGACACCGGCGTAAGCGGGCACGCCGACCGCGGCGGCCACGCCCGGCACCACCTCGAAGGGGATGCCCTCGGAGGCGCAGGCCAGCATCTCGCCGGTGGCGTCGCCGTCGAGGCCCGGGTCGCCGGAGACGGCACGGACGACCCGCCTGCCGGAGCGCGCGGCCTCCATGACAAGATTGGCGGCATCCCGCAACACAGGGATCCCGGCGGTTGTTGACGCCTCGTCAATGACCGTCAGCTGAGGTGTGTCCACACCTGCCCGCGCGTGCGCGCGAACAACGTCGAGCACTGCGGGCTCGGCGATCAGGACGTCCGCCGACGCCAGCGCCTCCACGGCGCGCAGCGTCAGCAGTCCGGGGTCACCCGGTCCGGCACCGAGGAAGGTGACGTTTCCGGCTGCGGTGGGGTGGGTGGTGGGGCTCAAAGTGCTCGCTCCCCCATAAGACCGGCCGCACCCTTGGCGAGCATCTCGTCCGCGAGTTCGCGTCCGAGGGCCATCGCTTCGTCGTGCGACGTGGGTACGGGACCGGTGGTGGACAGCTGCACCAGCGAGGAACCGTCGGTGGTACCGACAACTCCGCGCAGGCGCATCTCATGAACAACCTGCCCGTCGGCCAGCAGGTCGGCCAGCGCACCCACAGGTGCGCTGCAGCCGGCCTCCAGGGCGGCGAGCAGGGACCGCTCGGCGGTCACGGCGGCCCGGGTGAACGGGTCGTCGAGCTCGGCGAGCGCGGCGGCGAGGTCGGCGTCGGCCGCCGTGCACTCGATCGCCAGGGCCCCCTGGCCGGGGGCGGGCAAAACGGTGTCGACCGACAGGAAGTCGGTCACGACGTCGCTGCGTCCGATGCGGTTGAGCCCGGCGGCGGCCAGGACCACCGCGTCGAGCTCGCCCTTCGCGACGTATCCGACCCGCGTGTCGATGTTGCCGCGGATCGGCACGGTCTCGATGGTGCGGCCGTGGCTGCGGGCGTACGCGTTGAGCTGCGCCATCCGCCGCGGCGAACCGGTGCCCACCCGGGCGCCGTCCGGGAGTTCGGCGAAGGTCAGCCCGTCGCGCGCGACCAGCACGTCGCGCGGGTCCTCGCGCACCGGCACCGCGGCGAGCACCAGGTCGGGGTGCTGGGCGGTGGGCAGGTCCTTGAGGGAGTGCACCGCGAAGTCGACCTCGCCGCGCAGCAGCGCGTCGCGCAGCGCGACGACGAACACACCGGTGCCGCCGATCTGGGCGAGGTGCTCGCGGGAGGTGTCGCCGTACGTGGTGATCTCCACCAGTTCGACGGGGCGCCCGGTCAACTGCCGTACGGCGTCGGCCACATGGCCGGACTGGGCCATGGCGAGCTTGCTGCGCCTGGTCCCGAGTCTCAGTGCTTTCTCGGTCATGACCGCCCTCGGTTCTTGACATCGGCGTCGTTCAGATCGGCCCGGGAGACGGCGGCCACCGTCTCCGGGTCGAGGTCGAAGAGAGTCCGCAGCGCGTCGGCGTACCCGGCGCCGCCGGGTTCGGCGGCGAGCTGCTTGATCCGCACGGTCGGCGCGTGCAGAAGCTTGTCGACGACGCGGCGCACGGTCTGGGTGACCTCGGAGCGCTGCTTGTCGTCCAGCCCCGGAAGCCGGCCCTCCAGGCGGGCGATCTCGCCGGCCACGACCTCGGCGGCCATGGCGCGCAGCGCGACCACGGTGGGCGTGATGTGTGCGGCCCGCTGGGCGGCGCCGAACGCGGCCACCTCGTCGGAGACGATCGAGCGCACCTGGTCCACATCGGCGGCCATGGGCGCGTCGGCGGACGCCTCGGCGAGCGACTCGATGTCGACGAGCCGCACCCCGGGGACGCGGTGCACGGCGGCGTCGATGTCCCGCGGCATGGCGAGGTCGAGCAGCGCCAGCTTCACGGGCCCGGCCGGTACGGGAATGTCGCGGCGGGCACGGGAGATGCGCCGCTGGGTGTTCTCGGCCCAACTGCCGTGCAGCTCAAGGGAGTCGGCGTCGGCACCCGGGGTCGCGGCGGCCGCGCCGTCGGCCCTGAGCGCCTCGTCCACCACCCCGAACCCCGCCACCGCGGCACCCGCGGCCGCCGTACCGGAGAAGTCGACGGGACAGCCCGCGGCGGACGCGGCGGAGGACGACGCGGCGGGCTCGGCCGCCTTCAGCTCCTCGCCGACCGCGGCGGCCACGGCCTCGCCGGTCAGCACCAGGCCCGTCGCGCCGGTGCAGGACACCGCGATGTCGACTCGTGTCAGTTCCCGTGCGACATCGGCCATCGCGACGGCGCGCGCGGCCGTGCCGGTCTCACCGAGGATCTCGACGAGCCGCTCGGCGCGGGCGTGCGTGCGGTTGGCCACCACGATCTCGTCGACGCCGGTCCGCGCCAGCGTCGCGGCCGCGAGCGAGGACATGGAGCCCGCGCCGATGACCAGCGCCCGCTTGCCCTTGGCCCAGCTCTCGACCTCGACCCCGGCGGCGAGCTGTTCCAGCCCGAAGGTGACGAGCGACTGCCCGGCCCGGTCGATGCCGGTCTCGCTGTGGGCGCGCTTGCCGACCCGCAGCGCCTGCTGGAACAGGTCGTTCAGCAGCCGCCCGGCGGTGTGCAGTTCCTGCCCGAGCGCGAGGGTGTCCTTGATCTGCCCGAGGATCTGGCCCTCGCCCACCACCATCGAGTCGAGCCCGCAGGCCACCGAGAAGAGGTGGTGGACGGCCCGGTCCTCGTAGTGCACGTACAGATAGGGGGTGAGCTCCTCGAGGCCGACGCCGCTGTGCTGGGCGAGCAGCGTGGAGAGCTCGGCGACACCCGCGTGGAACTTGTCCACGTCCGCGTACAGCTCGATGCGGTTGCAGGTGGCGAGCACCGCGGCCTCGGCGGCGGGCTCGGCGGCGAGGGTGTCGTGGAGCAGCTTGACCTGCGCGTCCGCGGAGAGGGAGGCCCGCTCCAGGACGCTGACGGGGGCACTGCGGTGGCTCAGGCCGACGACCAGGAGACTCATGCCGGCATCACGGCGGGCATGTCCCCGTCCGGTCCCTTCCGGCCATTGGTCACGGCGCCCCGCACCGGCGGCACGACGGCCGCGGCGGCCTCGGCGACGGCTGCTTCCTCGCCGGCCTTGCGCTGCTCGTGGAAGGCGAGGATCTGGAGCTCGATGGAGAGGTCGACCTTGCGCACGTCGACGCCGTCGGGCACCGAAAGGACCGTCGGCGCGAAGTTGAGAATGGAGGTCACCCCGGCCGCGACGAGGCGGTCGCAGACCTGCTGAGCGGCGCCCGCCGGGGTCGCGATGACCCCGATCGAGACCCCGTTCTCGCTGATGATCTTCTCCAGGTCGTCGGTGTGCTGCACCGGCATCCCGGCCACCGGCTTCCCGGCCATCGCGGGGTCGGCGTCTATCAGGGCCGCGACCCGGAAGCCGCGGGAGGCGAAGCCGCCGTAGTTGGCGAGCGCGGCGCCGAGGTTGCCGATACCGACGATGACAACCGGCCAGTCCTGGGTCAGGCCCAGTTCCCGGGAGATCTGGTAGACGAGATACTCGACGTCGTACCCCACACCGCGGGTGCCGTACGAGCCCAGGTACGAGAAGTCCTTGCGCAGCTTCGCGGAGTTGACCCCCGCGGCGGCCGCGAGTTCCTCCGAGGAGACCGTCGGCACGGAGCGCTCCGAGAGTCCGGTGAGCGCACGCAGATACAGCGGAAGCCTGGCGACGGTGGCCTCGGGGATTCCTCGGCTTCGGGTCGCCGGTCGGTGAGTTCGGCCAGTTGCCACGGTGCTCCTGCGGGATGAGCGGGGCTGCAGGCGGCCACATGTCCCAGGGCCGCCCCGTCGGATGCAGGCTATGTCTTTGTGAACGCGTGCACAAAGATGGTGTCCGCTTTGTCCGAGCAAAGTGACCGGGCTCACGCGACCCGAGGAGCGGATCGCGGAACCACGAACGGGTTCAGTCCGTTCAGGACCCGAAGGGGGCAAAGCCGCACACACTCCTCACAGCGATACCCCCGACCACAGCAAAACGACCATGATGGTAACCGCAACTATCGCGATCGCCCTCATTCGGCTGTTCAACCGCCCACGGCTCGGACGTGCCCGGGATCAGCCGACCAGCGCGCCTCTGAGGCGTACGGGGTCCACGCGCCAGAAGGTGTGCTGCTCGCCGTCGACGAGCACGACCGGAATCTGCTCCCAGTACTCCTTGTACAGGGCCTCGTCCTGGGTGATGTCCTTCTTCTCCCAGGACGCACCCGTCTCGGCACACACGGCCTCGATCACCTCCTGGGCGTCGTCGCACAGATGACAACCGGGCTTCCCGATCAGCGTGACCACCCGGTCGGCAGGGTTCCCGCCCGGCTTCCTCGTACGTCGCAGCAAGGGACTCATGCCTTCCATTCTCCAACCCCCGGCGCACCGGGCGGACCCATACGCCCGGATCGTCCGTTTAACGCGGCGGTCTCGGAGAGTTCACGCCATCGCATCCCGGCGAGTCGGGAAGTTCCGAACAGACTGGCTATGCTCACGACATGGCCGCACTGGGATGGCTCACCCCTCGTAGGCGCTCGGCGACAGCACGCAGCGTGCTGGCCGGCGAGGCCGCAGCCGAGGCAGCCCGCAAGTCCTCGCAGGAACTGGCAGCGCTGGCGGAACTGGCGCAGGCCATGACCGACGAGACTCCGTCGGAGCCCGAGTTCCCCGTCGTCGGGGACGATCTCGCCGCCGCCTTCTTCGACCTCGACAACACCGTGATGCAGGGCGCCGCCCTCTTCCACTTCGGCCGGGGCCTGTACAAGCGGAAGTTCTTCCAGCGCCGCGAGCTCGCGCGGTTCGCCTGGCAGCAGGCCTGGTTCCGGCTCGCCGGGGTCGAGGACCCCGAGCACATGCAGGACGCCCGCGACAGCGCGCTGTCCATCGTCAAGGGCCACCGCGTCTCCGAGCTGATGTCCATCGGCGAGGAGATCTACGACGAGTACATGGCCGACCGCATCTGGCCCGGCACCCGCGCGCTCGCCCAGGCCCACCTCGACGCGGGCCAGAAGGTCTGGCTGGTGACGGCCGCACCGGTCGAGACCGCCACGATCATCGCCCGCCGCCTCGGCCTGACCGGCGCGCTCGGCACGGTCGCCGAGTCCGTGGACGGCGTCTACACGGGACGCCTGGTGGGCGAGCCCCTGCACGGGCCCGCCAAGGCCGAGGCCGTCCGGGCGCTGGCCGCGGCCGAGGGGCTCGACCTGACCCGCTGCGCCGCGTACAGCGATTCGCACAACGACATCCCGATGCTCTCGCTCGTCGGCCACCCCTACGCGATCAACCCCGACGCCAAGCTCCGCAAGCACGCCCGCGAGCGCGAATGGCGGCTGCGCGACTACCGCACGGGGCGCAAGGCCGCGAAGGTCGGCATCCCGGCCGCGGCCGGCGTCGGCGCGCTGGCGGGCGGCACGGCCGCCGCGGTCGCGCTGCACCGTCGCCGCCGGTAACCGCTCCCCTTCCTCAGCCGCGGTCGGCCAGGTGGCCGACCGCGCGCTCGGCGACCCCGGACGCCACCCTCCGCAGCCACGGGCCGTCAGCACCGGTCGCCGGCCGCCGGAATATTCGATTGTGGGGGTTTCGCCCCATCCCCCTTGGCCCGCCAGCCCCGTTGCCCACACCCGGGCACAACAGATCCCCGGCGCGGACAGATCCGGAAGCAAATCGATCAAGTTTTGCTCACGTTGTGCGACTTGAACCGCTCCGGAGACGTAACAGAAGCGACGGAATCGACGATTTGAGCAACTGGGTGTAGCGCTCCCTGCACGAAGCGTTATTCTCCTCAGACGCAATCCGGAACCCGTACATCGCCACGATGGGTGAACGGTTCCGCACTGCACGTGATGGAAGCTCTGCCTCTGGGAGTCCCGTGTACCCACACGTCGGGGTTGACGCCTCGGGCCTGGCTACGCTGCGCGGGGCGGTCGTCGACCGCCTGCGCGTCTTCGTCCCCACCGCGTACGCCGGCGCCCCTGCCTTCGCCACCGCAACACCTGTCGGGCCCTGCTATGCCCTGGCCGACGGCGGTGCCGCAGTCGGTAGACGGAGCGGCGGCCGCAGCACGGGCACGTCCGCGACGCCCACCGCCCGCCGGCCCACCGCCGACAGCGACAGCGCCCGCATGATGGACCTCGTCGAGCGCGCCCAGGCCGGCGAGGCCGACGCCTTCGGCCGGCTCTACGACCAGTACAGCGACACCGTCTACCGCTACATCTACTACCGCGTCGGCGGCAAGGCGACGGCCGAGGACCTCACCAGCGAGACGTTCCTGCGCGCCCTGCGCCGGATCTCCACCTTCACCTGGCAGGGCCGCGACTTCGGCGCCTGGCTGGTCACGATCGCGCGCAACCTGGTCGCCGACCACTTCAAGTCGAGCCGATTCCGGCTCGAAGTGACCACCGGCGAAATGCTCGACGCCAACGAGGTCGAGCGCTCCCCCGAGGACTCCGTCCTGGAGTCGCTCTCCAACGCCGCCCTGCTCGAAGCCGTGCGCAAGCTCAACCCGCAGCAGCAGGAGTGCGTCACCCTGCGCTTCCTCCAGGGCCTCTCGGTCGCCGAGACCGCCCGTGTCATGGGCAAGAACGAGGGCGCGATCAAGACCCTCCAGTACCGCGCCGTACGCACCCTCGCCCGGCTCCTCCCGGACGACGCCCGCTGACCGCCCGGCCCCTCCGGACGGCCCCCGCCGACCCGCCGAGAGCGGGTCCAACTCACCATCCGTGAGCCCCCGATGACGCTGTGGTCCGATCATCCTTCGTCCGTAACCCAAGTGCCGAGTCCGTCGTTGTGCGGGATGAAGGCTCCCTGTGGTCACGCCATGTCCACGGCCGCTCACTCGATCGTGTGGATGTGCTCAAGGCGTGCAACCTTCCAGGCCCCTTGGGGAGTCGACCGTGATGACGAGAGGAGGTGCCGCCAGTGATCGCGAACGTATCGGCGCACCGGCGGGCGAACGCCTTCGCCCAGGCCCTGGAAGAAGCCTCGGCGGCCGACCAGGAGACACCCGAGACCGGCCCGGCCGAACCGGCCGAAACCGGCGGGCTGTTGACTCTGGCGGGTGGGCTCGGCGAACTGCCGAAGCCGGAGATGGATCCGCAGGTCAAGGTCGAGCAGCGGGCGCTGCTCATGGCCGAGATGGAGCGGATGTTCGCCGGCGGCGGTGCCGTCGACCCTCAGGTGCCCGAGCAGCGGACCGGCCGCGGCGCCCACCGGGCGACCTCGCTCCGGAAATTGCGACCCCGCTCCCGCTGGTCCAAGGGCATTGCGGCGGGCGGACTCAGCATCGGTGTGGCCGCGGGCGCGTTCAGCGGCGTGGCCGCTGCCAGTTCCGACGCCCTTCCCGGTGATTCCCTGTACGGGCTGAAACGCGGCATGGAGGACCTCAAGCTCGGCATGGCCGACGACGACGCGAGCCGGGGCGAGCTCTACCTCGACCAGGCCTCGACCCGGCTCTCCGAGGCGAGACGCCTCATGGAGCGGGGCCGCGCGGGCGACCTCGACCACGAACAGCTCGGCGAGGTCCGGCGCGCCCTCAACGGCATGGAGCACGACGCCTCCGAAGGCCACCGTCTGCTGCACCAGGCCTACGCCAGGGACGGCTCGCTCGGCCCCATCGCCGCCCTGAACTCCTTCGCCCAGGCGCACCGCGCGAGCTGGAGCAAGCTCCGCGGCAAGCTCCCCGCCCAGCTGACCGACGTCGGCGACAAGGTGAGCTCGGTCTTCGCCGCCATAGACCAAGAGGTCGAGCCGCTGCAGTCACTGCTGCCGAAGGCGTCGTCCACCACGCACAGCAGGCAGAGCCCCTCGCACCCCGGCGGCTCCTCGGGCGCCACCCACCCCTCCACACCGTCCTCGTCCACGTCCTCGGGCCACACCGCCCCGAGCACCGGCGGAAAGCCGCAGCCCTCGGGCTCCCCGTCCGGCGAGGGCCTGCTCGGCGGCAACACCGGCGGCCTGTTCGAGCCGGGCAAGGGCGGCACCGCCCCCGCCCCCACCGGCAAGTCCCCGAACAAGCCCCCGGTCCCGAACGTCACCCTGCCCCCGCTCCTGCCGGGCCTCCTGCCGGGCCTGGGCATCGACGCCGACAAGGCGGAGTAGGGGTTCGCCTACCAACGCACTGGAGGGGCCGGGATTTCCCGGCCCCTCCAGTCGTCGTGCACGGGAACCTCACAGGAACCCGGAAGAACGCGCGGCGGACAAACCCGGAGACTTCAGAAGAACTCAGAAGAACACGGACCGCCGCTGCACGAGCAGCTTGTACAGCGTGTGCTGGATCTGCTCCCGCACCTGGTCCGTCAGGTTGAACATCAGCATCGGGTCCTCGGCCGCCTCCGGCGGATAGCCGTCGGTCGGGATCGGCTCGCCGAACTGGATCGTCCACTTCGTCGGCAGCGGCACCAGGCCCGCGGGCCCCAGCCAGGGGAACGTCGGCGTGATCGGGAAGTACGGGAACCCGAGCAGCCGGGCCAGCGTCTTGGCGTTCCCGATCATCGGGTAGATCTCCTCGGCGCCCACGATCGAGCACGGCACGATGGGCGTGCCGGCCTTCAGCGCGGTCGACACGAAACCGCCCCGTCCGAAGCGCTGCAACTTGTACCGCTCGCCGAACGGCTTGCCGATGCCCTTGAACCCCTCGGGCATCACCCCCACGACCTCACCGCGCTCCAGGAGCGCCTGGGCGTCCTCCGAGCAGGCCAGGGTGTGCCCGGCCTTGCGGGCGAGCTCGTTGACGACCGGCAGCATGAACACCAGGTCGGCCGCGAGCAGCCGCAGATGGCGCCCGGCCGGGTGGTGGTCGTGGACGGCCACCTGCATCATCAGCCCGTCCAGCGGCAGCGTCCCGGAGTGGTTGGCGACGACCAGCGCCCCGCCCTCGGCCGGGATGTTCTCGACGCCCTTCACCTCGACCCGGAAGTACTTCTCGTAGAACGGCCGCAGGATCGACATCAGGACCTGGTCGGTCAGCTCCTTGTCGTAGCCGAACTCGTCGACGTCGTACTCGCCGGTGATCCGCCGCCGCAGGAACGACAGGCCGCCCGCGATGCGCCGGTCCCAGCCGCCGCGCTGCTCCCGCGCGTCGGCCGGGACCGGCGTACGGGCCTCGGAGGGCTGCTCCACGGGCTCCTGCGCCCGGGGCAGGGGGCTGACCTGGGGGGCAAGGGGGGCGAGCGGCCCCGGCCCCGGCTCGGCCTTGCGGCGGCCCGGGACGGGGCGCCTGCGGCCGGTGCGCTGCGCGCTCTGGCGCGAGCGGTCGTCGTCGAACGGGATGACCTTGGCGTCCGCCATCGTTGGTGCGCTCCTCATTCCGCGTTCGAAGGGGTGGTGACCGTGGCGGGTACCCCGCCCGGGAAGGGTGCGAACGGCAGACCCGCCACCCGGTCCACGGCCCTGGCCAGCGTGTCGGGCGGCAGCAGCCCCGGCCCCCTGCTGCGGGCGAAGTCCGTGAAGGCCTCGGCGGTCGTGTACTGGGGCTCGTAGCCCAGCGTCTCGCGCATCTGGGCCGTGCTGACCACCCGGCCGTGCGTGAGCAAACGAATCTGCTCCGGCGAGAAGTCGGTCACCCCGACCGTCCTGAGCGCGCTGCCGACCCAGCGGACGGCGGGCAGCAGGAACGGCACCGTGGGCCTGCCCAGCCGCCGCGAACACTGCGACAGGAGCAGCACGCCCTCCCCCGCGACGTTGAAGGTCCCGCTGTTGAGTGTCCCGCGCCGGGGCTCGCCCGACGCGATCCGCAGCACGTCGATCACGTCGTCCTCGTGGACGAACTGGAGCCGCGGGTCGTAGCCGAACACCGTCGGCAGCACCGGCAGCGAGAAGTACTCGGCGAGCGGCGAGTCGGCGCTCGGCCCCAGGATGTTCGCGAAGCGCAGCACGCACACCGCGACATCGGGCCGCCGCCGGGCGAAGCCGCGCACATACCCCTCGACCTCGACGGCGTCCTTCGCGAAGCCACCGCTGGGCAGCGACTTCGGCGGGGTCGTCTCGGTGAACACCGCCGGATCGCGCGGCGCGGACCCGTACACGCTCGTACTCGACTTCACGACGAGCCGCTTCACCGTCGGCGACTTCTGGCAGGCGCCGAGCAACTGCATCGTGCCGATGACGTTGGTTTCCTTGACCGTGGTGCGCCCACCGCCGGAGCTCAGCGGCGTGCCGGTCACATCCATGTGCACGACGGTGTCCACCGCGTGCTCGGCGAGCACCTTCGCGATCGCCGGCTGGCGGATGTCCGCCTGTACGAACACGGCACCACCCAGACGGTGCCCCGGCCGGACCACATCGACCCCGATCACCTGGTCGACCTCGGGATCCCGCTGGATCCGCCGCACGAGACGGCCACCCAGCTGCCGGGCCACTCCGGTGACGAGCACGACCTTCCCCAAGATCAGCGCCTTCCTTCGGCCTTCGGTACGCCCCTACGCCCTATGCGCCACCGTAGCGGCTGGATGTTGCGCGGCGATGACCACGTGCGCCCGCATGGCCGAGAAACTGCGTCCGTGTACGCCACAGCCCTCCCACCGACGATGCGGTGGGAGGGCTGCGATCTCACGAACAGCGCTCGCTTACTTCTTGTTGCGACGCTGAACGCGCGTGCGCTTGAGCAGCTTGCGGTGCTTCTTCTTGGCCATCCGCTTGCGCCGCTTCTTGATAACAGAGCCCACGACTACCCTCGCTCACTTCTTCTCACTCGGTGCGGGGCGTCTGGGCCCACACGACCTACGTCGGCCTAGCCTACCTGCCGCCGAGTGAGGGACGTAATCCGAGGGGAGCGGGGAGCTCCCTCAGGCCGTCTCCACCCCCACAAAGGACTCGCGGAGATACTCGTGAACTGCTTGCTCCGGAACCCGGAAGGACCTGCCCACCCGGATCGCCGGCAGATGACCGCTGTGCACCAAGCGGTACACGGTCATCTTTGACACTCGCATCACCGAGGCGACTTCCGCCACGGTCAGGAACTTGACCTCGTTGAGAGGCCTGTCACTCCCAGCAGCCATGACCCACCTGTACCTTCCGCACCCAACGCGCACCGGCTTCCCCTCCGGTGACTCAACGTCGCTGTGCGCTCACTCCCCAGACTAGGGGCGGGTGGTGCGAGTGGGGAAGAGGAGCTGCCATCGGCCGCCTACCGTGACAGACACGCTCGATTGAGTACATAGCGAGTAAGCGGCCGGTAGTAATCAGACCGCACAGCGTCATCAAGCGGAACGGCCACGGCCACCCGCCCCTCGGCCTCGCCGACGAACAGCGCGGGGTCGTCCGTATCGGCGAGACCGACCGCCTCGATACCCAGCTGACCTGCCCCGCAGACCCATCCGTGATCTCCGATCACCAGATCGGGAACCCGGCCGGAACCCCCCGCCGAGGCCCCCAGAGCGACCCGAACCGGGAGCGGCGAATGGGAGTGCGCGCCGGTTTCGCTCCCGGCTCCCCGCGCGCCGGGTTCCCGCACCAACGCGACTCCCCGTACGTAGTCAAGGTTGTACGTACGTACCCCGAACCGGGTCGTTATGTCGACAGAGCTACCCTGCGCGGGGGTGAGAACAGGGCATCCCGCCGCCGACAAAGCGTCCGCCAGGGCGGCGTAGAAGCCGAGCAGACGGTGCGGATGACCGGTCCCGAGCAGCACCGCGCCCCGCCTCGACGCCACCTCGCCGAGCCGCGCCGCGAAGGCGTCGAGCCCCGCCAACGTCCGTTCCGGGTCGATGACATCGGGCCCGCTGACGTGCCCGGGGTCGTCGCTCACCCCGCACTTGTCCGCCATCAGCCGCAGCAAGTCCCGCTCGCCCCAGCCCCATTCGGGATCGAGCCCCAGCGTCACGCGCGGGTCCCGCGCCGCGAACAGCCGATAGCTGCGCAGGCTCTCCTCCCGCGAGGTGGCCACCGGCCCGGCCAGCCTGGCCGCCAGAAGATGCGCCCGCAGCGCCCCGATGCTCAACACCCGACGATGCTCCCGCAGACGCCCCCGCCCCGCGCCAATAACCCCCACCATCCCCACACTTGGCGTAACGCCGCCCCCCCCTTCCCTGCGGTCTGCGCCCTGCCCGGCGGGGGTTCGGCCGCGGACCGTGCGCGGTTTCTCGCGCCCCTGGCCCACCCGGCGGGTTGGGCTGCGGCCCGCGCGCAGTGCGCCCCTGGCAGGGTGCAGGTCGCCCAGCACGGCAACTTCAGCCCACCGGCGGGGGTTCGACTGCGGACCGTGCGTGGTTGATCGCGCAGTTCCCCGCGCCCCTAGCGGCACGCTTCCGGCCCGCACCGGCACCTTCAACCCGCTCCCAACTCGCGCGCCCTCGGCGGGATGTACGGCGGCAAGCACGGCAACCTCAGCCCACCCGGCCGGGATTCGACTGCCGACCGTGCGTGGTTTCTCGCGCAGTTCCCCGCGCCCCTGGCGGCACGCTTCCGGCCCGCACCGGCGTCTTCAGCCTGCTCGCGACTCGCGCGTCCCTGGCAGGGCTGCACTTGTCGGGGTGCCCGTGTGGGCATCCCAGCCCGTCCGGCGTTTGAGGACGAGCGCCGTTCAGGCGCGAACGGGGGTGCAGGGGGCGGAGCCCCCGGGGAGGCCGGTTCCCCCGGAGGGTCTCGGGAAGGGGCGGGGTGGGGAAACTCCCCCTACGCCAACAACCCCCGCAGCGGAAACGCCGCCCGCCGAGTAGCCAGCACCGCCTGGTCGAGCCGATCCGCAGGGTCGTACCCCGCGTCCCACGACCGCCACGAAACGGTCCGCCCGTCCGTCATCCGCCCCGGCCCCAACTGCCGCGTACGCGCATACACTTCGTCCCGCCAGGACGCCGGAATCACCGACTCGGGATCGAGCGGCGCATGCCCCGCGATCCCCACCAGATGCGTCCAGGACCGCGGCACGACATCGACCACCGCATACCCCCCGCCCCCGAGCGCGACCCACTTCGCCCCCTCGACGTACTCGTGCGCCAGCGAGTGACAGGCCGCCTGCACGGCCCGCTGCGCGTCGAGCGACACGGCCAGATGGGCCAGCGGATCCTCGAAGTGCGTGTCGGCCCCGTGCTGAGTGACGAGCACCTGCGGCCGGAAATCGGCGATCAGCTCCGGCACCACGGCGTGGAACGCCCGCAGCCACCCCTCGTCCCCCGTCCCCGCGGGCAGCGCGAGATTGACCGCGGAGCCCTCGCCGGGCCCGTCCGCCCCGGTCTCCTCGGGCCACCCGGTGCCGGGGAACAGCAGCCGGGGATGCTCGTGCAGCGAGATCGTCAGGACCCGCGGGTCCTCCCAGAACGCCGCCTGCACCCCGTCCCCGTGGTGCACGTCCACATCCACGTACGCGACCCGCTCGACCCCCAGCTCAAGCAGCCGCGCGATCGCGAGGGCGGCATCGTTGTAGACGCAGAACCCGGACGCCCCGCCCGGCATCGCGTGGTGCAGCCCGCCCGCGAAGTTGACCGCGTGCGCGGCCTCCCCCGCCCACACCGCCTCGGCCGCGGCGACCGACTGCCCGGCGATCAGCGCGGAGGCCTCGTGCATCCCGGGGAACGCGGGATCGTCCATCGTGCCCAGCCCGTACGAGGCATCGGCTGCGGCCGGGTTCAGCGAGGCCGCCCGCACCGCGTCCACGTAGTCCTCGCGGTGCACGAGCCGCAGCGTGGAGTCCCCGGCGGGCGCCGCGGCCACCACGTCCACCTGCTTGTCCAGCCCGTACGCCCGCACCAGACCCATGGTCAGCGCGAGCCGCACCGGGTCCATCGGATGGCTCGACCCGAAGTCGTAGCGCGTGACAGCTTCATCCCACATCAACAGTGCGCGGCCGCTCATGCCCGCCACCGTATCGGGCGGCCTCCGCGCCGAACGAGCGGGCGTACACCAGCGTCAGCAGCACCAGGACCATCGGCACGAGCATCGCCCCGCGGTAGCTCCACGCGTCGCCGATCGCCCCCACCAGCGGCGAGCCGACGAGGAAGCCGACGTAGTTGAAGATGTTGAGCCGCGCGACCGCCGCGTCGCTGGCGCCAGGAAACAGCCGCCCGGCCGCCGCGAAGGTCTGCGGCACGATCACGCACAGCCCGAACCCGAGCAGCGTGAATCCGGCCATCCCCACCCAGGGCCCGGGCGCGGCCGCCACCACGGCGAACCCGGCCGCCGCGAGCACCGTCCCGAACCGCACCACGGCCACCGCCCCGAACCGCCGCACCCCGAAGTCCCCGGCGGCCCGCCCGAGCAGCGTGGTGACCATGTAGACGTTGTACGGGACCGTCGACAGCTGCTCGGAACTGCCCAGCGTGTCCTGGAGGTACTTGGCGCTCCAGTTGGAGACGGTCGAGTCCCCGATGTACGCGAAGCTCATCACCAGGCACAGCGGCAACAGCAGCCGGAACACCAGGGGCTTGGCCCCCGCGCCCTCACCCGCCACCGCCTCCGCGGCCGAGTCCCCGTCCACGTACCACCGGCTCGCCACCAGACACAGCGGCAGCAGCACGGCCACCACCGGCAGGTACGACACGAGCAGCGACAGGTGCCAGTGCGCCCCCACCCAGGCGAGCGAGGCACCCCCGATCCCCCCGAGGCTGTACGAGGCGTGGAAGCCGAGCATGATGCTGCGCCCGTACGTCCGCTGGAGGCTGACGCCGAGCATGTTCATCGAGGCGTCCAGCGCGCCCACCGCGAGCCCGAACGCGCCGAGCGCCAGCCCGGCCTGCCACATCCGCTCGCCCGCCCCGGCCCCGAGCAGCGCCAGGAGCACGGCCGGCTGGGCGAACCGCAGCACCACGCTCGGCCGGACCCGCTTGATCAGCTGCTCGGTGCAGACGCTGCCGGCCCCCGCGAGGATCGGCACGGCCGCGAGGAAGACGGGCAGCAGGCCGTCGGATATGCCGTACCGGTCCTGGATCGCGGGTATGCGGGTCACCAGGAGGGCGAAGGCCATGCCCTGCGCGAAGAAACTCACCGCCAGGGACGCCCTGCCGTGTCTCAGGCGTGCGTCAGTCATGGCCGCAGAGCCTAGGGCCGTTACTTACTCCTGGGTAGAGAGATCACCCGAGCAATCCGAGCAGCTGCCCCATGTCGTCGAAGTACCCGTTGGCGCCCTCCAGCCGCTCCGCGGGCGTCATGGCCGTGAACCCGTACACGTCCATCCCCGCGGCCCGCGCGGCGGCCACCCCGAGCCGACTGTCCTCGATCACGGCACACCGCTCGGGCGCGAACCCCATCCGCTCGGCCGCGAGCAGGAACAGGTCCGGCGCCGGCTTGCCCCGCCCGACGTCCTCCGCGGAGAACACCCACTCCTCCTCGAACCACTCGTCGAGCCCGGTCCTGCGGTGCCCGACCCTGATCCGCTCGTGCGTCCCGGACGACGCCACGCAGTACGGCACCCCGTCCGCGACCAGCTTGCCGAGTACGTCGGTGACTCCGGCGACGGGCTGCAATTCCTGCTCGAACGCGGCGAACACCCGGGCGTGCAGCGTCTCGTCGAAGTCCACCGGCAGCGTCCGCCCGGTCCGCTCCTGAATCAGATCGTGTACGCGGTGAACGGCGGCCCCCATGTAGTCGCGCAGCGATTCCTCGTACGAGGTGGGGTGGCCGAGTTCGGTGAGATACCCGGACAGGATGGTGTTCGAGATGGGCTCGCTGTCGACGAGCACGCCGTCGTTGTCGAAGATGATGAGGTCGTAGCGCATGACTCGACCTTAAACGCAGAAAAGCCCCGCACCGTGACCCATCCAGGTCTGGTGCGGGGCTTTCCCCACAATTTGTTCGGCGGCGTCCTACTCTCCCACAGGGTCCCCCCTGCAGTACCATCGGCGCTGAAAGGCTTAGC
>NZ_JBWKKJ010000016.1:0-153045 GCF_056431605.1 Streptomyces sp. NPDC045846 | reverse complement strand
GACGACCGGCTCCTCCACGGCCCCGTGCTCGGTCATGGTCTCACTCATCAGGCGTCTCCTTGATCATCGGATCCGCCGTCTATTGGACACTCCCGCGCGTCCTTCAGCCGTTTACAGCCGCAGGCTTAGCTTGATCTTTAACGACCGGGGTCGAATTGGTGTGCCCTCGAGCTTGATCGGTGATCGGCGTACGGCAGAGCGGCCATCGTCTGAACATGTGCTCCGGCCGGGACTGTCGTCGGGGGGTGTCGCCAGCAGGGGAATGCCGAGATCGATCTTGACCTCAATCAGGCTTGAGGTTCTACGGTTCTTGTATCAGCGATCATTCCTAGGGGGCAACGCACATGACGACTCAGCACATCTCCGATGCCGAACTCGCCGCTCAGCCGGCTGCGTACTGGACGGGTGTCGCCTACGAGGCTCTCATCGCGTTCACCCGAGCCCAACAGGCCGAACTTGGTTTCACTCAGCCCCAGTTCTGGCTTCTGCGTAACCTCTCGAAGGACGATCTTTCTCCCGACGGCCACGGCATGACCATCCCCGAGCTCCAGGACGCCATGGGCTCTTACATCAGGGCCGAAGACGACCTCAGGGCGGAGGCGGAGGTCCTGCTGGCGCGCGGGTGGCTCACTCGCGATGCCGAGGGACGGCTGTGGATCACCGAGCCGGGCGAGGAGGCTCGTGTCGGTCTCAAGCAGCACGCCCCGGCAATCCGAGCAGGCATTCATCAAGGCATCGATGACGCCGACTACGTCACCACGGTGAAAGTGCTTCAGCAGATGATCCGGAACACCGGCGGCACTCTGGCCTAGGAGCGTGCCTCCGGAAGGCCTCTGGAGGGGGAGCAAGGGCGGGGTCCGACAGTGGTGATCACCGGGGGACCTTGGCCCGGTAACCCGGGCCGAGGACGGTCGCTGAGGAGACAGTCAAGGATGGCTTGCCGGGGTGTGTGCCCAGTCGGCGCCGAGGGCGGCGAGCTGCGCGAGCTGTTGGCCCCTCAACATTGAGGTACGAGGGGACTGTGGCGGGTCAGTACGAGGAAGAAGCGCGCCGAAACTCCAGTACGAGTTCGTGATCTCGACCGGTGGTAACTGGCAAGTTCCGGGGTGGGGGTCCGAGCGCTCGAGTGCCTGGGTAGGGTTGAAGCCCATGGAGAGATGGGGCGCAAGTCTGTATGGGGATCCGTGTGATGGTTGCGGCTTCGAGTGGTCGGTGACCCCGGGGGAAGCGATTCGGGCCGTGGAGGGGCTGCCAGCTCGCTTCCGCGCGCTTGTGGCGGGGCATACGGGATACGAACGGCACCCGGATCTGTCGTGGACGCCCGCCGCGTACGTCAGCCACGTGACTGACAACCTGCGGAACTGGGCTGAACGGCTCGCCGGAGCCCGATTGTCCGGTGCGGTTGACGTACCCGGCTATGACCCGGATCTTGTCGCGCAGGCACGCCACTACAATGCGATCGCTCCAGCCGCGGCGCTGTGGTCCCTGGAACACGCGGTCGATGCCTGGGCTGCATCGGTGACTGCCGCGCTGGAAGAGGGAATCGTGCTGCAGCATGCTACCCGGGGAGCTCAGCGTGCTGAGGATGTCGCACGCAACAACGCCCATGACGGGCACCACCATGCGTGGGATGTCGAGCGCATCCTGCGGCACCAGGCCACCGTGTGAGGCTCGGACGGCCATCACATGATCATCAGGGGTATGCCGGCCTCTGAAGATCACGTGATGGCAGCCGGCCCAGAGCGGAGACATGCCCGCTTCCTGATCTCCCTCGACTCCTCGGGCTGGTCTTCTGTGACGATCGAAAATGGTGCTTCGGTTCCTCGTGGAAGGCGATGCCCGACAAGGGCCTCTTGTAAGGAAAGCGATGCCGGTTCTCCGAAAGATCACAACTCCTGGCCCGCCCCCTTACATCAGCAGCCCTGACGCGTACGCCGAGGGTGAGGAGGGCCGCCCGCTGTCGCCTGTCGGAGCAAGCGCGGGCCAGCGCCAGCGCCCCCATGGCAGGCGACTTCGGCTCTCTGCTCGTTGAAGGCCCGCTTTCATGGCACCGGTCAACTTGCTTGCCCGGGCACGAGTTCGGCACTCGCGGGTCCATTTCCAGCGTCCTAGCGTGTTGATCATTCCCTCACGGACGAGCTCACGCAGGACCGAGCGCCAGACCCACCGAAGCCACGCGTTGAGACCTGCCAGCAGGGCCATACCCGCCCTGCAAGTTCGAAACGTATAGGTGGTCCAAGCAGCGTCAGCGATTGACGTCGACGTTCGTCAGAACGCGCAGTAGACGCGTCGCGCGAGCGGGATCGAACGGAGTTTGGTGAGCGTCCGCCAGTTGCGTTGGCCGCTCCGAGACCGGGGCGTCCTGACGCGGTTGGTGGATCGCATGCGGAGGCGCGAGCGGGCAGGCGGGCCTTGCAGCGGTGGCCCGTTGGGGTCCCAGGGGTGGAAGGCGGCTAGCGTCGTACTTTGAAGCGCAGGTGCAGCACCCTGTCGCCCTGGATCACCACGTGGGGGTCCTCCAGCAGATGCTGCTCGGCGATGGTGCCGAAGAAGCGCAGGCCGGATCCGAACACCACCGGGACCACGTCCATCGCCACCTCGTCCACGAGACCCGCTTCGAGAATCTGGGCACCCGCGTTGCCGGCGTTCACCGCCACGATCCGGTCCCCGGCGAGTTGCTGTGCCCTCTCGATCGCGGCCGTCACACCGTCGACGAAGTGGTAGGACGCCTCGGGGTGCCAGCCCTCTGGCTTGGGCCGGTGTGACACGACGACCACGTGGTCGCCCGCAGGCGGCCTGCCCTCCCAGCCGTTCACCTGGTCGAACAGGTTGCGGCCCATCACGATGGTGCCGACCGACTCCCAGGTCGACCGCACGTAGTCCGCCGAGGCGCGAGAAACCTTGAACGCGCTTCCCGTCCCGGAGTGGTCGAATTCCTCGCCCTTTCCGAGGACGATCGGCACGTCGCCGCTGAAGTACCACTCGTGCAGGGGGCCCACGTCGCCCTTCGTGTCGGCGATGAATCCGTCCACCGACACCACACTCTGCAGGATCACCGTGCCCACGGGGGCCTCCTCGTCGTCTCCTCGCGTTTGCGCCGCAATTCTCGCGTGGCGGGACGGCCGCGTGAAGTGCGTTTGCGCACATGACCAACTTCTCCTCGCCCGTGGGAAGTTGAAGCCGTCTGCCGCACGAGGCTGTGAAGCACTTGCGTCGGCGCGTGCCGCGCCGCCCGGCAGCCCAGGACGCCAGGTGGCTCCTGCGCCAGTCCACGGCCGTAGCAAGGTGCGAGCGCCTGCCACCTGGCTGCCGTGGAGCTGGGCGGCGGTACACAGCTGGCCGAAATGGCGGCGCGAGGGATAACAGATCGGGGAGGGCGACCACTGCGATGGCCCGGCCGGTCCCGAGGGCGGCGTGTGTTCAACGCCGGGGGTGCTGTGCGGTCATGGGGGTGGTGCGCAGTGCCCGCTGTCCGACGGCGTAGCGGTTCCCCGGCCCAGGCGCGCGCCGTCGGCGCCCATGGGCCAAGCGCCATGCGCCTGTGGGTTCGTGTGGGGCTGTCCACGGCAGGAGGACCGTGCTGGAAGCGCCCGGATGCCGTATTAGAGTCGGTCCATGGCTACCTCTGTCGCTGCTCCCTTGGGTAACTTCGGCGTTGCCCATCTCGCGCTGGACGTCCTCGACGACCTCGCCTCGCCGGTGGCGGGCGCTCTCACCAACTGGGGCGACCAAGAGGCGGCCCGGGCAGTCCTTTACGTGGACACTGATCCCGCCAAGGCCGACACCGCGGTCTTTGCCGAGGCGTACGACGTCCCGCTCGATGCCTCCGCAAACTGTGTCGTGGTGGCCGCCAAGCGCGGTGGCGACACCACGCTCGCCGCGTGCCTCGTCCTCGCCGACGCCCGCGCCGATGTGAACAACACCGTGCGCAAGCACCTCGGTGCGCGCAAGGCATCGTTCGCGCCGATGGAGGCCGCTGTCAACCAGAGCGGAATGGAATACGGCGGCATCACCCCCATCGGCCTGCCGCCATCCTGGCCGCTGCTCGTCGACGCGGCGGTGGTGGACACTCCGTTCGTCCTGGTCGGCAGCGGCCGGCGCCGCGGCAAGCTGATCGCCCCCGGCTGGGCCTTGGCACAACTCCCCAGAGTGGAAGTCCTCCAGAGCCTGGCCCTCTGACGCACCCCGCCGACGGGCTCGCCACCTCTCCCTGCTCACGGCCGCCGGGCGTCAGATCATGTTCGACCCCCATTTCGGCCGCGTGACCCTTTCTCAGAACGAGCAACGCCGCCATGGCGTGCCTGGGGGGCGAGGCCTTGTCCGTGCGCCCAGCACTGTGGTCGGACAAGCGGCGTACCCCGCAGCGGAAGGCTGCCCTGTCCGGGAGTTGGTTCCGGGATCTTGCGCCGTGCCGAGCGGGTGGCCTGGCGCGCGGGAGGATGGGCACGGGCGAGAGGCTCGCCCCAGACGCTAGGCGTGTGGCCATTGTGGCGACGCCGCTCCGCCGCCTGCTCCAGGAATGACGCTCAGCTACAGCTCCGCTTCAGGCGCTGGTTCGCGCTGCGCGCCCTGCGCACGAGAGATCACAGCGGCAGCGAGGACGTGAAGCGGCTGCCCTCCTTCAGGAAGCCGGGGAGGGGCGCGGTGGAAGATCGTGTCGTTGAACCCGGCGTCACGGTGCGCAGGGACTTCCGGCGGCTCGTGATGGATCTTGAGGGGGCACTACGCCCAGTCCACGGCGGAGCCACGTTGGACTTGAATGCGCCCCGACGTCACCTTCTACAGTCGATGGCGTGGAACACAGACAGCCCGACGGGGGAACCGCATGGCGGGTCGGTCAACTGGCCGACCTGACCGGCGTGACCGTCCGAACCCTGCGCCACTACGACCAGACCGGCCTGCTGCATCCCTCGGCCCAGACCGTCGGCGGACGCCGCCTCTATGACCACGCCAACGTGGTCAGGCTCTACCGCATCCTCGCGCTGCGCCGTCTTCGGTTCACCCTGGCCGAAATCCGCTCGCTCCTTGACGACCCGGACTGGGATCTCGCGTCCATGGTGGCCCGTCACGCCGCGGAGACCGACCGGGACCTCGCTGCCGCCGCACGGCTGAGCACACATCTGCGAGCCATCAACCGAGAGATCGCCCGCACCGGCGCAGCCACACCCGAGCACCTGTTCACCATCATGGAGGAGATGACGATGCTCGACAGCCCGATACGCAGCACCACGACGCTGCTGGTCTACGAGAACCTCAGCGACGCACACGCGTACCTGATCGGCACATTCGGACTGACCGCAGGGCCGCTGGAACTCGGCCGCGACGGGCGGGCCGTGCACGGCGAGTTGTTTGCGGGGGACCAGGCGATCTGGCTGCATCCCAGCGGTGACGGCCACCACTCACCCCGCGAACTCGGCGGTGTGAGCAGCATGGTTGTCATAGCCGTCGATGATGCCGACGCCCACCACGCCCACGCCGTGCAGCACGGGGCCGACATCCTCAACGCGCCGACGGACCAGCCCTACGGCGTACGCGAATACGGTGCCCGCGACCTGGAAGGCCACCTCTGGTACTTCCACAGTCCGCTCGGCTGATTTGGTGGGGGAGGGGGTGCCAGTGGCCCGCCACTGACTGCCTGGCACTCGTGGTCCACGGTCTGTACAGTCAGGTGCTGCCCGCCGAAGGGCCCGGGCCATGTGCTCCCGACGTCCCGCCACGACCTGTCACCCCCTCGACACCCACCACTTCGTCCCACAGGCCGACCCCGAGGGCTTCGCCAGGGCGGTTCGCGACTTCCTCAGGGGTATCTGAAAAGCCCCCGTGGCAGCGGGAGTTGAGGGACATTCTGTCGGGGGGCAGGTCCTCCGGACGGTCGAGGGGCGGGCTTACGCGGTGCCATCGAGTGGCGCCGTCGGTCATGGCCTGGCCTGCGGCACCACCGGCCCGCCCTGGTTGTTGAAGATGACGTGTGTGTCCGGCGAGGCGTCGGCGAGTGTCATCAAACCGATCGCGCAGACCACGGCGACGATGAGCAGGACCAGGGCGGCGACCACGCACCGTCGGCGGTACTCGCGCCGCCGCCACCTGGCCTGCTCCTTGCGGTACGACGTGGCGGTGCCGTCGGGCACGGACGCGGCCAGGTCGCTGAGGACGGATCGGAGCACCTCTTCCGTTTTCATGCTCACCGGGATTGCTCCTTCATCACGCTCGTCAGTTTCGCCATGCCCCGTGCCGTATGCGACTTGACCGCTCCGGGGGAGATCCGCATCGTCTCGGCGATCTCCGTCTCCTTGAGGTCGAGCCAGTATTTCAACACGAGTGCCTGCCGCTGGCGGGAGGACAGGGTGCGCAGCGCGGCGACCAGGGCACGCTGGTCGTCGTCGAGCAGCACCTGCTGCTCGGCGGAGCGGACGAGGCCGTCGCGCTCGGCGTAGGTGTGGCGGCGCACTACTTTGATGCGGCGGATCCGCATCCGGCTCAGATTGCAGACGATGGAGCGCAGGTAACCGGCGGCGGCCTCGGGCGTCTTGAGCTTCGCCCAGCGGCAGTGCAGTTGGTAGAAGGCCTCCGACACGATGTCCTCGGCGTCCTGTTCGGCGCCGAGCAGCACCGCCAGGCGCAGCAGCCGGGCGTAGTGCTCGTCGAAGAGTTGGGCGATGGCGACTTCCCGGTCGGCGTCGCGCAGGTCGAGGGTGCTGTCCTTGGGGGCGGCCGGGGCGCCGGTCGGTATCCGGTCGGGCAGGGTGGGTTCGGCCGGGCGGGGGCGGAGGGCGCCAGGCCGTGGGAGGAGGGGGTTCACGCGAGAGGTTCCTCAATCATTCGACGACGAAGGCGTATTTGGAGCCGCGGCGTTCCCAGGCCGCGCCGTCGGCGGTGACGTCCGTGCCCCGCGGGACCTTGAGCGCGTCGAGGACGGGGGTGAGCACTGACGCGACGGCGAGGTTCAGGGCCAGAGCGGTCACGGCGACGTAGACCGGGGCGTGCAGTGCTCCGATGCCGACATCGACGACGGAGGAGAAACGGCCGAGGCCCAGAAAGGCGGTACCGGCGACCATGCCGGTGGCCCAGCCGAGGAACAGGGCGCGCCGGTGGAAGAAGCGGGTGAACAGGGACAGGGCGACGGTGGGCAGGAGTTGGAGGATCCAAACTCCGCCGAGGAGATGGAGGTTGACAGCGTCCTGGGGCTTCATGAGGAGGGCGAAGGCGACGGCTCCGGCCATGATGACGAGGACGGGTCCGCGGGCGGCGCGGACCTCGTGCTTGGGGGTGGCGGTCGGGTTGAGGTATTCGACGTAGACATTGCGCACGAACAGCATGGCCATGCTCATCGCCATCAGGACGGCGGGCAGCAGCCCGGCTACGGCGATGGCGCCGAACAACAGCCCCGCGAGCCAGTGGGGGGCGAGTTGGCCGATGAGCATGGGTACGGCGAGCTCACCGTGGCCGGCCTGGGTCTGCACTTTGGCGGCGAGCGCCGCGACGCCGAGGAACGCCCAGAGTCCGAGGGTCATGCTCCAGGCGGGCAGGTAGGTGGTGGCGGCGCGCAGCGTGTGTTTGGAACGGCTGGCCATGGCGGCGACGAGGACCTGGGGGTACATGAGCTGGGCGAGGGCGGACCCGACGGCCAGGGTGGCGTACGCGCTGAATCCCTGCATGGGGACGCCGAACGGCTGTCCCGAGGCCTTCCCGCGCAGCGCGGCCAGTGTGAAGACCTGGCCGGGCGGGCCGAGTCGGTGCAGCGCTAGGGCGAGAAGGACGATGACCGCGGCGCCGATGAGCCCGGCTTTGACAAAGGAGACGCGGGCGCAGGCGCGCAGGCCTCCGGGGTGGGTGACCAGGGCGAACAGCAGGAAGAGCAGGGTGAGTACGGCGCAGCCGGCCACGCCCGTGGGGGTGAGGCCCATGGCTTTGAGGACGGCGGTCAGGCCGACGACCTGGAGACCGAGGTACGGCATCGTGGCGAGGATGCCGGTGAGCGCGGTGGCGAGGGCGAGCGGATGCGAGCCGTGCCGGGCGCGTACGTAGTCGGCGACCGTGACCAGGTCGTGCCGGGCGGCCACATCACGCAGCCGGGGCAGCAGGATCATGATCAGCGGCGACAGCATCATCGTGTACACGAGGGCGTACAGGGCGAGTCCGCCGGTGCCGAAGACCAGGCCGGGTACGGCGATGTAGGTGTACGAGGTGTAGACGGTGCCCCCGAGCAGGAGGCAGGTCGCGGTGGTCCCCAGCCCGCGCCCGCCCAGGGCCCAGCGGGCGGGGTGGGGGAGTTCGTCGTGGGATGGTCTGCGGACTCCGGCCAGCAGCGCGACGCCGACGACCACCGTGAAGCACGCTCCGACAGCCTGATTGATAGCGTCCCCCCGCAGCATCAAATTCCATATAGCGGAATATTATTTCCGCTGGACGGCACTTTAGGTCGGCTCCGGGAAGAGCGTCAAGGAAACGCCGACGGCCGTGTGACCCACGCCACTGGGGTGTTGGCCGGTGCGATGTAAACCCCTCGGGCCGGTCGCGCAACCAACATCCGGAGCAGGCGGCGAAGTTACGGCTCGCCGTCCCGCTCGCGGGAGTCCGCCGCGTGTCGCGCGGTGCCGACCGTCTCTTGGCGGCCTCCCACGCCCCCGTCCCCCATCGCCTGCAGGTCGATGACCGCGGGGGCACGTCCGAATCGACATGCACGGGCCAGCGCCGCCGGCCCGTGGCGAGGAAAGGTGCGGTTGTGTCTGCGGAAGACGACCCGGCGGGCGGCAGATCCCCCACAGCGTGGCGCACGGCCGGGGGAGTGCTCCTGCTCGTCCCCGTGGCCGCCGCGGCGGCCACGGTCGCCGTCCCGCCCGACCGGCCGCGGCTGTTCGGTATCCCGCTCTTCTACCTCCTGCACTTCACGATCTGCCTGCTGAGCGTGGCCCTCGCCGCACTGTTCCGGCATCTGAGCAAGACCCGTGACGGCCGCCGACGGTGCGCCGCTGAAAGGTGATTCCCATGGAGAAACAATCCGACCGGGGCCTCGCGCGCCCACCGGGCAACCGCGCGCCCCGCGTGGCCGTCTGGGTCGCCGTGACCCTCGCGGCCACCGCCGCCTGGGCCGTACTCGCCCTGTCCCGCGGCGAGGAGATCAGCGCCCTGTGGCTGCTGGTCGCCGCCCTGTGCTCCTACGCCGTCGCCTACCGCTTCTACGCACGCTGGATCACCCGCCGTGTGCTGCGCACCGACGACACCCGCACGACCCCGGCCGAACGCCTCGAGGACGGCGTGGACTTCGTGCCCACCGGCAAGGGCGTGCTCTTCGGCCACCACTTCGCCGCGATCGCGGGGGCGGGGCCGCTCGTCGGACCGGTACTCGCGGCCCAGATGGGCTATCTGCCCGGCGTGCTGTGGATCGTCGTCGGCGCGGTCTTCGCCGGGGCCGTGCAGGACATGGTGACGCTGTTCCTGTCCACTCGCCGTGACGGGCGCAGCCTGGGGCAGATGGCGCGCGACGAGATCGGCCCCGTCGGCGGGGCCGCCGCCATCCTGGCCGTGCTCGCCATCATGGTCATCCTGCTCGCCGTGCTGGCGCTGGTCGTCGTCAACGCCCTGGCCGGATCGCCGTGGGGGACCTTCTCCATCGCGATGACCGTCCCCATTGCCCTCTTCATGGGCCTGTGGCTGCGGCTGGTGCGACCCGGCCGGGTGCTCGAGACCAGCGTCATCGGGGCGGTACTGCTGCTGCTCGCGGTCGTCGGCGGCAACGCGGTAGCCGAATCGCCCGCCTGGGCACGGGCGTTCACCCTGGCGCCGACCACCCTGGTGTGGCTGCTGGTCGGGTACGGATTCGTGGCGAGCGTCCTGCCGGTGTGGCTGCTGCTCGCCCCGCGCGACTATCTGTCCACGTTCATGAAGGTCGGTGTGATCACCCTGATGGCCGTGGCGATCCTCGTCGCCATGCCCGCCATGAAGACGCACGCCGTCAGTCGCTTCGCATCCACCGGAGCGGGGCCGGTGTTCTCCGGCAGCCTCTTCCCGTTCCTGTTCATCACCGTCGCCTGCGGTGCGCTGTCTGGCTTCCACGCCCTCATCTCCTCGGGCACCACACCCAAACTGATCCAGCGGGAGTCCCACATCCGCATGATCGGGTACGGCGGCATGCTGACCGAGTCGTTCGTCGCCGTGATGGCGCTGATCGCGGCGTGCGTGCTGGAGCCCGGCCTCTACTACGCCGTCAACTCCCCGGCCGGGCTGCTCGGACCGACCGCCGAGACCGCCGCCGAGGCGGTGCGCCACCTCGGCTTCACCCTCAGCCCCGCCGATCTGCACCAGGTGGCCGCGGCGGTCGGCGAGGAGTCGGTGCAGGCCCGCACCGGCGGCGCCCCCACCTTCGCCCTCGGCCTCTCCCAGGTGCTCTCCGAGGCGTTCGAAGGCGAGTCCGTCCGGGCCTTCTGGTACCACTTCGCGATCATGTTCGAGGCGCTGTTCATCCTCACCACCGTCGACGCGGGAACCCGGGTAGGCCGGTTCATGCTCCAGGACGCGCTCGGCAACGTGTGGAAGCCGCTGCGCGACGTCAGTTGGAAGCCGGGCATCTGGCTGTGCAGCGCGCTGATGGTGGCCGGCTGGGGTTACTTCCTGCTGATCGGCGTCACCGACCCGCTGGGCGGGATCAACCAGCTCTTCCCGCTGTTCGGCATCGCCAACCAACTGCTCGCCGCGCTCGCCCTCGCCCTGTGTACCACCGTTCTCATCAAACAGGGGCGCCTGCGCTGGGCCTGGGTCACCGGTCTGCCGCTGCTCTGGGACGTCGCCGTCACCCTCACCGCGAGCTGGCAGAAGGTCTTCTCGCCGGATCCGCGCGTCGGCTTCTTCGCCCAGCGCGAGCGGTACACCGACGCCCTGGCGAGCGGCAACGTGCTCGCGCCCGCGCGTACCGGCGAGGACATGCGCCAGATCGTCACCAACTCGACCGTGGACGGCGTCCTGGCCGCCGTCTTCGCGCTGCTCGTACTCGTCGTCATGGCCGATGTCGTCCGCGTGTGGGTCAAGGCCCTGCGCGCGCACGCACCGTTGCCCACCTCCGAGACCCCGCACCGGCCGCGCCCCGAGCCGGCCGCGGAGCCGCGGGCGTTCGCGGCCAACGCCGGTTGAGGACATGGCTGTTGGCGCGCGGAATCTGGACGTGCGCCGCGCGCTACCTGGACGAGGCGTCGGGACAGGCCGAGTTCCGCCGCGTGTGCCGGGCGTACGCGGCCACGACCCCCGACGGCCGGCTCACGGCACGGCAACGCAGGGCCCTGTGGCGCGACCACACCCGGCGTGCCGAGCAGGTCACCAGCCGGTGCTGCTGATCGCGATGCGCGCCACCACGGGTGACCGTCGCCGGACCGGCGGCTCCGAAGCGTGATCCAGGTCACGCCGGGTTTTCGCCGTCCGGCGTAAACCCGGCGCCCCTCTCGCGCAACTGACCAGTGGGGGAAGGCCGCAGGGGCTTTCGCCGACCACGGAGCGGACCAGGAGGAGATGTGGTGCGACCGGTGGAAGTGCTGAGGTCGGGCGAGGGCCCGCCGGTGGTGCTCGTCCACGGTGACGTGCTCAGCGCGCGTACGGCATGGGCCGCGCAGGAGGGGCTGGCCGGACGCTACTCACTGCGCCTGGTCAACCGGCGAGGCTATGGCGGCAGTCCGTCCGTCGCGGGGCAGGACTTCCTGGTCGACGCGCACGACGTCGCCCAGGCCCTGGAGGAGGGGGCGCACCTGGTGGGCCACTCCTTCGGGGCGGTGGCCGCACTGATCGCGGCCGGACATCACCCGGGCCGGGTGCGTTCGCTGACCGTGGTCGAGCCCCTCGTCCTCGCCCTCGTACGGGAAAGACCCGACGCCCGTGCGTTCGTGCGTCGTTATGCGGAGATCACCGAGCGGTGTCATTCGCCGGAGTCATTTCTGGAGGAATATCTTGTCCTGATCGGAACGGCATCGAATTCCGTGGCTCAGGCCATGCCCGCGACACTTCCGCCGAGAATGCGCAGAGCCGTGGTGACGCAGATGCGCGGAAAGAGCCCATGGGAGGCGGAACTTCCGCTGGCGGTGCTGCGCCACGCGCCATTTCCCCGGCTCGTGGTGTCCGGCGGCCATCGCGACCTTTTCCAGTCGGCCGGTGCGGCCCTCGCCCGGGCCATCGGCGCCGAGCATCTGGTGCTGGCCGGGGCGGGGCACGTCGTCCAGACGCTCGGGGCCCCGTTCAACGAGGCCCTGACGAGACTGTGGCAGTCCCGACCCGAGCCGCTCAGCGCCTGATCGCTCCCGCACAGCCGGATAATTCAGCCTTCCCCTTTTAGGGGAGGCTCTGTTCGGCGACCCCGGAATTCCCCTGCGGGAAAGCGGGGTTGACCGATCGGAATTCCTCTTGACGGATGGCCGGAAGTCCGCCTAGATTTCCGGTCGGTGGACATCTGATTCCACCTCTCGAAAGTAATGAGCGCCGAGCGGGCCCACGGGGCCCGCCGCGCGGCAGTGAGCCCGGATCGAGCGCTCCTGCCAACTCTCAACCCGAGGAGCTTCTTCGTGAGCGTTACCACGCATGTCGTCCGTTCGTTGACGAACGAGATCGCCACCGAACTGACCGCCGAGACGCTGCTGAAGCTCGCCAACCGCGAGATCGGCGCCATCCACGTCAAGGGCTACTACCCGGTCGACATCGCCGCGGAGGTCGCCCAGAAGGCCATCAACCACCAGGCCCTCGGCAACTACCACAAGCAGCACACCAGCAGCGTCGGCCGCGTCTACATGCCGCACATCGACACCAAGTGGGACGCGGAACTCACGAACCAGTACCACGACCAGGCCCTTCCGGCCATCCAGGACGTGCGCTCCATGTTCCACCCCTACCTGTCGCCGGTGGACCGCGTCCGCCTGGAGCTGCAGGAGCTCTGGCCCGCCGGCGCCAACCTGATGCGGCTGCGCGGCCGAGCCTGCTTCGTCGGTGCGTTCCGCGTCTTCCAGCCCTCGACCTCCGAGTTCTACCCGCACAACGACGCGATCGACCAGGAGACGGACGCCCCCGAGATCGAGGGCGTGCTCAACCAGCTGGTCGCCAACATCTACCTCCAGGTCCCGGAGGAGGGCGGCGATCTGCACCTGTGGCTGCGCGAGCCCACCGAGGACGAGACCCGCACCATCCTCGACGTCGAGGGCCTTGAGCCGGACAGCGTCGAGGAGCCCGTCCACGTCATCCACCCCGAGGCGGGCGACCTCATCATCTTCAGCCCCCGCATGCTGCACGCCGTCACCTCCGGTGCGGGCAAGCACCGGGTCGGCGCCGCCGCGTTCATCGCCACCAAGGGCCCGCAGGAGCCGCTCGCCCTCTGGAGCTGATCCGGCCCGTCCGACCCCCGCTTCGACCGATCCGCCCACTCGCTAAGGACTACGGCATGCTCCCGGCGCTGGTGCGCACGCACGCGACGACTCACCCGAACCGAACGGCCGTCGCCGTGGGTCAGGACCGCCTGACCTACGCCGAGCTCGACGACCGGGTGTCCCGGCTGACTCATCGGCTGCGCGCCCGGGGCATCGCCCGCGGCTGTCTCGTGGGCATCCATCTCGACCGCACCCCTGACGCGGTGGTCGCCCTGCTCGCCATCCTGGCCAGTGGCGCGGCGTACACGGTCGTCGAACCCACCGACCCGGTGGCGGAAGGGGCCGGGCGTCTCGCCACGGCAACCCCCGACCTCGTGGTCACCTCCCGGTCCTACACGCACGACCTGCGCCGGGCCGGACTTCGGGTCCTCGACATTTCGGAGGTACCGGAGGATCCCGAGGTCCCCACCGACGGCGGCGCCCCCGTCCGGGCGCCGCTCGCCGACCCCTCGCCCGGGGACATCGCGTACGTCCTCTACACCTCGGGCTCGACCGGCGTCCCCAAGGGTGTCCAGGTCACCCACGCCAACCTGCGGCACTACACCGAGGCGCTGCTCGATCGCCTCGACATCACGCAACCGCTGCACTACGCCCATGTGACCACTCTCGCCGCCGACCTCGGCAACACCTGTCTGTTCCTGGCGCTGTGGACCGGGGGCACCCTGCACCTGGTCGAGGACGCGACCCGCCGCGACCCCCTGGGCCTGATGCGCTATCTGCACACCGAGCGCGTCGACGTCGTCAAGACCACCCCCTCGCACTGGGGCGTCCTCTTCCCGGCCTTCGGACACGACGCGGGCGCCCGACCGGCGCTGCGCCACCTGCTTCTCGGCGGCGAACTGCTCAGTGTCCCGCTGGCCCGCCGGGTGCTCCGCTCCGGCGTCACCCGGAGCCTGGTCAACCACTACGGACCCACCGAAGCCACGGTCGGCGTCGCGGCGCAGGTCCTGCGCGACGAGGCGGAACTCGAGCGGGCCGGCGCCATCGACTCGGTGCCCGTGGGCACCGCCTTCGGCCACACCCGGCTGTTCGTCCGCACCCCCGACGGCCGCTACCACGAACGCGATGCCACCGGCGAGTTGTACGTCACCGGACCCTCCGTCACCCCCGGCTACCGGGGCGACGCACAGGCCACGGCCGCCGCGTACACCGACGACGTCGATGCCGCGTTCCCGGGGGCCGGACGCGCCTACCGCACCGGCGACACAGTGCGTGCCGATGCCGACGGCGTCCTTGAGTTCCTGGGACGCGGCGACCGGCAGGTCAAGGTCGGCGGCTACCGCGTGGAGCTCGGGCACGTCGAAGCGGGCCTGCGCCGCCTGCCGTCGGTCGCCGAGGCGGTGGCCCTGCACTTCCCGGCCGGCCGTCCCACCCTCGTGGCCGCGGTCGTCGTCCGGGACGCCGAGGCCGAGCCCGCGGGCCTGCGCGAGGCCGCGCGCCGCTGCCTGCCCGCGTACATGGTCCCCGAACGCGTCGAGGTCTTCGACGACTTCCCGCGCAATGCCAACGGCAAGACCGATCAGCGCGCGCTGCGCTCCCTCGTCCAGGAGCGGCTCGCCCGCCGCACCACAGGCGCGGCCCGCGGCCACGACGTCGACGATCCCGTCCTCGCCGAGGTGTTGGCCGTCTGGCGACGCCACCTTGGGCACGGAGCGTTCGGCCCGTACGACGATTTCCGCCTGGTGGGCGGCAGTTCCATCGACGCGATCCAGGTCATCGCCGACCTTCAGGCCCGCGGCCACCAGGTGTCGGCCGCCGCGTTCCTGGCCGAGCCGACGGCCTCCGCCCTGGCCGCGCGCATCACGGCGGGCGCGGCGAGCGAGCAGCGCCCCGGCCCCGGAGCGTCCGGTCCGCGCGACGACGACCGTGCGCTCTCGCCGGCCCAACACTGGTTCTTCCGGCAGGACTTTGCCGAGCCCGACCAATGGAACCAGGCGCTCCTGCTCGACATCGACGCCGGCGTACGGGCCGACGTCCTGGCGGCCGCCGTCGACGATGTCGTCGCACTGCACCCCTTGCTGCACACCGCGTTCACCGGCACCGGGGGCGGACGGCGCCGCGAAGTCGTCCCCGCCCCGCACACCTGCACCACCTCCGCGCTGCCCGTAGGCGAGGATGCCGTCCAGCGTCACATCCGGCGGACCGCCGCCGAGCGGCAGGCCGAGATCTCCCTGGCGACCGGCGCCGTCTTCAAAGCCCACCTGTTCCAGGGCGCGACCCGCGCCCACCTCCTCCTGCTCTGCCACCACCTGTGCGTGGACGCCGTGTCCTGGCGCATCGTCGTCAACGACCTCAGCCGCTGCTACACCCAACGGCTGCGCGGCGAGGTCCCGGCCACCGCGGCGGGCACCACCGGCTTCGGCGCATGGGCCACCCACCTGGCCGGGCACGCCCCCGCTCTGCACGCCGACCTCGCCCACTGGGACGACGTCGAGCGGTACGCGCCCGTGCCCCGGGACCGCGGTGACCTGGAGGGCGACGCGCAGGCCGTCTGGTTCCGTCTGAGCCGGGCAGAGACCGACGCGCTCTCCCGCTCCGGCGCCGCGCGCGGCGGCACTCCGCCGCACGCCGCGCTGCTCGCCGCGTTCGCCCAGGCCCTGGCCGCGGCCGAAGACCGCGTGGAACTCCTCGTGGATGTCGAGAGCCACGGTCGCGCCACCTTCGACGAGACCCTCGACGTGTCCCGCGCCGTCGGCTGGTTCACCTCCACCTATCCGCTGCGCCTCGCGGTGGTCGAGGGCGACACCCCGGCCACCGCCAAGGCGGTGAGCGCCGCCCTCGACGAGGTGCCGCACCTCGGCGTGGCTTACGGCCTGCACACCCAGCCGCGACGCGCCGACGTGTGCTTCAACTACCTGGGCGGCTTCGCCCTCCCCTACGGTGACGACCTGCGCCCCGCGCTCTCGCGGTACGCCGTCGGCCCGGTGCGGGGCGCCGCGAACGAGCGCGGGTACGGACTCAAGCTGACGGCCCGTATCCATGACGGCCAGCTCGTCGCCGACCTCTCCTACGCGCGCGGCCGACGCGACCCGGCACGGATGCGCGCACTCGCCGAATCGACCCGCGCCCATGTGCTCGCCCTGGCCGAACTCCCGCACAGTGAGGGTCAGTTCGTCGTGGAGGATGGCTCCAGCACCGGGCTGCTCGCACAGGTCCCGCTCGCTCTGCGCTGTGAGCCACCGGCACGAGCCACCCGCGCCCGCGGTTCCGTCCTGCTCACCGGCGCCACCGGCTTCATCGGCGCCCATCTGCTGCGCCTGCTGCTGACCCGCACCGACGGCCATGTGCACTGCCTGGTGCGGGGGGCGCACGCCCGCTCCGCCCGGGAGCGGCTGCGCGAGACGTACGCCTGGTACTGGCCGGGCGAGGACCTGGAGGCGAACGCGGGCCGTGTCACCGTGTACGCCGCCGACCTGGCCGAGCCCGGTTTCGGCCTGGACCCCGCCGCGTACGCGAGGCTGTCGCGCGAGGTGGAGGCCGTCTACCATCTGGCCAGCGACACCCGCCTGTTCGGCGACCGCGCCTCCTTCGACCGGCAGAACACCGAGCCCGTGCGCGCCCTGATCCGGTTTGCAGCCGAGGGGCGCCCCAAGGACCTGCACTACGCGTCCACCCTCGCGGTCTGCGGCAGCGCCCCCGAGGGCGAACCGACCGTGTTCTGCGAGGACAGCCTGAACATAGGCCAGCGGTTCCTGAACGAGTACGAGCGCAGCAAATACGACGCCGAACGCCTCGTCCACGACTTCGCGGCCCGCGGCGGTGGCGGCTTCGTCTATCGGTCCGGCAATGTCTCCGGCCACTCGCGCACGGGACGATTCCAGCGCAACGCGGGGGACAACCGGCTGGTGCAGTTGCTGCGCGCGTGCGTACGCCTGGGCCGGGTGCCCGACCTGGGTGCGCGCACGCTGGCCCTGAGCCCGGTGGACACCGTCGCCGAAGGCATTCTGGAGATCTCCCGCAGTCCCCGGGTACGCGGCGGGACCTTCCACGTCGACACCCACCACGAGGTGACCTACGAGGAAGTGTTCGCCGCCCTCCGTGATCTCGGCTGCCCGCTGGAACGGGACGAGGCGACCGAGTTCGGGCCGCTGTTCGCCCGCCACCTGGGCGACGGCGACGAGCAGATCGCCCTCGCGCACTTCTGGGCCGTACGCCCCGAGCGCAACGTCCGCTACGACCACACCCGCACCCGCGGTCTGCTCGCCGAACTCGGGGTCGAGTTCGCCCCGCTGGACCGGGACTGGCTGCGCGCCCACCTTGGCGGGCTCGTGGAGCAGGGGCAGATCCCGATGGTCGTGCCCGCCTGAGCGCGCCGGTCCAACCGGCCGAGCAATGCCAGCAGTACGCACGCAATGACAAGTACCGCAAGAAAAGCAGGGGTTGACATGACACAGGGACGGATCGCCGTCGTCACCGGGGCCTCCTCGGGGATCGGCCGCGCGGTGGCCACCACCTTCGCCCGCGGGGGCGCCCGTGTGGTGGCCGCAGGCCGCGACACCGGCCGGCTCGGCGCCGTACGCGACGAGGTCGCGGGCGGCCCCGGCGCCGTGCTGCCCCATCCGGGCGACATGACCCGGCCCGCCCACACCGAGGAACTCCTCGCGGCGGCCGAACGCGAGTGGGGCGCGCCGGCGGACATTTTCGTCGCCTCCGCGGGACGCGGCCTGCCCGGCACGCTCCTGGGCTCCGACGCCGACCGCTGGCAGGAACTCCTCGAAGCCAATCTCCTCGCCGTGATGCGTCAACTGCGCGCCGTGGGAGCGGAGTTCAAGAAGCAGGCCGAGATCGACGGTGGCGCCACGGTCCGGGACATCGTCGTCATCGGGTCCACCGTCGGACGCCAGGTGTCCGCCGCCAACCCGGTGTACGGCGCCACCAAGTTCGCCGTCCACTCCCTCGTGGAGGCGCTGCGCCAGGAACTGTGCGCCCACACCGTTCGGGTCACTCTGATCGAGCCCGGGTTCGTGCGCTCCGGCTTCCAGGACGCCGCCGGGTACGACAGGGCCTGGTTCGAGGCGGTCGCGCGGGAGAACGGGCCGCTGCTGGTGCCCGAGGACGTCGCCGAGGTCGTCGCGTTCGTCGTGGGCCGCCCCGCCCATGTGCACCTGGACGACATCAGGCTCCGCCCGACCCGTCAGAAGGCCTGAGGGGGCACGCGGTGAGCACATTCCTCACCCATCTGTTCGGCCTGCGTGGACGCACGGCCGTGGTCACCGGCGGCAGCTCGGGCATCGGCGAGTCCATCGCCCGCGCCCTGTGCGGGGCCGGAGCCGATGTGGTGCTCGTCGCCCGGCGCACCGCACCGCTGAAGGAGGCCGCCGCGCGGATGCCGACGGGGGGCGGCGCCGTGTCCTGGCTCGGTGCCGACCTCGGCGACCGCGCGGCGGTGCACCGGCTGGCCGACGCGATCGAGGAGCGCCACCCGACCGTCGACATCCTCGTCAACTCGGCCGGTGTGAACCTCCGTCCGCCACTGGAGGAACTCACCGAGGAGGAGTGGGACCGCACGCTGCGCACCAACCTCGACGCGCCGTTCGTCCTCGGTCAGCGGTTCGGGCCCGGCATGGCCGCACGCGGCTGGGGGCGCATCATCAACATCGCCTCCCAACAGTCCGTGCGGGCCTTCGGCGACAGCGGAGCCTACGGCGTGTCCAAGGCGGCTCTCACCGCGCTCACCCGCTCTCAGGCCGAGGCCTGGTCGGCGCGCGGGGTGTGCGCGAACGCCATCGCCCCAGGGTTCGTGCACACCCCGCTCAACGAGGCGGTCTTCCGCGACCCGGTGCGCACCGAGGCGATGGCGCGTCGCACCATGGCCGGCCGCAACGGCGTGCTGGACGACTTCACCGGCGCCGCCGTCTTCCTGGCCGGTGACGCCTCGGCGTACGTGACCGGACAGACCCTCTTCGTCGACGGCGGGTTTTCCGTCACCTGACCCGCAGTGCCCCCAACCCCCTTTGTGAGGAGCTCCGTTGTCCCGGAACAGACCGGTCGTCGTGCTGGTCGACGCGTACACCTCGGGAAAGTACCTTCCCCCTGAGTTCGCCGCCCTGGGCGCGGATCTGGTGCACGTCCAGAGCACCCCCGAGCTCATGCCGTCGATGCCCGCACCCGACTTGAGCGTCTACACGGCAGCCCTGGTCCACACCGACCTGGAGAAGACCCTCCTTCGGCTGGCCGAGTTCGCGCCGGTGGCCGTGCTCGCCGGGCAGGAACCCGGTGTCGTCCTCGCCGACCTGCTCTCCGAGCGGCTGGGACTGCCCACCAACGGCACCGCCCTGTCCGCCGCCCGCCGCGACAAGTACTTCATGGGGGAGGCCCTGCGGATCGCAGGCCTGCATCGGGCCGAGCAGACGAAGGGCCGCGACCTCGACGCGCTTGTGTCCTGGGCGCGCGACCTCGCCGACTTTCCCGTGGTCGTCAAGCCTCTCAACTCGGCTGCCGGGGACGGGGTGTTCATCTGCGCCGACGAGGGGGAGGTGCGCCGTGCCGCGGAGGAGATCCTGGGCACGCCAACGATCTACGGTGACACCAACGCCGAGGTCCTCGTCCAGTCCTTCCTGCACGGCACCGAGTACGTGGTCGACATGGTCTCCTACGGCCGTCGGCGCTATGTGTGCGGCGTGTGGGAATACCAGAAGCGCCTGCTGCCCTCCGGCCGCAACATCTACGACCGCGAACGCCTGCTGGCGCCCGACGAGGGCCCGGCGCCGGAGCTGATCGCCTACGTGGAGCGGGCCTTGGGCGCCCTCGGCGTGCACTTCGGCCCGACCCACGCCGAGGTCATCGTCACCCCGACGGGCCCAGCTCTCGTCGAGGTCGGCACCCGCATCGCGGGCAACATGCATCCCGGATTCCACACCATCTGCGCCGGAGGCAACCAGGCGAACCTCACGGCCCTGGCCTACCTGGCGCCGGCCCAGTTCGTGCGCGGTTACGCGGGCCGCAGCTACGACAAGCTCAGCGAAGCCGTGTGCTGCACCACCGCCACCACCTTGTCGGGCGTGGTGGAGAGCGTCGACGAACAGGCCGTGGACGAGATCGCGGCCCTGGAGACGGTGACGCGCCTCGATCTGAAGATCGAGCCTGGGGGCGTGCTGCGCCCCACCGTGGACCTGTACTCCAGCACGATGCGGATCTTCATGGCCGGAACCTCCATGGACGCCATCGACCGCGACTGCGCGCGGATCGAGGACATCAAGGACCGGGTCTACCGGCTCCGTGACACGAGTGCGGGTGAGCAATGAGCAACGTCGTCGTCCCGGTCTTCCCCAAGTCCGGCGTCCGGCCGTCCGACATCGGCGACGCGGCCCGGCGCTGCGGCCTTGCCCCGGTGTTCGTCGCCTTCAGCGGCGCACTGGGCGCCGATGAGCGCGCCGAATACGAGGGCTTCGGACCGGTCCACGAGAGCGACGAGCACGACGTCGGCCCGCTCGTCGAGCGCCTGCGCCGGTACGACATCGCGGGTGTGACCGCCTTCAGCGAAGGCCTGCTGCGCTTCACCGCCGACCTCGCGCACCGGCTGGACCTGCCCTACCACGACCGTGGAACGGCGGCCCGGCTCACCGACAAGGGCGCCCAGCGTCGCCGGCTCGCCGAGCGAGGCGTGGACGCCGTGTGGTCGGTGCCCGTCACCAGCCGTGCCGAGGCACTCGCCCTGATGGAGCGGCGGCCGGGGCCGGTCGTCGTCAAACCGGTGCGAGGGCAGAGCAGCATCGACACCCACCTGGTGCGCGGCGCCGCCGACTTCCCCGCCGATGTGGCGCCGAGCGTCGAACGGCCCTTCGTCGTCGAGGAGTTCCTGTGCGGACGTGATGAGGGCGACTTCGGCGATTACGTGTCCGTGGAGTCCCTCGTCGTCGAAGGCACGGCCCACACCATCGGTGTGACCGGCAAATTCCCGCTGATGCCGCCCTTTCGCGAGCACGGCGGCTTCGTGCCCTCGCACCTGGACCCAGAGGAGAGCACGCGGGTGGCGAGACTGGCCGGGGACGCGGCGCTCGCGCTCGGCATCCGCCAGGGCCTGGTGCACACCGAGATCAAGCTGACGCCGCAGGGCCCGCGCATCATCGAGGTGAATGGCCGCCTCGGCGGCTTCGTCGCCGACATGTACCAGCGCGCGCTCGGGACCGACCTGCACGAACTGGGCATCCGCGTCGCGTGCGGACTGCCCGTCGAACTGCCCGGCACGGCCGCCCGCACCGTTGAGTTCCAGTACTTCGGTCTCTCTCCGCTGCCCGGCGGAGTGCTGCGGCGCATCGACGGCGTGGACGCGCTGCTCGCGCAGCCGGGGATCGTGGGCCGCATCCAGCGGCTGCACGAGGGCGAGGCCCTTCCCGCCCAGTCCACGTCCTTCTTCCTCGACGTCCTGCGCGGCACCGCGCCGAGCCACGCCGCGATGCTCGACACGATCGACCGGGCCCTGGCCCCCCTGCGCCTCACGTTCGAGGAGCCGGACGGCCGAACAAGCCTTTGGCAGGCGTGCCGAGGCGCGATGCGGCGCGTCGGACACCCCGGCGCCGACGACGGGTCGCCGTCGCCTCTCCCCATATCTGACACCACAGGAGTCACCTCTTGAACAGCTCCCCCTACCTCAACAACCCGCGTCTGCGTGACCTGTTCAACTGGGTCTTTCTGCGCAAGTCGGGCGGCCGCAACCGCCGCCGCATCATTCCCGCACACGCGGTCTTCCCCGAAGTGTGGGAGCTGGAGCGGAAGTTCCCCGAACTCAAGGCGGAGGTCGACGCGCTGCTCGCCGCCCGCGAGATCCCCACCTACGGTACTTTCGACCCGGCCCGGGCGGCCCAGGTTTCGCAGGAGTGGCGGCTGTACTACGCGTACATGTTCGGCAACACCAATGAACTGGCGAAGAAGGACCTCCCGACGCTGCTGTCCTTCGCCCAGTCCACGCCGAACGTCGTCAACGCGTTCGTCTCCATCCTGGAACCCGGCGTCACGCTGCCCGCGCACCAGGACCCGTATGCCGGAATCCTCCGCTACCACCTGGGCATCCAGGTGCCCACGGACAACCCGCCGCGCATTCGCCTCGCGGACGAGTACTACCAGTGGAAGGAAGGCGAGGGCGTCGTCCTCGACGTCTCCCTGGAGCACGAGGTGATCAACGAGAGCGAACAGCCGCGGGTCGTGGTGATCATCGACTTCCGCCGGCCCATGGGCCCGCTCGCCGGACTGCTCAACCGCTACTGCCTGTGGCAGAAGCGCAAGTTCGCGCCGCAGTTCGTGGAGGCGTCCAAGTACGACGTCATGCACTGAGCCGCCGGGTCGACACCGCTTCCGCAACTCGACCCGCAACCCGCCCGACCCCTCTGCCGGCGCTGGGGGCCTGCACCCCCGGCCCCCGGCGCCCCCCGCCCCGGCCCGCGCGGCCACCCGGGAAGGACTCCCACCTGTGCCCACCAAGACGACGACCGTACAACTGCCCGAGGGGGTCCTGGCCGTCGACCGCGCCGCGGACCTGCCGCGCGAGGGATGGGACGCCCTGGCCGGGCCGTACGACGTGTTCCTCACCTGCCGCTGGCTCGACGTCGTCGAAGCCACCGCGGGGGTGCCCATGACCTACCTGTGGATCGAACGCGGCGGTCGGCCCGTGGCGGGCCTGGCCACCGCCACGGCCACCACCTCCGTGCCGTGGGCGCTCGGCCGTCCCGACGTCGTCCTGCGCAACAGCGCCGACGCCGAACTGCCCGGTGCGCAACGCCTGTTCGCGTCGCTCGGCGCCGACCCGTCGCAGGCGCTGATGCCCGCGCTCGTCGCCGGAGGGCGCCACGTTGGCAGTACCAGGGTGCTGTGCTCCGCCGACGCGACCCACGCCGAGGTGGAGTCCCTGGTCGTCGCGGCCGAGGCACTCGCCCGCGACGCCGGGCTTGCCTCGGTGTGCTTCCTGTACCTCGACCAGCGGGACGTCACACTCACCCGCGTACTCTCCGACCGCGGTTACTCCTCGTACACCACCGGCCGCTACAGCACGCTGGAGGTCCCCGACGCCGGCGGCTTCGACGCCTACCTGGCGGCTCTTCCCCGCAAGCGCCGGGTTTCCATCGCCTCCGAACGGCGCCGCATCCGCGAGTCCGGCCTGCGAGTCCGGCTCCAGTCACTGTCCGAGGCCGACCTCGGCCGGTGCGCCGGGCTGGAGTCGGGACTGCTCGCCAAGTACGGCATCGACATCCGCCCCGACCAGGTACTGACGCAGATCCGCCAGGTCCGGGACGTCTTCGGTGACGACGCCTTCGCCGTGGTCGCCGAGGCGGAGGGAGAGGTGCGCGGCTTCGGGCTGATCCTGCGCCACGGCGAGCACTGGTACGCGCGCCAGACCGGCTACGACTACGCCTACCAGGAACGCACCGGGCTCGCCCTGTACTTCGAAGTCCTCTACTACCGGCTCGTCGAGGAGGCCGCCGCGGCCGGGATCCGCACCCTGCACTACGGCCTCGGCAGCGAGCAGGCCAAGCGGTCCCGGGGCTGCGTCGCGACCGAGCAACGCTGCCACCTCCTGCGCCTGTGACCCGGGCCGCGTGACGGCGCCGGGAGATGCCGGGCACCAGCCCTCCGGACCGGCCCCGCCGCAGTAACACTCGCCTCTCCTCGCCCACCGTCCACCGCTCACCGCCCACCGAAGGGTCGCACCGCCATGACATCCACCGCAGTGAAGGACACCGCGCCCGCGGCCCCGATGCTGCCGCGCGGGCCGGGCGTCGTGTGGTTCGGACTGTCCGAACTCGTCAAGGCCCTGGGAACCGGCTTCTTCTACCCCTTCTCGCTGCTGTTCTTCACCGAACTGTCCGGTCAGTCCTTGCGCTCCGTCGGCCTCGTCCTGACCGTCACCGCGCTCTGCGTGCTCCCGGTCCTCTTCGCGGTGGGCCGCCTGGTGGACCGCATCGGCCCGAAACCCGTGCTCATCGCCGCCGCCGGAGTGCGCATGCTGTGCTTCGTCGGCGTGGTCTCCTTCCGGGGCCTGGTCCCTCTGATGGTGTGCACGCTGCTGCTCGCCCTCGGCAACCGCGCGGAGCAGGCCGCCAGCCCCGTCCTCGCGATCCGTCTCGCACCGCCCGGACAGAGCGGGCGCTGGTTGGCCCTCGTCCGGGTCTCCTTCAACGCGGGCATCGGTGGCGGCGCGCTCCTGGCGAGCCTGTTCGTCGTCGACACCGCGTCCGGCTTCGTCCTGCTCGGCCTCATCAACGCGGCCGGCTTCCTGCTCAACGCCACGCTTTACCTCGGCGTTCCGCCCGGTCGCCCGGCCGAACCCGCCCCGCCCCGCCGACTGCACGGCGGCGCGGACGGGCCCTGGCGCAACCTGACGTTCCTGCGGGTGGCCGGCGCCAACGCGCTTCTGCTGACGGCGATGCTGGCGGTCGAGAGCGCCATGCCCGTGTTCGTGCTGCGCGAACTGCACATGCCCCCCTGGACCGTCGGCCTGCTGTTCGCGGTCAACACCGCGCTGCTCACCGTCCTCCAACTGCCGCTCAGCCGCTTCCTGGAACGTTTTTCGCACCGCCGGGTCCTGGCACTGGGCGGACTTTCTTACGTCGTGCTGTACGCGGCGGCCCTGCTGGCGGCGCCGCTGACCCAGGGTGCGCGGGTGGCGGTCATGGTCATCGGCATGACCGTGTACACCCTGGGTGAACTGGCCGTGTCCCAGGCGGCGATGCTGATGCTGACGGGCATCCCGCCCGAGCGCGAGCGCGGCTCGTACATGGCCTTCAACCAACTGTTCGCCGGCGGCGCCACCGCGCTGGCGCCCCTGCTCGTAGCCCTGCTGCTGGCCAGTCGACCGGACGCACTGTGGTGGGTGCTGGCCGCAGGCAGCGTGGTCGCGGCGCTGTTGGCGGTATCCGGGGGAGGCTCGGGAACGTCACGGGACGCTTCCGCATGAGGGTGATCACGCGACCCGGTGCCGCGGTCCGGCCACGGGGCGGGAGATCGCCTGGGATGATAACGGCGAGCCTCCGGCTCTCGGGGGTCGGCCCCGGACCCGGGTGATCAGAGCCACCCGCCGCCCGCCCCGACCTCATCCGCCTCTACGGGCTGCGGCCGTGGATCGAGCAGAGCTACCAGCAGATCAAGGACGAGCTCGGCTGGGCCGACTTCCAGGTCCGCTCCACCCGCGCCATCAAACGCCACCAGACCCTGGGCAACTGCGAGTTCTCGTTCTGGTGAGCCCAGTGGCTCGCCCCACCCAGGGCGCTGGACACCACCGCACCGGGCCCCTGCCCAGACGACCGGGGCAGAGAGACATCTCAGGGGCTTAAGGAGTCAAGCCGCGGCCGTCGGTGATGAGGAGGTTGGGGAGGTGAAGGCAGCATGTTGCTCGTCGAAGTGCTGCCGGGTTTGAAGGCAGTGGAAGAGCTGTCCGAGCATGCGGTTGAACAGGTTGTGCTGGGCGGCTGCGTGCCAGTCCCCGTGCTCGCGGCGGCCCGTCCGTCGAGCTCCAGGCCCTCCTCGACGAGGTCGCCACGGACACGGGACTGCACCTCTACCTCCGAACTCAACGAACTACCGGTGACAGAGGTGGAGCGGCCGGTGTGTACCCAGTGTGGCGTGAAGTTCAGTCGACTCCACGAGCTCGGGTCCGTCCGGTCGCCGCAGAGTACGGCTGCCAGTTGCCGAGGCGGCAGCTTACGGCTACTGCATGGGGGTTTTGCGTTATATGGGCGGTGTGAACTATTCGGGATCTGTGGCCCGTTTCGGCCGAGATTCAACGGTGCAGCTTTCCCTTGATCGTTTACTTATGCCAGGGTTTGGGTGACCCGCGTCGCTGCCTCAACTGGGCTGTGACGTGCACTGACTCGGGGAGGAACCATGAAGCCCATACCAGGTATAGCGGGCACGTTGAGAGCCACTGCTGTGGCGTCTGCACTGATCGCCACTGTCGCCCCGTCCGCTCAGGCGGCCGACGGCCACGCGGCCATCGCCCGGGCTGCGGCGACAGTCGAGCAGGCAACCGGCACTGGGGACCTCGCTCCCTCTGGAGCGACGGCCTGGAGCGTCACGACGACGGACAACGACACGGTCACCGTGACGGCTCCTCAGAGCGCTGAGGGCACCGTCGAACTGGCCGGACCGGACGGCCGATCGCTGCGCCTGGGTCTGCCAGGCACCAAGAGCGTCGTCGGCAGCAAGGCTGGCGCCGGCACGGTTGTCTATCCCGACGCCGCGAAGAACACGGACATCGCTGTCCAGCTCACAGCCGGGGCGGCGCCCGCGCCCTGACTACCCTCAAGACCAGCTCAGCTGTCACCGCGCAGCACTACGACCTCGGTCTGCCCGCGGACACGACGGCCGTCCCGGCCGACGACGGCGGCTTCCTCCTGGTCCAAGTCCGCGACGACGGCGCCTGGATCGTCGGCTCGATCGACGCCCCCTGGGCGAAGGACGCCAACGGCAAGGACGTCCCCACGTCCTACCGACTCAACGGCAGCACTCTGGTGCAGGACATCCAGCCGAACAGCGACACAGCCTTCCCCGTAGTGGCCGACCCCAGTGTCAGCTTCGGCCGCGGCGTCTACATCAAGTTCAACCGGTCCGAAACCAAGACCATCGCGGGATACTCCTCCGCCTCCAACGCGGTAGTGGCCGCCTGCCAGAAGGTTCCCAGCAGCGTGCGCGGGGTGCCGGTACGCACCATGTGCCGCGGCACACTGGCAACCGCCGCCAAGAGCGTGTCCAACACCTTCAAGTCGGCTGCAAGCCAGGGAAACTGTGTACAGATCCGCCTGCCGTACGCCCCGATCGGGGTCGTCGTCGGATGGCCCGAGTGGAAGAATGTGACGTGCTAGCCGAGATGGAACCCGCACAGGCCCCCCGTAACCTCCTGCGCCGTGTCCTGGCCGAGTTCGCCGGAGTCGTCGCCGTTCTGCTGGTCGTGCAGTACGGCTTCGACCGCGAAGTAACCCTGCGCTCCGTCGTCGTGGCGATCGCGGTCGGCTTGCTGGCTGTGCTCATCGACCCTCTTTGGAGCAGCTGGCGCAAGCGAAATCGCTAGACGGCTTCGTGCATGTTCAGGGACTTCGCTTGTGTCCGAGGCAGAGGTTGGCCGAGCCGATGGGAAGCCACTCAGGCAAAACCCTGAAGGTGCGGTGTCGTTCCACTCCCGCACCCGGCGTTACAGCCTTCCTGCTGACAGCCGGAGCCCGGGGTCCAGTACCCGGGACACCGCCGACCTGCGGTGTCCCGGGCCAGGGGATCGTTCCGGTGCGGGCACAGCCGACAGTCATCGTGTCTGTCCGCTGGCGGCGGGGCGGGGCCGAACAGGGGGACGACCCGGGGAGGCTCTCGTCAGCCTCCTGCCGTCCAGGTCTCCGCTGGGCGGGCCCGGGCCAGCGCGCCGACGCCTCCCTCGGCCCTGTCCGGTAGAGGTTCCTGGCGCGAGCGCCAGCTCGGTCAGGATGCCTGTCGTTGTTGTCCGTTGCTTCATATCGTTGGCTTGCCAGAGTCGGCGGGGAGAGAAGGCGGAGTTACGGCGCCGTACAGCCGGTATTCCAGCCTTGGGATCTTCAGCTCCGGGGCGTGAACCGTTGGAGGAGACGCTCCCGCTGCGCGTTGCCCAGGCCACGCACCCGGCGGCTTTCGGAGATCTGGATGTCGTCCAGGATCCTTTGGGCGCGTACCTTGCCGACATCGGGGAGCCCTTCGAGCAGCGCCCGGACCGCTTCGGAGGTGCTGTCCAGCACGTCACGCAGCGACAGTTTCCCGTGCTTGAGCGCCTCCTTCACGGCGGCGCGCTCCTTGCGGGCGGCAGATGCCTTCGCGAGCGCGGCCCGGCGCTGCTCAAGAGTCAACTGGGGCAGAGCCGTGGGGCGGTCCTTTCGTCCTACGGAAACCGAGCGGCCCTCATCATGACCTTGTGCCGAGGCTTTGACCAGCGGGTTCAAGGCCCACGTTCACGGTGACGTGGCGGGCGATTGCGGGCGCCCATTTGCGCCCCGCGCGGCAGCGGGTGGGACTCTTTTCGGTCATGCCCGCTCCACGACGTCGGTGTGCAGGTCAGTTGGATGGCATCGTGACGAGTCCGGCCCGTCAGGCTCCCCCGTCTTGGCGGGCCGGGCCTCTGCCGCGACAGAGGCGACGAGAATCAGCCCGTACTGGGTGAGCGCCTGGGGGCGCGACTGCCTCGCGGGTCTAGGTCAGGCCAGGCCGTTTTTAGAAGGTGCTGTTGGGTGGGTCGTCTGGAGAAGTCGCCGGCGGACATCCAGCTGGTGAGGTCTCGGGCGATCTGGTCGATGCCGGTCTCGGTGCCGACGGCGTGTTCGCGGCGGATGACCTCGTAGCCGCCTTCATCCAGGACCGCGACGGAGGTGAACCAGACCGGGTCGCCCTCGTCGGGCTGGATGACGACGAAGTGACGCCGAGCGCTTCGATCGTCGGCGTCCGTCCGTGACAGACGGCCCATCGGTTAGCGACGCCGCACCCCGATGCTCCGCAGCTTGGCTGGGCGGGGGTCAAGTGAACTGAATGGCCTGGGTATCCTCTGGTACGCGCAGGGGGCGGCGCACGGCGTGACTTCAGCGCTCACGTCCCACAAGCATCAGCGGCTGTAGCCGCACATCGCCAAGCAGAAGCAGAAAGCAAGGGTGGGGACCGCATGTCCGACAAGCCGCGCAAGCCCGCGCACCGGCTCTCCAAGAGAAACCGCTACATAGCCTGGGGCGTGGCCGGTGCCGCCGTCGCCGCGACGGGCGGCCTCATCGCGCAGAGCGCGTCGGCTGCTCCGGCGTGGCCCGCGCAGAAGACGTACACCGGGCTCGCCTTCGACACCTGCGCGGCTCCGTCCGCCGCCGCGATGAAGGCCTGGAAGCCCGGACCCTATGGCGCGGCGGCCGTCTACGTCGGCGGCAAGAACCGGGGCTGTTCCCAGCCGAACCTCACCGCGTCCTGGGTAAAGACGGTCACTTCCCAGGGCTGGAAGCTCATCCCCATCTATGTGGGTGCCCAGCCGTCCTGCCAGAGCGGCTCCAGCCCGGAGAAGATGACGACCTCCAACGCGTCGTCCCTGGGCGCCTCCGACGGTGCGGACGCGGCGGCCAAGGCTTCCGCGCTCGGCATGAAGCAGGGCAGCGCGATCTACCTGGACATGGAGCCGTACGACATCACGAACGCGTCGTGCAACAACGCGGTCCTCACCTACGTCCGTTCTTTCACCAAGACCTTGCGTGCCAAGACATACCGGGCCGGCTACTACGGTTTCAGCACCTCCAGTGCCAAGGCCATCGCCACCGCTGCCGACCGGACCGACCTGCCGGGCAACCTCTGGTACGCGAAGTGGGACAACACCAACACAACGACCAGTGACTGGCCCTGGGCGAGCAACCTCTACACGGATCACAGCCGTGGCCACCAGTTCACGGTCAACAGCAAGGAGTCCCGCGGCGGTTACACCATCACCGTCGACCGTGACGCCTGGGACGGCCCGGTAGCCATCGTCGGCTGATCGGACCCCCGGCCCGGCCTCCCCGCGATTCATGCGGGGGCCGGGCCCTTTGCGTTTCCGCGCTCGTCAGACCAGTGGTGTCTTCCTGCTCGGTGCCCAGGGTGCCCCCGACGATCTCCGTGATCCCCGCCCCGACAGCGCACACGCCCGCGACAACCAGGACCGCGAACAGCACGTCCGGCAGCGGCCGAAAGGGCGGCGAGGGTGAGCGGGCGGGGACCCGCTGACGTGGCGACGATGTCGGCGAGAAGCCGGTAGGCGGCGCCCGGGCCCGAATCCACTGCATCTGGACGGCCCAAGCCCGCGCACAGCAGCGGCCGGGTACCGACCCGCTCGAGGCGTACGCCATCCTCCACCGCGCTCTGTGGGGTTCTCTCAGCGCGGACTTTCACTGGTGAAAGTGGTCCGGCCCCTGAAACGCAACCAGGCCCGGCTCCCCAGCATCCTTAGGTTCAAGAGGTTGTCGCAACACCCCAGGTCGCGGGGGAGCCTTCATCGGGGTTGGGGGCTCGATACCGCTGGTCAATGGGGGGAGCGATGGTGACGCTGTAGAAGAGCGTGCCGCCGGGTTCCATGGCAGTCAGGTGTGAGACGCAGTCGGGACCGTGGGGGGCGGTGTAGGTGACCAGCCGCCGGTCCGCGGGCGCGGGAGCCTGGCGCATCCGGCTCACGGGGGAGAAACCGCAGGCCAGGAGATGCGAGGCCGTCACGGGCGTTGTTGCGCCCACTGGCGTGCCGTCAGGGCGAAGTCGAGTGTTTCGACTTCGCCCGAGCCGGGCTCTCGCGAGTACTCCTGGCGGTCGCCATCGGGATGTTGTACGCGCCGGAATCCGGCGCGTTCCAGGACACGGACCGAGGCGGTGTTACGGGCATCGCAGTCCGCGGATACCTCCAGCAGCCCCCGTCCGAACAGGTTCTCCACCACGGCCCTGACCGCTTCGGTGGCGTAGCCGCGGTGGTGGTGTTTGGCGGCCAGGGTGAAGCCCACGACTGCGTGCAGCCGGTCGTCGCTGAGCAGCACACCGAGATCACCGGCGAGAGCCCCGCCGGCCCTGAGCCCGATTGCGTACTGGAACCAGCCGGGCTGTTCGGGGTCTCGTGCCATGTAGCGGCGTACTTGCTCAAGCGCGGCTTCGGGAGTGAGGGGAGAGGGCCAGGCCTGGTACCTGGCGATGTCGGGGTTGTTGCGATACTCGGCCATCGGAGCCGCGTCGGCGAGGGTGAAGCGGCGCAGGACCAGACGGGGAGTCTCTATCTCAATCATCCGGGCAGCCTGGCACGGCGCCGTGACGCGGGGCAGGGGTTTTCCTGAACGGCCGGCCGGGGGCCTATTCACCGAAGCCGCCGGGGTCATTTTCGGTGTGCAGGCGGGTGTCGAAGTCGGCTGCCCAGGCGTTGGCCCAGGTGCGCATGCTACTTCCTCTGGAACCTCAAGATCCTCGTCTCCAGGTATCCACGATCCAGGAAGGTTCACTGGAGCTTCTTCGAGCAACCGGCCGTCCCGGCACGCAGGCGTTATGCCCCGACACAACCTGCCTCTTACCTGCCTCGACCTCGCGCGGCTGCTTGCCCGGCCGGGGGCCGTGGTTGACGGCGGGTGGTAGCCGCCCTTGTAGGGCTGCCGGGGCCTGTTCCTCAGAGTGGCGGGCAATCGGAGAGCCTCACCGAAGCGGCACGCTGCTGATTGTCGGGCACCGCAGCCCTGCACTGACAATCCGTGCGGCACGCTGGACGGCGTTCGCCATCTTGGTGATGTCTTGTGCGGGCGTGACCATGGCGCAGACGGCTCCGACGATGTCGCCGTGTTGAGTGGTCACTGGCGCGGCTGCGCAGCACACCCCCGTGATCAGCTCCTCCCGATCCAGGCATAGGCCCGTTTCCCGGATGGCGGAAGCCTCGCGTGACCAGGACGCGGGCAGGGAGCTCAGGGGCGCCTCGGGCGGGGCGAATGCCACCAGAACCTTGCCTGCGGAGGTATGCCAGGGCCAGCTTGCCCCCGGGCGAACCGGCGCCAGGTGGTCCACCATGCCTGGAACACCGAAGGCGGCCAGCGTCCGCCCCTCGCGCAGCACACAGATCGCGACCGAGGCGTCCGTGGCAGCGGCCAGCTGCCGGATCGGGGTGTCCGCCGCGGCGCGCAGCCGTGGATGTGGCTGCCACCCCAGGCCGAGACGGAACACCCGGGAACCCATCCGGTATTGGCAGCCACGATGCTCGACCGCGCCCAGTTCGGCCAGCTGCTCCAGGAGCCGGTACGCCGTGGCCTTGGGCAGCCCGCTGCTGGCCGACAGTGCTGTCAGTCCGGCTTCCTCCGCCTCCCTGAGCGCTTCCAGCAACGCAAAGGCGCCCTCCAGCACTCCGCGCCCGCGAGACGGCCGTTCATCTGCGAGTTCTGTCGTCGAGCCGACCATCCGATGCCCCCTCTGCTTCAGCATGGGGACCAATTGCACCGGGCGGGGCTAAACGCATGATAAATGGCAGACCGGCGGCGGAACCGAAAATTATTAATTCCGGATGCGTTCGATATTCCTCCTCTGAGGGGCCTGATTCCGCTGCGGCAGGAGAGGCTGAATCGACTGATCTGCTGTGTGTGGATCGAGTGCCTGGCGTGAACGGTCCGCTCAACGGACCGTGATTCGCCGCGCCGAGGAGGCTTCGCTAGATTGGGCACCGCTTCGATTCCCGGTATGAAAAACCGCAGGAGCAGGCCAGAGAATATGGCGCTGTGAATGAGTTCCGTACGTGAATGCGGATCGTTAGCATCCGGTCCACGGACAGACTTACCTGAAGTACGGTTCGGCGAGGGCGGCCCCGTCTCGACCGAAACAGATCCTTGCGATAAATGCGCGCTGCACGACTGCGCCCGGAAAACAAGGAGTGGATTCATGTCGAGCCGAGTGGCGACTATATCCGGCGGTCCGAACGTCATCGTGTGGGACATCACCTACGCCTGCCCGCTGCGATGTACGCACTGTTATTCCGAATCGGGACGGCGTGCTTCGAGGCAGCTCTCCCTCGTGGACATGTTGCGGGTCACGGAGGCAATGCTGTCGTTGCATCCGGCGGCCATCGTGCTCGCGGGCGGCGAACCCCTGATGGTGAAGGGCCTGCGGGAGGTCGTCGACCGCATGGTGGACGCCGGAGTGGAGCCTCACCTCTACACCGGTGGGTGGTCGCTGCGGCGGTCGGCGGTTGAGGACGTACTGGCGAAATGCGCGGACGTCAGCGTGAGCGTCGACGGGGCGACGGCCGAGATTCATGACGCCGTCCGCGGCCGGGTGGGCTCCTTCGACCGCGCCATGGCCACTCTGGCGCTGCTCGACCGGTGGGCCGCCCGCCAGAGGGCCCGTCATGCCCAGTCATGCGTATTCGCGCTGGATGCCACCATCGTACGCAGCAGCTTCGATCAACTGGAGTTGTTCTGCACCGATATTGCTCCGCGGTTTCCGGAGCTGCATCAGCTGTCCTTCGGTGCGGCCATGCCGATCGGGCTTGCCAGCCGGCCCGGGTTTGTCGAACATGAACTCCTCACCGATGAGCAGGCCGACCTCCTGGTCGATCCCCAGCACATCGAATGGCTTCGCTCCTTCGTGCCGCCATCGGTCCACGTATCGGTCACCGACAATCGCCTGCTGCGCTACCACCCCGATCTCCTCGCCCAGGACCGCATCCCCGCGATGCAGGTGGAACCGGACGGCCGGGTACGGGCGATGGCGATATACGAGGGCACCGTGGGCAGCCTGCTCACCGATCCGCCGATGGAGCTGTGGAAGCGCTCGGTCGCGAGGTGGAGCGACCCATTCGTGATCGAAACCCTTTCGTCGGTCTACACGATGAAGGACTGGGCTGCGGCCACTCGCCAGCTCGACCACCGCTTCGGGACGGACGACGACCGTGCCCGTATCGATGCCCGTCCACCTCTACTTTCCCAAGCCCTTCCCGCTGGATGAACACGCACTGCCCGGCGGGAAGCAGTTCATTCGTTGCGACGCTGAAAGGGGGTGTATTCGCATGGAATTCGACGTGACTGCCCTGCAGGTCCTGGAGGAGCCCGAGCCCGAGCTCGGCCTCTTCCCGTGCTGCGGCACCTGCTGAGTGCCACCGGTCCGGCCCGCTTCCCACACCGATCGCGCGTGGGGGGTGGGCCGGATCCCCCCTGTCGGTCCACCGCCACGGAGCAGCGATGTCTCACTCTCATTTCCGCCATGTGCGGCTCGCGCCCGCACCCGCAGCGGCCAAGGCCGTCGCGACAGCCGCTGCGGTGGGCGCGGGGCTGCTGCTTCCGGTGGCGCTGGCCCGGGTGGTCGACCGGGCACTGGCGGGCGGTGACACCGATGCCTTACTGCTGGTGTTCGCCGGGCTGTTGCTGCTGCGCGTGGTGGCCGAGGCAGGCGGTGAGATGGCAGGGGTGGCGGCAGAGACCTCGGTACTCGGGCGGCTTCGGTACCGGCTGGTGCGGCAGGTGTTCATGCTGGGTGTGCCCGGTTCCCGGCGCCATGCGCTCGGCGACCTGATCGCCCGCCTGAGCGGAAACGCCGCGTCGGCGGCCAAGGCGGTGCCCTATCTGATCGAAGCCGGAGTGGAGATCCTGGCTGCGGGCTGCGGGATGGCAGCCCTGTGCTGGATCGACTGGCAGGCCGGTCTCACCTTTCTGGTCACCGCGGCTCCACTGGCGTTCGCGATCCGGCGGCTCGCCCAGCGGTCGTCCAGCGCGTTCGCCGAATATCTTCTTCAACTGTCCGCCATCGCGGGCCGGTTGGCCGATGCGGTGTCCGGGCGCAGGACCATTCGCGCCTGCGGAACCGGACGCCGGGAAGCCGCGCGTGTGCTGTTTCCGCTGCCGGAGCTGGCGCGAGCGGGAATGGCCACATGGCAGGTCCGGCGCGCTGTCTCCTGGCAGGTGGCATTCGCTCAGACCACCATCCGGGTCCTCGTCCTGCTGGTCGCCGGGACGGGTGTGGCCGACGGCCGGATCTCCCCCGGCGCCTTCTTCGCGCTGACCCTCTACCTCACCATTGCCCTGGGGTTCGTCCAGCAGGTGGACACCCTGCTCTTCCTGGCCGACGCGCGGGCCGGCGCCGCCCGCGTCCAGGAGCTGCTGGCAGAGCAGCGACCGGCCGGCGGGGGGACGGCTCAACTGCCCGCCGGGCAGGGCGAGGTGTCCTTCCGCGGCGTCTCGGTCCGCCACGGCGAGCGGACCGTACTGGATGCCGTCAGCCTGGACGTACCGGCCGGCGCCGTGCTGGCGGTGGTGGGCCCGTCGGGCAGCGGCAAGACCGCCCTCGGGCTGCTCGCGGGCAGGCTGATCGACCCCGATGAGGGTGAGGTGCTGCTGGAGGGCGTCCCGCTGCGTGCCCTGGATCCCGGCGCCGTTCGTGCCGCCGTGGGGTACGCCTTCGACCGCCCGGTTCTGCTCGGCGACACCATCGGTGACGCCATCGGCTTCGGGAACCGGGCGGGAGGCAAGGTTGAACGTGCGGCCCGGATCGCTCAGGCCGAGGACTTCATCCGCAGGCTCCCTGACGGGTTCGACACCAAGCTCGACCAAGCTCCGCTGTCCGGCGGGGAGTTGCAGCGGCTCGGGCTGGCCAGGGCGATCGCGCATCAAGGGCGCGTGCTGGTTCTGGACGACGCCACTTCCAGTCTGGACACCGTCACCGAGGCCAAACTGGCTGCTGCGTTCGTCGAGGGGCTGGCCGGCCGCACCCGCCTGGTGATCGCGCACCGTGCCATCACGGCGGCGCGGGCCGACCTGGTGGCCTGGCTCGATCAGGGACGCATCCAGGCGGTTGCGCCCCATCACACCCTGTGGGCCGCCGAGCCCCGCTACCGTGCCGTCTTCGGGAACGCCGGGTGAACCGGGCCGGGCACACGCTGCTGCTGAGTGTGCTCCGCCAACGGCGGGGGACCCTGGCGCGGATCTTGGTCTGGTCCGTCGTCGAGACCGCTCCCGTCGGGGCTTCGGGACTGCTGATCTCCACGGCGATCGACCACTTCCTGTCGCACGACGTGCTGCCCGCCGCCGGGGCACTCACCGCGCTGCTGGTGGCCGCGCTGGTCGGGGCGGCGGCCACCCGCCGGCTCTTCCCCTGGATGGCCGCGGTCATCGAACCGGTGCGGGACGCGTTCGTCATCGCGCTGGTGGAGGGGGTGCTGGCCGATGCCGTGAACTCGGCCCGCCCGCCGGACCTGGCCTCCGTCGCCCGGCTCACCGAACAGGTGCAGACCGTCCGGGAAGTCCTGCACGCCCTGCTCCGCATCATCCGCCAGATCGTCTTCGCCTCGGTGGCCGCGCTGGTGGGACTGAGCCTGCTCGCCCCGCTGGTCGCCTTGATCAGCGGCGGGCTGGTGCTGGCGGCGATGGCGCTGTTCGCCTGGCTGCTGCCCGGCCTGGCCGCGCGCCACAAGGCGGTGCTGCTCGCCGAGGAGGAAGTGGCCCAGCGGGCGGGCACCGCTTTCAGCGGGGTCCGCGACGCGATCGCCTGCGCGGGCGAGCACCGGGTCATCACAGGCGTCGACCAAGCCGTGGACGAACAGCGGCGGCGGGCCCGTGCGCTGGCCAGGGCCACCGCCGCACGGACTCTGGTGGTCTTCGTCGGAGGCCAGCTGCCGGTGGTCGTCCTGCTGGCCAGCGCGCCTTCACTGCTGCACCGCGGCTACCTGAGCCTCGGCGAGCTGGCCGGCGCGGTCACCTACCTGACGGTCGGTCTGGAACCGGCGCTGCGCAAGATGCTGGAGGTGCTGGCCACCTGGGGACTGGAGATGGCGGTGAGCATCACCCGGCTCGGGGAGGGGTTCGCCGAGCCTGCCGCGACACCGGCCACCAGCCCCGCCCCGGACGCGTACGACCTTGAGGTCGACGGCCTTACTTTCGCCTACGGGCCGCACGCCACTCCGGTCGTCCAAGACCTCCACTGCACCGTGCCGGAAGGGAGCCACCTGGTGGTCGTCGGCCCCAGCGGAATCGGGAAGTCCACGCTGGCCGGGCTGCTCACCGGGCTGCTGACGGCGCAACGTGGACGGGTGCTGCTCGGCGGCGCCGACATCGGCGGCATCGACCAACGCGAACTGCGCCGGCTCGTGGCTCTGATACCGCAGGAGGCATACGTCTTCGCCGGCACGCTTCGGGAGAACCTGACCTACTTGGCGCCACGGGCCACCGCGGCCGAGATCAGCGAGGCTTTGGCTGCGGTCGGCCTGCGGCCGGTGACCGACCGGCTGGGTGGGATCGACACCCGGGTCGGCGCGGGCGGCGCCGACCTCTCGCAGGGCGAGCGGCAACTCGTCGCGCTGGCCCGGGTGTACCTCTCGCCCGCCCGGCTGGTGATCCTGGACGAGGCCACCTCCGGGCTCGATCCGGAGACCGAGGCGAAGGCCGAGGCCGCATTCGCCCGACGGCCCGGAACGCTGATCGTCATCGCGCACCGGATCAGCTCCGCCCGCCGCGCCGACCAGGTGCTCCTGCTGGACGGGTGCACCGCTCGCTTCGGCACTCATGACCAGCTGGCCGCCGCGTCCGCGCTCTATGCCGACCTGATCGGCAACTGGGACCACGAGCGTGGCTGTCCGCTGACGTATTCCGGCAACAAGGGAGAGAAGGATGCTGGTTGCTGACCGTCCTGGCTACATTCTGTGGGACATCACCTACCATTGCCCGCTGCGCTGCGTGCACTGCTACTCCGAATCGGGCAGGCGGCCGTCGCGGCAACTGAGCCTGCGGGACAACCTCCGTGTCGCGGACGCGATCATCTCGCTCGCCCCGGACAACGTCGGGCTGGGCGGTGGTGAAGCACTGGTGGTGCCGGGGATCTTCGAGATCATCGAACGGATCACGCGTGCGGGGATCGGGGTGTACCTCTACACCGGAGGGTGGCCGCTGCGGGAGCGCGCGATGGAAGAGATCCTGCGGTTGCGGCCCCAGGTGAACATGAGTGTCGACGGGGCGACAGCGGAGGTCCACGACCGGATCCGCGGCCGGGCCGGCTCGTTCGACCGAGCCATGAAGGCGCTGCAGCTGCTCGACGATGCATCGAGTGAGGCACGGCGGCACGGTGAACCACCACTGGTGTTCGGCATCGACAGCACGGTCCTGCGGAGCAGCTTCGGCCAGCTGGAACTGTTCTGCACCGAAGTGGCCCCCCGCTTCCCGCAGATGGGCTTCCTCTACCTCAGCGCCGTGGTGCCCTCCGGTCTCGCCAACCGTGAAAGCTTCGTGGAGCAGGAACTGCTCACCGATGAGCAGGCCGCCCGGATGGCCTCGCCCGAACTCGCCGAGCGCCTGAGGTCCCTGGCACCTGCCTCGCTGGAACTGTCCCTGTCCGACAACTGGGGTACGAGTATGCACCCCGACCGGATTGCGGCAGGAAGCTTCTTCGCCGCGATGGCCGTGGAACCGGACGGAGCCGTGCGGGCGATGTGCATCTACGAGGGAGTGGTGGGCAACATCCTCGAGGAGGACCCGCGACTGCTCTGGAAGCGCTCGGTCGCACGCTGGCATGACCCGTTCGTGGTGGACACCCTCAAACCAGTCCGCACCATGCGGGAATGGGCCGACGCCGCCCGCCGGATCGACCGCCGCTTCGGCACCGACGACGACCGGGCCCGCATCGAGGGGCGCCCGGAACTTTCCGTGGCGCTGCCGCTCCGAGGACGATCATGACCGTCGACGATCCGCTGCTCATAGACTGCGCCCAGGCGGTACTCGCCCGCCACGACGGCCTCGGCTGGCAGGCCAAGCCGGACACGTTCTGGTGCTACGTCGAGCCCCCGGGTGGGCGTTCGGTACGGCAGGGGTGGAAACTGCACCTCTCCGCGACCCCTTTGTCCGCGCCCCTTGTCCTGGCCAGAACGGCGGACGTGCTGCTGCGCCGGGCCTGCCCGTTCAAGTTCGCGAAAACCCTTGCCCAGGTCGAAGAGCTCGGCTCCCGGCTGTGCAACCGGGGTGCGGGCGGCAAGTTCCTCACCGCGTACCCCGAGTGCGACCAGGAGGAGCTCGGGGAGCTGGCCGAAGAACTGCACCGGGCGACCGCCGGCCTGCCCGGACCGGGGATCCTCTCGGACCGGCCCTACCGGCCGGGCAGCCTGGTGCACTACCGGTTCGGGGTGTTCACCGGAGTGCCGATGCTGGGCAACGACGGCAGTTACGAGGCGATGCTGATCGCGCCGGACGGCCGGCTGGTGCCCGACGAGCGCAAGGCGTGGTTCTCACCGCCCTCGTGGGCTCCGCCCGATCCGTTCCACCCCATGGCCGAGGCCGCGCCGACGGCGCCCAAACCCGTGCTGCTCGACGGCCGTTACCTCGTCCGGAAAGTCATCCGTCATGCCTTCACCGGAGGCGTATTCCTGGGCTCCGATCAGAAAACCGGGGCCGAGGTCGTCATCAAGCAGGCCCGGGCGCACACCGGGGCGGGACCGGAGGGGCAGGACATCCGTGACCGGCGACGGCACGAGGCGGAACTGTTGGCACAGTTCGCGCCCTCGGGTCGGACCCCGCACCCCGTCGGCGTCTTCGAGCAACAGGGCGACCTGTTCCTCGTGCAGGAATCACTGCCGGGCGTCACCTTGCGCCAGTGGGTACGCGAGAACCTCGAACCGGACGACGGCGGGTCGTGGGGCGGGCCGGTCTCCCAACTGCGCGACATCGCCTGCGAACTCGTGGAGCTGCTGCGGCTGGTGCACGACAGCGTTTTCGTCACCCAGGACTTCACCCCCGACAACATCATGGTCCTGGCGAACAGGGAGCTGCGCCTGATCGACCTCGAGCAGCTCGCCAAGCCCGGCACCCAGGTCAAGCGGTCCCACACCCCGGCCTACGCCGCACCGGAGCGACTCGACGCACCACCGTTCGGGTTCGCACCCGCACCTTCCGCCGGTCTGTACAGCCTGGGCGCCACCTTGTTCTACCTGGTCAGTGGCGCCGACCCGGCACTGACCCCGGACGAACCGCAGGAGCGAACCACTGCGGAGCGCATTGCGAACTGGCTCCAACGTATTGCCCCGCGCAACGCCGCAGCACGGCTGATGGCACCGGCCATCGTCGCCCTCCTGGATGCGGTTCCGCAGCGACGCCCCGGTCTCGACGCCGCGCTCGCCCTCCTCGTCCGAGCGGAGGAACCCGAAGCACGCCCCATGGCCGACCGGATCGGCGACCACGACCTGGACCGCCTGATCTCCGACGGATTCGCTTACCTGCTGGACACCATGGACCCGAAAGACGACCAGCGCCTGTGGCCAGCGGGCCGGAACGAAGCGGGAAGCGATCCGCTGAACGTCCAACACGGCAGCGCCGGTGTACTCGGCGCGCTGGTTCGCGGCTGCAAGGGCGAGCCGGCACTCGTGGAAGCCGTCCAGGCTGCGGCCGACTGGACAGCGCGCCGCGTCGGACGCGAACCACGCGCGCTGCCCGGCCTGTATTTCGGGCGTTCCGGAACGGCCTGGGCACTGCTGGAAGCCGGCCAGCTCCTCGGCGACGACCGGCTCCGCCGCCTGGCAGCAGACCTCGCCCAACGGGTGCCCGTCCGCGGGCCGAATCCGGATGTCTGCCATGGGACTGCCGGAGCGGGCCTCGCCCAGCTGCGGTTCTGGGAGGCAACCGGAGAGGAACAGTTCCTGACCCGGGCGCGGGCCGCAGCCGACGCGCTCGCCACGGCCGCCGAACACCGCGACGGCCAGGTGAGATGGCCGATCGCCGCCGACTTCGCCTCGGCCCTGGCGGGCGTCGTCCACTATGGCTTCGCCCACGGGGTGGCCGGCGTGGGCACGTTCCTGCTCGCGGCGGGCAACGCGGCCGGCCAGCCGCACTATACGAAGCTCGCCACGGCCGCCGCGGACACTCTGGGCTCCCTCGCACGCTTCGACCGGGGCGCCGCGTACTGGCCCAGCGACGACAAGGGCGGGCTCCTGAAGACCAACTGGTGCAGCGGCTCCTCCGGGATCGGCACCTTCCTGATCCGGATGTGGCAGAACTCCGGCGAGGACCGGCACGCCGACCTCGCCATCAAGGCGGCCATAGCCGTCCGCCGCTCCCGCTGGCACATGGGAACCTGCCAGTGCCACGGGCTGGCCGGGGACGGCGACTTCCTGCTGGACCTGGCCGAGCTCCTGGGCGACAAGCGCTACCGGGAGTGGGCGGCGGAACTCGCGCAGAGCATCCAACCCCGTAACGCCGTGCGCCACGGCCGCCTGGTCCTGCCCGACGACACCGGCATTTCGGTGACGGCGGGCTTCAGTACCGGCCTCAGCGGTGTGCTGGCCTTCCTCACCCGCCTGCGCGACGGCGGCTCCCGGCTCTGGCTGCCCAGATCCCTCATGCAAGGGCCGCGACCCGAGGCGGCTGCTGCGCCCGGTCGCTGTGAGTGAGAGCACGTCGTCCCGAACAGACCTACCAGCCGAGGGGGCCGGGGGCGGTGTGGTGGCGAAGCGGTGCCAGCCCTGCCAGGTGGTGACCGGCCACGGCCCGCTGGCTGCTTCCTCGCCGACGACAGCGCTCACGTCGACCCTGCGTCGTTTCCGTGCCGCTGCGCTTCACCTGGGCGTCTTCCGTGGCAGGACGGCTGGGATTCACCATTCGAGGACCTTTGCCTGGGCGTCGTAGAGCCCGTACCCGGGAGAGGGAGCAGGGCTGCCTGGACACTCGTCGTCGGCGTCGTCCTCGTACGGCGGGGCTTTCCCCGGGGGCGGTGGGTTCCCCTGGCGCCGCTGACGGAGCCCGTACCGCTCACGCTCCAGTTGGTCGGCGAGCTGCGCCCGGCCTGGCCCACCAAGTCCCCTTGACCGCAGAAAGACCCCTGCGCCAGTCTCTCTGTGCAGCTGGAAAGCCGGAGGGGGAGTGCAGTGCTCTCGGCCGGTGGCGGTAATTCCTTTGGGGTCTGCTGATTGGACTGGTTAAGGTCTGGGGGCTCTGGGTGCTCGCAAGCTCGGGGCTTGGCGGTGGTGGTTTCACTGCCGAACGGCGGCCGCGCCTGCCTGCTGTCTGCGTGACGGGGGGTCCGTCTTATGGCGGGCGGCTGCCGTGTATCGCATGCCAGGGGTGTTTGGGCGGCCGGTGAGGGCCTGGGTTTGGGGCGGGTTGATGGATCGCGAATCGGCATTGAAGGCGGCGGACAAGTACCTCCGTAATGCCGCGCACTCGAGGCGTGGTGATGTCATCTTCTGTGAGGATGCCTCAGAGGTGGCAGGCTGGCTGGTCGTTGACTGGGGGAAGCCGGACGTGCCGCAGCCGGGTCCTGAGGAGAATGTTGGCTACCAGCCGATCGTTGTGAATCTGACGACTGGTGAAGTTCGCTCAGCAGACGCCAATGACATGTTCCTTTGGTGACGGCGTCTCCCAGTCCCTGATACCGGCCTCTCGAAAAAACGAGTCGGCCTGGTGAAGCGAGATCCCGGTCTGGATACTCGGCGTAGGGCGCCTCAGTTTCGCCGGTCGGGTCGAGAAGCGGCGTGGGTGCCAGCCGCAGGCGTGGCATGCGAGCGATGCCTTCGCGAATTCGACGGAACCATTTTCCAGGGAACACTACGCCCCGCCCTGTAGCCAGACCGGCCCGCGGAGCGGGATGGGGCTTGGAGGCGAAGCCGGAAGGGCGTCGGGGGTGTGAAGCGGACTCGCCAGGCCGAGCAATACGAGGCCAAGTCCGAAGCGGGACGGGGACTTCACGCCCTCAGGGGTGGCCGAGCAGAGCGAGGCAGACCGTACCCTCCCCCTGCTGTCTGGGGAAGAAAGAGGTTCGTATGCGGAAGGTGCCACCGCGCCGATGCACGTACGGCAAGTCCGGTAGGAAGATCCAGACTGAGGTGTAAACCAGCCCCAAAGCGGGTGCTTCAAGCAACTCGTACGGCACGTAGCGGAGGGGGAGCTGGAGTTAGGCCTCGCATGAGGTGGTCGGACCCGGTGGTCACGTCATGGCTGCGAGCAGTTCCATGTTCAGGACCGGGCGGGCACACTGGGCTGATGATGGAGGTGGACCCTGAGTGGGCTGCGCGCATCCAGTACGCGCCGGAGAATGATAGCCATTGTCGGTGCATCAACTCTTGGGTGCCTCCGGTCGAAGAACTGTTGTGGCGCACAGCCCGTGCCAGCACGCTCAGGCGCTTCTTTCCCTTCTCCAGTCACAATTCCCTATGCTTCGCGACGAGTTCCGACTTTGCGACTGCCGAGAATCTGGGTCCTTGCATCGTGTACTGCTACGACGACTACGGCAGCCCGGACCGCAGACCGGAGTACTGGGTGTGGGACGCGTGGCCGGACGACTGGCTGCGCAAGCCCGTCCTTCGGACGTACGACGTCGATGCCGCGGTACGCGAGCTGGAGCGGCTGACTGCAGGCTTCACGCCGACAGACACCCTCGTGGCCGGACCGAAGGAGGCGGCGAGGGTTCGGCCAGGAGCAGGGCGAATTCCAGGGGTCAGGACGGCGGCGTCTTCTTGGCGTACGCGGTCGTGACGAAGCAGAAGACCTGGCCCTGGGACGGGTCGCCGACCGTGATGGCAGGCGAGTTCAGGACGTCCGACGCGTCGAACGTGATGGTGAGGTCGTCGCGGCCAGAAAGGTTCGGGTCATACACGGAGAGCGTCACCTGGTTGCCGCTCATCTGGTAGCCCCACACCGCAACCTGGTGGTCGTGCTGCAGGTCCAGCGGATTGACGGAGAGGACCTTCACCAGGCAGATCGGAGCCGGGAATCCGCCGTCGATCCAGGTGCGGATCTGGGGCCAGGCGTCCTTGATGATGGTCGGCGACCGGCCTTCCAGGGGGTTTCCGGCGCTTCCGGTGTCGGGGTAAGCCGGGTTGCCGATGGCGAGCAGCGTCGCCGGGAGCGAGGGCAGGTCGAAGCTGTCGAGGAGCCGGCCGACGATGAAGTCGTAGAGAGGTGTCCCGGGGGCGGCCGGGTCGGGGCGTTCCTGCGGGACGGGCAGAGAGGCCGCCCAGTAGTCGAGAGCCGCGTAGACCATGCCGCCGCACAGCCCGTACTCGGCGTCGCCGATGGGGATGGTGGCCACTCCGAGGTCGATCGAGGTGAGCGGGGCGCTGGCCCAGCTGTTGTCGAACGGGAAGCCGTGCTGGGACGGCCGGAAGGTGGTGTTGTGCGGCGTGGACGGCTCCAGCACGTAGTCGACGCTCACGTTGTCGCCCGACCACCCGCTCTGGTACAGCGCGAAGCCCGAACTGACATCGGTGGCGTACTTGTTGGTGCCGGCAAAGGGGTTGTCCCAGGCGATCTTCAACGAGGCGCCGTCACCGCCGATCGCGTACACGGCGTTGCCCTCAGTGCCGGTGGCGATGCCCGAGGACTCGGAGGCCCATGTGGTGTCGGCCTGCGGGCCGACGTTGTCCGGCGGCTGAGTAGTCCATTCGCCGCCCGGGAGGTCCGTGGAGGTGAGGGTGAGGTCCTGGTCGGTATGGTTGTGCAGGACGACCTGGGTGCTGCGTGCGGCCATCGCAATCGCCTCCTCATGAGGTGTCGGCTAGGTGGCGGTGATGAACGGGACCTGAAGACTGTCCCAACTCGCCTGGCCTGGGCTGCCGTTGGCGGCGTCCTCGGAGAATCCGAGCTTGACCTGCCAGGCCTGGTACGACTCGATGTCCCCGCTACCCCATACGTCCTTCTGCGTGGTGCTCGTGTACCGGTCGCAGCCGACGGCGACGAGGCGGTCGTGCATCGCCGCGATGATCGGGCTCTGTCGCCCGGCGACAAAGAAGTCGGCACCGGGGAAGGGCTGGAACCGGGGTGGCGCCGCGGCCGCCAAGGCCGGGTCGCTCACGGGCGGCAGTGACGGCAGGACGCTTGCGACCAGGCCGACGGCCTGCATCCCGCTGCGCCCGAGCGGCGCCGCGCCCCCGGCCGCCGCATCCCCGGCCGAGACGAGGAAGGGGCCGAAGTTCGCGGTGTCGCGCGGCAGCTGGTCCGGGCTGTTGATGACCACGTTCCGGACGATCAGCAGGGCGTACGGGAGCGTGTTGGCAGTTCCCGCCGCGGGCTCTGGTACCAGCGTGCCGGCGGCGCGGCCGGGGACGTACCAGTTGGTGGCCGAGAGCAGGACGTCGTCCCACCACGGGCTGCCCGAGGCGAGCCGGGTGAGCGAGACCAGGGTGTATTGGAACGCGACGACGGCCTGGGGCGGGGGCTGCCCCGGGCCGATGATGGCGATGGGGGCGCCGGCGCTGACGATGGCGCCCTCCGGCACGAGCAGCTGGAGCAGGGTGCCGGCCGCGGGGGAGGGGATCTCGGTGTCGACCTTGTCCGTGCCCACCTCCAGCAGTGGTTCGCCGGACTGGACGGTGTCGCCGACCGCTTTCAACCACCGGGTAACCATGGCGTCCTGGGCGACCCCTTCCAGGGCGGGCATCGTCACGGCGGTGTCCGCCGGGTCTGCCGGATCGGGAGCCGACTGGGTGCGGGCCGTACTGGTCGTCTGCCAGGACGGCGCGTCCGGCAGCGGCCAGTCCGGCGGCTCGCTGCCCAGCGGCGCGGACGGCGGGACCTGGTCGAGCAGGGTGCGGGCCGCCGCGATCCGCTGGACGAACTGCTTGCCGGCGAGGCCGGACGGGTCGAGGGGCACGGCGCTCGTGACGATCGTCGAGTAGAGAGCAGTGGCGCTCTCGCCGCCCGGGGGTGCGGTCGTCTCGACCTGCCCGGGGCGCAGGAGGAGCGTCGTGTCGAAAGTCGTGAGCCACTGGGCCAGGGCCAGCGTGTTCACCACGCCTTTCTGCACGATCTGGTCGTCGACCGGCACGCCGGGGAAGAAGGCGACGGCTTTGTCCGGCGTGAGGGTGCCGAACAGCGCGGTGAGGTCGGCGACCAGCGCCTCTTCAGCGGTCTTCAGATCGGGGGTGGTCACGACGACGGGGATGCCGGGATGACGCGCACGACCCAGCCGAGGATCTGCGTCCCGTGGATGCTCAGCGTTCCGCCGGCGGCGGTGCTCTGGAAGCTCCAGCTGGAACTGCCGTCGTCCTGGCTGAACTGGCTGCCGTCGGTGCTGGAGTCCTGGTGGTTATAGGTGGCCCCGAGCCCGAACGCCCCCACCGAACCGCCGTAGCTGGTTCCGGAGGAGCTCGTCTGGCTGGCGGCGCTCTGGGCGAACGTGTTGGAGAAGGTCTCGAAGTCGCCCCAGTCGTCGCAGCTGACGCTGATGTTGCGGGCAACCAGGATCTGCACGGGCAGGGCCGGGAAGAAGTTGGCGTTGTTCCCGGCGGTGTTCGTGCCGTCGCTGAGGAAGTTCGCCCCCTTGCCGGTGATGTGCCAGCCCGCGCCGACGCGGAAGATCTCGTCGAAGAGCCACGGCCGGTCGATCGTCGCGAGGAAGAACTCGCCCGAGATGCTCGCGCTGCTCGACTGGTCCCAGCCGGTGGACCCGGCCGAGGAACCGGAGGCGAATCCGCCAGAGCTCTTGGCCGAGGAGAAGCCCACGTCCCCGGTGGCGCTGAACGGGCCGTACACGATCCCGACGCCGCCGGAGTCCGACTGGCTGGAGGAGCTGTAGTAGCTGCTGGAGAAGTCGTTGAAGGTGCTGCTGGAGGCTGAGTCGTAGGTCGAGTCCGACACCGAGATCTGCATGACGCCGAAGCTGTCGTCCGTCGCCTGGCACCAGGACGGCGGATCGATCGTGGTGTAGGCGAACTGGCCCACCGCGGCCGACGTCTGACCGAACAGCTCCCAGCGCTGCTTGACCGAGTCGACGGCGCCGGTGACGATGTCCTTGCCCTGCGCCCGGATGAACGCTTCCGCCTGGGAGTACGTCAGGGCGCCGGCGGCCTGGTCGGCGGCGTCACGGTCGGTCTCGGCGTCCTGGATCTGCTGGTCGAAGACCTTGCCGTCGCCCAGCGGGAACGCGGCTGCCAGGTTCGGGTCGCTCATGGCCGCGACGAACGCCGCCGCCTTCTTGCCGATCAGGCCGGTGACGGTTTCACGGGCCTTGCGGTAGTCGCGATACCCCTGCGAGGGCACTCCGGGGCGTGCGTAGAGGACACCGAGCGCCTGCTTGATGGCGGCCTCCTGGGCCGGCGGTGTCACCGGTGGCTGGTCGGCGGTCATCGACTGAGCGACCAGCTCCCAGGCGTCGGCGACCGAGCCCAGGCCGTACGCGGCGATGGGCGTGCCGAGCTGCAGGCTCACGTTGGCAAGACGGGAGGTGGCGACCGCCGAGTTGATCCCGATCTCGGCATTTGGGTCCGGTGGGGGCGGAGGCGGCGGTTTGTTCGTGGTCTTGGCGCCGTTCGCCGGCGCCGCGGGGGCCGGCGGCTGCTGGACCTGGGGGAGCTTGATCTCGCCCCCAGAGGCCATCAGCGCATAGGCGTCGCCGCCCTCGACCGTCCAGGGGTTCTCGTATTCCTTTGGATCGATGGGGATACCGGGAGACTGGTGCAGGAACACCATGTCCTTGTCGGCCTGCAGTACGGCGCTGATCGCGGCGCCCATCTGATCCAGTGCTGACAGGAGGGCCTTTTGCAGCGCTCCCAGACCGTCGATGTTGGCCATTTGAGGTCCCGATGTGAGTGGAAGTCTCGATCTGATGGAGCAAAGCCGATGAGCCGTACGCGGCTGCGCGGCTCCGCGTCGGATAGGACAGGGCGGCAGACAGCCAAGGCGATGTCCTTAACTCCATTCGAGCATGGCAGGCAGGCCCTGACCACCGGGACGCGACCGGGCCCGCCTTGGCTGCTGCCGACTCCCGTAGGGCGTGAGCCGCCTGGATACGGTGGCGGCATGGCAGTCATTTTGTGACATCCCCGCCCCGGCCTCACGTGGGACTGGTGGGCGACCGGCACCTGGCATGGTTCAACGACAACCCGGCGCCGCTCCACGCCTTCTGCCGCAGCGGCGAGCTCCAGACCTACACACGCAACGGCCGTCCCGGATTGCGGCCCCGGTTCAGCTGCGACGGGCAGTGGCAGACACCTGGACGGTCCATCTCGGCGAGAGCTGGGTCTAGCGGTCCGCTATGAGGCGACTGTCCTCATAGCGGCCATCGGCGAGTGGCTGTGACCAGCACACAAGCGCGTCCAAAACCAGTTCGCAACTATGGAGGTGCTCTCACTCCACGGCAGCATCGAGGAGAATCTGCGCCAGCTCGCGCGGCTGGGAGAACATCGGCCAATGGCCGGTGTCCATCTTCACCAGCCGCCAGCACTCGCTCGTCAGCAGCTCGGTCACATCTTCGTCGGGCTCGGCGTCGTCAGGCTCGCTCCCCGGCATCACGCACAGAATGTATGTGGCCGGAAGTTCACCGAGCGGCCCCGCCAGCACAGCGGGCTCGGTCAGCGTGGCACCTGGATGAGGCGTCGAGCCACGCACGAGGCGTGCGATCTGCTCATCGGTGAGACCTTCGCCGTCGTAATGAGTGGCTGGCGCGAGCGGCCAAAACCCCCCGTTCTTGGCGATCGATGCCTCCACCGCCGCCCCGCCGTCCGGCCAGGCGGAGACAAACGAATCGCCGTCAGTTGGAACACTGGAGTCGACGAATATCACGCGGGCCAGTCGGTCACCGATCCGCTCCGCGGCCTGGCCTACCGGAATGCCGGAGTAGCTGTGCCCCACCAGGACTACGTCACGTAGACCCTGGCGTTCCACCTCGGCAACGATGTCCTGGACGTGCGTGGCTTGTCCTGCCGGGACGCCCTGCTTGTCAGCCAGACCGGACAGCGTCAACGGATGGACGCCATGGCCAGCCGCGCGCAGATACGGCACGACCTCGCCCCACGCCCACGCCCCGAGCCGTGCACCTGCGACCAGCACGAAATTCACCATGCCCGCACCGTATCGGGCAGCCTAATGGGAGCTACGGAGTCGGGGAATGCTTGATTCCGTAGCCGCCAGCAGGTGAGCACTATCGCTGCCGGAACCAGTCGAGTTCTGCTGTCAGACCGTGCCCCTGCTGGTCGGCCGGGAGGCCAGACCGCTGATGGGGTGGCGTGCCCGCCCTGCAGGGCGTGAGCACTGGATCCATTAGGCCGCGTGCCGTGCCTTCCGCAGGCTGCACCGCTGTGTCAAGTACGGAACTGGGGAGGGTCTGTTGCTGCTGATCGGCGATGACTGGGCCGAGGACCACCACGATGTCGAAGTCCAGGACGAGACCGGCCGCAAACTGGCCGCCGCGAACCTGCCGGAGGGGGTGGCGGGCATCGCGAAGCTGCATGAACTCATCTCCCGCCATGGCGGCGCGGACCTGGACCCGGCCGAGATCGTGGTCGGCATCGAGACCGACCGCGGCTCGTGGGTGCAGGCCCTCATCGGCTCCGGCTACCAGGTCTTCGCGATCAACCCTCGCCAGGTCAACCGCTTCAAGGAACGCTATGCCTCCTCCGGGGCCAAGAGCGACAAGGGCGACGCGCACGCGCTCGCCGACATGGTCCGCATCGACCGCAACCAGCTGCGGCCCGTGGCCGGCGACAGCGAACAGGCACAAGCTGTGAAGGTCGTCGCCCGTGCTCACCAGAGCCTGATCTGGGAACGCACCCGCACCTTCCAGCGCCTGCGCTCCACTCTGCGCGAGTATTTCCCCGCCGCGCTGGCCGCCTACGCGGACCTCACCCTGACCAGCACGGACGCACTGGAACTGCTGATCAAAGCACCCACCCCGGCAGCGGCGGCGAAGTTGACCCGCACCCAGATCACCACCGTCCTGGCCCGCCACCGCCGCCGCAACCGGGACGCGAAAGGGGCCACCATCCAGACCGCCCTGCGAGAGCGGCAGCTCGGCCTGCCCGAACAGGTCACTGCCGCCTACGCGTCGGCCGCCACTGCCCACGCACAGCTGATCATCGCGCTGAACGAGCAGATCGTCGCGATGGAAGAGCAGGTGAAGGCACATTTTCTGGCGCACCCGGACGCTGAGATCTACCTCTCGATGCCCGGCATCGGGGAGATCAACGGCGCCCGGGTGCTCGCCGAGTTCGGAGACGACCCCACCCGTTACGCCAGCGCGAAGGCCCGCAAGAACTACGCGGGCACCAGCCCGATCACCCGGGCCTCCGGCAAGAGCCACACCGTCCAGGCCCGCTACGTCCGCAACAACCGCCTGGCCGACGCTCTCCAGACCCAGGCATTCGCTGCCCTGCGCTCGCCCGGCGCCCGCCGCTACTACGACAAACAACGCGCCCGCGAACTCGGCTACAACCCCGCCCTGCGCCAACTCGGCAACCGCCTCGTCGGCATCCTCCACGGCTGCCTCAAAACCCGCACCCACTACGACGAAGCGACCGCCTGGTCACACCACGCCCACACACCCGCCACTTGACCTCAAACGACATGGGGTGTCTGACAGCCTCGTGGCCGTGGTCGGACACCGCCGCGTGTGGATAATGCCTCCCGTGACTTCAGACATAGCCCGCCCGAGATGGTGGTCCGCGCTTCGAGGCTTCCTGCTCTTCTTCGTGTGTGGCGGGCTTGGCTCCTTCGCCTATGGGGTGATTCGGCATCGCCCGGTCGACGGGATGCCGTGGGGCGGGCTGCTCTTCGGGGCGATCCTCTGTGCGATGCTCAGCGCCCTGGTCCCGGGGCGACGGCGCCGCTGAAATCCCTCTCACGCGAGGGAACGCGTTCAGGCCACGTCAGCCAGGGCGAGTCTGCGGTAGCAGATGAGGGTGCAGGCGATGCTGGTGAAGGCGAGGAAGTGGTCGGCCTTGCGTTCGTAGCGGCGGCGGAGCCGGCGACAGCCGGCCAGCCACGACATGGTGCGCTCGATGGGCGCACGCCGCTCGATGTGCACCGTCTACAAGGACAAGATTGCCTGCGCCTCGCTGCTCACCAACAACAAGATGATCGCGGGGGTCAAGAACTGCCTCGTCAAGGCCGGAATCGGCGGAGCGGCAGCCTTCATCGTGGGCCGCACACCTCGGCGTGCTCGGGATCCCTGCACAGGCTGCTGGGGCGGCGGTTGTTGGTCAGCCACTGCCCGATCCGCCGGTGGAGCGCGGTGGCGTACCGGCGCGGCCAAAGTGGCTGCCTCAGGAAAGTGGGCCCGCGCGGCCGCCAAGTTCTCAGCGAAGCCCGCGTCGGCGGCGTCTATGTCTTCACCCCGGTCACCGCCACCCCGGTGCGGGAAATTCGCTGGTCGCCGGTTGCTGGTGGTGTTCATACTGCCGCAATGGATCCGGTGACGCTTGAGACCGACCGTTTGGTGCTGCGTGCCTTCACGTCTGCCGATGTGGATGCGGTGTACGAAGCCTGCCAGGACGAGGACATCCAGTTCTACACCCCGGTGCCCGTGCCGTACCGGCGGGCGGACGCGGAGAAGCTCGTCGGCGAGAAGCTGCCCGCTCAGTGGGCCGAGGACAGGGACTACACCTTTGGCGCGTTCCGCAAGGACACCCGTGCCCTCGTCGGCTCGTACTGCCTGACCCTCCTCAGCCGCGGGGTCTGGGAGCTCGGTTACTGGGCGGCCAGGGAGCAGCGGGGACGGGGGTACTCGGTGGAGGCCGCTCGGGCGCTGTGCGACTGGGGCTGGTCCACGCTCGACGTGCACCGGATCGAGTGGTGGGCCATGGCCGGGAACACCGGCTCGCGTGCCGTGGCGGAGAAACTCGGCTTCACGGTCGAAGGAACACTGCGCAATCGCGGTATCGCCAATGATGGCAGGCCGCACGACTGGTGGGTGGGCGGACTGCTGAGGCCCTGATGCTCGGAGCCGGTGCCCTGCAGCGGGCTGCCGCTTGTGCCCTGTTGGCCGTGACCATCAGGTGTGTCGCCACCAAGACATTGACCGACGATGTGGCTCGGGTTGTCGCTGCCGAGCCGGGAAGGACACGAGCGTGTCGCTCGCTCTGGAAGATCGCCTGGCGATCGCCGAATTGGTCTCCCTGCACGGCCACCTTGTCGACGACGGAGAACTTGAACGGCTGGGAGAGCTGTTCACCGTAGATGTCGTTTACGACTTGACCGATTTCGGCCAGGGCTGTCTCGTCGGAGCCATAGCCGTGCGGGAAGCGGCTCTCGCCTTGGGGGCAGCCAACCCCGTTGCTCATCACATCACCAACATCGTCATCACCGAGTCGACAGAGGGCCAGGTGCGGGTGCGGTCGAAGGGTCTGGGCATCAGGGCTGACGGCTCCTGCGGTTCCGTCTCCTATGACGACGTCGCTGTACGCGTTCGTGACGGCTGGCGGATCTGCCATCGCAAGGTGTCAGCACGGCGTATTCCGTTGAACGGCGTGACGCAGCTCTGACACCGCTCGGAAGTTGGTCGGCGAACCCAGTACCGATGGTCGGTGACGAGTGCCGGGTCGCCTGCGCCAGCGGGTCTTCAGCTCACACCTTCGGGCGTAGATCAGCCACGAGATGTGCTTCGACACCCTCTTGAGGGACGTCGAGCCTGGCACGATACGGGACCAACAGGGCTCCTGTGTCGACGGGTTGGCGAGTGAGATCACCAACGCAACGACCAGGGGCCCTGCCGCGTCACGAGCCCTCCCGAGGAGCCTTCATCACCCGCCGGGCACGAGGATGAGAAGCGTTCGCTGGGCGGAGATGAGTACCGACAGTCGGGAGGGTCCCAGTCCTGGCAGGGAGTGGGGGATTTACTGAGGAGTCGCAGCCCGCGCCAGTTGGGCGTGGCTTGGGGAAGCGGCCAGAGTCGGAATCGACCAGCCTCGTCAGTCCCCGACACTGGTTACGGCGTCCCCCGCTGACGCCCGCTCTCCGCCCTCACCGAGGACGGAGAGCCTCGCCGCGTGTCTCAGGCCAGGATCTGCACCCAGGGGCTCATGAGGCGGTACGGCGTCCCCGCGGGGATGTGCAGCCGCTGCATCTCGGCACGGATCTTGCCGTCGGCCTGGACCGCCTCCTGGGTTCCGGAGGGCACGAAGTGGGTGCGCCCGCCCGCGACGACCAGACCCCAGTACTGGTAGTGCGTGAGCGTCAGATAGACCCGCTTTTGGATGTAGTCGAGGACGACCTTGGTGTTGTGCTCGGAGTTCGAGCCGGTTCCCGTGTACTCGGCGAAGCCGCGCGGGAACCCGGCTGCGTTCAGGACCGAGGAGCCCGTGCCCGACTGGGAGTGGGCGCTGTAGTGATCGTGGAGGCCCTGGCTCTCCTGGGGGACCTGGGCGCGGAAGGCGTCGGGGCCGCCGCTGTGGTCCGCGCCGTTGGCGGGCAGCCGGCCCGTGTCGTCCTGGTGCCAACTCCGCAGCGTGCCGGGCTCGTTCGGTGTCGCGTCCCTCCGGGTGAGCTGGTCGGGCGTCCGCTCATCGAGCAGGGTGCCGCTCTCCAACTGGTACCGGACGTCGAATATCAGGTTGGTCAGCGGTCGGGGCAGCAGTTCCTTGGCCATGCCCCAGGTGAGCTGCTTCAAGGGATCGTTGCCGATGCGTCCGGTGGTCTCCTGCGCCTCGGCGGCCCGCTCTCCGAGCCCCTGACCGAACTCGTCCCACATCTCGTCGTCGTTCGCCCAGACCCCCTCCTTGCCGCCGGGCAGGCTCTGGTGCTCGTAGCCGCCCTGGGGCTCGACCGCGTACCGGGTGTTCTTGTTGGCCCGCAGCTCCGGTGGCACATCGGTGGCGATGACCTCCTGGATCGCCGCGACGAGGGCGTCCAGCTCAACTGCCCCGTTACTGGCGGTAGTCCGCACGGCCCTGGCCAGCCCCTTCAACCGCGTCCCGCCGTCCTGGGCGTAACCGACGGCCAGCTTGTAGTCGTCCGCGACGACCATCCGGTAGTACTCGCCGACCTGTGGCCGCGTCAGGGCGTTCTTGTCCGCGACGTTCTTGGCGCTCGCGTATCCGTCGAGGGTGACCGTGATGGCGCGTTGGACCGCCGGCCCGGCGGAGGCACTCTGGACCGGGGTCGGCCGCTCGGCGCCTGACTCGGCCGCCGGGGCCGCGGACTGCCGGGCGGAGCCGCCCGACATCACCCGGGTGGCATTGGCCTCCGCCTCCCGCTCGAACCGGTCGGAGGGGTCGGAGACCTTGACTCCGGAGCCGTTGTCGGTACCGGCCACGGGGCCCTGGCGCTGCTGGATGACGTGGGTCAGCTCGTGGGCGAGGGTGTGCTTGTCGGCGCCGCCGTCACCGATGACGACATGGCTGCCCGACGTGTAGGCACGGGCGCCGACCTCCGCCGCGGAGGCCTTGGCGGCACTGTCGTCGTGGATGCGCACGTCGGAGAAGTCCGCGCCGAGCCGGGCCTCCATGTCGCCGCGGGTCGCCTCGTCCATGGGGCGCCCGCTGCCGCGCAGGACATCGTGCACGGCGGAGCGCTGCACCGCGGGCCGCTCGGCCGGGTGGCCGCAGCCGGCGCCGTGCTGATGCCCGTCCCACTCGCCCGCGTGACCGGCCTGCCGGAGGAGCTGCACGACGGCCGCATTCCCCACGCTCTTCTGAAGTGCGCGCAGGCCCTGCGGTGGTGCCGCGCCCTTGGCTGCGGGCTTGCCCGTCGGGCCGCGCCCACTCGCGGCGTCGGCCCTTCGGGGGTCGTCATGGTTGTGCACGGAGCCTCTTCCTGCGCTGGACTGTATCCCCTCCTGCATACGCGGTGGAGACGCCCCGGCGCCAGGTACACGAGGGCACTGTCGCGGGGCCGCCCGGACAGAACCGCTGCGTCGAGACGGCCCTGGGTGTGCGTCTAGCCAGGCCATTTCTTCCGGATCATCTCTGGAGACACCGGTGAACCAGGAGCGTCCCTTGGCCCAGGGGGTCACGGGCCTTGACCCCAAGGCCGGGTAGTCAAGGAACTTGCTGGTAACGCAAGGGGTGTTGGGGAGCTTCGGATGTGGAGCAACGGAGCTCGTTGGTAGGGCAGTCGTCCAAGGCAGCTTGTACTCAAGGAGCTCCGTTGCCGTCTCATCATGTCCTGCCGCCTGCGCTGACGGCCATCACCAGAACGGTCACTGCGGCCGCAGGCCGGTTCGCTCCCGGTCATCTGGGAGAGCTGACGGCGGTCGTGCCGTTCGAACTCGTGGATGCCGTCTTGTCGGAGACCCGGACCGTGCAGCGGCGGCTGCGTAGTCTGCCCTCACGGGTCGGGATCTACTTCCTCCTCGCGATGTGCCTATTCCCTGAGGTCGGTTACCGGCTGGTCTGGGACAGGATGACCGCCGGCCTGTCTGGGATCCTGGTGGCCAGTCCGAGCGCGAAGGCGCGGCGTGACCTGCGCCGTCGGCTCGGCAGTGCGCCGGTGCGGGCGTTGTTCGAGGTGCTGGCAGGGCCGCTGGCCTGGGCGACGACGTCAGGAGTGCGGTTCGGCCCCTACCGGACAGTGTCGTTCGACGGCTTCAGCTCGCAGAAGGTCCCTGACTCCGAACGGCACGTTTCTGGATGGGCAGGACCGCTCACCATGGGTATCCGACGTTGGAGTTGATGACGCTCGCCGAGACCGGAACCCGGGCCCTGCTCGGCGCGGTGTTCGGCCCCACCGCCGAGGGCCCGTACTGCTCGTCCGCGTAGGTGTGGATGACGTCCGCATCCGGCCAGGTGGCGGGGTCGGGGCAGGCGAACCTCGCGCCGTGGCGGCGCGGCCGCCCCGTGTCCGCTGCTTTTCTGGGCGGCGGGTCGGCGTAGAAGGACCGGTCGGAGCGGGCCCGGATGAGAATCTGGGCTGGGCTGTCGGTGAGAGCAAGGGCCAGGCGGACGGAGTCGTAGCCGCCCGTCGAACACGAACAGCGGGCTCTGCAGGCCCAGTTCAGGACGCCGTCGTAGCAGGTGATGGATTTGATCGGCGGCGACCGCACTGGGGCTCTCGCCCGGCACCAGGCGTCGGGTATCGACCGGAGCGGTCTACGAGTTGGTCGCCAGCTCCAAACCGGCGAGCCAGGAGTAGGCCCAGCCGGCCACGATCGGCTGCCCCGCCGAGTGCCTGCAATCAGCCCGCCGGAGCAGACGGGCACTTCCGCGGAAGCGCATCAGGTTGGTCCGCCCCCGGCGGTTCGCCCTGGCCCCGAGCACACTGACAGCGACGGCCATCGCGTCCTCCCTGGCTTCATTACCTGGAGGATCCGCCGATGGCCGTTCCAAGTCCCGCAAACCACCCAACAAGCCGTGAACAACCACGCCCACGGGGATAGAAGCGAAGCTAAGTACAGTGATGCGTGCCGAACCCCGACGGGAGTAGGACGCCGTTTCTCAAGCACGCTGACGGCGAACTTCTCGGGCTGGTAGGGATGTGATCTGCCCAATGAAGGCAGGCAAGCCTGGGCGGCACCAGTAACGCCACTACCGATCGCTCGTGCGTGCGGAGGACTCGCATCGTCTAGGGCGCACCGGCCCTGTTGGTCACATCGGTTCGCGGTGGGAGCAGGTCAAGACGGTGGCGAGCCCGGCAGTGTGCTCGCCGGCGGTTGGCGGCGATGCCGCGTGGGTAACAGATGGTCTGTCCGGTCTGTGGGTGCTAGTAGTGCTTTGTTACTAGGTGGTGTCGTAGGGCTGCCATGGGAAGGTTTGCCGACAGATGGGGTAGGCGCCGGTCCAGGTGGCGATGGCGTGTTGGAGGGAGGCCAGGGCGCACGCGCACGGAACAGCGGGTCGATCGTGCCGAAAGTGCAGGGTCGGTTGGACCGCTACCGGGGTAGCCGCTCCGTGGATAGTCTGTGCGTCATCCCGAGAGGAAAGACAATGACGTGCACGAAGTGCGGACAGCCGATGACGAAGACACAGGACGGCTGGTGGATCTGCTACCCCTGCGGGACGTCACAGCCTGCGTAGACGCGGTCGACCCGGTCTGTCCCCGGTGTGCGGCTGACCTCACGCGGGCACAAGGCGACTGGAGTTCGTGCCCTGGCTGTGAGTACGAGATGGACGCTGATGCGGTCCAGCTCTATCAGCTCATGTCGGCCGCGTATGAAGCACAACCGAAAGAGTTCTTCGACTGGGTCGAGCGCCGGAGGGACAGACTCCGGGACGAAGAGCCGGTCTGGCAACGTCGGCGGTAACCGCCGCAGAGGGGACCCGCGCGAGCTGCTGCGCGGGTCCCCTCTGCTGCCCTGGACGGCCACCACCGCCACCGCCCTCGGCCCGTCGTCAAATGAAGCTCCGGTCTCACCGACTGCCGGGGCCGGGCCGGTTGCGCGCCCTGCGGGCCTCGACGCGCCCGCAGGTGTTTGCCCTCCCGATGCCCGGAGGGAGGTCTACGCTGAGCACCACGGGCCCCTTCGGGCTCTGGAACGCCCGTACATGGGGAGCCAGTTGTGGCAGCGCCGCTGTTTGCCGAGGGCGGGCATCGCCCCGACTATCCGCCGAAGACCCCGCCCCCGCCCAAGAAGCCGGTGGAACCCCCGCGGCCCGAAGGAGAGGCGGCAGCGTCCGCCATCGCGGTGCGGCCGCGGCCTGCGGTGCGGATCGCGAACCGGCGGGCGGCGAACTGGACCCTTGAGAACGCCCCCTGGACACCCGCGAAAGCAGCCCGGCACATCGTGGGCAAGCTCGCCGAGTGGGGCTACCGACCCGACGGCGGTAAACAAGCGGGCATCACCGAGGTGACCGTCCTGCTGACCCGCGCCGCCCTCACCGACGGCGGCCGCCGCATCAGCCTGCACCTCGCCGACCAGGACCACCAGGCCCTCATCCTCCTCCTGTCCCACCAGAGCGGCCACGCCCCCGAAAACGAGGACCTGCTGCGCCAGGTGATCGGTGGGGGAGTGGTGTCGTGTGGCACCGACACCGACCAGGAGGGCGGCAGCCGTCGGCGCTGGGCCCTGGTCGATCTCGGGGCATGAGCGGTGTCAACCTGCATCACTGCGCCCAGCTCGCCCCCGCCTGAACTGGCCTATCGCGCATGCGGGGCTCTCCCCGGCGCGGTACTCAAGCCCGCGTAAGCTCGGTGGCGTAGTAGGTCCGGAATCGGCGCATTCGGCGGCCAGTTCGTTGCCGGCCTCGCGCGCCAAACCCGCATCGACCTTGCACTGACCGACCAGGACGACGGGAGTTTGCTCGGCGACTACGTGCCAGGTGCGCAGCCAGGCCGAAGCGGATGTGCTGGCGGGAGACATCGAGGCCGCAGTAGCCCAGGTACGTGCCGGGCGGGACCGGCTGCCCGCCTGGTGCCCGCCGCTGTCGCCCTGATCTGCTAGCGCCGACTTTCCGGGCGGGGTGCTCACCTGTCGCCGATGTCCTGGGCCTGGGTTTTGAAGTCTTCGACGAGGTCGCGGTGTTGGTAGACGATGTCGCGGCGCAGTCGGCTCTCGTTGATCAGTCTGGTCACGGTGAGTTTGCCGGGGGCCGAGTACAGTGCGCTGCCGGTGAGCAGCCGCTTGGCGGCGGCTTGGATGACGGAGCGTTCAGCCGCGCGGTCGCGGGGTTTGCGGTTCACAACACCCTCCCACCGAACCGGCCCCGACAGGATAGTCCGCGCCTTGTGTCCGATCTCTGGGTCGTCGATGGTAGTCGGCCCACACGGACGCGGCAGAACTACGGAGGCTGTTGCCCCGTAAGTTCTCTACTAGCGGCCGGAGTCCGGAAGTGACCGTGGCCGCGGTCGCCGCCTGGATCACCCCCTGAGCGGTGCCAGACGAACGGTGCCGGTGTCGGCGGTTCCTAAGGTCATCTCCTCCGTGATGGTGCAGGCGATCAACTGCCGGTTGTGTTGGTGGTGTTGGGGAGTTAGGGGCAGGAATGCCGCGCCAGAAACCCGAGAACGGCGCAGGGTGGGACACGTTTCCCCCGGGTCGAGCAGACGGAAGGTCAGAGCACGACGCGGTAGTGGGTGGTCAGGCGCCGGTCGTCGCCCAGGATGTGGAAGGCGAGACCGGGCGGCTGGTCGCGGTCTGCAGGTCGGTCGCCTTCCCAGGGCATGAGCAGGGTCCAGGTGACGGCCGGTGCGACGATCAGTGGGCGGGCGGCAAAGGTAGAGGCGGCCGCGGTATGGGCGTGGTCGGCGGACGGCGACGACCTGCGGGTGCGGACTGTCTAGCGCGGGAGGGGCCGCCCCCGGGAAGTTCCGGCGGCGGCCTCTTGGTGCGATGTCGGTCAGCCGGGACGGATTGAGTCCGGCGGTGACGGTGGCAGTCGCCGCAGCCCGGCCCGCACACCCGCGGTTTGCGCCCAAGGGGTCGGCGCGGGCCGCGGGTGCGGTTCCTCGGGTGGCGCGACGGGGCTACTTCTTGTCCGCGCCGTCCTTGCCGTTCTGGTTCATCATGCCGCCCAGCGCGCTGAGGTTGCTGGCTCCGCCGGTGGCCACGCTCGCGCCCGCCTTGGCGGCTGCGTCGGCCGCGATCTGCTGCATCTTCTGCAGGTGCTCGGTGGCGGTCTTCAGGGCTTCCTGGCCGCGTTCGCCGACGGCCTTGTCGTTGCTCGCGGCGGCCTCGATGCCCTTGGTGAGGACCTGGGCGACGGTGTTGATGCCGCTCATGTCGCGGAACAGGTTGGCGGTGGCGATAGCCTGCGCGGTCTGCAGGGCGTTCGGGTCGGGCACCGCCACCAGGGGCGTGAACCTCGCCTCGGAGGCGCCCAGGGGCGCCACCTTGGTGTCCAGGTTCTGCGCGCGCGAGGCGGTGGAGACGGGGGCGATGTCAGCGGGGGTGATCTGGATGGGCGAGTCCTTCCAGTTCCAGAACCGGGTGAGGTCGATCTTCTCGGCCGAGTTGGCCCGGCCGAGGACAGCCTCGGCGAAGACGCCCTTGGTGGCGATCGCGACCGTGCTGGTCACCGGCGTCCCGTAGGCGGTGGCGGTCGCCTTGCGAGCATTGGTCCACGCCTCGCGTTCCTGCTCGCTGGTGAAGTTCCACCGGAAGCCGAGGTAGTTGCCGGTCGCGGCGATCGGCTTCGGGTCCAGCACCGTGCCCAGCAGGACCGGCTGCGCGGTCGAACCGGCGGGCGCGTAGGAGTAGTTGGCGAGGATGCGGCTCAGGGTCAGCTCGTCGGCGTTGGCCCACACGGCCTGGCTGTAGTGGCGGCGGTTGTCGTTCAGGTGGTCCAGGACCATCTGCGACACGTTGCCGCCGCGCACGTGGAAGCCCAGCGAGTCGACGTAGGTGCGGCTGCCGGACTTGATGACCGAGCCGAACAGCCCGCAGATCGCCGAGGCACCGCCCGCGTCCTCCGACAGGTCGGGAGCTGCGGTGGTGGTCTCGGCGACCCCGAAGTTCGCCACCCCGGAGGTCATCGTCAGGCGCAGGCCGGCGAGGCTGCCGCGGGCGCCGGTGCCGTACCAGGCGTCGACGGAGATCAGCTTGTCGGCGCCGCCGAAGGTGTAGGAGGTGCGCTGCTGGACGCCGGAGCCGCCGGTGTCGCCGCAGCGGGCGGTCTGGCCGGGGAAGATGACCTGGATGCTGCGGATGCCGACCTCGTCGTGCCAGACGTCGATGCGGGAGGCGTAGGGCGAGTCGGCCTTGGGCTGGAAGTCGAAGGGCGTTTGTGCCCCGCGCTCCGCGCCGATGACCCGGGTGAGGACGCCGTCGTTGCGCAGCACCCACACCTCTCCCCTGCCCCCGGGGGCGGTCCTGAGCGAGGCGAGGCTGTCGGAGGGGGCGGGGTTGCCGGACGGCGTCCATGACGTCATGCCGGGCGCCAGCGTGGCGGTCCTGTTGTCGGCGGTGTACGCCGTGATCGCGCCGTCCGAGCTGGGGGACAGGCGCTGCACGCTCAGTCCGGAGGGGGACAGTTCCTGCCAGCCGCTCTCGGTGCGGGTGAAGACCTTGCCCTGCCGGCAATACCAGAGCTTGCCCTTGCTGGTGACGGCGACGTCGTCGGCCTGCACGTTCAGGTTCGTCCAGGCACCGATATGGGAACGCTGCCAGAGCGTGTTGTCCACGCCGACGAGGTAGAGCGTGTCGTCCGCGCTGCTGGCTAGGCTCAGCCCCTGCCGTTCCTGCGCGTCGGCGGCCATCCAGGCCGTCCCGGTGAAGTGCACGAGCTTCTTGTCGGTCCGCAGCCCCCAGAGGATCTCCTTGCCCGGTGCGATGCGCTGCAGTCCGCCGCTGGGCAGGCTGGCGGTGGGCATCGGGTTCCACTGCCGGCTGACCGGCTCGAAGCGCACCGGGCTGCCGTCGGCCTTGCGCACCCCGTACACGCCCATGGGCCCGGAGGCGATGTCCGCCAAGTCCAGGCCGTCGAAGTCCTGCCGCGTGGGCGTCTCCGGGGCGGTGAGCGCGTCGAGCTTGCGGACGGTGGTGTCGAATGGGTTCGCCGCCCGGATCTTCGCCCCCCAGTCGCCCGGCGCCACCGAGGCGAGGACCTCCTTGTACCGCTGGAGGCTGGAGTAGGTGAAGGTCAGCTCTTGGAGCGGGATGAACAGGCAGCGTTCCAGCGTCGTCGGCTTGGTCGTGACGCTGTAGACCTGGACGACCTCGTAGTACTGCACCGACATGGCGTGCATGTGGTTGTAGTTGGTGACGACCCGGGTCAGGACCTGGTCCTTTTCTGACTGCGAGGTCTCGCGCACCACCGTCATGTTGCGGCTGCGGGCCGCCGTCGCCAGCTGCTGGGTGCGTGCGCTGATGCGCTGCGACGCCTCGTCCGCCACTGTCTTGACGCCGGTCGAGCGGGAGACGGCTGTCGAGAAGGCGCTGTTCTCCGACGCGCTCCAGTTCGCGCCGATCCCGCCGAAGAACGCCGCGAGGCCGATGCTGCCGCCGCCGCTGGAGGACTTGCTGTGCTGCCCCGCCGAGGAATTGCCGTACTGCTCCTCGCGGGCAATCGCGTTGGCGACTTCGCTGATCGAGCGGTTCTGGTCGGTGGTGGAGGACAGGGTGTCGGCCTCGGTGGTCTTCTCGGTGCCGGTGGCTCTGGTGGTGTTCTGCCAGTCGACAACTGCGACCTTGGTGCTCTCCCCGGGCGCGAGCGCCAGGCTGTGCAGGAGCCGGCCGAGGGTTACGCCCTGGGCCGACCAGCTCTGCTCAGTGGTGACGACCATTCCCTCGGCGGGCTTGTCGTAGAACGGCAGGTTCTCCTCGCCCAGGTCGATCGCGCCGGTCAGCTTGCGGGCCGCCTTCGCGGCCGGGATGTCGGTCAGCACCACCGACCGGTAACGGACTATCTCCGTCGGATAGTTACCGGTGGCCGGTAACAGGTCCTTCGGCGTCGCGCCGTCCAGCATCGCCCGGTCCACCTCGAACCCGGGCAAGGCACCGGTACCCGCCGGAGTGGTCGTGGCCGCCGGGACGCTCGAGCCGGGGCCGGTCGTGCTCGCCGGAGCGGTCGCGCCCGAGGCGCTGCCGGGCGTTCCATTGCTCGAATTGGACATCGCGAATCCCGTCTGCTGAGGAGAGATGAGGTGGAGCGCCACAGCACCGGGCATCAACTGCTGATGGCGCCAGGACGAATGACGCCATCCGGACCGAAAACCTACACAGCGTGTTCACGACATCGGCGCACTTTGACAGGAATGGCCAGAAATAGCGCCCGAACCAACAGCGCTCCCGCAGCGCGGACCGCGCACCGATCAGCCCCGCCCTGGTGGCGGGAGAGAGGGCAGAGTCTTGGCCGCCTCTTTCCGGTCATCGGGTCGTTGGCCCGGCCGAATGTGGTTGCCGTGGGGCCTTGAGGGGCATATGGCGGGCCCCGGAGCGTGCCCTGTCTGCCGGCATGCGGGGCTGTCTCCGATACTGGCTCGGCTGGCTGCACCGGACGTGACGGTCAGTCGAGGTGTTGGACCCTGATGCGGGCGCCGACGAGCTGTCCGCCTGCGGCGGCCTCCCGCATCAGGCGCTGCTTGGCCTTCTGGTCGTCGGCGGGGATTCCGGCGAGGCCGACCTTCCCGACGTACAGCACGCCCCAGCCGAACTGCTCAACCCCGGTGATCCACTGCGGAGGGGGAGCGATGGGGCGGTGTAGACGAGGGTGCCGTCGGGTTCCATCACGGTCAGCTGCGCGATGTGGTCCGGCCCGGGGGTGGTGTAGGTGGCCAGCCATCGTTCCGCGTGCGCGGGTGCCTGGCGCATCCGGCCGACAGGGGAGAAGCCGCGGGCCAGGACGCGGGAGGCGCGGATGTCCAGGAGTTCGGAGCCTCCGCCGGTTCCGGTGTTGATGTAGATGGGCGCCTCGAGTTCGGCGATGAGGGTGGGCAGCACGCTGCGGCCGTGTTTCACGGCGGTGGCGGTCATCCGCATCGCCAGCCCGTCGTCCGGCAGGGCCGGAGGCCGAGGGGGAGCGGGCTTCGGGGATCTCGACCATGGCTGACGCGTGGCAGTGGGCGTGCGCGTACCGCACGTGCAACAGAGCCGCCGATCCGTACGACCACGTTGGCAGCCCAACCCTGCGGGAGTTGACCCAAGTGATGATCGCCAGCAGGTTCACGGCATTGTCATCCGTTCGGCAGGGGGAGCAGTCATGCCGGGCCCGGAGGACAGCGGCCCTCTTGCAGGACCGCGAAATAGGTAATGGGGGGACGCCTGGCACGGGCGTGCCCCCTTCTGCGAACCGGAAATCCCCTGGTGCTCAAAGTCTGGTGTGTGCACGCTGGGCAGGAGTGCCGGGTGGTGTACGAGTCTGCGGCGTTGAACAGGGCTGGAGGCGCGGGGGAGTTGGTGGGGACAGATGGCGCCGCGGTGGTATGGCGAGCCTGGGAGGCGTGTGGTCCGGTCGTGGCGCGGCGGCCCGCGGATGCGCGGCTGGCCGGTCTTGTCGAGGGGTACTTCGGCTATGAGCGGGCGGCCGGTGGCACGATCACTCAACGGGTGCTTCCCTCCGGCGCCGTGGTGGTGATGGTCGACTTCGTGTCGGCGGACCGGCGGACGGTGGGCCCGGACGGTACGCGTTCTCCGTACTGCGGCATGCTCTCGCCCAGCACGGGACTCCTGGACCGGCCCGTGGACACCGAGACGATCGGGGCGGTCTTCGGTGCCGGAATTGTTCTGACCCCGCCGGGCGCCTTCGCGCTGCTGGGCCTGGCCATGCATGAGGTGACCAACACCAGGGTCCCGCTCGCACAGGCCTTGGGGGACACGCGCAGCCGTCACCTCAGTGAACGGCTGGCGGGCACACCGGCGTGGGAGGCGCGCTTCGCCCACCTGGACTCCGTGTTGCTCTCCGTACTGACGGGCCTCCGCCGTCCGGCCGCTGCCGGCACTGCGGCAGTCGCCTGGCATCGGCTGCGCCACACTGCGGGCCGGATCTCCATCACCACCCTTGCCGACGGCCTCGGGTTGAGTCGGCGGCGTTTGGAGGAGGTGTTCCATGAACAGATCGGTCTGCCGCCCAAGCGGGTCGCCCGCATCCTGCGCTTCCACCATGCGGTCTTCATGCTCGCTCGTCCACAGGGCCTGTCTCTCTCGGACATCGGGCACGACTGCGGGTACGCCGATCACGCGCACCTGAGCCGGGAGGTCAAGGCCATGTCCGGCCTCAGCCCGCGCGAGATCCGCACACTGACCCGTCCCACCGCCCTTCAGCCGAGCGTCCCGCCGGCTCTCGGACAAAGAGGTGGCACCGCGCATTCCTTCAAGACTCAGTCTTACGGCTCCTCCTAACGTCAGCAGTGCTCCGCGGCACCGGGCCGCGGAACCGGAAGGAGCAGTCATGTACTGGATGAGGAGAACCACCGCAGCGCTCGCGGTCACCACCGCAGCGCTGGTCACACCTGGTGTCGCCCACGCGCAGGTCACCGACGCCTACGAGGGATGCCCGTCCGGGTACGTGTGCATCTACCCGAACGCGTCCTGGAACAACGGTGTTCCGGAGCACCTCTACTACAACTACCAGCCGTACAACTTGACCAACGAGTTCGGCGTGCACCGCATCTTCAACAACCAGACCGGCGGGGCGACCGTGCAGACCTGCAAGGGCTACAACGGCACCAACTGCGGCGACAAGATGCCGCCGTGGACCTACCGCGACGAGGACCTGACACCGATCAACTCGATCCTCCTGCAGCCCTGAACGGCTCAGCCCCCGCCTGCCGGACGCCGACGCACCCCGGCGCTTACGCAGATGCTCGGTGTGGGGGTCGACGAAGCCTGCACGGTATTCGGGCAGCTGAGGCGCCACTACGCAGGCTGCGATGCGGTTCGCGAAATGTGCTGTAGGGCTGCCGTTCACGGCTGTTGGAGCTGTGAAGCCGCATGTCGATATTGATGCTCTGCTGGTGCACACGGCCCTGCAGGAATGCTGGCCGGTCCAGTGCGCGACAAGAAGTCGGCCGCCCAGAGCACACAGCGGAAGTAGAGGCCCGGGACGGGCCGCCGGTCACCAGCCGGGTGGCCAGGCACCCGCCCCGGACATCTGCACTCCACCTACGCCGTCCCCGGCTCGACGGTCTCGGCCGCTTTGAGGAAAGAGGCCGATCTGTCCCCCAAGAACGCATGAGTCTTCACCGGCGTGGCTTGTCCTGCTCGCCGCCCCAGAACGAAAGCCGGCCGGCAGCGGAGATCTCGGGCACGGCCGCGGCCCCGGCGAGGCGACGGCCTGGACACTCGTGACCTAGCTATAAACCGTACTTCTGCCGCAGCACAGTGGAGGTCCCCAAGGCACGTGCGTTGTCGCCAAAATCGCGGGACGGGCCTGCACGGGGCGGATTCCGGGATGGGACGACTTCGGCTGGCACCTGAGCATGTGAATTTGACGCTTTGACCGCCAAAGTTGTGGGGAAGCCCTTCCCCACATTCCTCCGGACCCTGCGGTAATCCGCTTGCACGACAGTCGGGGTGGCGTGGCAGGCTTGCGCGGTGATTGTGGAGCTGGCCCCCGGTTTTTCTGACATGGGACGATGTGGATCCCGCCCGTCATCGCTTCGACAGCGCGTCGGCTCGGCAGGTGGTGCACTCGCTCGGTCCCGCCCGGAGGGTTCCCAGCCGCCCCGACATTCCCTTCGGTGACCCGGCGATGAGTGTCTGGAGCTGGGGCGAGGGCAAGCCCTGGGCCGATGCCATGTCGCAGGCCCTCGTAGAGCACTACGGCCGCTGGACCGTGGGCTGGCGCTGGGCGCACGACGAAGGGGACTTCGACGGGGGACCGGTCGGGAACTGGTGCTGCCCTCAGGACTCGATCACCACCGAGCAGGAGACACTCGCCCGTGTCGTCGCGGCTCTGTGCGAGTGGCGTGAGTGGCTCGAGAGTCTCGCTGGGTGGTTCGACGCGTACCTGTTGAACCTGGCCGAGGTCGAGGACCAGCGGATCCTGTGGGAGCGAGCTGCCCGAAACCTGATCCTGCAGGTAACCGACCGCACCGGCTGCGGCAGCGGCTGGCACAGGCACTGCCATCAAGTGCTCACGTGGTTCCTGAGCCGCTGGGGCGTAGTTCCCGACCTCGCGAGAGAACTGGTCGAGGAGGCGATCGGCGGGCGGTTCGAGAGCTGGACCGGTCCCGACCCGGTGCTGGTCGAGGATGCCGCGGAGTCCCTCGCGCTGTCGCTGCGGCCGGACGACGGCACGCGGTCCGCCGGGCCCGCGCCGGACCACCTCGAGCGCTGGCTCGCGGTGCGCGAGTGCGTGCCCTGGCAGGAGGTTGCGGAAGGCGGCCGGGACGAGCCGGTGACCCCGTCGAGCGACGGTGCCGCGGAGGACATCCGAGCCTTCGACGGCGCCCTGGATCCGGCCCGCGCACGGGGCCTGCGTGCCGCCCTGGAACTGCCGCGGGCCGATGCGGCGCGCGGCGCTTTGCTCGATTTCGAGCTGATCCAGCGCTGGCAGCAGCACGTCCTGGGCACACCGACGCCGCCGTTCCGCCACCTGCCGGCCTTCGCCAAGGGCGGCAGGGAACGCTACGGAATCAGTTCGTCCACCCGAGCCCGCTTCGACGCCTGCCTGGCTCAAAGCGCGCAGGACGCCGAGCGGCCCCTTTCCCTCGCGGCCCGGGCCGCACGTGCCTATCTCGACGTCTGCTTCTTCCACCCCTTCGACGACGGCAATGCCCGATCCGCCTTCCTCACCCTCGTCTTCGTCCTCGCCCGCGAAGGCATCGCGCTCGACGGGGTCAGCCTGCTGCGGCGCGTCACCTTCCAGGCCGACGAGCCGCAGGACGCGCTCACCCTCACGCGGTACATCGACATCCACCTCGCGGAGACCCGACGCAACACCGTCTCTCTCGACTCCTAACGGCTGGACATAAAGTCGCTGATGAGACTGTCCGCTGGCTGTGTCTCACGAGTTTCGCCAGCAGATGTCCACCAGCTCCGACGGCACCTTGGGCCAGCCACTGTTCGATTGCGGCCGAGACGGCAATGCGTCGTACGTCTGCTCGGTGCGGGCTACCGGCTCATGGTGGAGCCGGTAGCCCGCCGACCGCGTCAACGGTGGTGTGCCGGTCAGGGCAGCGTCTTGATCCACTCCGTGATGACGTCGACGTACTGCTGTGCCATCGGCTCGTGCATGGTGTGCGGGGCGTCGAGCGGCTCGAAGGCCACGGGCTGGCCGGTGGATTCCATCAGGCGGCGGGCCTGAGCGGCCTGGATGTCCGTCATGGCGCCCATGAGCTGGCCGGTGTCGGGGTCGGTCATATGGAAGTGGTGCGTGAGCAGCACCGGCGTCTTGACCTGGGCGAGCATCGTGGCGTGGTCGACGCCGGCGTTGGCGGTGTCGTCGGCCCACGCCTGGCCCCATTCGGGGTCGTACTCCTTCAGGTGCTGCACCGGGGTGGACGATGCGCCGGCTTCGGGGTTGCCGTCGCCCATCATGAAGCCGATGCCGGGGTGCAGGAAGGCGGGCAGCTCGCTGGGAGCGGCCTTCACCATCCCGGCCCAGTCGCCGATCGACCACTGCGGGCCGAGCCACTTCGCCCACAGGGCGAAGATCGGCCCGAGGGTCTGCATCACGCCGGGCCCATACGGCGGGGCGGCCTGGGAGGAGAACAGCGGCGGGTCCTCCAGGACCGCACCGCGGACCAGGCCCGGCTTGCCGTAGGCGGCCAGGTAGGCGGTGATGATGCCGCCGGAGGAGTTGCCGGCCACGACCACCGGCCGCTTCACGACCAGGTCGATGAAGCGTTCCACGTCCGTGCCCCAGGTGCCCAGGTTGTAGCGGCCCGGTGTCCAGGTGGAACGGCCCTGTCCGCGCAGGTCGATCGCGAACACCTGGAACTCGGAACTGAGCAGCCCGATGGCGTCCTCGTAACCCCACCAGGATTCGCCCTGCGCGGGAACGAGCAGCAGCGCCGGGGAACTCGGGTCGCCCTCGACGACATAGTTCATGCGGATCTCTCCAAGGTCCACCAGTTGCTCGGTGAACCGGTGCGCAACAAAGCTGTCGGCGCGGTCGGCGGCCTCTGAGATGCCCATGGTCGTACTCCTTGCACGTGCGGCAGGCAGCCCAGGGGGCAGCGGCTACCTTCGTCATCCTTGCTGAGAGTCACCAGATCGGCGACCCGGTACGACCGTAGGGGCCATCTAGGACAGATGAGGTCCTCAATCCGCGTGCCGACCATCGTTACCCCGCAGCGGGTTCGCATGACGAGTCCCGGCGGGTGCTGTCGGAACGGGCGAACATTAGACCGAGCACCGATCTGACGGAGCGTCATTTTCTGTTGCAGGGCTGCGCACGCCATCTCACGCGGATCCGGATCCTTGCAATCGAACACCGCTTGGCCGTCTCGTGGCGTGAGCAGCCGCGGGGCTCGGCGTCCGTCACCTCGGCTTGGCCGAAGAATCAGAACCCCGACACTCACGCGCGCCATGGACAAGAGTAAGAAGGTCACTGCGCGGATCCTGGACGTGCCCAGTGCCGTATCAGGCGTGGTCGCCTTGTCGTGAACTGTCGCGCGGGTACTGCTCGTTGGTGCCGCAGGGCGGCCACACTGATCGCGTGGCTGAACGTGCGGGGACGTACGACGACAGCGACAGCTACGCGTACAGCCATGCCTGCGCCGTGGACCAGCTGTTCGTGCGGGTTCAGTACGCAGGTGCGGGCACCAAGCCTCGTCCAGCGCAGCCGTGGCGGACGGCCCGATGCTGGACTTCGGCGTTCGGGTGCGCGCGGCGCCGTGGATTGATGTGGGAGCAGCCAGCTTCCACAGAGATGCACAGGCCTGCCCCTCCTGGTGGGGGCGCGAGCGCTTCGGTGATCCTGTTTGAGGATCAGGCCCGGCGCGTCACGTGATCCTTGATCAGCTCACCTGCGGCATTCCAGCGCTTTCTCGTCATCTCCCGGCCGTTCTCATCGAAAACGACCACCTCCGACGGCTGGCCGTTGGCGTGCCAGTACCGCCACTCACCCACGGCGGCGCCCAGCCGGGTGACGCCCTCGGCCCGCTTGGTCCCGTCCGGCCACCACTCCTGCTGCCGCCCGTGCTCGAGGCCCAAGAAGTAGGTGCCGAGCAGCTCGGTGTGCCCGTTGGCCACGTGTTCCTCGACTTCGCCGGTGAAGAGTTTCCCTTCGTAGCAGGTGCGTCCGTTCTCGTCCAAGTAGGTCTGATCGCTTTTGACGCTTATCCCCCGCACCCGGGCCGGCGTCGTCCTGAGCGGTTTCGCCAGCGACTCGGCACCACCACGAGCCTCGGCGGCCCTGGACCCTGAGTCGCGCTCGGCGGCGCGCTCCTCGCGGGCTTCGAACTTGCGCATGAGCTCTGCATGCCAGCGCGCGGCGTTGCTGCCGTCCAGTTGTCCGGCGAAGGCGGCACGGGCGGCGTCGACGAGTTCGGGAGGGGCCCCCGGACCATACTTGGCGATCTCCCACAGCGCGTCATCCGTTTCCATGTCGAGCCCGGTGCAGGTCCGCAAACCCTGGCCGCTCAGCGCCTCTTCCAGCACAGCGGCGAAAATCTTCTTCAACTGGTCTTCGGTCGGCCAACCACCGAGCATGGATCCACCCCTCCCTTGAAGCGAACGAACTGTCCCAACCTGTACGACGTCCGGAGCGATCCGGCGGGTTCCCGCCGCCGGGCAACCGCAGCGCAGCCCCTGCTGGGTTTCACCAACCGATGGTTTGATCCAGCCACCCGACCGTGCCCCCAGGGAGACTGACCGGCATGAGCAGCGACGACACCCAGCAACCCTTTGACGGGTCGGTGAGCGAAACGGGCGGAGCCCCGGCGCTGTTGAGAGAGGTGTCGAGGCCCAACTCTCCAACACGAAGGCACGGTTGGTCACGTATCCAGCCGCACTTGACCTGCCGCACGTGCTCGTGGAAGCGGTCACGATGCTGATCGTCCTTCGGGAGAGTTGACCGCAGGTGCAAGCTCCGTTCGTCCTGACGTGTGCTGGTCGCGCTGATGCACCTGCGCCAGTGTTTCACCCTCGCGCAGATCGCGGCGCGCTTCCGGATCAGCGTCGGCACTGCCCATGGCTACGTCCGTTCCGCCACGGCGCTGTCGGCCTGCGGGGCGCCCGCGCTCACCGCGGCCCTGCGCGAGGACAGGCACGTGCGGAGTACGGGCCGGTCGACGGCACCCCGGCGGAGTGCGACCGAGTCGCCCACAGCCGCGGCGACCACTCGGGAAAGCACTGCCGTCACGGCGTGAACCTCCAGGTCATCACCGACCCGGGCGAGCCGGACCCTGTGGATCTCACGGGTGCTGCCGGGCCGCACGCACGATCCCACCGAGGCCCACCAACACCGTGTGATCCGTGCTCGGCAGCTTCGGGGTGAGGAGCGCGGGCAAGGCGTACCCGGGGGCTGGTCTGGATCGGGACCAGTCCGCCGCCACCCGCAATCCGCACCGGGTCTTGGTCCGCTGACGACGGGCGCGGCATCACCCGCTGGGCGTCGGCCCCACAGCCTGCCGGGCCAGGACGAGTAACTCGGTTGACCTGGGCGAGCGATGAAGCCTCAGGTCGGCTCGCCCGGCGCGGCCAGATCAGTCGGGGCGGCGGATCGCCTTGTCCATGGTGAGCTCACCGGCGGCGTTCCAGCGCCTTCTCCTCAACATCCGGCCATGCTCGTCCAGGACGACCAGCTCCGCCAGCTGGCCGCTGGCGTGCCAGTGCCGCCACTCACCCACGGCGGCGCCCATCAGAGTGACGCCCTCGGTCCGCTTGGTCCCGTCCGGCCACCACGCGTGCTGGGGCCCGTGTTCGACGCCGTCGGCGTAACTGAAGAGCAGCAACAACTGCCCGCCGTCCGCGCGTCTCTCGACCTCGCCGGTGAAGAGTGCGTCTTGATAACAGGTGCGCCCGTACTCGTCCAGCTGCACCTGATCGGCGCCTATTCGCATCGCCTGCTCCGTCACGGGCGTCGGGGCCGCTCTCTCGGCCGTGGACCAGCACCTCCCTGGGGGCGTCCGCGCCGTCAAGCAGCGTGCGAAACACTTCGGTCGAAGCGTTTCGCACTGGCGTTCAGGAAGCGGTCACGACCGTGACGCTTCCTCAGCTACGTGCCTAGCCTGCCTTAACGACGCTCAAGAAGCCGACCCGCAGAAGCGTGACAACCCAGATAACCGTGGGGTGCAGGGACAGAACCCACATGGCACAGGGCTGTCAGCCGCTCCTTGCTGGCATCCTTCCTGGTCAAGCATCGTACGAGATAGGTCTGGTGGGGTTCCAGGGCTCCTTCCAGCCCTCCGGAGGGAGTCTGGGGAGAATGCGCGACACCAGGCACGGGGGAACCGACCAGTGCCGGCCGTCCGTCCTTCGGGCGGAGTGGCAGGCGCTGCGGACCAGCGGCCCGGTGAGAGGAATGGCGGCCCATGACATGGGAGTTGGCGGAGGGAGCGTTCGGCGGCCTGCTGATCGTCGTCGTCCTTGTGGAGATCATCCGTCACGTCTTCCGACCGCCGGAAGGGCCCTTCGTCCTCGGCCGCCACCTGTCCGCCGATGGCGCACGGCTGGCCCGACGCCTCGCCACCCAGTACGACGCGCAGTCGCCCGCGTTCCGGGTCCTGGCCGACCTCCGATCCCAACGGAACGCTGGGATCGGCCGGTGGGGCGAGAAATGGACCTCCACCCCGCCCGTCGATCCGGCCACCCACTGGGACGGTTGGCGGGAGATTCTCGGACGCCGCGACCGGCTCGCCCGCCGTCTGGTTCGAGAAGTGTCCTTCTCCATCGGGATCAGGGACCTCACATACGGCGGACCTCGGACCATCCACCTGTGGGAACCCGATGTCCCGGCCTGGGTCGACCGGCTGGAGCCCGCCCCTCGGATCGCGGCTTTCGAGATCCTCAACAGGACGCACCCGAGCCGACGCTCGGAGCGGCTGGTCGACCCCCGGACAGGCATCCTCGCGCTCCGCCACGGCATGACGGTGCTGGCCATCGTCCCGCGCACCCATCCGAACCCCGCCAGCCCGACCTCGTACGACACTTGACCAGTAACGATGCCAGGAAAGGGGCGGCTCAACTGGGCTATCACGCCCACGGCGAGTCACCAACCCGGCTTGACAACCTCATGTCCACGGCCACGGTCAGCATCGGTTCGGGCAAGGACCACATGCGCAGAGTTCGAGGTTGACGTCCCCCTTCTGGGCCGCCGGCTGGCCAGCACCGAACTGCGCACAGGCCGCCTCCAGCTGAATTAGCACCAGCTCGGCGCGAAATAAACCATATGACCGGAGGGTGAACCCTGGCATCGCGGGGCTTGGGAGGGGAAGCAACCGATCATGGGATCCCTTGCACGTCCGCAGTTCCACATGCCGTTCGAGTCCCGCCTCAACCCTCACGTAGACCAGGCCCGCGCACATGCCAAGCAGTGGACCCGGCAGATGGGCATGTTCGATGAGGCGTACTTGGAGTGGCCGCAAAGGTGGAGCGAGGAGAAGTTCGATCAGGCCGACTTCCCGTTGTTTATTGCCTTGACCCATCCGGACGCCGATGCCCGGGAGTTGGAGCTGGTTACCGATTGGCATGTGGCTCTGTGGTTCGTTGACGATCTGTTCCTGCCGCTCTATCGGCGTGACCACGACCAGGAGTCGGCTGCCGCTCAGGTGGAACGGCTGATGCTGTTCTTGCCGCTGGATGGATTGCCGCGGCCGCTGAGCCCGGGCAATCCCGTGGAGCGGGCCTTCGCCGATCTGTGGACCGGCACGGCCGCCACCATGAGCCCGCTGTGGCGCGACCGGTTCATCAGCAGCGTGCGGCGCTTCCTGGACGGGGTGCTGTGGGAGCTCGAACATGTCGACCATGCTGTGACCGACCTGATCGAATATCTGGGAGCCCGCCGCGACTTCGGCGGCCTGCAGTTCACCGCCGTGCTCATGGAGCACGCGATGGGCGAGCTCCGTCCGAACGTGCTTCGCAACAGGGAGTTCCGCACCGCCGTTGACGCGTTCGTGGACGCCGTCAGCCTGCACAACGACATCGTGTCCTACGACCGGGAGGTCGCTGAGGGCACAGTCGCCAACAACGGGGTGGAGGTTGCCCGCAAAGTTTTTGGGCTTGATCGGCCTGACGCGGCTGCTGTCGTCAACGATCTGCTGACCGCCCGGGTCAACACTCTGGCCGAGGCTCCTGCGGCCGTACCACCCGAGGCAGAAGAGTTCGTCGAGTCCCTGCAAGAGGCGCTGGCAGGTTCGTACTTGTGGCACGAGCTGACCGGCCGCTTCGGCCAGACAACGGCCGGAACTCCTGGTAAGCCCCGCGGCCTGGGCACATCCGCGGTATACGCCTTTTCCGGGCCGTTGCGGGGCCGCTCGGGTTGAACTGCGCGGAGTCCGACGGGCCGACCGCGCCGTCGTCAATGATCATTCTGTGCCGAGGTGATACGCCAGAGGATCGACTCTGTGTGGGACGGTGATGCGGTGCCACGACGGACGTTGGCCGTTCTCTCCCTATGAGGTCTTGCTCCGCGGCCGCCCGGACCGGCGGACGGGGCGACGTCAGGCAGGGAGGCCGAGCGGCGGGTGCTCCAGCACGCGGGGCCTGTACTCGACCAATTGGGTGCGGCCGTCGAAGGTGCGGTGATCGATCATCTCGAGGGCAACGTCCGGATAGCCGTCGTAGATGCGTTCTTCGCCGGTGGCCCCGGTGATCACCGGGAACATCACGACCCGGAAGCGGTCGACGAGTCCGGCTCGTAGCAGGGACCGGCACAGGCTGAGGCTGCCGATCGTGCTGAGGAGCCCCGAGCTACTTGACGATTTCATGGCGCGGACCGCCTCGACTGCGTCGCTGCGGACCAGCGTGGAGTTGGCCCACGTCAGTGGCCCCTCGAGGGAGGAGGAGAACACGACCTTGGACGCTTGCGTGAGCTCGTCGACGGACGCCTCTTCTTCGGGCCTGAACTCGTCTTGGCCATCGGGAACCTTGCCTGCGGCGAAGCCCGACATCAGGCGGTAGGTGTTGGCTCCCATTAGATAGGTGGCCTCGGGCTGCTCGCCGAGCCATGCGAGGTACTCCGGGCCCTCCAGGCCCCAGAACCCGGGCCACCCCTCTCCCGATGCGTAGCCGTCGAGGGAGGTGATGAAGTCGACGAGAAGCTCCGGCATGGCGGTGTCCTTTCCTGGATGTCACGAACTTGGACCGGTCCGAAACCATAAACTCATCGGCCGTGCCGTGAAGCAGCCAGAAAACCCGTGACGCCGCAGCTGATCAAGCCGGCGGAGCCGCACTGCTTCGGAGGCTCGGGAGCCTGGATGATCCGTCAAAGCCCCAGCTAAGCCCCGCCCGCGAACGGCCCGGGCCAACCGTCACGCTCAGCCGGGCCAAGTACAACGCTCAGGGGCCAAACTGAAGCGCGACCACGGGGGCGGCGCTCCACACCCGCCTGAAGGTATTCCGGTCGGTAGGCGGGAACAAACAGGTGTCCGGCCTGATCCACATCGCCAGCGGCGACCCCCCGGTCCGCCTGTGGGGCCCGGTCATCAGCGCGCTGGAGCCGAGAGAGAACGCACAGGCGTCATCGACCCCCTCGGCATCCTGGACACCCTGCACACGCTGGACGTGGACTTCGAGGCCGCCCACGCCATCGCCGCCCTCCACCGCCGCCAGATCCCTATGGAGTGGCGGCAGCCGTCCACGCGGCCCGCCCCACCATGGGACGCCCCGACGGAGCGTTGATCGCCATGGTCGGCCCCGAGGCCTACGCGGGGCTTGGTGTTCCGGTGATGGATCTCAACTCCTGACGAGGGCCCGGGTCCTTGCGGAAGTTCACCAGCGTCCCTGGGTAGGCGCGGATCCCGGGATCTGACTGGGAGATCCCGGGACCCTCTTCATGTCTTGACCGCCCCGCTCAACGGTCACGCGTGGACTTGGTCACCTTGATGGGCACTGCCGGTCGTGGAAGGCCGGTTGATCAGGTTTGCCTGGTGGGGAGCTGTGTGGTGGGAAGGGGTGGTGGGGTGGGGCCGGGTTCCGCCGCGGCGTCGCAGGAGGGAGGTGACCGCTTGGGCTATGGCGCCGGAGAGGGACCAGAGGATTTGGACCCAGGGGGTCCACCAGGCGAGGAGGAGGGTCAGGGCCCAGTAGGCGGTGACCAGCCAGGAGATGGCGATTTCCTGGCGTTGGGCCGGCTCCTGGGCGGGGGAGGAGAGGACGCCGTGGCGCCCGGCCTGGGTCTGGATGCCCGAGCGGCAGAGCATGAGGAGGAAGACGGTCAGGCCGAAGAGCAGTGCGGCCAGCGGGTTGTTCGGGTAGTGGCCCATGATCGTGGTGGCGAATGGCAGGAAGCCGGTGAGCAGCAGCAGGGGGAAGTGGAGCATCATCATCGGGCCGGGAACGCGGCTGATCCGGTCGAGCATGGTGTGGTGCTGGCGCCAGACGATCCACAGGACCAGGAAGGCCAGCAGGTAGGAGTAGAAGGAGCCGGCCTCGTGGGTGAGGAAGTGCCAGAGATGGGTGGCGGCCTGGGACTTGGATCTGCCGTCGGTGGTGTCGAAGTCCTTTCCCTGGGGGCGGGGGATCTCGATGACGAGCAGGGTCATGGCGATGGCGAACACGGCGTCGGTGAAGAATCCGAGGCGCTCCGGCGTCTGTCCCGGTGGTGGTGAGGGGTCCATGTCGTATCCGTACCTCGTGGTCGGCGCCGTCGGTCAGGTGGTGGGGAGAGTGGTGTCGAGCCAGTCGAAGGTGATCTGGTTGAAGCGGGCCATGGCTCCCATGTGGCAGTGCTCGCCCGCGCCTTCGGCCTCGGGGAGGGTGATCAGGGTGTGGGGGCAGGTCAGGGCGGCCTGGACCTGCTGGGGCTGGCCGCGGAAGAACTGGTCGTTCTCGGCGTCCAGGATGAGGGTGGGGCAGTCGATGAGGTGGGCGGCTCCGTCGAGGGTGTAGTCGGCGGTGCGGCGGACGTAGTCGGCGGCGGAGGTGGCACCGAAGGCCCAGACGCCGTTGCGCAGGGCCCAGCGGAGCTGGGTGCCGCTCTGCATGAGCAGGCTCATGACGGGGTTGGCGAGGTCGTCGCGGCCGGACTGGATCCAGTCCCACAGGAACGGCGGCATGAAGCGGGTGTGGGCTTCGCCGTAGCTGTAGAGGCCGTCGTCGAGGATCAGGGCGGCCGGGCGGTGGTCGTGGGCAGCGGCGCGGGCGACCAGGTAGCCGCCGAGGCTGTAACCGAGCAGAGCGAGCCGGTGGGGGGCGATCTCGGGGCGGGTGAGCGCGTAATCGATGACGGGGGTGACCACGGCTTCCCAGTCCGGGCGGAAGTGCAGGTGCTGCTCGCGCAGTGCCGCGCCCTGGCCGGGGCCGTCGTAGGCGAGCACGTTGTAGCCGCGGCGCAGCGCGGCCGCGCCGACGACGAAGTAGGCCTCTTCCAGGGTGGAGTCGAAGCCGCTGGTGAAGATGACGGTGGGGCGAGGGGTGCCGGAGTCGTCGACGAGGAAGAGGTAGCCGGGCAGGCTGGTGTCCTCGTAGGGGATGCGGACGGCTTCGACGGGGGTGTCCATCAGAGCCGCGGCGGCGGCGAAGGTCTCGCGGGAGAGCGTGGAGAGGCGCTTGACCTCGGGGTCGTTGGCGGGGTCGTCGCGGCGGTAGAACTCGGCGGTGCGGTAGTAGCTGGAAGCGCGCAGCAGAGCTTCGCGGGCGCTGACCCGGTGCCCGGCCGTCAGGGCGCTGTTGCCGATGGCGTGGACGCGCTCTGCGGTGGCCTTCCACTCGCGCAGCCAGTCTTCCTCGTTGCCCTCGCTGATGTTGCGGGCGGTGGACAGGACCTCGCCGAGGTCGGCGCCGCCGTAGTTGGCGAAGCCGGCGGCCCGCAGCGCCTCGAAGGAGAACGACTCGTCTTCGAAGAGGAACTTCATGGTGCACTCCCGGTGTCTCGGTGAGACGGAACGGGTCCGTCTCGACTGTGTGGCAGACGTTAGCGCCCGCCGAGGCGAGACGCAACCGTTCCGTCTCGTGATAGCGTGATGGCATGTCGAGCGCGCCCCCACCGCACACCCCTGGACGCAGGCTCCCCGGGGGACCGGTCCTCCAGGACTCCGTGACCGAGGCGATCGCGGCCGCCTTCTTCGAGGAACTGGCCCAGGTCGGCTATGCCAGGCTCTCCCTGGAGGCGGTCGCCAAGCGCGCCGGGGCAGGCAAGGCCGCCATCTACCGGCGCTGGCCGTCCAAACTGGCCATGACTCTCGCCCTGGTCACACAGGTCGCGTCGAGCACTATCGAAATCGGCGACACCGGATCCCTGCGCGGGGACATCGCCGCGTTCGTCACCGACGCCGCCGCGGCACTGAGCCACCGGCTCCCAGCCAAGATCATCCCTGACCTGCTCGCCGAGGGCAGCCGCAACCCCGAACTGGCCCAGGCCCTGTTCTCCGCGGTACGTGATCCCCGCCGGGCCAGAGCAGTCAGCCTCCTGGAACGAGCGATCGAGCGCGGCGAGCTGTCGGCCGACGTCGACCGCGACCTCGCCCTGGACCTTCTCGCCGGCCCCCTCTATTGGCGCCTCGCGGTCGTGCACGGGCCCACCGCGCCCGACTACCTGGAACGGCTGACCGACAAGATCCTTGCCGCGATCCTCGCCTGAGAGGCAGGGCTCCCCTGACGCTGCGCGCAACTCCATGGAGCCGCGCCTGCCGGCTGGCCAATGCGGCCACGCGGCTGCTCGCCAAGCCTGACGCGATGGCCGTCGCCGCCGTCGTCACCTTCCTCGGGCGGCATTGCCACTCCCGTCACCACTCCCGGCACGCTCACCTTCGCCAATTTCGGCCACAGCTTCGCCGTCCCCACGCGGTTGGGCGATCGGACCGGATGACGTCAGGGGGGGGCAGGCAGGGCGAGGAGGCGCGTGTGCTGCGCGGCGGCTGGACCCGGTGCCGACCTGGCCCAGTGGTCCGCAAGTTGGGCTGGAGCGGGCGCCTGAAGGCTGGCGGCTCCCGGGGTCCTGCTGTGCGTGGGCCCCGGGGAGCCGCAGCGCGCCATCTGGAGCGGGGCGCACCGTGATCAATGACCGGTAGGGAGGCAATCGTTGCCCGCCGCGCGGGTGGAGCACGTCCGGTGTGAATAGCACGAAGTCCCGCGACCTGACCGCGATCCCGGGACGCCCTTCGTGCACTACTTCACTACCGTCCGCTTCAACGGCCGTGCGGGGCCCGGGTCATCAGCCCACGCCGACCGTAGCCTCGGCCCAGTAGATGCCGAGTTCGGTGAGCAGTGCGAGCTGCTGGGCCGCTCATCCGGGCACGGTGGTTCGTCCGGTTTGCCAGCGATACATCGAGCCGTGCGGCGTGCTCCTGGCCAGGGAGCTCCTGCGTCTGGGCGCGGCCTTGGATGCGCCGGGGCCCTGGCGCCCATGGGAGAAAGGCGTCAGGGCCGGTGAACACGAACCGCCAGCCGGGGGGAGCCACAGTTCTACGTGTCGCCCTGTCCAACGCAGTGCCTGCCCCAAGGTCACGGCCTCACCGTACGACGGCCAAGGGCCGGAGCGCGCTGGGCAGTGGCTTACCTCCCGACGGACCGTTGCCCCGACACAACAGCCTCGGGGGCAGGTCGGGGCAGCTGTGAACAGAGCACGGGGCGGGGTCTGCGGGGCATGGGCCGCCTCCAACAGTGGCAGGAGCCCCTCACATGGTCGGTAGCAGTACGGCCGTGCGCCCTACCTACGGGTGGTTTACATCTGACGCACCGACGTTTTTCGCACTGGTCTCGCGACACTGGGCGCGACACGTCCCCTGCGCGGTAAAGGAATTTCCGCATGCGTCTTCGCCATTCCGTCGCGGCTGCCCTCGGCGCCCTGGCGCTCGTCGTTACTCTGCCTACATCCGCCAACGCGGCCGTCGGCGATTTCCTCTACAAGGTCGGCCCGGGGATTCCGGCCGGGTTGGCCGACCCGGAGAGCAAGAAGTGCATCAACGTCTTCGGGGCCACCGAGAAGGACCCGGCCTTCGCGCCGGAGAACCTCACCACCTCTACCGCGACGGTGTTCCTCGACTTCGACTGCACAGGCGACACCTTCTATGTCATGAACCCGGGCAAGATTTTGGGCGACCGCCTGAAGTTCCGCTCCGTCACCTTCAGTTGACTCCAGGCCGCCCCGGCAGTAACCGTGCAACACCTCTGCCGGGGCTACTCACGGCCGCCCTCAAGGCACCCGACGTCGCGGAGGCTGCTTGGCAGATCAACCGCATCGGATGTCTGGCGGAACGAGCACGCCACCGACACATGCCTCCCGGAGGTCGTGAACAGGGCGAACATTGCCTGATGCGGCAGTAGCGGAAAAGGGCGGCAGGCGCCCCATTGCCGCTGAGGGTTCAGCGGTGGGCGTGACGGCCTGTTTTCCGGTGCCGAGGCCGCGGGCCGAAGAGGTATCGCTCGAGGTGGCCCAGTGCGAGTACCAAACCCAGCAGGGCAACGGGCAGTAACACGGCGACAACGACCGTGACCGGGTTAGCCGGATGGGCTGTCAGACGCGGGCCCCGCTCGCGGAGCCAGCGCGGGCGGGGCCCGCTTCAGCCGCTTCCACAACAGCAGACAACGGCAAAGCCAAGGCACCTGCGAGTTCCGCGAGTTCTTGCCGGGTGGGAGCAACCGGTCCGTGCACCCCGTCCTGCACGAAGACCCGAATCCGGGGTGTACGGATTCCAGTCGCCTGAGCAAGAGCATCCACACTCAACCTGCGACGACGCATCGACTGCCGCACCAACTGCACAAAGTCAGCCATGATGCTCTCCTGCCCCGTCCTGTCTCCGCCACACCCAGGGCATCGAGCGCGTGACCGTACGGGCCAGGCGTTCCACTGCCCTGCGGATCCAGGCCCCAATTGGAGGAGGCCGAAAAGATCGAGGACGGCGTGCTCGCCCTGGTCCGCGAGGTGGCGCCCGAACTCCTGGACCCGCTCGGCGCCGGGCCCTACACCTGGCCGCGGTGTGTCCACCATTCGCGGGGGAGGAGCAGGGTCATGATCGGTTCGCCGGTGGTGCGTTTCGGTGAGGGCCAGGAGGCGGTCGTCGCCCGTGGGCGCCTGTCCGCGGGGCAGGTCTCGCGCAGGCACCATGCGGCACTCTCGTTGGGAAGCGTCTGCCCGATGGCCTGGGCGACAGCGGACATCCCCGTGTGCAGGCGCCCTGGCCCGCCTTCGCTGTCGCCCGCCACGAATTCCCGCCATGCGTCCGCAGTGATGAGCAGCGGCATCACAACGCCCGCGAGATGCCCGCGAGAGAGACCGCGGCGGGCAGGATCGGGATGAACGCGCCGCCTGCGAGCGCCTCAGCGCGCGCGTAGGAGGCGACGACAGGATCGTACTCGTCGTCCATGTCGTGCTCCGCCTTTCTCAAGTCCGACACGTCGCCTGGCCCGTTGAGCCCGCAGACTGCCCCCTGGGAGCGTTATCCCTCGAACGGATGGGCGTCTGCAGGGGGTGTTCAGTCGCCGACGGACTCAGGACGGGATGCCGACAGAACCGGAAGGCTCGTGCCGTGCCGGACGGGACCTCAATTGGGCCGCCTTTCGAAGCCGAACGGCTGCTGAGCCCTGCCAAGAGCGTGAATCGAGCGCCGTCACAGGCATGTCGCACCCGTGCCAGCTCTTCCGCAGCCTACTTCTTAGCCTCATGAACTCTCCTGGTCATCCCCGGCTTTCCCGCCTGCTTGCCATCGGCATGGCTGTCCTCATCCCGCTTCCGATGGCCGCGGCATCCAGTGTTTCGGCGGCAGCCTCAACGCATCGCCATTCCTCTCCGGTCAGGTCCGGCGGGGAAGTGCTCCGTGAGCGCACGCTTCGCTGGCAAGCCGACATGTTCACCGACCTGTGCACCCGAGCCCCGTTCGGGGCGCCGCACGAGCACACCTTCGTGTTCTTCGACGACGTGCACATCACTGCTGTGGAAGACGGGGCTGAGGAGAACAACGGAACCCTTACCTGGAGCGGGCACGTCAAGGGCCGGCCCGACACCAGCGTCATCGCCTCTCTGCGGGGTGTGTGTGGCGCCGGTCATTCCCACACGGAAGCCGTTCCCGCCGTGGAGGTCATCGGCGACCTCGGAGCTCGCGTCTACCGTCTGGAGACCCTCCCTGGCCACAGCTCGCGCCTGCACGCGACCGAGGAGGATCCGAGCCGACGTCCGCAGCCGAAGCCCGACGACGACTTCGCCGAGCCCGGCGCGTCCAAGTCGGCGCTGCGCAGGGGCCTCGAAAGCCGCCCCCGGGACACGCCCGCCGATCCGGTCGTCATCGACGTCATCGCCGGTTACACACGTGGGGCTGTGGCCGAGGCGGGCGGTGAGCAGCAGGTCATCAACACCATCGACTGGGCCGAGCGGAAAATGAACGAGGCCTTCGCCAACAGCGGCATTCCCGCCAGCATCGACATCATCGGCACCTACGACACGGGCTACCAGGGGGACAACACCTCGTCAGCCCTTCTCAGCAAGCTGAACAACCCCCAGGACCACCAACTCGGGTCCACCGCCGCCGCCCTGCGCCAGCGGTACGGAGCCGACCTGGTCACCGTCGTCAACAGCGTCGACCCCGGAGAGTCCTCGGGTCAGGGAGACCTGCCCATGCGGGGAGCCTTCAACGCCCGTGATGCCTTCTCCGTGGTCGACTTCAGGTCACTGACCGGCTGGTACAACCTCGGTCACGAAATCGGCCACAACTTGGGGATGTTCCACGACCGCGCCACCCTGGACTCCCAGGCCCCCCGCCATGTCTGGACCGACCTCCTGAACAGGCACTCGGGGACCGGCTGGATCACCCCGCGCGGCAACTTCCACACCCTCATGGCCTACGCCACCTCGTGCCCCACCAGCTGTGCCACGGTCAACCAGTACTCGAACACCGAGAACACTGTCAATGGCCAGCCCCTCGGTGACCAGAACAACGACAACGCCGCTCTCGCTCGCCTGTCCGCACCCATCGTGGCCGGATACCGCGCTCCGGCCGTCGCCAAAACCCGCTACGCCCTCAGCCTGACCGCCACCGACGGCGGCACCGTGCGACCCGCTGTCTACGGGCCCTACAGGCCTGGCACCACGGTCAGTGTCACTGCCCGGCCGCAGCCCGGATTCCGCCTCGCCGCCTGGATCTACGACGGAGTCCAGTACGCCCCTCACCCCGAGGTCAACTTCACCATGGACCGACCCCACACCCTGCGCGGTGTGTTCCTGCCGTCCTGATGCTAGGCCGGCCCTCCCCGCGCCGGCCGGGATGTATGAGGGGGCGCTTCTCAGGCGATGGTGACGTCGAAGAGGATGCAGCCGGCCCGGTCGCTGAGGTTGAGGGTCCGCCGGTAGTTGACCGAGTTCTTGTCGTTGGCGTAGTGGCGGGTTCCCGTATAGCCGTTCAGGCTCGGGTAGCGGTCCACGAATCCGGGAGGGGCCTCGTGCTTGCCGGGGTTGAACCAGAGGTATTCCCAGTCCCTGCTGGGACTGTGTACGCCCGAACACGAGTTGGGGGACCGCTTGATGTTCACGAACGCCGTGTCCTTGGCGACGACGGACCGAGGTTCTCACCGGTCTTGCCGTCAGCTTGATCGCACGCGACCCGTGGGCCTTGGACACCCAGATTGCCGCGTCACTGCCGCCGATGTACATCTCCTTTTCGTAGACGAGGAACGCGTTGGACGGGCACGCAGGCCGTGCCCTGTGGCCTTGTACGCGGTGGTCTCCGGGGCCGCCGTACTGGCAGCGGCCAGCGGCACGTGGGCGAGATCAGCGTGGTGAGTGCACCGGTACTTCAGGGGCTGGACAGCGCCGAGCCGCTCACAGGGACACGCGCCCTCGCCGCGTGCCGGCTGACGATTGTCGCCCTGGCTTACCCACCGGCTGCCCGCAGCCCCGCACGGTCCTGCAGTTTTGGATGTGGTCGGCCGCGATGCCGTCGGTGCGGGACCGGACCACTCTCTTCGACCTGCAGGATGCCTTGCGGGTGAGGGTTCGGGAACGCGTCAGGCCCTCGCAGCCGACTGCCCGCGAGGGCCTGACGGCGTGCGCATACGCGGGATGAGGCGACCAGTTCAACAAGGGAGCGGCCGGTGCGTTCCAGGCAAGACTCCGCCTCCAGAGCGGAGTCAACGGGCCAGGTTCCAGCGGCTGGTGTCCGAGGTGGGCCTGGACCAGGGCGGGCTGGTGCTCGGCCTGGAGAGACGTCACGGCTGGCCCGCCGCAGTCTGGAATGGCACCAGCTCTGCGAGCTGGGTGCGCTCTCCGCCGCTCTGCTCGCTGCCCGGCATAGGGTCTATGACCCCGCAGACCACAGGGACTTGTGCCTGCTCCGGTCCCACATCGAGTCAGTGATCCCGAACCGGACGGACACATCCGGCCAACTGGCCAAGCTGTCACAGGGACACGCTCTTGTTCGACACCGCGGGCCCCGCCCAGGCTGGCCGAGGCAGGGGAGCGCGATCACGCGAATGTGCAGGTCAGGGACTTGTGTTGATATTGTGCGCAGCGTTCGGCCCGTCAGTGTGACCGGGCCCTGCTGTACTCGTATAGATCGGGTTTCTTGTGAAGAAGTCGCTTTCCGCGCTGGCCGTCGCCGGCATAACTGCCGCCTCCCTGGTCGCTCTGGCGCCCACCGCTTCCGCCTCCGGGTGCGTCTCGACCTGGCTGAGGAGCCCGGGCACGACGACGAACGGTGCCATGGTCGCGGTCAAGGCCGACTCGCCTTGCCACGACCTCAACGTGTCTTGGTCGCAAGCCGCCAATGCCCCCGACTCCAAGTTCTCCGGGTACATGGGTGTGTACCGCAAGTCGAGTTCGGCGGGCTGGTTGGTCGGGTCCAAGGGCTATGTCCAGATGGACAACGGCTACCACGACATCAACAACTCCTACTTCGCTCTGGTCACGGACCTGGCCCCGGGCACCCAGTTCTCCGTGATCAGCCGAACCCCCGGCGACCAGGTCACCATCGTTCACTGATCTCGCGCTGTGCCTGCCTGGCGGAGAACCGTGTCCGGCAGGCACGGCCTGCGATTCCGGTCCACCCTCGTCATCGGAGGTAGGCGGACATGCCCCGCCCCGCCCGGCACCCCCGCCGCCCCCGCTCCCTCGCTGCTCTGGGAGCGGTGCTCGTCGGCACGCTCCTGCCCCTCTTGTCTGGCTGCTCGACGCCAACGGCTAGTGCTCCCACCCGCCCTGACGCCTCCGCACACGCCGTCGATCCCGCCTCGCCCGTTTCGTACGGCCTGCCGCAGGACGTCACGCCCATGGTGCTGCCCGCTGGCGGCGCGGACACCCGGCTCACCCAAGGCCTCGAAGGCTTCACCAGCCTGATCCGGTCGCAGACCGTACGAGCCTGCTTCACGTCGGCGCACGCGCCGCTGCCGGATGCCCCTCCGGCCATGTTCGTGCGGCTGTTCGAGATTCCGGACCTGGAGACCATCGCGCACAACGGCTTCGTCTCCGCCACGGTCCCCGGCCAGCAGCTCTCCTCCGCTGGTGGTGCGGCGCCGGACAACGCGCTGGTGCAAAGTTGCGGTCAGAAGGGCGATACGGCGGCCGCCGAACTCCAGTCCGTCTACGGTCCGTTGTTCTCCCGCTGGCTGAGCGGGCTCGCCCCACTCGAGACGCAGGACACCGTCGTGTCAGCACGCAAGACCTTCTCGGGCTGTCTGGCGGGCAAAGGCGTGCAGGCGAAGGACGAGAACGATTTCTTCAACGGGGTCGACAAGAAGATCCAGGAGATCGACGACCGCGATGCCATGAAGGCGGAGGAGCGCAGGCTCGGAGCGATCTACGCGGCGTGCATGAAGCCGGTCGAGGCGGCGCGGGAACCACTGCGCGCGAAGGCGCGGGAGCAGTTCGTCGCCGAGCACAAGGACGAGCTGGCGCAGATCCGCACCAGCCTGCCCGACCGGATCGCCACCATGGAAAAGCGCTACGGGATCCGATTCTCCGTCCCCGCTCCTGCCGTTCGCTGAGTGGCCTCGCTGGCCGCGGTAGGGCTCCGCTCAAGGACGCGGGTACAGCTCTTCGCACAGTGCGCGGCACCGGTCGGGTGACCGGCCGGGCTGCTGGCCGGGGTCACGGTCCGAAACCACAAAGAACCCTAATGGGGCGCGGCCTGACCGTGAAGGTGAAGCGCTAACCCGCGCATGACAGAGCCGCCCACACCCACGCACGGGGGTGGGCGGCTCCTCCCTGCGACGCGTCAGCGGAGACGCGGGCCGGCAGTTCCGCGGCGTTCGACGCTTCATCGCGGTGTGGGCTCGGATCAGTCCGGAAGCTTGAGGTCGTGGCAGTTGTGTTCGCCGGGCAGGAGCGGGCGGGTGTGCAGAAGGAACGTCGAGCCTTCGCTCGTCCGCAGGGAGGCTGGCCGGGCGGAGGTCAGCAGATGGCGGGCGTGGTCGCGGTCGGCGCCACACAGTACCGTGCAGGAGCCAGCGTTGACTCGCTCTCCGACCGCCAGTGGATTGAGCGGCCTCAGCTGATCAGAACCGGTGCTTCCCCCGAGACCGAGATGTGCCGGAAGCCATGCGGGGTGATCAGCGCTTCGGCGGCTTGACCCAGCCCTTCTTCACCAACTGGTCGCAATGCCACCTGCTGTGGGCGGGGGACTCGCCCTTCTGCTTGGTGGCAGCCAGGCAGTCCGAATAGGAGTACGGCGGTGCAGGACGGGAGACGGGGGCAGCGCTCGCCATCGGAGCGGCCAGGCTGATGGCCACGACCGCCGTGGTCAGGGCAATGCTCATTCGACGCATAGGAGTTCACCTCTCGCTCAACACGGGGACGTTCGTGAACGCCAACGATCCTGGTCGTCTTACGACACGACCCCGTGGTCGCGAGATCTCGCACACCGGCCCCGGACGCCAGGCCAGCATCACCGAACGTGAGCAACGAGGTAGGAACAAGGTGAGAAGCTGGACCTCAACTCCTGTTAGGGCTGCTGTGGTTGGGCCCGGCGTGTAGATACTGCTCTCTGACAGTCGAGAAACACCTCGCCACCAGGGAAGATCTTGGAGGCCGGGTCGGGGAGGAGTCGGCTTCCTCCCGGAAGGGGCGCTGTTCCGTCCCTCGCGGTGCTCCCGTTGTCTATCCGCAGCCAGGTTTCGAGAGCCCTGGGGAATGCGGAAGCCGAGAGCATCGTCCAACTGCTGGATGTCAGGGTCCGTGGCCGGGGATTGAGCGGCTGAGCACTGGGAGCCGCATGGTCCTCCCGCCATCTGACGATCCCGGTCCAGGACGAGGTGGCGGCTTCGCTGTAAGACCTGTGTATCTGCGGCTTCAGAGTTCACGAACGCCGGGGCGGCGCGAGCGTTCCACGGTACTGGGCGAAGTCCGACGCCGATCGAATGGATATCCACGACCACCCCCACTGGCCTGGCCATCGAGCTGGTACGAGCCGGCTACACGCTGTCGCGGCGCCTGGACAGCCGGCATGCCGTGCACCCCCTCGACGTGCCCGGGCTCCTGCTCGGTGCCGTTGCCGACCCTCAGCTCACCCCGCACCGCCTGCGCCTGCGCCCCCACGAGAGCCTGGTGCTCTGTACCGATGGGATCACCGAAGCACGCCACGAAGGCGAACTGTTCGGGGACCCGCGCCTGACGGACGCGGGGGCCGACGCCCCCGGCCACCTTACGGTGCAACACGTGGTCGACACGATCACCCGGGCCGTACACGCTTTCACCAGCGGCCCCGTAATCGACGACGATCAGGCCATCCTCGTCCTGACCGCCACCGCGACTGCATGTGCGCAGGCCGCGGAACCTCCACGGGGGTAACGCGGGAGCACACGGCGTCCTTGTGTCGTACCGCTGCCGTACATGAATGGCGCGATCCCGGATATCCGGTTATCCATGGTGCGATTTGGGTCCGTGGCCTTCCTCATTGTGTGTGCCGCCGCAGCGGTGACCTCGGCGTTCGCAGTCTCTCCGTGGTGGTGGTTCGCGGGCGCTCCGCTGCTGGTCGTCGCCCTGCTGGGCTGCTACGACCTCCTCCAGCGGCGCCACTCCGTCCTGCGTAACTATCCGGTCCTCGGACACGCCCGATTCCTCCTGGAAGCGATCCGGCCCGAACTCCAGCAGTACTTCGTGGAGCGCAATTACGACGGCCGCCCCTACGACCGCGACACCCGCAGCATCGTCTATGAGCGGGCCAAGGGCGTCGACGCCGAGGAACCCTTCGGCAGCGAGCGCGACATGTACGGCCGCGGGTACGAATTCCTGGTGCCCTCGATGCGCCCGGTCGACATGCCGAAGCAGGCTCCCCGCGTGCGGGTCGGCGGCCCCGACTGCACCCGCCCGTACGACATGGCGCTGCTCAACGTCTCCGCGATGAGCTTCGGCTCGCTCTCCGGCAACGCTGTCCTGGCGCTCAACACGGGCGCCGCACGGGGAGGCTTCGCGCACGACACCGGTGAGGGTGGCCTGTCCGAGTACCACCTGCGTCCCGGCGGCGACATCATCTGGGAGATCGGCACCGGCTACTTCGGCTGCCGTACGAAGGACGGCGACTTCGACCCGGAAATGTTCCGCGAGAAGGCCGCCCACCCGGCCGTCAAGTGTGTCTCCCTCAAGCTCTCCCAGGGTGCGAAACCCGGCATCGGCGGGGTGCTGCCCGGCGGCAAGGTCAATAGCGAGATCGCCCAGGTCCGCGGCGTTCCGGAGGGGAAGACGGTTGTCTCACCGCCGTACCACCGGGTGTTCTCCACGCCGCGCGAGATGGTGCGCTTCCTGGCCCGGATGCGTGAACTCGCGGACGGAAAGCCGGTCGGCTTCAAACTCTGCCCCGGCTCCCGCGTGCAGTTCCTCGCCGTGTGCAAGGCGATGATCGCCGAGGACATCACCCCCGACTTCATTGTGGTCGACGGCGCCGAGGGCGGTACCGGCGCGGCCCCGCTGGAGTTCGCGGACCACCTGGGCATGCCGCTCACGGAGGGGCTGATCACCGTCCACAACGCCCTGGTCGGCGCCGGGCTCCGCGACCGGATCCGGATCGGCGCGAGCGGCAAGGTGGCCACGGGCGCCGACATGGTCAAACGCCTCGCCATGGGCGCCGACTGGACCAATGCGGCCCGCGCCATGATGTTCGCCGTCGGCTGCATCCAGGCCCAGCGCTGCCACACCAACCGCTGTCCCACCGGCGTCACCACGCAGGACTCGCGACGGGCCCGAGCCCTCGACGTCGCGGACAAGTCCGAACGGGTACGGCGCTTCCAGGAGGCGACCGTCTCCAGCGCCCTGCAGATCATGGCTGCGATGGGCGTTTCCCACCCCGGGGATCTCGGCCCCCACCTGCTGCGCCGCCGCGCCACTGACAGCGACGATTTCCGTTCCTACGCGGAGCTCTACGAATGGCTGAAGCCCGGCGAGCTGACCCTCGACCCGCCCGCGAGATGGGCCGCCGACTGGAAGGCCGCCGACCCCGACAGCTTCACCGGCTGACCACACGGCCATCCGTCCCACTGGCCCCCATTCCGTTTGGACGATCCATGGCGGGCGCACCGGATGTGTACACCCGACACCCCGACCAACCCCTGCCCGCAGGCCATATCCCGCGGGCCAGCTCCACAGAAAGGACACCATCCATGTCCCGCACCGTCGCCCACCTCTTCGTCGATGCCCTCGAAGAACTCGGGGTCCGGCAGGTCTTCGGAGTCGTGGGTGACGCGCTCAACCCGCTCACCGACGCCATCAGGACCTCCGAGTCCCTGTCCTGGGTGGGCTGTCGCCACGAGGAGGCCGCAGCGTTCGCGGCCGGAGCCCAGTCGCAGCTGACCGACACCCTCGGCGTCTGCATGGGCACCGTCGGACCCGGCTCCGTCCACCTGCTCAACGGCCTGTACGACGCGGCGAAGAGCGGCACGCCCGTCCTCGCCATCGCCGGCCAGGTTCCGCGCTCGGAGGTCGGCACCGACTACTTCCAGGAGGTCGACAACGACCTCCTGTTCAAGGACGTCGCCGTCTTCCGCGCCACCGTCACCTCGCCCGAGCAGCTCCCCGCCCTCCTCGAAGTCGCCGTGCGCACCGCCATCGGGCGCCGGGGCGTCGCCGTCCTGACCATCCCCGGCGACATCGGCGACCAGGAGCTGCCCACCGACCGGCCGCTGCGGCTCTCCGTCGCCCATTCCGAGAACCGGCCCGACGACCCCGCCCTCGACGAGGCCGCCCGTCTCATCGACGAAGGCGGAAACGTCACCCTCCTCGTCGGACGCGGATCCCGTACCTCGCGCGACGACGTCCTCGCCCTCGCCGACCGGCTCGCCGCGCCCATGGTCCTCACTCTCAAGGCCAAGGAAGGCTTCGAGGGCGACAACCCGTTCCAGGTCGGCCAGACCGGCCTGATCGGCAATCCGGCCGCCGCCCATGCCATGGACCACGCGGACACCCTGGTCCTGCTCGGCACCGACTTCCCGTACCGGGATTGGTACCCCGAGGGCAAGAAGGTCGTCCAGGTCGACCGGGTCGCCGAGCACATCGGGCGGCGCGTGCCCGTCGACGTGGCGCTCGCCGCCGATGTCGGCCCCACGGTGCGGGGACTCCTGGAGCGCGTCGCCGCCCGCGCGGACCGCAAGCACCTCGACTCCGCACGCGAGAAGTTCACGCACTGGCAGGACGGACAGCGCCGGCTCGCCGCGCCCGGCCACGACAAGGGCCTGATCGGCAAGGTCCGCTCCGCGTTCGACAACCGCGACCACCTCGTACGCCCCGAGGCGCTCGCCGCCGCGGTGGATGCCGCGGCCGCCGCCGACGCCGTGTTCACCTCCGACACCGGCATGGCCACCGTCTGGCTCTCCCGCTTCGTCGAGATGCGCGGCAGCCGCCGGTTGATCGGCTCGTACAACCTCGGCTCCATGGCCAACGCGATGCCGCAGGCCATCGGCGCACAGTTCCTGGACCGCGACCGCCAGACCATCGCGTTCTGCGGGGACGGCGGCCTGTCGATGCTGCTCGGCGACCTGATGACGATCCGCACCGAACGACTGCCCATCAAGCTCGTCGTCTTCGACAACCGGCGCCTGGGCATGGTGAAGCTCGAACAGGAGCAGGCGGGCCTCCCCGAGTTCGGCACCGTCCTGGACAACCCGGACTTCGCCGCGGTCGCGCAGGCGCTCGGCATCAAGGGCATCCGTGTGGAGCGCGCCGAGGACCTGGCCGAGGCAGTCGAGCGCACCTTCGCCGAACCCGGACCGGTCCTTCTCGACGTGCTCACCAATCCCGACGAGATCGCCGTGCCCGCCAAGCCCACCGTCCAGCAGGGCTGGGGCTTCGCCATCGCCAAGGTGCGCGAGAACCTGCGCAGTACGGGGAGTTGAGAGACCGTCCGTGAACCTCCCCATTGGGGAGCGTGGGTCATAGGTTGCTTGGATCTGGCTGGGGGTGGACGCTGCGGTGTGGGGCCGGGGCTTGCCGTCGGCAGGAGGAGTCTCGCGCCCCGGTAGCAGGGGGCTGGCATGACCGACTTGCCCAAGGTCGGGAGTGTGAGCAGGCAGCGGTACGAGGAGATCGTGGACGAGCCGCGTGAAGCGGTACAGCAGGAGTCCAGGGCCCGTGTCCGGGCGACAGGTCGTCGATGAAGGGGGCCTCGCCGAAGCGGCTCCGCTTCTCCTCCCACGCTTCGTGCCGAGTGCAGCCCGGCAGCGTGACCCATGCCGCCGTGCACCAAGGCTCCCCGCCATGGAAGACATGCAGATCGCCGTGGTCGAAGCAGAATGCGTACGTGGTCGGTGTGCCAGGCACCACGACGACCATCCGCAGCGACCGCTGCAGGGGCAGCCCCACCTCGCGAGAGCCACCCCCCGTATCTGTTGTGAGGCTGCACCTCACTGACCGATGACGCTGAAAGTTGCGTCGGTAGGCGTAGTTGACCAGCGAGACGAAGCGTGTGGTTTCACGGCGCGCGTCGGCGATACGCAGGGCATGACTTGCGGATTCGGTGGGCGAGGACTTGCCGGACCGCCCTCGGGCACCCGAAGCCGCGAGAGTCTGCGGGGCATGTCGCGGTGGTGGAGGGGAGCCGCTGTGGCGCCGAGCAGGTGGCAGTGAATCGCCCTCGGTGCGGGATTGCACCGAGGGCGGTCTGTGTGACTAGAGCTGGGTGGCTCCGCCGTCGACGAACAGTTCCGCGCCGGTGGTGAAGGAGCTCTGGTCCCCGGCCAGATAGAGGGCGGTCGCGGCGACCTCGTCGGGGTGGCCGGCCCGGCCGAGCGGGGTCGGCGCGGTGGGCTCGGCGCCGTCCTGCGGGAGGGCGGCCCGCAGTTCGTCGGCGCCGGGGGTGGTGACGGGACCGGGGGTGAGGGCGTTGACCCGGATGCCGCGGTCGGCGAGTTCGGCGGCCCAGGTGCGGGCAAGGCTGCGGATCGCGGCCTTGGTGGCGGCGTAGATACCCAGGCCGGGGACGCCGCGCAGGGCCGCGCTGGAGGAGAGCAGGATCACCGAGGCGCCGTCCGGCAGCAGCGGAAGCGCCTTCTGGACGGTGAAGACAGTGCCCTTGAGGTTGATGGATGTGGTGCGGTCGTAGTCCTCCTCGGTGATTGTGCCGAGCGGGCCGAAGTCGCCGACGCCGGCGTTGGCCACGACGATGTCGAGGCGGCCGCTGCGTTCGGTGATCTCGGCGAAGAGCCGGTCGAGGTCGCCGAGTTGCGATACGTCGCTCCGGATCCCGATGGCACGGCTGCCGATCTGCTCGACGGCGCTCTTCAGTTCGGCCTCCCGGCGGCCGGTGAGGTAGACGGTGGCTCCTTCGGCGGCGAACCGGCGGGCGATGGCCAGGCCGATGCCGGTGGAGGCCCCGGTCACGAGGGCGGTCTTGTTGTCCAGCTGTCCCATGGCATTCCCCAATGCTTGATGTAACTGTTGTTGTTACGATCCGGGGCGCAAAAAGTGCCGCCCTGCCGCAATCCGCGGCTGAAGCTAAGCGTCTCTCAGTACGTCACGCAGCACGTCCTCCAGCGTGGTCCTCGCCAGTTCCGCGCGGAGGGCGGTCTCGACACCGTCGTAGGCGGCACCCAGCACCGGCGCGATCCCGCGGCCCACGACGCACTCCCGGTCGGGCGTGGCAGGGTGCAGGGCGAAGATCGGCCCGGACTCCACCGCCTCGTACACGTCGAGCAGAGTGATTGCCGACAGCTCCCGCGACAGCGTCCAGCCGGCCCCGGCGCCCCTGCGCGAGTCGACCAGGCCGGCCTTGCGCAACTGGGCGAGCAGGCGGCGGATCACCACGGGGTTGGTATTGACGCTCGTCGCGATCTGCTCCGAGGTCGCGACCTCGTGCCCACGGCGCTGATACAGCCCGATCCAGGTCACGGCATGCGCGGCGACCGTCAGTCGACTGTTGGCCCCCATGTCGTCTACCACCTCCCTCTAGTTGAAACAATAACAGTTACGACTGGCTTCTGCGAGTGTCCCGGGCCCCTGGAACCTCGGTGATCACCGCCCCTGGCCCGTGGCGCGGTGGCCGTCGAGCGAGGCCAGGCGGCGGCCGGTTTGTCAGAGCCGCCGCCGGGGCGTGCAGCCTCTCCACGGACACATGCGCAGCACAGGCAGCAGAGCGGCGGGGGGGGCACCTGCGTCGTACGTCATGGCCAATCCCCGAGCACTATCCGGGAGTTCCTACCGGTTCCCTGCCGCGCCGGCTCGCATCCGCGCAGGGCGCATAGGGGTCCCTCACCTGGAGCGCGCCGAGGTCCTGCCCCACCTGCTCCAGGAACTCCGGGAGCAAATCGCCCGGCATCCCTGCCACGAGCGGTTCTGACGACTCAACGACCGACTTCTCCGCCCAGCGCCCCCATCCGCCGAGCGCAACGCCCTGTCGCCCCCGGCGCCTGACACGCATGCCAGCGCCAGTGTTTCTGCGAGTCCCACAGGCCTGGCGCCTCAGTGACCGGCGGCGGCTTCCTGGAGGCGTGGTTCCGGTGCGCGGAGGCCAGGAGCCCCCGCCGCGCAGGACGGTCCCGGTGACACCTTCACTGCAAGCAAGAACGATTCATCTCGCAGCCGGACACCAAGATCCTCACGGCGCCCGGGTGGAGGGTCGGGACAATCGCTGGGCTTGGGCGAGTGACCTCCACTGTGGTCACAGTCGTTGATCTCGATGCCGGCCTTCTCCTGCGAAGTAATGGTGCCGCTGTCAGCCTGCTCGGAAGGGGCGCCGGCCCGAGGGGTCGGCTGCGGGTGTGCGAAGTGCCAGCACGGCGACGTCGTCGTCGTTGTCCTCGGGGCGGATCTGTTCCAGGAGCAGATCGCAGAACGATTCCAGCGGACGGTGGGCGAGAGCAGCCGCATGGCGCCGCAGCCGCTCAAGGCCCGCGTCGATGCCGCGGCGTGGTGATTCGACCAAGCCGTCGGTGTAGAACATGACGGTGCTGCTGGGCGGCAGGACGCAGAGGGCGTCGGGGCGGGGCGAGTTCACGCCGGCGCCGAGCAGAATGCCGTGTCCCTCGGCGAGGTAGCGCGCTTGACCATCATGGCCGACCAGCAGAGGCGGAGGGTGGCCTGCGTTCGTCCAGCGGAGGCGCCACAGTCCGTCGTCCCTCACGGCGAGGGTGCTGAGGATCATGGTCGCCATGGGTACTTCCGCTATGTTCTTCAGCGCTTCGTCGAGCTGGGCGGCGATGGCACTGGGAGCGTCACCGGGCCGGGACCAGGCGAAGGCGCGCAGCATGTTGCGTACCTGCGCCATTCCCGCGGCGGCCGTGAGGTCGTGTCCGACGACGTCGCCGATGACCAGGGCGTGGGTGTCCTGGGTGATGGCGAAGGCGTCGTACCAGTCGCCGCCGACGAAGGAGGCGTGCGGGGCGGGCACGTACCGGGCCGTCATCAAGATCCCCGGTACCCGGGGGAGTTGGGGCAGCAGGTGGCGCTGCATGGTCTCGGCGACCTTGCGCTGGCGCTCGTACAGGCGCGCGTTGTCCAGCGCGAGCCCGGCGCGGCGCGTGATGTCCTCCAGGAACGGCAGGTCGGTGGAGGTGAACACGTCGGACCGTGCCGCGCGTCCCAAAGTCAGGGCGCCGAGCACGTTGCGCAGGCCCCGGATGGGCGCGATGGCCGCGGAGTGGATACCGGTCTCGGTGAACAGCCGGGCCTGTTCCACCGCGATGCCCGAATCGGGTGGGCCGTGATACGTGGCCGGGCCGGCCAGCGAGGACGCCGCTCCGCGCAGTGCCCGGGACAGGGGCATGGGGGAGTCCTCCAGGACCGGGGGCATGGGGCCTTGCAGGTCCTCGCGGCCGATCAGTACGCCGTCCTTGTGCTGCATCACCAGGGCCCGCCGCACTTCGTCCCGCTCCGTGAGCAGATCGATCACCGCCCAGTCCGCGAGGCGCGGCACGGTGAGGGCCGCCAGGCGGCGCAGGGCGTCGTCGATGTCCAGGGTGGAGGTCAGCTGCGTGGTGGTCTCGGCCAGCAGGGCCAGCCGGTCCAATTCCGTCAAGGACGCCGGTTGTCCGTCGCGGATGCCGTCCGAGACGTCGGCGTCCGCCTCGTACAGCGTCACGTAGGCGCCGCCCTTTCCCGTGCTGGACGACCACGGTGCGCTGAACCATGACAGTTGGACGAGCGTGCCGTCCTGGCGGGCGAACCACTCCGCGTCACCGTGCTGCGTAGCGCCGGCGAGCAGGGCTCTCCTCAGCCGGCATTGCATGCGTGGCAGGGCGTGCCCGTGACTGTCACGGTGCAACAGGTCATGGAAGTCCTGCCCGTTGAGGTCCTCGGGTCGGTGCCCCAGCAGGTTGCGCACTGCGCTGTTGGTCGTGACGATGCGGCCGTCGGCGTCGGTGACGACGACAGCGGCCTGCATGTCTTCTACGGCCGTGCTCGTGAAGCCGCCCGCCGCGGCCGTAGAGCCTGGACCGGGTGTATGCCCGCCCTCGTGCCCGGTCACGTCCATCTCCCTAACTGACAAAAGCCGACCTGTCACACCTGCCCGTAATGCGACCACGCAGCCGAGGCGACCGCGAGACGATCCCTTTTCCTGGACAGGAGTGCCAGAGCCCCAGAAGGGGGCGGTTGAGCTGGGCGCCGCAGGCCGCCAGGGTGCCAAGCGGCATCCTTCCACCGACCGCTTCCCGGGCCCGCCGCCGGCCGTGACCCCAGGGCGCGGCCACGGCCCCGCACGACGGACACGCCAAGGCACCAGCCCGCAGCCGGCGTTCCACGAGCACGACGTGCGTGTCGACGACGAGCACTCCGTACGTCCACCTCGTGCACACCGTGTCGTGGCGCACGAAGAAAGTTCAGACTGCCCACCAAGATCAGCACTCATTTCCGCCGTGAATGTCGCGAGCCCCCGCCTACGTGCTCATGCAGAGAGTCGTCCCACACCACCCCGATCGCACCTGCCGTCCATCGGGCAGCGCGCCAGCACCACCCGCCTGCTGTCGGCCGACCTGGCACGGCAGGCCCAGGCCTGTCCCTGTCGGTTTCCGGCTCGGGCGTCCACCGGCTCAGCCATGCCAACCCGCCCGGACCCCGGCGACAAGCAGAAGCGTGCCCATCCCCAGACTCGTCACAGGGTAGGCAACCAGGACGGCCACGAACTCCCGCAGGGTCGCGCTCGGCCAGTAGTACGCCGCCGTCGGCGCGCCCGCGGCTTCACCGGGCACGCCGGCCTTGCGTGCGAGGACGGCCGCGCGAAACGCGTGGAAGTCATTGGTCACGATGACGCAGCGATAGCCCGGCTGCAGCCGCTCCATCAGTTCCCGGCTGAACTTCAGGTTCTCCTCGGTGCTCGTCGAGGAGTTCTCCCGTACAACATGCTTGTCCGGAACCCCCCGCCCCGTCAGGTAGTCGGCCATCGCCTCGGCTTCCGGTACCTGCTCGTCAGAGCCCTTGCCGCCGGAGACCAGCAGGATCGGGGAGCGTCCTCGTGCCTTCTGCCGCCGGTACAGGGTCAGTGCCCGCTCCAGCCGCGAGGCCAGCAACGGCGGTACAACGGACCCGTCCGTCAGCCCGGCGCCGAGGACGACGACGAAGTCCACCGGGCGGCGCTCCGCGACCCGCTGGTACAAGACGGCATAGCCGATGAAGCAGGCGAAGAGGAACGAAAGGTAGCCGGCTAGGAAGAGCGTGGCGACGGCCACCGCGCGCAGGGGGTCGTTCTCGACCCGGGCGGCGGCACCCAGCAGGCCGAGTGCTACCAGGACCGCGACGCCCGCCAGTAGGGAGAGAAGGTTGGCCAGGCCGCCGCCTTCCGTACGGATCATCCGGATCCCGTTGGTCACAAAGAACCCGGCGACGACCACCGCACCGACTGTGGCTCCGACTATGAGGCCGGTTGCCACCGCCCGGGTCAGCGGTCGGAGGAGGTGATCGAGCCCGACGAACGAGCCAGCCAGCAGGAAGAGCGTGCACAGGCCCAGAAGGACGCCGTTGCCGAAACGGCGCTGGTCATCGCTGAAGCGCCGCAGGAAGGCCAGCAGGACCAGAGCGGCCGCCAGAAAATAGGAGAAAAAGGGAAAGGCCATCGCGGGTCCTCGCTTCCCGGTGGTGGGGGCCACAGCTCATGGGTTGCAGCCCCCACCGCCGGTATGTCCCCTTTCGGACTTGGCTTCGGTGCCCTGGGCCTGTGGACGGTTCCACGTCATTTCGGCTTGGCCGGAGCGGAATTCGGACGGGGGTGGGGCGGGTGCGTCATACGTCTGTGAGGCGCGTCCGCCTTTTACCGCGGGCCCGCCTCACAGGTTTGGTTCTTCCGGTTCAGGCTGTCTGGTCGAGCATGCCGGTGCGGAGCTTGGTGAGGGTCCGGGAAAGGAGGCGGGATACCTGCATCTGGGAGACGCCGAGCTCGGCGCCGATTTGTGCCTGAGTGAGTTCGTGTCCGAAGCGCATGCTGACGATGCGTCGTTCGCGTTCGTCGAGCTGGTCCATCAGGGGTGCCAGCGTGTGGAGGTTCTCGACCTTTTCTATCCCGGGGTCTTCCTCGCCGATGAAGTCGGCGAGTGTGCGGCTCTTCGCGCTGGCCGACTGGCCGCTGTCGTCGGTGTCGGCGGATATGTCGAGGGAGCCGGCGGTGTAGCCGTTGGAGGCGATGATTCCGTCGATGATCTCGTCCTCGTTGAGCTTGAGGTGTGCGGCGAGTTCCTTGACGGTGGGGTCGCGGTCGAGTTGGAGGGCGAGGTGTTCTTTGGCTTTCGCGATCTCGGTGCGCAGTTCCTGGAGGCGGCGTGGGACGTGTACGGCCCAGGTGGTGTCGCGGAAGAAGCGCTTGATCTCGCCGACGATGTAGGGGATGGCGAAGGAGGTGAATTCGACTTCGCGGGACAGGTCGAAGCGGTCGATGGCCTTGATCAGGCCGATCGTGCCGACCTGGATCACGTCCTCCAGGTCGCCGTCGCCGCGGTTGCGGAAGCGGCTCGCTGCGAAGCGGACCAGGGACAGGTTCATCTCGATCAGGGTGTTCCGCGCGTACTGGTACTCGGCAGTTCCCTCTTCCAGAACCTGGAGCTGGTCGAAGAACACCTTCGACAGGGCACGGGCGTCCTTGGGGGCCACGGTGCCCGCGTCCTTGATCCACGGCAGCTCACCCGCCGCAGCCGCCGCAGCGCTGGACTGCGTGCTGCCGGCCGCTACCCGGTCCAGCTGCTCCGGTTGTGCCACCGCTGCCATGCGATTCCCTCCCCAGCCGACGTCAATGCCGTTCGGCCAGCCGCATACCCCGAAGCCTTCGGGGCATGCGCGCTGCGACACAGGTCACGCCACCAGCCCCGCGACCTGCCACTACTGGACAGGCCGCCGCGTCCGCAAGGGGCCCGCGGTACGGCAGGCGGACCTGGCCATGCGAAGGGGAACGGCCTGCGGCTGATCCCGTGCGGCTTCCTCCCGGGGTGCACCAGGCCCGGACGGTCCCCCCGACCGCGGGTCGCAGCCGTACTGGAACGTAACGACCTTGGGAGAAATTGACGTCAGGGTGTGGTGGTCTGGTGGGTCGGCTGGTGGGTGATCAGCAGGCGGCCTGCCAGGTGAGGGTGCTGAAGTACCGTCAATGATCAGTCGGGGCCGTGAAGGTGGCGGAGAGGATCCGGTTGACCAGGGCGAGATCGTTGCCGCCGCCGGTGGTCGGGTTGAAGGAGTAGACCAGGCGTCGGCGCAGGTCGCGGGTGGTGAACATGCCGTCGGTGTAGCCGAAGGTGCTGCCGGTCTTTCCCCACACGGTCACTCCGTTGGGCAGGGTCGCGCGCAGCAGGCCTGCGCTGTAGTAGGCCCGGCCGTGGCCCGGGTCGTGGTCGGTGCCGCCGAGGTAGGGGACGTCGGGGACGTCGAAGAGCTCGGCCTGCTCGGCCGGGGGGAGCAGCCGTCCTCGGAAGAGGGCGGTGATGAAGTGGTCGAGGTCAGCGGTGGTGGAGATCATGCCGCCGGCGTCCGGGTTCTGTTCGGTGATATCGACCAGTTGCGTTCCGCCGGCCGGTTGTGGCACGGCGATGTAGCCGTGGGAGTGGGGACCCCAGATGGTGGTGCCGGTCTGCGGGGCGGTGGTGTCGCGCAGGTGCAGCGGCTGCACGATGCGGTTGGTGATCTCCTGCTGGTAGCTGTGTCCGGTGAGGTTCTCGACCAGCATGGCGGCGACGTAGTAGCCGGTGGCGCCGTAGACCTGCATGGATCCGGGCTCGGCGAAGGGGCGCTCGTGGCGGACGGCCTTGGCGACGAGTTCGCCGAGCGGGTGGTTGTCGAAGCGGTGCTCGACGATGCCGTCCGGGGTGGTGGGCAGGTCGTCCGCGGTCAGTTCGGGGAGGCTGCTGGTGAAGTTGAGGAGGGTGCGGACGGGGATCGGCGGGTAGCTGTCGGGCAGGACGTCCGGCAGGTAGCGCTGGACAGGCTGGTCGAGGTCGACGCGGCCCTCGGCGGCCAGTTGCAGCACCACGGTCGCGATGAAGGTCTTGGTGACGCTGCCGAGGCGGAACCGGCCGTCGACCGGCACCGGCGCCCCGGTGGTGACGTCGGCGCTCCCGTACGTCCCGGTCCAGTGGCCGTCCGGACCGCTCACCCGCGCCAGCACACCCGTGACCCGGTCGGGCGCACTGGACAGTGCCTGCTGCAACACCTGCGGATCGAGATTGGGCAGCTGGTCACCGATGTGCTCGACGGACACCGCGGGCCGGGTGGCCGGAGCCGCCACCGCCGGAACGGCCGCGCCCAACGTCATCGCGGTGAGCACCGCGCAGGCGAGCGCCGCCATCGGCACTCGCCCGTGCCGGCCCGTCGTCGTGGTCCCGGCGTTGGAAGAAGAAGGCTTGAAAGTCATGCCCATGACCGTGCCGCACAAGCGCGGTGCGACTCATCAGGGATCACCCCCGATCGCACCCCCATTGATCCCTGAGTCCGTCTCAACTTCCAAGGCCCACCGGACTGGGAGATCCAGCCGGTGCAGGGCCAGTAAGGGGTGTTGTCGTCGGTCATGCACACCCCGAGCTGGCGTGTCCCACCGGTTCGGCGCCGGCGCGCACGGGCCGGGGCAGTTCGGGCCACACAGAGCCCGGCTTGCGTACGGCGGGAGTCGGCACGCTCAGGGCCTTGGCGAGTTGGGGCACGAGGCGGAAGTGGCAGTGTGGTACCGAATCGCCACCTTGCCCTTCCCGGCCCGGCACGGGGAGCCTGGGGGTGGCGCAGGTGGACATCGGGCAGTCGTGCGATTCCACGCGTTTGAAGTCGTCACGTCCAGCCGCTTGCAACAACTCATACATGATTGCCGGAGGTTGACCGCCGAACGGTCGGCTGTTTCGTGAGCGACCACCGATGAAACGGGCTCGGCGCTGTCGCTACGAGGTCAGTCCGATCCGGGGCCAGGATCGCTGGTGGGTGGTTCGGGCAGCCAGTCGCGAGCCGGGTCGTACTCCAGCCATCGCCTGCGCCCAGCCTCTCCCGCGCAGGCGGCGGTGAGGCTGGTCAGTCCCGGGTGCCCGTTGCCGGTGCGCCACAGCAGTGACCAGGCGTACAGCGGCGTGGGATCGACCAGGGGGACGGAGCTCAGTCCGGGGACCTCCGGCAGTGGCACATCCGCAGGTACCAGTGAGAAGCGTGACGGCTCTTCTGCCACCTCGGCAAGGAAGTGGGCAAGCCCCAGGTTGACGGTCGTCGCCGTGCTCTGGATTCCGAACCGGTCGGCGAACCGGTCGAGGAAGTCGAGCCGGTTCAGCGGGCCGGGCGCCCACAGCACGCTGCCGCGCAACTGGTCCGGTCGCAACGCCGGTTCGGCTGCGAGCGGATGGTCCACGCTCAGCAGGGCATCCACCGGCTCGAGACGGACGAGGCGGTGGGCAAGTTCGGCGGGCAGCGGGGGGTGGACGCGGCCGAAGGCCGCGTCAATGTCGCCGCGCAGCAGTGCCGCCGTCACCGAGGGCAGATCACGCCCGTGCCCCAACGTCAGCTCGCCGGCCCGTCCGGCGACCTGGGCCAGCGTCCGCATCGGCGCATAGAGGTGACCCCAGACGTCTACGCGCAACGGATCCTCCGTGCCGACCACTGCCGCGACAGCGGCGTCTGCGGCGGCCACGGTCCGGCGGGCCGGCAGGAGGAAACGCTGTCCGGCCTCGGTGAGGCGTACGCCACCGCCGCCGCGGCTGAACAGTTCGGTACCGAGCAGGGATTCCAGCCGCGCGATCCTCTTGGACAGTGCCTGCTGGGAGATGGCGAGGGTTCCGGCCGCCCGCCCGAAGTGCAGTTCTTCGGCGGTGCGCACGAAGGCACGTACCTGCGCCACGTCGAGATCCATGGCTCCCACCATAGGTGACAACCAAACGTTGTCGACTGTGCTCGTTCGTTGTTGGATCGCGGGGCGGCCGCGGAGGTTGCATTCTCCCTATGCAAAGACTGATTCCCACGGGGCAAGCGGCGCGGCCGGTCGCCTTCGCCGAGGTCTCCCAGCCCGTGCTGGAGCCCGGTGAGGCCCTCATCAAGGTCGAGGCGATCGCCTTGAACCGGGGCGAGACCTTCCTCCTCGAGCACCCCGGGCCGGGGTTGCTGCCCGGCAAGGACATCGCAGGGCTCGTCGTCCAGGCGGCGGCCGACGGCTCCGGCCCCGGCATCGGCACCCGCGTGGTCGGGCACCCGGCGCAGGGCGGCTGGGCCGAGTACGCCGCCGTGCCCACACACTCCCTCGCGGTGCTCCCGGACAGCATCGACAGCGTACGGGCGGCGGCTCTGCCTCTGGCCGGGATCACCGCCCTGCGGCTACTGCGTACGGCGGGTTCCCTGGCCGGCCGCCGGGTGCTCCTGACCGGCGCCTCGGGCGGCGTCGGGCACTACGTCACCGAGCTGGCCGTCGGCTCGGGAGCCGAACTGACTGCGGTGACGGCCACGCCGGTACGCGGTGAACGCCTCGCCGAACTGGGTGCGACGGTGGTGCACGAGGTCGCGGCGGCTCAGGGACCGTTCGATGTCGTGCTGGAGTCCACGGGCGGGCCGGATTTGCCCATCGCCCTGGGGAAGGTGTGCCCGGGCGGCACGCTCGTCTGGTTCGGCCAGGCGAGCCGCACCCCGGCGACCCTCGATTTCTTCCAGCTCCTCGGCGGGCCCGAGCGCGTCACGATTCAGCACTTCCACTACGCGGGCGCCCCGTACGACTCCGATCTCGCAGCCCTGGTGAGGCTTGTGGAACAGGGCCGGTTGCACCCGGAGATCGGCCGCGTCACCGACTGGGCACATACAGCCGACACCCTGGTCGACCTGCGAGAGCGCCGGATACGCGGCAAGGCCGTCCTGCTGACCGGAGGAGCACGATGAGCGCCACAGAGTTCGCCGCCGCCCAGTGGACACGCGCCACCGGCGCGGGCGTGGACCCTCACGAGTACCGGCGCGTCACCAACGGCCTTGCTTGCGTCGCCGACTGGGGGCCGTCCTTCGTGCGCACCGGACACGACCACCTCCGGCGCGCGCAGGACGCGGCATCACCACTTTCGGAGGGTGAGTACCTCCTTATGGCGGCCCGGTGGTTCCATCTGGCCACCCTGGCGCCGTACCCGGAGGCACATCGTGCCGCCGCCGCGGCGGATCACGCTTTGAGCCAGGCCCTCGCCGTGCTCGAACCCGATGCGCGGCGGGTGAGCGGCGAGGGATTCACCGGCTGGCTACGCGGCCCCGCCGACGCGCCAGGGACCGTGGTCGTCGTCCCCGGCCTCGACTCGGCCAAGGAGGAGTTCCTCGATCTGGTGTCCGCGCTGCTGGCCAGGGGGCTTGCGGTGTTCGCGATGGACGGCCCTGGACAGGGCGTGCTCGCGGCCACCACGACCTTCGTCCCGGACTACGAGCGGGTCGTGGGGCGAGTCATCGACGCGCTCGGAGTCGCACGCATCGGGCTCGTCGGCCTGAGCCTGGGCGGCTACTTTGCGGCCCGGGCTGCGGCGTTGGAGCCGCGCGTGGCGGCCCTCGCCACCGTCAGCGGTCCCTTCCGCCTCGACTGGGAGCAACTGCCTCCGCCCGTACGGGACATCATGGCCGCGCGTACCGGGAGCGCCGACGCTGCCCACGAGTTCGTACGCCAGGTGGATCTCGCCGCCCTGGCATCGCGCATCACGGCCCCGCTGCTGGTCGTGGACGGCGACCAGGACGTCATCCCCGGCGTGACGAACGGGGAGCCCCTGGCTCGTCTGGCACCGCACGGCAGCTACCTGACCGTCCCGCACGGCGACCACCTTCTCGGCAACGCGCGGCCCGACTGGCTGCCCCACCTCAGCGACCACCTCGCTCACACCCTGGCAAGAACACCGGCATGAACCGCTTCACCACAAGGCCGCTTCACGGCGCTGTATTCTGCCGGGTCCCACTGACATGCTCAGGGTCGCTTCATCCATCGGAGTTCACCCCCGCTGCATACCCAACTCCCGCAACGCGTCCAGCTGCTCCTGGTTGAGCTTGTCCTTCCACAGCGGTGTTGGGGATCCATACGCCCGGCTTCACGGTCCCCGGCTCCATCTCGCCGTCGACCGCGACCTCTTCGGCGTGGGCGCGGCGGACCGGCCGGGCCGCGCCTTCCCGCTCGGCTCACTGTAAGTACTGGTCAGTGCACGAGCAGGTCGATCACGCCCGTCAGGTCCTCCTCGCCGCTGGCCTCGGCCAGGCGGCGGTGCATCAGCTCGAAGTAGGGGTTGAGCAGTTCCGGGCTGACGCCCTGCTGCTCGGCGGTGCTCAGGAAGGTCGGGGTGCCGGCTGCCTGCATGGCGAGGGTGGAGACGACGCCCTGGGTGTAGTCGCCGCTGCGTAGCTGGGCGGCGGTCTGGTGAACTGCCGGGGCCATCGCGACGAGCCAGTCGGCGAGCAGCGGGGCAAGCGCTGCGGGGTCGATGTCCTCCTTGCGGATCAGGGCGAAGGCGTGTGCGGCCCCGGCGAACATCCCGTACATGGCGCTGAGCAGGGCCACGTCGTGCAGGGCCGCGAAGCCCGCGTCCTCGCCGACGTAGGTGGTGCCGGCCGGGACAGCCAGGGTCTCCTGGTGCCGCTCGAACAGCTTCCGCGAGCCGCTGTAGAAGACGTAGCCGCCGGCTTCCGGGACGCCGATCATCGGAGGGACGGCCATGATCCCGCCGTCCAGGTAACGGGCGCCGCGCTCGCGGGCCCACTCGGCGCGGGCGCGTGCCTGGGCAGGGGTGCTGGTGGTCAGGTTGACCAGGTCCCTGTCGGACAGGTCGGTGCCGGCCAGCACGTCGTCGATAGAGGTGTCGTCCAACAAGCAGACGACTACCAGGGTGTTCGCCGCGACCGCCTCGGCGGCGCTGTCCGCGACCCGTGCCCCCGCGGCGGTGAGTGCCGTGGCTCGGGCCGGGGTGCGGTTCCAGACGGTGAGTGGGTGGCCGGCGGCAAGCCAGGTATGGGCCAGCGCGGTGCCCATCGCGCCGAGGCCCAGCATCGTGACGGGAGTCTTTTCAACAGTGTTGTGTGCCATGCCGATTAGGCTGGTCGCAGGCCCGGAGGTGATCAAGTACGCACTTGGTAGTGGGTGGTTACTCCGGGGTGAGCGAGCAGGTCAGAGGGGTGGGGCATGACGACGCTGAACCGGCCGGGTGCACCAGACGGCCACGTCTGCGGGATCGACGCCGCGATGGAGGTGATCGGCGGCAAATGGAAGGTGCTGATCCTCTGGGCGCTCCACGAGCACCCCTGCCGCCGCTTCGGCGAACTGCGTCGACTGCTTCCCGGTATCACCGAGAAGGTGCTGGCCTCCCACTTGCGTGAGCTGGAAGCGGACGGCGTCGTACACCGCGTCTCCTACGACGAGGTGCCGCCCCGCGTCGAGTACTCGCTAACCGAGGACGGCATGCGCCTCAACGACGCACTCCAGCCGCTGGCCGCCTGGGGCCGCGAGCGGCCGGCCACTCCAGGGCTGGAGGAGCGGTCAGGCTAGGGTCTGTCAACCGGCGCGGCCAGTGCCACGTCACCGCTGCCTGCCGACGAGCAAGGGTGTGGCCGGCCGGTGCTGCTGGCTCGCGTGGTCCTGTCTCGGGCTCTCTCGCCTGGTGGTCCTGGCCCGGCAGGCTGTGCGGGTCGGGAGTCTGGCGGGAAGCGCCGAAAGATTTGACGCGGAAAAGTGTGAGTGGTTTATTACTCATATGGCGACGACGAGACGGGTGCTCAGCACCGCGGAGGAACGCAGGGAGGCGGTGCTCAGTACCGCGGTCAGCAGCTTCGCGGCTCGTGGCTACTACGGCACCAACACCACCGAGGTGGCGAAGAGGGCGGGCATCTCGCAGGCCTATGTCTACCGCCTGTTCCCCAGCAAGGAGGCGTTGTTCGTCGCGGTCGTCGAGCACTGCTTCGACCTCGTGCGGGACAGCTTCGCCAGGGGGGCGGCCAGGGCACGCGGCAGCGAGCCGCACGAGGTGCTGACGGCGATGGGCGACGAGTACGCCCGGCTCATCGCCGACCGGGACCTGCTGCTGGTCCAGGTGCACGCCCAGGCGGCTGCGGCGTCCGAGCCCGCGGTGCGCGAGGTGGTGCGGCGCAGCTACGCCCGGACCGTCGAGTACGTGCGCAGCGTTTCCGGCGCGGACCCCGGCGCGGTCCAGAACTTCATGGCCAGGGGGGCGTTGTGCCACCTGGTGGTGGCGATCGGCGCCACCGAGGTCGACGCGCCATGGGCGAACACTCTCTCGGCGGGCCTGCGCCACTACTGAGTTCCCTCACCGATCGAGTCTTCATTGCGAGTACGGCCGCGTTACGCGGCCTTTCTTTTGAGCCAAGTGTGAGTGGTTAACCACTCAATTTTGGAGGAGAAGCCATGTCCCAGGAACTGCACGTCGTCCTCGGCGCCGGACCCGTCGGCCTGACCCTCGCCGAGCGGCTCGTCGCCCAGGGCAATCGGGTGCGCACGGTGAATCGATCCGGCGGTGGGGAGCAGATCGCCGGTTCGGTGCGGGTCGCCGCCGACGTGACCGACCGGGCCAAGCTCGCCGAGATCGTCGAGGGCGCCGACGTCGTCTACAACTGCACGCACGTGCCGTACCGGCTGCAGCCGCAGGTGCTGCCCGTGATCCAGGACGCGCTGCTCGACGTGGTCGGCCGCAGCGGCGCGAAGCTGGTCACCGTCGAGACGCTCAACCAGTACGGCCCGACCGGCGGCGTGGCGATGACCGAGCGGACGCCGCTCGCCGCGCCGGGCCCCAAGGGCAAGACGCGCGCCGCGATCACCGAGCGGTACCTGGCTGCCCACGAGCGTGGGGACGTCCGCGTCGCGCTCGGCATGGCGGCCGACTTCTTCGGCCCGCGCGTCCTGCTGTCCTCGCTGGGCGTCTCGGTGTTCCCGGCCGCGCTGGCCGGCGCGACCAGGCTAGGACTGGGCGACATCGACCTGCCGAAGAGCTACACCTATGTGCCTGACCTAGCTGCCGGGCTCGCGTTGCTCGGCTCCGACGAGCGCGCACTTGGCAGGCTGTGGCACCTGCCCGTCGACGGCCCGTACACGACCCGGCAGATTCACAGCATCATCGGCGACCTGACCGGCGAGCCGACGCAGATCACGGTGCAGCGCGAGGCAGAGCCGTTCGGCCCGTTCGACGAGGAGTTCATGGCCGAGTACCGCGAACTCTTCTACTGGCACACCGAGCCGTTCGTCATGGACGACTCGCTCTACACCAGCACTTTCAGTGTCCGCGCCACCCCGATGCGCGAAGCGCTCGCCAAGACCCTCGACTGGTTCGCCCACTCCGTCCAGGAAGGACAGTGACCGTGCAGACCCTCTACACCACCGAAGTGACCTCCAGCGGCGACGGCCGAGGCGGTAGGGTCCGCTCCTGCGACGGCCTGGCCAAATTACCCGTCGAAGGGAGAAGAGTGTGATGAATTCCCCTTCGCCAGCACACTGGAAGGCGCAACGCTCGACGACAACTTCTCCGTCGAGGCCATCCCGGGGCCCGACAACTCGTCCGGAGGCGGTGTCATGAACGCCTTCTACAGCTACCGCAGGATCATCCCGGACGACACCGACAAAGTGAACGACCCCTTCTTCGTCGACGTCGGCTTCTGAACCCGAAATCCGCCAGGCCCCGGCGGACCGAGGAGCCGCAAACCCCAAAACTGTACAACCGTGGCGCCCGGGAAAACTCCGGGTGCCACGGCGCCCTATGGAGCCCAGGAGCCAACTGCAGTGCACCTCAGCAACCCGCCGCACCCCGAACGGATCGCCACCGCGCAAGGCGAGATCCTCGCCGAGCACAACGTGTTCCGGCTCGACGACATCGGATCGCTCCTCGCCCTCGACGAGGACCACGAACCACCCACCCCCCAAGACGAGCTGGTGACGAGAGCCTACGGCGCTGCCATCTTCCGCAGCGCCCTCTCCCACCACTACCCGCAGGTGGACCTGGAGCACTGGTCGGCACGCCCGCCAACGCCAGAAGGCAACTGGGAGGAACACGCCGAGGTCCACCTGGACATCGACGGCGGCCGACTCGGCCTGTCCTCCGGCGTCTCTCGGTTGCCCGGCCCGCACCAACTGACGGTAACCCGCGGCCCTTTCACCCTGGAGGCGTGGTGTCTCGGACGCGGAGCCGTACGCACCGCCACCACCCCAGTCCCGCACGGCGTCGAACGATGGCTGCTGAGGCTGTGGCCCACCACTGGCAGCACAGACGCCAGCCCCCCTGCCTGATACCTGCGTCGGCCGCGAGGCGGCCCAGGCCGCCACATCTGCTGCTCCCAGGAGGAGCCGAGCGGCGCGTCTGGCGCAGCTCAGGCCCACAGGCTCAACCGCGGTGCGGCCGAGGGCTCGTGGCTCACTTCATGAATGCAATCACCAGCGGGTCCGACTCTGGCGCGACGTAGTCGTATGTCGGGGAGTCGACGTGGCAATGATCGCTTGCACCCGCCTCTGAGGCGAAGCCCTCAAGGTTATCGGCGAGGAGGTCGAGAGCTTCCCGCCCTCCCTTGATCCTCAGGACCTGGGCTTCCGTGACGATCGAAACGGTGGACCGCTCCGGATCCTCCCGAACCGCGATCTGCGACAGCGACCTCTCGTAGGGGGAGGGGCGCGGGTTCTCCGAGAGACCAAAGCTTCCGGCTTTCCCCCGCAGCAGCTGCCCGAACGCCAGCAGTCCTTGACGCGTCCCGGAGAGCTCGAGCTCTTTCGTTTCCCCGCTGTACAGAACCTGCAACATCACATCCCCTCCAGCCCGCCGATCGTACCCTCCCCATGGGGGCCACGGAGCTGCACCGGCGTGACCAGGAGGACGCCGGTCATCTCCGGCCGCCCGATGGCCGGCGTCGAAGAATTCTTGGTGTGAAGTCGGGTGGGGAACTCCCTTGGTGTCGAAGGGGGTTCGGTGTCGGCGGTGGTTCGGGCGGATGGTTCGGACGGCGGCGTCGGCGGGCACCGGAGGCAGGTGGCGGCCGGGTAATTCGCTTTCGGCCGTCGGAGTGGGGTGATAGACAGCCGTTGTGCACAAGAATCTTGAATTCCCTGACCTGCTGCGACTGATCGACGAGCGGGCGACGGCCTTCCGGGCCGCGATCGCGGCCGCGCCCAGCCTGGACGTGCAGGTGCCGACCTGTCCCGAGTGGACGCTGTTCGACCTGGCGCAGCACCTGGGCTCGGGCCGCCCGTTCTGGGCCGCCGTCGTCGAGGCCGGTCCGGCCGACGCCCCGCCGGCCGAGGCCGTGGCGGCGCGCGCCGAGGCGCAGGCGCCCCGGGAGCGCGAGGCGTTGGTGGCCTGGCTGGCCTCATCGACGCAGGAGCTGCTGGACACCCTGCGGGAGGTCGGCCCGGACGCTGAGTGCTGGACGTGGTGGGGCGCCTCGCAGTCGCCGCGGACCAGCGGTGCCGTCGCCCGGCACCAGCTCCAGGAGATCGCGATGCACACCTATGACGCCCAGCTCACCGTGGGCGTCGCGCAGCCGCTGCCGGCGGAGGTGGCGCTGGACGGCGTCGAGGACTTCCTGTTCACCTGCTGCGCGTGGTCGGGCGCCTGGCCGCATGAGCCGGCCGTTGTCGACTACCACGCCACCGAGGGCCGCTCGTGGCGCTTCACGGTCGAGGCGGACGGCGCCCGCGCCGTGCGCCTCCCCGCTGCCGGCGAGGGCGAGGGCCAGGCCCCGGCCGATGCTTGCGCCCGGGGCACGGCCGGTGAGCTGGTCCTGTGGTTCTACGGACGCACCCCGCTGGACTCGGTGAAGATCGACGGTGACCGGGACATCTTCGAGCGGCTCTTCGCCTGGGACCCGAACGCGTAAGGCGTTGCCGACGACGCGGGTGCCGTTGAACGTACCGGCGCCGGACTCCCGTCGCGGTGGGCGAGGTGACGCTCGTGCGGAAGCGCCCTGGATCCGCGGGCCAGGGCTACTTGACCCGACTGGGGATCCGCAGGATGAAGCGGGCACCACCGCGTGGGCTCGGCTCGACGGTGAGGGTGCCGCCGTGGGCATGGGCGACCCAGGAGGCGATGGACAGTCCCAGGCCGGTGGATCCCGACCTGCTGTGGAACCGTTCGAAAAGTGAGTCGGCGAGGGCCGTGGGTATGCCAGGCCCGGCGTCGTCGACGGTGACCGTGCCCTCCGGCGTCACGCAGACGTCGATTTGGGAGTGTCGTCCTGGAGCGTGGCCGTAGGCGAGCGCGTTGTCGAGCAGGTTGGCCAGGGCCCGGCGCAGCAGGTCGGAGTCGCCCTCGACAATGACTGGTTCGGCCAGGACGGTGACCTGGTGCGCACCAGTTGGGGTGTCGTCAACAAGAGCCTCGACGAGTTGGTCGAGGCGCAAGGGCTCGCGGGTGATGGTGGCAACACCGGCCACCAGTCTGGCTCGGGTGAGCAGTCCGTCGATGAGGTCGCCCATCCGACTTGCCAAGTGCACCGTGCGGTCGAGTGCCTCGGTGCGCAGGGCATCGTCATGGCGGGCCGTCTCGGCGAGAGCGCGCAGCGACGCGGCGGGGGTGCGCAGGTCGTGGGCGGCATCGGCAAGGAAGGCTTCCTGCTGGTGGAGCGCGATCAGTGCGGGGCGTACCGCCCTGCCGGACAGCAGGTGGCCGGCGATGGACGACAGCGTCACCAGGGCGGCACAGCCCGCCGCCAAGAGGGTTACCAGATGGCGGTGTTCGGCCTCGCTGTCGGCGGTGTCTATGGCGGCGACGACCACACCGCCCAGGGCCTTGTCATCCGGGCCCGGGAACGGGGTGGCGAGCAGCCGTGCGTGGTCACCGTCCGGTGTCTGTGTGTCGGCCCAGGCATCCGATCCACGGCGCACCGCGGTGGCGGCGACCGCCTGGATTGCGGAGGGCGCGACAATGGTGCACGGCTGATGCGGCGGACGCGCCACGGTCAAGTGGCCGGCGGTCCCGGACAGTACGGTCAGGGCCGGGCAGTCGGTCTCCATCGCATCGAGCAGGGGCTGGAGGTTGAGACGGCCGGCGTCGTCGTAGTCGATCAGACTGACCGCGTGGTCGGTCTGCAGGCCCATCGTGGTGTCGAGCTGGCGGTGTGCGGCCGCGCTGTCGCTGTGGATGGCGAAACCTGCCAGAGCGACCAGCCCGACGGCGCTGGCCAGAGAGAACAGCGCGGTGAGCCGCCAGCGCAGGCTACGGATCCGGGCCGCGGCAGTCATCGGCCACTGTCGGCCGACGCCAGCCGGTATCCCACACCACGGATGGTATGGATCACCACCGGCTCGCCCAGTTTGCGGCGCAGTTGGGAGACAAGGACCTCGACGACATTCGAATTCGGCTCGGCCATCTCGTCCCAGCACCGCTCGATCAGCTCACCCCGCGGCACTGCCTGGTCCAGGTGGGCCGCCAGAATCTCCAGAACGGCGAACTCCTTGCGGGTCAGGACCAGAAGCACGCCATCGCGGCGGACTTGGCGCCGCGCCGTGTCGATCTCGAGGCCCGCGACCCGGTGAACGGGCGCGCGGACGATACCCGCGCGTCGGCACAGACTGCGCACCCTGGCCACCAACTCGGGTACCGCGAACGGCTTCACCAGGTAGTCGTCGCCACCACTGCTGAACCCCTCGACCCGGTCGGCGACCGTGTCACGGGCCGTGAGGAACAGCACCGGTACCGTCCGCCCGGCCCGGCGCAGCTCGTGTACGTAACCGACCGCATCGCCGCACGGCAGCATCCGGTCGAACACGACACAGTCGTACCGGGTGACGAACAGGGCCTCATCCGCAGCCGGCAGGTCTGCCACCTCGTCGACTGCCAGCCCGTCCCCCCGCAGTGCCGCAGCCACCGCGAACCGCAGATCAGCGTCGTCCTCGACCACCAGTATGCGCACGGCCGACACAATAGCCGCCCGCGCCTCATCAAAACTTCAGGCTCTTCCCAGGATCCTGCAACGGCACCAACACCGGTGCAACGGGAGGGGATTGAAAGTGCGACCTCAAGTCCAGAACATGTGCAGCTTACGCCGGGGTTCGACGCGGTGAGCAGGAGTGCCGCAGCCCGCTCGGGCCGCACGCGCAGGCTCGCCTCCTCGGTATGGGTTCCCTGGACCTGCGGCGTGCTGATGCTGCTCACCGTGGCGGGGACCGCGCTGGCCCTGGGCGGCCGGGTCAACCGGGGCGTGACCGTCCCCGCGGCCATACTGGACAACCAGCAAAACGTCACGGCCGCCGCGGCGCAGCACGTCAGGCGTGCGCTGCACGCCGGCGAACTGGACCTCGCCCAGCTCGCGGACGGGCTCACCCTGGGGTCCGACACGGCCAGGTTCGACAGCCAGGTCAAGGACTTCAAGCAGCGGTACGGGCGCTACCGCAGTGTCTACGTGCTGGACTCGGCGCGGCGCGTGCTCGCCCGCGCCGGGACCACGGCGCATCCAGACCAGGTGCCTGTCGCTCCGACCCGCGCCGGCAGCAGCGACGCGACCTCCATCGACAAGGTGCCGGTGGTGGTCCAGTACGCGCCGTTCAAGTACGGCAACAACAGCAGGGCGGTCGCCGTCGCCGAATATGACCTCGCCAAAATGCAGCACGCATTCGATGCCGTCCGACCCGCCACCGCATGGGTGGTTGATGCCCAGGGAGAGGTGCTCGCATCGACGGCGGGCTTCACCGCGTTCCAGCTCCTGGCACGTGACGAGCTGCGCCGTGCGGCGCGCATGGACAAGCCGGTCGTGTCGATGGGTGACGGCAGTTCGGATGCCCGCGACATCGTCGCAGCCGCACCGGTGCACGGTGACGCGAAACACCCCGGACCACCGTGGCGTGTGGTGACCGCGCGCAGCGTCGACACCGTTCTTTTGCCCCAGACTCAGGCGCGCGACCAAGCCATCCTGCTGGCACAGACGTTGACCGTGGTCACCCTCTGCGTGTTCGGCTGGCTGTACGTGGTGTGGCTACGGCCTCTGCGCCGCCTCGTGCGCGATGCGGAGCGCGTGGCCGACGGCGGACTTCACGACGCCATCGAGGTGCGCCGATACGACGAACTGGGCCTGGTCGCCCGCGCACTTGAGCAGATCCGCGCCGCGATAGCCGCTGATGCCTCGATAAAGGGCGGTCCCGACCGGACGCGGGTGGCTGCCGGAGCGTCCCGGAAGGTGCCGTGATGGCCCACTATCTGTACGGCGTTTTCGCGCTGGCCCTGCTGGGTCTCTTCCTGGCCGGTGTGGTGGAGCGGCGCCGTCACGAACGCAATCTGGAGCGCATTCCGGTGCGGATCCTGGTCAACGGCATCCGCGGCAAGAGCTCCATCACCCGCCTCACCGCAGGTGCTCTGCGCGGCGGGAACCTGAGGGTGGTGGCGAAGACGACAGGCACGGCGGCCCGGTTCATCCACCCGGACGCCACCGAGGAACCGGTCTACCGCAAACACGGGATCGCCAACGTCGTCGAGCAGATCGGCATCGTCCGCAGGGCAGCAGCGGCGCGCCCGGACGTCCTCGTCATGGAGTGCATGGCCGTCCAGCCGGCGCTGCAGGAGATCAACCAGAAGGTGCTGGTTCGTTCGACGATCGGGGTGCTCTGCAATGTTCGCGAGGACCACCTGGAGGAGATGGGGCCGACCCTGGACGATGTCGCGCGGTCGCTGGCACGCGCCATGCCGGACGGCGGGGTGTGTGTGACCGCCGAGCGCGACCGGCGTGCCCTGCTGCAAAGGGAAGCGTCCCGTCGCAGCTGCCAACTCCGCGTTGTCGAGCCTGAGTCCGTGTCCGACGAGGAGATGGCCGGATTCGGCTACACCACCTTCAAGGAGAACGTGGCCATAGCGCTGTCGGTCGCGGCCGAACTCGGTGTGGACCGGGCATCGGCGCTGCGCGGTATGTACGAGGCCCCGCCCGACCCCGGAGTGCTCACCGTCCAGGACTACCGGACGCAGGACGGCACCGTGAGACTGGCGAACGTCTTCGCCGCCAACGACCCCGAGTCCACGGTCATGAACGTCCGTCAACTGGTCGAGTCCGGCCAGATCGAGCCGCCCTTCATCACCCTCATCAACTGCCGCCCCGACCGGATCGACCGCAACGGCCAGATGGGGCGCATCGTGTCCGCACTCGACACCGACACCCTGGTGCTCATCGGGCACCCGACCAGATCCGCGCGGGATGCCGTGCCGGCCGACTGGCCGGGACGGATTCTGGACCTCGGCGGGCCCCAGCGGGATCCGGCCCAGATCTGGCGCGCCATCAGCGACCAGGTCAACGGCACGGCCTCGCTCGTGACGGTGGGCAATATCCATGGCCAAGGAGAACGCTTGCTGGAGCACGTCGGATCCCTCGCGATCGGGCAGGGGAGCGACCGGTGAACGCTCCGCTGTCGGCCGAGGTCGCGACCCTGGGCCTGGCCATCGGGCTGCTGTTCGGCCTTGGCTGCTATCTGGTGACCAACCTGTCCCCGGGCGGCATGATCACGCCGGCCTGGCTGGCGGTCACCCTGGTCCAGGACTGGCGCCGGATCCTGCTGATCGCCGCGGTGACCTGCCTCACCTGGGCCGCTGCCGCCGCCGCCCGGAAGGTCGTCATCCTCTACGGCAAGCGCCTGTTCGCCAGCGTCGTCCTGCTGGGGGTGTTCCTTCAGATGACGTTCTCGCTCTTCCTGCTGAAGGAGTATCCGCTGCTGTTCACTCATCAGACCCTCGGCTTCATCGTCCCCGGACTGATCGCGTACCAGTTTCTTCGGCAGCCGGTCCTGGCCACCGCCGCGGCCACCACCGCCGCCACCGCACTCACCTACACCGTCCTCGCCAGCGGACTCCTCCTCCACCTGGCGGACTCGCCATGACAGGAGACCGGCGGACGACCCCCGCGACCGCCCAAACCCTGTGGTGCAGACCGGAGTTGCTGGTCGGCATTCTGGTCCTCGCCCTGTTGCGCTGGCCTCGGTGGTGTTCGTGGTCGGCAGCGGTGGCGACACCCCGCGGTTGGAACGGCTGGCCGGAACCCTGCGCAGCGTCGTTCGCGACGACCGCGGCCGAACCTTGGCTGTGCTGACCGAGGGCGCCCGCACGGTGGTGTTCACCGGCCCGCAGCGCACGTTCACGGAACCGGACACGACCGCGGCCACCGTCACCACGAGCGCCGTCGTCCGCCTCGCGCCGCAGCCGTGGCACTGGGATGCACGGCACGAGGAGTGGTTCCAGGGCTGGCTCGCCACCGCCCTGACCACCAGGGAGCCCGACGTCCTGGACATCGCGACACAGTACGTCCGCGGCGCAGCCGACCAGCGCGACGGGAAGGGCATCCGGTTCGCGGGCCAGGCTGCCTACGGCCCGATGGGAGACGACGACGAGCGACGGGCAACCGCCGACTTCACCGACTACCTCGGCATCGGCTGGACATTTGCGAACGGGCGCCATCGCGAACCCAGGAGCGACTTCTACGGTTCGCTGGACTGCTCCGGCTTCGTCCGCACCGTCTACGGGTACCGCTCCGGCTATCCGCTGGAGTTCGGTCGGCCCACCGGCCGGGCACTGCCACGCCGGGCCGTCATGATGGCCGAGGACGGTCCCGGCGTCACCGTCGTCCCCAACACCCACCGGCAAGCCACCGACCTTGCCCGGCTTCAGCCCGGGGACCTGGCGTTCTTCAACGCCAGCCCCGAAGCCGGACGCCAGGTCGACCACGTCGGCATTTTCCTCGGCCTCGACTCCACGGGACACCACCGCTTCATCTCCAGCCGAAAGACCGCCAACGGCCCCACCATGGGCGACAAGGGTGGCGCGTCCCTGCTCGACGGCGCCGGCCTTTACGCCCGTGCCTTCCGCTCCGCAAAGCGACTGTGACCAGTGCCGAAGGCGGTGTCAGTGATCCGAGTAGGCTCTGCGATGCGGTAGGGGTCGGCCCGCGGACGGGAGAGGATGCTCAGCTGTCCCGGTGCTGCGGGCGTGCCCTGGCTAGTGGTTGGTGCCGGCGCGCTGTGTTCGCGGGAGGCTGGGTGGTTGGTAGGCGATGATCCGGCTGCCGGCGGCGACGTACACCGTGTGATTGGCGATGGAGACTCCGTTGCTGGCCAGCGCGGCCACGGCGTCGATCGCCCCGTCGATCGCCAGGGACCGGCGGAGGATCTGAAGGCCGGTCCGCGCGTCGTAGGCGTCGAGGAAGCCGGTGGAGTCGGCCGTGTACACGACTCCGTCCGCGGTGGCGGTCGGTTGGTAGTGGATGCCGTCACCGACGGGTGAAAGCCATGAGGCGGTGCTCGCGTCCGGTTGGAAGGCAACCATCAGTGTGCCGGGGGACACATCGGCATACACCTGGCGGGCCGCAGGGTCGTAGGCGGTGGAGCCGCCGTTGCACACCAGACAGCCGACGCCGAGCAGGATCCGGCGCTCGGCTTGCATCGAGTCCGCCCGGACCACGTGATAGACCCCGGATTTCTGCAGCTCGCCGATGAGCAGTGCGCCGTCCGGGCCGCGCAGCAGGTTCGGTGCGGCACCGAAGTCCAGGTCCTGCTGCAGGCAGGCCACGCTGTCGCGGGCTTCCTGGAACGGGGGGAGGAAAGGCGGGAAGGCCGGGAGCGTGGGATCCTCCGGGAGGAGCATGCAGGTGGGCCGCGCCAGATCGCGCACGATCGGGGCGTACTGGTCGATCAGCCCCTTGTAGGAGGCGACGATGGTGCCGAAGGTCGGCCTGGTCTGGGCCAGATCGATCTTGAGGATGGCGTTGGTCCGCGGATTTTCGTGCTGCTTGCTGAAGGGGTTGCCGGTCCCGACGTACGCGTATCCGGTTGCCGTGTCCACCGCGGGAGTGCTCCAGATCCCGCCGCCGGCGTCACCGGCCAACTGGTCGGCTTCCGGGATGGTGTTGTTGTGCTTGAGGAGGCGGCCGTCGGACTCGCGCAGGATGGTGAACCCGCCCTGGGCGGTGGGTACTCCTTCCGGGCCGGAGAAGCCCACGATGACGGCCCCCTGATACACGATCGGGGTGGCGTGGGTGTAGGCACCGGGCTGCGAGTCCAGCGGGGGGCTCTGCCACAGCCGGCTGCCGGTCTTTGCATCCAGCGCCAGTACGTATGGCCCCCCGGACTTGTTCACCGCCACGAACACCTGCCGCTGGTCCACGGCTGCCGTCGAGACCACGACGCCGGCTCGGGCGCCCGTCTCGTTGACGGTGAGATCGATGTGGGTGCGCCACACCAGGTGGCCGGTGTTCGCGTCCACGGCGGCGACGTCGCCGGCGGCATCCCCCATGTACACACATCCCTGTGCGACGGCCGGTGTGCCGGCGATGTCCTCATAGCCCACCACCTGTGAACGGTTGCCGGTGTCGTAGACCCAGCGTGGTGTGAGGGTGGCGGCCTTGAGCGGCGGCAGGTCGTGTTCGTCCTGCTGTGTGCGCGTGTTGGCGTAGTCCCGCCCGTACATCGGCCAGTCACCTCCGGGCGCCGCCGAGCCCGAGCATCCCGCTGTGCCCGGTGCCGCCGCCCCCAAGGGGGCCAGTGCACTGCCGAGAATCATCACCGCGACCGCGGCTACCGTCATGACCGGCCTGGCGAGTTGTCGCATGGCGGACCTCCTGACTCGAAGTGGGGCTGAGCACGATGCGGGGGCCCTCGGGCCGCGCGGCGTCGGAGACCGTGGACGTGCCGCCCGACGCCTGCTCAGTGCGGACGCCGTCCCGGCGGACGCCGTCGGCTCCGGTCGGCCTCGCATACCGGCGCACCGCGTATGCGCACGGCCGGACAGGTGCGGTGGACGCCGGCTGATGCCGTCCCGGCCGCAACTGCGACGGTGACCGTGCTCGTGGGGGTCAACGATGCCGAGTCCATTACTGGCGGCTCCCTGCCAAAGGGTCTTTCCTTGCGCCGCACGCACGAGCCGGGATGCGTACCGCAGATCGGCGCAGCAGGGCACCCAGGACCACCAGCGTCAGTCTCCTGCCGGCCGCCCATTGCACAGCAGACTCGACTGAGGACGGCGTATGTAGGGAGTCTGCGCCGAGCAGCCAGATCTGCCCATCCAGAGGAAAGGGCGCACAACAGCGCTCAACGGAGTGCACCCCGGCGCAGCGCCGCGCACCGGAGCCCGCGCGTGACAACAGTCGTGTACCGAGGGCGGCGTGCAAGAAAGAGCAGCTGCGCCAGTCGTGATCGGCATCTTGGGAGGGAGGGACGAACGGTTTTCCCGCGCAGAGCACGACGGCCGTGATCCAGCTGCGGACGGCGGCGCAGACACAGAGGCCGCCTATGACGGTGTCGCAGCCGCGGCCGTCCGCGACGACGCTGATCGAGTGGCGGACGGTGGACCCGAGGACTGGAACCCGCATCCCGCCTGAGCGGTGGGGTGGGCCCGGGGCGCATGTTCCGTCACCGGCGCGAGCCAGCCACCCGCCCCGGCGAGTGGACACCGTTCCTCGCCCCCGACGGCGCGGACCACCCGCTGCGCGCACCGCACGGCTACGTCAGCGAGTGCAACACTCTCGCCGTTGCCGCGGTCCCGGCACCTCACCGCGCGGGGAGCTCCCACGGAGCTGGGCCCGTCCCGTTGTTCCAGGCGCCCAGCGACGTACCGTCGAAGCAGAGGATGGCGCACTGTTCTGCATAGCCGAGGGCGGGGTCCGTGAACTCGCTGGTGGTGACCACCACGGCCAGTTCGGCATCGTGCACCGCGTAACAGGTGCCGCCGAAGCGCTGGAGGTCCTGGGAGCCCACCTTGTGGCCCGGCGCGTAGCACTTGCACTGGACGACGAGCCTGCGGCCGTCCGGCGTGGTGGCCAGGACATCCGCGCCGAGGTCGCCCGCGCCGCCCACCACTTGGACGTCCGAGCAGCCGTCGCGCTCGCACAGCCGCGAGATTGCGTCCTCGAAGGCGAACGGGTCGATGTCGGCGCAGTCGGCGGCCTGCGGGGCGCCGACGGTGGGCGGCAGCACGGGCGCCGGCTGCTCCGGCGCCGTGACGAGCGCCGCTCTGCGCGCCGCACGGCGCACCCGGCCGATGCGTATCGCCGCGGTGGACAGCAACAGCAGGGCGAGCAGCGCGAGGACGGCGCCCAGCGGATCCGTGCGCGGCGCGACGGCTGTCCTGAACATCAGCGCCACCCCCCAGACCACGAGAGCCACCAGACCGAACCCGAGCGAGGTGGTGCGCAGACTGAACGCGTGACGCCGACGCTGTGCGACGGCGGGGTGACGGCGGACCGGCATCGTCATGGGAGGGCTCCTTCGGACTGCGGACTCGTGGCAAGGCGGACGGACAGCGAAGCAACCTCACACCCAGCAAGATCACTTCCGTGTCCATCTGCCCGCCCGCACCCCATCCACGCAGCCCCGGACAAGGCCCCATCAACCACCGTGCTCCGTATGCCGGGTGGTGTACGGGGCGCGGCGAGTGAGTCGGGCCGGCCGCGAAGGCCAGGCCGAGCGCTCAGTGGTGAGCGGGGGTTGGTTCGCCACGCTGGAACGGGAGTTGTGGCTCGGGGCGGTGCCCCGCGGCTGGCCGAACCGAGTGGTGGACCCGGTCCCGGGTGAGCGTGCTGATCTCCGTTGCCTGGTGGCGCTCAGGCAGGAGGAGCGACGCTCAGGTGGGGTTGTGCGACGGCGCCTGGGGCCACAGTTGCAGCAAGTACTGTTCCGTTCCTTCGTGCTGGGTGAGATCGGCGTGCGGCGTTGAGGTGGCGGCGATCTGCTGCGCCTGCTGGCGTCCGCGGAAGGAGAGGCGTGCGTGGTGGTCGCCTTCCGGGACTGGGATGTCCCAGGCGCCCCTGGTGCGCTCCGAGATGACGAGTAGTCCGGTGGGGAATTCCATGCGCAGGTCGCGGTGTCCTTCCCAGGCCTCGGGCAGCGGGGGTTCCGCGTCCCACGTCTCGATGCGGAGCTTCACCTTGAACTGTGACTGGGCGGGCACCACGATCACTTCGTAGCCGTTGCTTGCAGCAACATTGAGGGACGCGGGGGTGATCAGATCGTTGTCACGCACGTCGAAATCCGCGTCGTACAGGTCGAATCCGCCGTAGTCCGGCATCACAAGGGTTTCGTACGAGGCCAGCTGTTGCGTCAACTCTCACTCTCCAGCTCCGGGACTGTGGCCATTGTGTGTGCCGTTGCCGAGGATCAGCTCTGGGCTTTGATGGAGTTCCGTCGCTTCGAACGAGGCTTTCACCCGCTGGAGCAATCCCTTCACCGACCCAAGGCTCTGCGTGGCCATCATTGACCGATTCACCTTCGGCAGCTTGCTGTCCTGGCCCTGGACGTGCCCATCGAACGCGTAGTCCCGGCCGCCGCTTCGAGGGCGGCCCTTCCTGGAGACGGGGCGGATCGCGAGCGGCGGCCGGGACGCAGAACCGGGGCGTGCAAGCCCGGCCCAACAGCCCCACTACTTCAACCGTCACGCACGCCGGCCACCCGCAGCGGGTGCGCCGAGCCGCCCCGGCCACCGCCGCCCACAAAACCCGTCTCCTTCGCGGACCACACCTCGCAGACCACGGTTGTGCCCAAGGGCGGCTTCGCGGCATGTGCCGAGACCACGAACAGCACCGGCGACCACGCCCCCTGATCGCCGCCGGCGCGCGCGTCGGCACACTCGGCGCAGCCGGCTTCGTCGCCCTGCTCCGCCACACCGCCTGCCGCGACCGACCCCGGCCTTTGGGCCAGTGCTTTGGGGATTTGGCCGTCGACGATCTTCGGCGTGACTGATTCCCGGCTCGGGCGTACTCGACATGCCGGAGATATCCTGCTGAGAACAGAAGATGAACTTGGTGGCGACACGAGAACATAATTCCGGTTACTGCCATTTGGCGAGTTTCAGCCCTATCGTGTCCCTCGGTTGCGTGGTCACACTTGAGCATGCATGCCACCAGAAGCCTGACCCCTACGTCAGCGCGTGGACCGGCTGGTGGTACACGGCGCACCGCAGGTGCGACAGCGACGGGGAGGACCTATGTCCCATCGGATCAGCACCATGTTCACCCTGTCCATCGCCGGCCTTTTGGCCGTGGCAGGTGCGGCATCACCTGCCACGGCCGGGGGAGTTGCCCACGGCGACTTCTTGTACACAACCGCTCATGGGCTGCAGATCGGGCTGCGCAATGTTCCGACGGACAGGTGCAACGTCCTGGTGAGGGACGGCGCGACGAACGGCACCAACGCAACGGACAAGACTGCGCACATCTACGCGACCTCCGACTGCCACCAGCAGGTGGCGGTCGCTGCTCCGGGAAACCCGGGGCGTGGCACAGCATGGAACACGCCGGGCTTCGAGCCCACCGCGCACTCGGTGTGGTTCGAGTGCGACCGTCCCAGCGTGTGCTGAGCTTGTCCCTAGAGGACGATGGCTCCATTTTTGCGCTAGTTGGATGAGAGGCACCCGAACTGGCTTTATCGAGCAGTAGCGACGTCGCTTGCCGATGGGGTTGGGAGGCGCCCGGATCCACAGATGGGTGATGTCGACGAGTCTGGGAGGCACCGACGTTCTTGCCAGGGCAGCATCGACGTCCTCCTGGTGAAAGGTGCTGGTCATGCCGCGGATGTCGAAGGTCGAGCTGTGCGCGGCGATCCGGCGTGACCACCGTGGCAGCATGTCGACGGGGGAGCTTGAGCGCAAGCCCGGTGTGACGTGGCGGACGGTGCGGAAGACGTTGGACTCCTGACTCGACGGCCGCCGCCCTGACGGGCAGCGGGCCGTCGTCGCTCAGCTGGTCAAAGTGGCTTGGTGGAAGTACATGCACCAACCCGTTTCCGTCAGACGCCACAGGGAGCTTCGCCATGTTCGGCGGCCGCTGTTGTCAGCGAAATACGTCAAGTGAACGACGCCCGGAGCGAGCAAGACCCCTGACATCTCGCTGACTTTGACCGGCGACTCCGGATCAACTGAGCCAGCACTCGTCACGGCGAGGATCGATGTCGCGTCCCACCGGCGGCCAGATGCCCCGAACTCGATGAACTCAGGGTCCAGCAGATCCGAGACAAGGGCCCGCGAAGCGCGCACCTCAGGATCGAGAAGCTTCAGCTCCGCATCAGTGGCCGCTTGAACAGCTCGCTCACTCTCGTCCGCCATGCCCGAACCCTACGGCCACGTGCCATCGCTTCTGATCAAGATTTCTGGGCTGCTTGATCACAACTGCCGTCCGAGCCGATGCACAAGTGCTGTCACGAGACGTCCACAGAGCCTCACCGCCAAGGAACACGGATCGGCAGCACCGTCGTGCGCACGCTCACCGGCCTTGGCGCCGCCCTGCTCGGCGGCAGCGCGGGGGGCCGAGAACCGGGTGACGAGGGGAAACCGGCCTCCCAGCACGTCTCCTAGAGCGGACCGAGGAGCGCCGCGTCGATCATCCGCCGGGTGACGGCGGTCAGTTCGGCGAGGTCGGGGGCAGGACGGGATCTCGCGAGGGCGCCTGCGAGGCGGTCGTACAGCAGTCCGTCGGTCCAGGCCACCAGCAGCTCGGCCGCTTCGCGGGGGTGGGCCGCGCCCAGCCCGGCGAGGAGACCGGCGGCGCGGGTGCGCGCGCCGAGCCCGGCCCGGTGGAACTCGCTCTCCAGTTCCGGGTTGCGGGCGGCTTCCAGGCTGAGTTCGAAGCGGGCCAGCTGCCGTTCGCGTCCCACGGTCAGCCAGCGGTGCAGGAGCGCCGCGAGTGCGGCCGCGGCCGCGTCCCGGTCCGGCAGCGGGGGCGGCCCGTCGTCGAAGTCACCGATGTCGAGGTCGGCGAGGCGCTGGTAGCACGCGCCGATCAGCGCGGTCCGCGTACGGAAGTAGTACGACGTGCTGCCTGCGGGCAGCCCCGCGGCGGAATCGACCGCGCGGTGGGTCAGACCGCGCAGCCCGGCGGCGGCCACGGTGGCGATCGCGGTGTCGGCGATCAGTGTTCTGCGGTCAGGGGTGGACATGCCTTCACTCTACAGATGTAGAGTGAAGGCATGCCTCTACGGATGTAGAGGGCTCTGGGTGGCCGGGAGGGGAAAGCCATGTCGAAGCGTCACGTGGTCTTGGTCGGAGCGGGGATCGGCGGTCTCACGGCGGCGCTGGCCCTGCACCGGCGCGGCTGGCGGGTCACGGTGTGCGAGCGGGCGCAGGGGCCAACGGCGGCCGGTGCGGGCATCGTGCTCGCGCCCAACGCACTCCGCGCGTTCGACGCGATCGGATTCGGCGCCACCGACTGGGCGGGCGAGGCCGTACCGGCCGCGATGGGCCTGCGCCGTCCCGACGGCGGCTGGCTCAACCGGGCCGACACGGCCACGATGGCCCGGCGATACGGGCGCCCGCCGCTCGCCGTGCACCGCTCGGACCTCGCGGCAGCCCTGGCCGCAGCGCTCCCGGCCGGCACCATCCGGTACGGCGCGGCCGTGACCGCCGTGGACGATACCCACGACACGGACGGCACCCCGGTCGTCCGAACCTCGGCCGGCGACCTCACCGCCGACGCCGTCCTGGCCGCCGATGGCATCCACAGCCCCCTGCGCCGCCGGTTCTTCCCGGACCACCCCGGCCTGCGCTACAGCGGCGAGACCGCGTGGCGGACCGTACTGCACGCCGACGGGATGCCGCGTCCGGCCGCGGCCGAGACCTGGGGCCGGGGCGAACGCTTCGGTGTCGTACCGCTGGCCGATGGGCGGGTGTACCTCTACGCCACCGCCACCGTCCCGGAAGGCAGTGGGCCGACCGACGTCCGCGCCGAACTCCTGCGCCGCTTCGGCACCTGGCACGACCCGATTCCCGCGCTGCTGGAGCGGATCGACCCGGCGACCGTCCTCCAGCACGACCTGTACGACCTGGCCGCACCGCTCCCTCGCTACCACCGCGGCCGGCTGGCCTGGTTCGGCGACGCCGCTCACGCCATGACCCCCAACCTGGGGCAGGGCGGCTGCCAGGCCATCGAGGACGCCGTAGTCCTCGCGCACCTGCTCGATGCCGACGACGTACCGGCAGCCCTGGCCGCGTACACCGACGCCCGGCACGCGCGGACCAACGCGATCCTCGTACGCGCCCGCCGCGCGGGCCGGGTGGCCGGGCTCACCCACCCCCTCGCGGTCGCAGCCCGCAATACGGCTCTGCGCGCCACCCCCGAGCGGATCTCGCGCCGCGCCCTGGACGCCCTGTTCGACGGCTTCCGCCTCCCGACCTGAACGTGGCTTAGCCGACGGCTTGCTGTTTGGCGCGGGCGCGGGTGGTGGCGAGGCGGGGGAAGGCCCGTGAGGACCTGTCACGGCTGGTGATTACGCGGGAGACCGTCACGACGGTGCTGGCTGAGTTGTTCGGCCGCGGAGAGGGACGTCGCGTTGGGCGTATCGGCGGAGCCGGAGCCGGAGCCGCGCGGGGCGGGGGTGATGATGGTCGCCTTGGCGGGAGGGTCTGGTGACAGCGGGGTTGCCGGACGTGTACCGGGACATCATGGAAGTCATCGCCGACGCACCGGGCCCGCTGCAGGCCAAGCAGATTGTGCCGAGGATCGGGCTGCCGGTGACGGCCGGGAAGATCGAGGGCGCGAGGGTGAAGCTCAAGCGTCTGGTGGAGCGGGGGTGGCTGGACGAGGACGTGCCGGGACGGCTCGGCCCCGCTCGTCGCGGGCCCAGGCACCGGCCGGTCCAACTCCCGGTGGTCGGCGCGGCGTTCTGCGAGATCAAGTAAACCAAGGGGCGTTCAGAATGACTTTCAAGGAACCAACCGTGCGCAGGAACGCGCTTCCGGTCGCGGAGGCCGCTATCGCGAGCCTTGGTGGGTGTGATCACGTCGACGCGGTGGCCGTGGACCTCCCCGTGGGAACCACCGCGGTGGACTTCACCCACTCCGTGCTGTCGGCGACCCCGGAGTGGGTCCACAAGCTGCTCGAGTTGCGCGACGCGGCAATGACGCCGTTCGGGCTGCAGACGCAACAGCGGGTCGCTGCCGACCAGGTGACGATCGAGCCGGGCAGGCATCTCGGTCCGCTGCGTATCCTCACGGTCTCCGACGAGGAGGTGCTGGCGGGAGACAACGACAAGCACCTGGACTTCCGCACCTCCTTCGCCGTGCGAACGGGGCCGCGAGGGCCGGAAGGCGTGTGCACCACCGTGGTCCACTGTCACAACAACGGGGGGCGCCTGTACTTCAGAGCGATCCGGCCGTTCCACAACCTCGTCATACCGCGCGTCGTGGCGCGAGCGGCCGCCTGACCCTACTCGCCGTGGACAGGCGGTGGTTGCCGGCGCGCCGCCGCACGCCCTGACCCGTCTCGGTGCCAGGTAGTGGAGGCGCTGGACACATCGCCACTCCTGCACTCTGACAGTCAGCGTGGCCGAGGCGCCGTCATCGGCGACGGTGAGGGCCACATGTCCCAGGTGTCCCCAGGGGGTGACGATGCGGCCACCGGGGCGGGTCTGGGCGACCCACGCCCACGGGACGCGCTCGACGGCATACGTGGCGATGACACGGTCGTAGGGGCCGCCTGCGGCGCGCCGGACGAACCGTCCCGGGCACGACCTGCACCCCGGCACCCACCGCATCCAGGCGCCGCCGCGCGGCCGCCGCGAGCTGCTCATCGACCTCGACACTCGTGACCGGGCCCAACCTAGCCCGGCGAGCCAGCAAGGCGGCGTTCCAGCCGGTTCCGGTGCCCAGCTCCAGCACCCGGTGCCCCTCCTCCAGGAGCAGCGAGTCGAGCATGTCGACGACGACCGCGGTGCACGACAGACTCGAGGAGGGCAGACCCTCGTGGACCTGGGTGATGGCGGCGGCGTAGATGTCGCCATACACCTCGGCCGCCCACCCCTGTTCATCGACGGCCCGGTCGACGGGCACATACGCCTCGCCGTCCCACCGTCACAGCCGCCCCGGCGCGAACACCCCGCGGTCCAGGGCCTGGACCGCGGCGCGGGTCCACGGGGAGCGCTCGGGCCACGCCCCGTGCTCCTCCATCGCAGCCATCAACTGCCTCAGGCCGGGGGAGGGTGGGAGCGTCGTCATTTCCTGTGCTTTCCATCGCTGGGCGGCGGATCGGGATCCTTCCCGTCGGAGTTCCCGGGAGGCGGCTTGCCCTGGGACGGATCGGCCGGCGGCTTCTCATGCTTCCCTAGACATACGCCTTCCTCGCAGCGGACCGGACGCCCTCCATCGTGGCGCAGACCCCGCGTGCCCGGGTCGATGGCCTGGCAGGCCCCCGCGCACTTCATCGAACGCCTTGACGGCGGGTCGTCATGTCCCGTTCTTTCGCGTCGGAACGGAGGAGTTGCGGCGGAGTGCTCGGAGAATGCCTTCCTGGTGTTCTGCACGGGCGTCAGCAGCCCGTTGCCGGGGTGGCGAGGAGCGGCCCGAGGCGGCCGCACAGTCTCCTGCCTCCCGATCGTGCATCTAGTCGGCGGACCGCCACACCGTCGCGCTCCTCAGGAGGTTCGGCGCCGGCATCGAGGAAGACTGAACGGCCAGGGAGAGCTGCCGCACTACAGTGCAGCGCCCTGGGCTGGTTGATCTGGAGCACCGTGTCTCTGGGTAAACCGCGCCACCTTCACGGAAGGCCCCCGTCGGCATGAGGCCGCAACGGCACACCTACGCGCCGGGCCGCCCCGCAACCTACCAAAGTGACGTAGATCGCTGTTGCTTGAGTGGTTAACGGGTAGCCGATGGAGCGGTACGGCAATGACCAACAACCTTCACGGGGGAGGCTGTTCATGCAGGCTTACCTGATGCCCGGTCCGGGCGCACTCGTCCGGACCCACTTACCAGACCCGGTGTGCGGCCCGGACGAAGTCGTCCTGGCGACGGAGGCCGTGTCCATCTGCTCCACGGACATCTCCTATTACCGCGGTCATCTCATCCCCGAGTCGTGGCCGATCATCCCCGGCCACGAGTACGTCGGCCGGGTCGTGGCCGTCGGCTCGCAGCTGCAGGGCACCGTCGAAGAAGGGCAGCGCCTCACGTACTGGGGCCAGACCGACTTCGGCGGATTGGCCCAATACCGGGCCCTGCGCCCGCTGTTCCCCTCCGACGGCGCGGAGCGGGAAAGTGTCTGGCACACCGAACGCAACTTTTACGACGCTGATCAGGCCGCCGCCGTCATCGTCCCGCCAGGTCTGCCTTCCGGCCTCGCGACACTGACCGAGCCCTTGACCTCTGTTTTGCGGAGCCTGCTGGTCAACCCGCCCCGACCCGGTGACACCGTGGTCCTCCTCGGGTGCGGGCCCAGCGCCCTGCTCGCTCTGCAGGTCCTCATCCATTGCATGGGCGTCGGCCACGTGGTCGCCATCGACCGCAACCAGGAGCGGCTCGACCAGGCCCTGAAGCTCGGCGCTGCCGAGGCGTTCAACACCGTCGAACAAGCCAGTGAACTGGAGGCGTTCGTCGCCGAGCACAAGGACCACTTCGCCGACTACGTCTTCGACGCCCTGCCCCACCTGGAAGTCGACGCGCACGGCTACGACGTGCGCGAACTCGCCATGATGCTCGCCTGGCCCGGCGCCAGCTACGTCGTCTACGGCGCTACGGCCATGCCACAGAGCGTGAAAACCTGGCTCATCCTCGCCAAGGGACTGAAGGTCCAGGCCGCGCCGTTCGACGTGCGGGCATTTCCCATGCGCCGCACCGCACACGTGGCACGCACTGCCCTGGGGCTCATCGAGCACAGCGGCGTCGACATCGCGTCCCTGCTGACCGGCACCGTCGACTTCCGCGACGAGCAGGCTGTTCACGATGTCTTCCGTGCTTACGGTCAGGGCCGGTCCCTCAAAACGTCGATCAGCTTCACCTCTGACACCAACCGTCCGCAGGGGGGTAGGAGTGACATCCCAACCGGGCTCTCCTGAGTCCGCCAACCGCACCAGTTCCACGTCCGGCGCAGCCCCTTCGCGCACGGAGGTCCTTCGGGCACGGATCGCCGTCTACGGGTTCTTCTTCATCCTCGGTACGGGCTTCGGATCCTGGGTCGTACGCATCCCCGACGTGCAAAGCCGTCTGGGCATCAGCAAAGGCGCTCTGGGCGCCGCCCTGCTGGCTGTCACCGTGGGCTCGCTGGTGGGCATGCCGCTGGCCGGCTGGCTCGGCACGCGTTTGAACGGCGCCCACGTCCTGAGGATCTCCGGCCTCGTGCTGGCTGCGGCAGTTGCCCTGCCGCCCTACGCGAACAACTGGTGGACGTTGTGCGCCGCCTTGATCGTCCTCGGCCTGGGCAACGGCGCCCTCGGCGTGGCGATGAACGTACAGGGCTCCGTCGTCGAACGGCACTGGGGCCGACCCGTGATGTCTTCCTTCCACGGCGTGTTCAGCGTCGGTGGCCTGGTCGGCTCCCTCACCGGTGGTGCGATGGCTGCCCACGGCGTCTCCGCCCGTGTGCATCTGACCGCCACCGCTGCGGCACTGGTGCTGATCGGCGCAGCAGCCGGCTTGGGGCTGCTTTCCGCTCCGCCTGATCCCGACAACCGCACGAAGACCTTCGCACTGCCCACCAAGGCAGTCCTCGCCGGAGGGGCCGTGGCTTTCTGCGTCCTGTTCGGTGAAGGGGCAGTGAGCGACTGGAGCGCCGTCTACCTCAAGAACGATTTGAACGCACCCGCCGTGGCCGGAATCGGCTATGCCGCTTTCGCCGCCGCCATGGCCGCCGGTCGACTGGCCGGCGACCGCCTGGCCGCAGCCTTCGGATCGCGCCGGCTCGTGGTGCTTGGCGGGGCAGTCGGCACCGGAGGAATCCTCGCTGTGATCCTTGTGCTGCAACCGGTCGCCGTCATCGGCGGGTTTGCCCTGATGGGACTCGGGCTGTCCGTCGCCTACCCGCAGGTGGTCAGCGCAGCCGGCCGGACCGGAGCCACCGCACCCGAGACCGCGATCGCGGCCGTGTCCACCATCGGCTACTTCGGTTTCCTCATCGGGCCGCCCGCCATCGGAGGACTCGCCCAAGCCGTGTCGCTGCGCTGGTCGCTGCTTCTGGTCGCCGTGTGCGCAGCAGCCATCATCCCGCTCGCTCTGCGTGCGTTGGCGACCCCTGCCCCGCTCTTTCACAACGACGGTCAACGCGCTCAAGCACCCACGCGTACCCCCTGACCCGGTGGCCGGCGGCCCGCTCCATCCTGTGCGGGCTGTCGGCCGACGCACCCGTTCACGATGGGCGGGCGATGCCGTCTGGCCAACACGCCCCCCGCCGCAAGGAGCTCTGACCCGCCGGCCCGCCCGAGAAGACATCCGTGCGCGGACGCCATCTCGTCCGGTGCTATCGGCCCGGCCCCCAGGCCGCATCCGGAAGATTGTGCAAGTCCGTGGTCTTCGCGATCTGCACGGGCAGCGAGAGCACCACCATGATCACGACTGGGCGCGCCGTGTTGGGCAGGGCGTTCGGGGCGGGTGGCGCGCTTTTTCGGTCCCGGGCGCTTTAGTCGTCTTCGTGGGGCGGTCTCTCCAGTGGGAACAGGATCGGGCTCAGCAGGTGGAGGCTGCGGCCGGGTGCGGGCTTGTTGTGTCTCTTGGACCTGATGGCGCTGAGGATCTCGTCGATCAGTTCGGTGAGTTCGTCCTGATCGAGCCAGAGCGGTATCTGCGTGTAGCCCACCGAGTCGGCCGTCGGGTCGGCGTCGTCCCGGTCGAGGTAGGCGTTGAACTCGGCATGCAGGCTGGCCAGGGCTGCGGTGAAGCCGTGCCGGTGGTCCTCCACGGACATGGACGCGGCCTCATCGGCATCGATCACCGCACGCTCGCGGCGCAGCCGATAGTGGCGTTCGACGGCGCCGTGCACCCGCTGCTCGTCGGTGACCTCCAGCAGTCCGGCGTCAGCGAGCAGACCTACGTGCCGGTACACGGTGGTCTTGGGGATGTCGGGAAGGCTGCTGCACAGGTCGGAGGTGGTGCGCGTGCGCCCGCCGGACATGGCGTGCACGATGCGCAGCCGCACCGGATGCAGGAGCAGGTCGAGCTTGTCCACTGGAACACGATCCCATATCTGATACCGTTCCCAAAGTTGGGAATGCAGCTGGAGGAGAGTGAGCCATGACTGAGCAGCCCTCACAAGCCCGTCCCGAGACGGCCGGCGACGCCCCACCTCCGCTGGGCCGGTTCTACGAGGTCGACGGCCGGCGCCTGCTGCTGCACCGTGCAGGCAGCGGCGGTCCGGCCGTGGTCTTTCTGCCGGGTGGCGGTGGAGTCGGCCTCGACTACTGGAACGTCCACGAACGAGTCGCCGAGATCACCACCAGCGTGGTCTACGACCGGACGGGGACGGGATGGAGCGATCGCGTCGCAGAACCATGGGGGTGCGCCGAGGTCACCGGCGAACTGCGTCAACTGCTGCGCGCCGCCCAGGTGCCCGGCCCCTACGTTCTGGTCGGTCACTCCCTCGGCGGCCTGTATGCCCGCTTCTACGCGACGCGCCACCCTGAGGAGGTCGCGGGCCTGGTCCTGATGGAGACCGACCACGAGGACTACAGCGCATACATGCCCGGGGAGTTGAACCGGATGCGGGGCACATGGGACCCGGACCAGGAACTGCCCGACGGGCTCCCGCAGGAGGCCGTCGGGCTCTATCGCCGCCTGCTCGGGCAGATGATGACGGACTGGCCGCACGAGATCCGCGAACCGCTCATCGACCGCCACGTCAGCCCGGAATGGATCATGGACGGATACAAGGTGCTGCCACACCGCAGCCGTTTCCTCGACGAGATGCGGCACGCCGGACCGCTGCCCGACGTGCCGCTGATCGCCCTCACCGCCATGGACATCGACGACTTCAAGAAGGCCGTCCTGATCGGAGAATCCGAGAAGCTGCTGCACGAGGAGATCGACAGCAAGCGGCGGCTCTACACGGATCTGGCCGCGTCGGTCCCCCACGGCGAGAACCGTCTGGTTGAAGGCGCTGGGCATGCCTCCATCCACTGGCGCCGCCCCGATGCCGTGTTCCAGGCAGTCAAGGACGTGCTCGGACGATGACCACGTCTCCTCTTACGAGGGCGTCGCCATCAGACCCCCGTGAGGCGAGGTTCCCGACATCCTGGACATGGCCAGTCAGATTCTTCTTCTCGATGGGGGAGCGGTGGGCTGGAAGCTGCCGCCGACCCCGGTGTCGCGCAGCCGGCACCTCACCGTTGTCCAGGCTGCGACAGGCCCGCTGGACCGAGACGGCGGGTCTGGCCGCGGTCGGCGATCGCGAGGACATCACCACGCACAGCACCAGGACCAGAAGACGTCGGCAGCCAAGTACCGAGGCGCAGCCCGGGGATCGTTCGTCGTGGACGGCGTGAACGCCTACGTCGCAGCCGAGTGGGACCTGAACCCATTCGCGGGTGACCCTCACGGGCGGTTCCTACTGCGACCCGCACACGAAATTCCTGCGCATCGACGCGGCCGGCCAGAGCGCACAGAGCATCCGCGAGGAAGGCAGCCAGTACGCCCAGCCGCCAGAGTTCGTGGCGCCGTTCCATGACCCGAAGTCAGACGTCACCATCCGTCTCACGGTCGGCGGCGACAGCTGGAAGCCGGACAGTACCGGGACCTCCAGAGAAATCCGGCTGTCCCCTTCAGGAGCCGCGTGCGGCGCGAAAACCGGGGAGAGACTGCACGAGCGCCCGTGTCCCTGATGTGCGAGCGTCGTTCCCCAGGAATGAAGAAGATCGTTTCTGCCGCTGCGCTCGCTGTCGCGGGCCTTGCCCTTGCTGCTCCCGCTCATGCCGACAACGGCGACAACTTTGGCGGTGGAGTCAACGCGGCCCACAACTGGAACTTCGCTGCCTCTGCGGTCTGCAGGCAGGAAGTCGCCGTCGTGCCGGTCCTTGGCAACGTCGTTTCCGACCACGTCAACCACTGTTCCAACGGGAACGTCATCGACCACGCGGGGCGGTAACCGGCTGCAGTTCCCTGGTTCGGGCCCGAACCAGGGACACCGGGGGCTGGGGTCGTGTGCCGTTGCTCTGGGGCCGGGCGGCTCGGGGTGTTGCTGGCGGCCGAGGATCGGGGAGCCTCTATCGGTTTGTGCGTTGGCCGTGCCGCCGTCAGTGACGGACCGTCAGGCCTATTCGACGAGCTACCGTAGTCCGTTCAGCTGGTCCTGAGTGAGCTTGTAACGTCGTGCACGGGTGTTTGGTACCCATACTCCTAGTCTTACAAGGACGCTCTGTTCTACCCAGGGCTCCAGGCCCGGCCCGTCCGGCGAGCAGCCCCGGGCCGACGCCGGCGACCAGGCACCCGCCCCCCGCTGTGCCACCGTCCGGCCCCGCAGCCCGGCACGCAGTGCGCGGTACACGCGGCCGGAACCCCACGCGCCCCCGCCCGCCGCCCGCTGTGCCGCCGTCCGGCGACCATCAGCGAGCGCGGCCGGATCGGACCGTGAGGGAAAGATCAGACAATCCTCACGACATCCGACACGGGGATGTCGATCCTGGTCGCGTCGCCGAAGATGTCCACCGTCAACTCGACACGGCCTCGAACATGGTCAACAGCCACGACGGGGCTCTGTGAACGGTCCACCGGTGACTCGCACGTTGGTCCCGACCTTGATGTCCGTCTCGTGCGTCACACCAGCTCCCTTCGCGACGCTACGGCAATCAGCCACTGCCGACAGAATCCAACCTACCTTCGGCGCAGGGGCCGAACCGCGCGGGGCAGGCTGCGATGTGGCCACTGGCTAAAGCACAAGCTGAACGCTGTAATTCTCCGCGAGCAACAGGTGGGACATATCAGGATCAAGTCCGTGTTCGCCGCCCAGGACGCCCTGGCATCGAGGGCCTACGACGACAAGAAGTAGGCCCTGGACGAGGGCCACCTGCGGGACCTGCGCCGCCTCGTGCCGACCCCGGCCGAGGCCGCCAAGGTGAGACTTCTGCGCTGGATTGTGGACCGCCGCGCTCGGCGCCCTGATCATCTCGATCGTGTCCTGGGCGATGCACGTCTGCCTCTCCGAGGCAAGGACTGAGCGTTGGCCATCTCCTCTTGCCGGGTAGCGCAGTCCGGTTACCTCGCCGCGCTTGGCCAGCTCCCAGGGCAGGCGCCACACCCAGGCTCTGCTCCGCCTCGCCCGACGCCGGGCCGACGTCCGCTTCGCCATGCTCCGCGACGGCACGTTCTACGAACCGGGACCGGCCAGTTCCAGACGCTCACTGCGTCATGCATCGCGCGGTGACCGAGTGGAGTCCGCCTCCAGAGCAGCCAGCAACTCAGCGAATCGGTCCTCCTGCGAGGCTCCCCAAGCCAGCTCGCTCAGCGCATACGCGGTGGTCTTGAAGCCGTCTTGGTGGTGGAACTCCACACCCCACGCACCAAGCCTCACAGAGGTCACCTCGTCCAGCCCCAGGCGGTGGGTCCCCCACGGATTGACCGTCACGATCCCTTCAGGACAAATCTGAAGCCGGACCCGGAGAATCGCCCACCAGAAGAACAAACCCACGCCGACGGCCAGCCCTGTCCACAGCCCGGCCAACCGTGCCGCCTCGACTCCCGGAGAGGAAACCCACTCCGCCCAACAGGAGAGAGCCTTCACCCCCACAACAGCCGGGACTACATAGCCCGCAACGCGAGCCGCCCCGCCAATACGCCACACCGACACCGAGTCCCCACCCTGGTCATCCACGACCGCATTGTGAGCCACACAGCTCGACCAAGGACATAGGGGGCACCCCCCAGGCCCGGGCCCGCACCACCCCCAGGACGCCGAACAGCCCGGCACGTAGCGCGCCACGCACGGCCGGAACGCCACGCGCCCCCGCCGCCCCGCCCCCGCCGGGGGTTCAGAAACTTCTGTCCGGCCTTGCGCTGCCCGACCCGTGCGGCGAAACTGTCGCGGCTGGGCTCCCGGCAGGCTCGGGTCGAAGAACCAGTGACGGGCCGCCCTGTTGGGCGGCGCTGAGAATGCCGACGAGTCCGGCGCTGTACCTACCCGGCGTCCTCAACGGCTTCATAGCTGGCACCGGCCTTTCCCCCGACACGCCGAGATCAGTAATCGCCCAACGGGCACCGTGCTGTGGCCACGAGATTCGACAAGCTCGCGGTCCGCTACGAGGCGCGGTCCGTCACGGTCGACTCCCACACCGGTGGGCTGCTGGTCGACTACTGCCGTGGAGCCGGAATCGACATCGTCGTGCGAGGGGTCTGAGGCGTGGCCCACCTCGACTACGAGACGCCGATGGCCCGCCTGAACCATGAACTGGCCGGAGTTGAAACGGCCTTCATCGCCGCGGACCCCACCCTGGCGCACATCTCCTGCAGCCTCGTCACCGAAATGGGTCGCCAGTACAGTACTTCGGCGGCTTGACCCGCAGGGACCGGTTCAGCAGCGTTGCAGGACCAGCGCCGCGTTCTGGCCGCCGAAGCCGAACGACGTGGTGATCATCGCCTCGACGCGGGTGGGCCGGGCCTGCTTCGTCACGATGTCCAGGTCGATGCCGTCGTCGAGCCGATCGAGGTTGGCCGTCGGGTGGATGAGCTGATGGCGCAGGGTGAGGGCGCCCACCACGGTTTCGATGGCACCGGCGGCGCCCAACGCATGGCCCAGGATGCTCTTGGTGGCCGTGACCGGCGGCGCCGTACCGAACACGCCGTGCAGGGCGTGCGCTTCGACACGGTCGTTCAGCAGGGTCGATGTGGCGTGCGCGTTGACATGCCCGATGTCCTGGGGCGACAGGCCGGCGTCCGCGAGGGCGTTGCGCATCGCGCGCTGCGCGCCCACGCCCTCGGGGTGGGGTGAGGTGGCGTGGTGGGCGTCGCCGCTCGCCCCGTACCCGGTGAGCAGGGCGTAAGGGCGGGCCCGGCGGGCGCGGGCATCGGTGGCCCGTTCGAGGACGAGGACGCCCGCGCCCTCGCCGAGGACGAACCCGTCCCGGTCGGCGTCGAAGGGCCGGGACGCGCCGGCCGTATCGTGGGTCCGCGTGGAGAGTGCGCCCATGCGCCAGAAAGCACTTGAGGTGACGCGGCTGACGCTTTCGCTGCCTCCGGCGATGGCGATGTCGCACATGCCCGTCCGCAGCAGGAGAGCGGCCGTGCCGATGGCGGTCGCACCCGACGCGCATGCCGTGCTGGTGCACAGGTTGGGACCCTCGGCGCCCAGCGTCATGCCGACGTACCCGGCGGCCATGTTGGGAGTGCTGCGCGGGACGAGGGTGGGCGGAATCGCCTGGAAGCGCCCTTCGGCCAGGGCGGCGCTCGCCTTCGGCGTCATGTCGTGCGAGCTGCTGCCCACGCCGATGACGACGGCCACCCGGGGTGCGTCCCAGGCGCTCTGGTCCAGGCCCGCGTCGGCGACGGCCTCGCGGGCGGCGGCCACGGCGAATCGGATGAACGGGTCGGTACGCCAAGCAGGGCCGGGCGCCGCCGCCTTGAGGGGCGCCGCGGGAACCCGGCAGGCGAAGGCGACGGGCAGACCGTCGAGGTCCGGGTCGGGCGCGGAGGTCGGTACGCCCGCGCACAGACGCTCCCAGGTGTCGGGGACGCCCACGCCGGCCGCCGTGACCAGGCCCAGGCCGGTGACGGCGATGTGCATGTCGTAGGTCACCCCGTGACCAGATCGCCGGAACCGACGACGGGTGCCTCTGCCACGGCCTGAGTGACGATGCGCGCGGCCTCGTGATACGGGGTGTTGGGGGAGATGGGCAGGTCCAGGCTGGAGATCTCCTTGTGCGTCTGCGCTTCGATGGCCACGAGGAGTTCCAGAAGTCCCAGTGAATCGAGGCCGAGTTCTTCGAGGGTTGCGTCCTCGGTCAGTTGGCTGGCGGAGATCTCGAACTCCTCCACGACGATGGTCTTGAGAGATTCTTCGGTGAAGGCGGCTTCTGAGGTGGTCAAGGCGGCCTTTCTGCTGGTAGGTACCGTGCGACGCCCCCTGTGATATCGGCGTCGCAGGCCCGGCGTGCCCCGGGACACCCGCCCGCTCGCCATAATTCACTGCACTGGCGGACCACTTGGCGCCGCCTCGGCGAAGGCGCGGCCCGGGAGTCGGAACAGGGTGACGAGGAAGGCCACCAGCGTCACGCCGGCCGCGGCGAGCGCGGCATGCGACATCCCGTGCACGAACGCGTCCGCTGCCGCTGCGCGAAGCCGCTCCCGTGCTCCCGGCGGCAGCCGGCGCGCGATCGCCGCGGCGGACAGCACGTTGTCCGAGGCACTCGCGATTGTGGGCGTCAGTGGCGCTTGGCCGCGCGCGAACGTGTCGTCGAGACGAGTGGTGTACGCGCTGGAGAGAAGTGAGCCTTGTACGGCGACCCCGAGCGCGGCACCGACCTGGCGGGTGGCGTCGTTGACCGATGAGCCGAGGCCAGCACTGGAGTGCGGAACGGCATTCATGACACAGGCGGTTGTGGCCGCGGCGGTCAGTCCCGCGCCGGCGCCGCTCAGGACCAGGAAGACCAGGAGGCGTCCGTAGCCGGACTCGGCGGACGTGTAGGACAGGAACCCGAACGCGCCCACGACGGTGATCAGCCCCAGCAGCACCGTGGCCTTCTCACCCCGGCGGGATGTGACCCACAGCGACAGCGCGGCACCTGCCATGAGCCCGGCAGGCAGCGGGAGCACCCGCAGCCCTGCCTGCCACGGCGTGCAGCCCAACACCCCCTGGAGATAGAGGGTGACCACGAACAGGGCGCCGAACAGGGCGAACGACATCATGGCCAACGCCAGGGCCGCCGTGCTGACCCGCGCCGGACGCACCAGAGCCAACGGCAGCACCGGCGCGGCACTGCGGTGTTCCACGACGATGAACCCGGCGAGCAGCAGGACTGCCACCGCGTAGGCGCCGAGCGTGAGCGGATCCGTCCAGCCGCGGCCGGGGCTCTCGATGACGGCCCACACCAGGACGAGCAGCCCAGTCGCCGAAAGGACGGCGCCCGGCACATCGAAGCGGGGACGAGGTCGGGACGAGCGGGACGGATCGGCGGGAACAAGCGCTAGCGCCAGGGCGATGGCGAGGACGGCGATGGGAATGTTGACCCAGAAGGCGGCACGCCAGGACGTCGTCTCCACGAGCTGGCCGCCGACGACGGGACCGCAGGCGCCGCCCAGACCACCGACCGCCGCCCACAGGGCGATCGCACTTCTTCGTGGCGCGGGGTCGGGAAAGAGGTCGGTGATGATGCACAACGTCGCCGGCATCAGGAGGGCGGCGCCCACGCCCATGCCGGCGCGGGTGGCGATGATCTGGCCGGGGGAGTGGAAGAGGCCGCCCGCGGCCGAGGACAGAGCGCAGACGACAAGACCCGCGACGAACGCGCGTCGGCGCCCCAAGCGGTCGGTGAGCCCACCGCTGGTCAGCACCAACCCGCCCAGCGCCAGCACATAGGCGTCCACGATCCACTGGGTCTGCCGCATGCTCGCGTTCAGGTCGTCCCGCAGGTCGGGGACGGCCACATTCAGCACGGTCAGATCCAGCCCGAGCAGGAAGAGTCCCAGGCACACGGTGAGCGCGGCCCCCCACCGGCGCCGCTCCGACAGCCCTCCCACCTCTTCCCTCAAGTCCCCGGGGCAGCCTTCGACCGTCACGAATTCAGCCATGGAGCCAGCGAACCATCGACCGCGCGACGCACCCGGGCACCACATGCCGCCAAAGGAATGGCAGACAGATACCGACGAATGCCGGAGCTCGGATCGACGTGGCTCGACAGCGGTGAGGACGGTGGCCCTTACAGTCACACCTCATGCAGAACACGCGCATCGCAGACCCGGTCTCCTGGTCCGACCTCATCGCGCAGCAAGTGAACTGCGACACGGCGAGCGACGCCTATCGAGCCGACCCCAACGCGTTCACCGAACCTCTGCGCAGCAGATCCGGCCCCGTTCACCGCACCCCGTCGGGCGCTCTGGTCCTCCTCGGCCACGCCGAGTGTGCCGAGGTGCTGCGCGATCCCCGGTTCGGACACGGCGCCGCCACCGCTCGTGACATGACCGCCTACGGTGTGCCCGCCCGGTCCTTCCTCCTGACCGACCCGCCCGACCACGACCGCCAACGTGGCAGGGTCAGCGGCGCCTTCACGGCTCGGGCCGGCGCCCGGCTCGCCCCCAAGATCGAGCAGTACACACGCGAACTCACCGCCAAGGCATGGCAGCGGCGGGAAGTGGATGTGGTCACCGACCTCGCCCAGCCGCTCGCCGCCTCGGTCCTCTCCGACGTCCTGGGCCTGCCTCCCGGCCATGAGCACGACTTCGTGGACATGGCGGAACTTCTCGTGCGTGGAATGGATCCGCAGCAGGCCGCCGTCCCCGACGCCCGGGCCGCCATCGCCCGGGCCCGTACCGACTTCGTCCGCACCTTCACCCGACTCCTGCGCCGTACGCCCGACGGCCGCGGTACCAGCGTCATCGACCAACTCGCCCGGGACGTCGCGCGGAAGGACGATCCCGTCAAGCTCAGCGAGGCCGTCGCGACATGCGGACAGCTCATCGCGGCGGGCTACGAGACCACGGTGGGGCTGATCGCGAACGGCCTGTACACGCTGCTCACCCACCCCGAGGAAAGCAGCGTCCTCGACACCGCCCCGGCGGACGCTGACGTCATGGCGACGGCCGTGGAGGAGCTGCTGCGGTTCGAACCGCCCGTCCACATCGCCGTACGCACGGCTCTGACCGATGCGCGGGTGGGCGAGACGGCGGTTCCCCGGGGCACGATCCTCACGTTGATGCTCAACGCCGCCAACCGCGACCCCCTCGTCTACACCGACCCTCACCGCCTGGACCTGCGGCGCGGGGGCCGGAACCTGGCGTTCGGCCTGGGGGCCCACTTCTGCCTCGGCGCACCCCTGGCCCGGCTGGAAGCGCACCACATGCTGTCGGCCCTGTGGTCCGCGAGACCGGTACTGGTCGAGGAGCGGGTCACCTACAACCTCGGCTTCGTGGCCCGCCGTGTCGAGCGGTTGCGTGTCCGCTTGACGCGCTGCCCGGTGCCGTAGGCGTGAGACCGGTCAGACAAGGCTGTCGTGCCGGGCTGCGTTGCCGGTGGGTCTGGTGAGGCGGTAGACGTAGTGGGCGCGGCTGTCGGCCGCGCTTGTCAGGGGTCAATTCGGCTGCGCCGACCGTGACAAGCCCGGCCTTTTCGAGGGCGCGCCACGATGGGCGGTTCTCCGCGTGGACGCAGACGACGACGGCCAACGCGTCCGGGTAGTCGGTTCATGGGGCCGCCACGATCGCCCGAATGACACGCGGACCGAGCCCCTGCCCACGCGTCCGGGGTCGCCGAGAAGGTAGTCGATGGTGACCGGCCTATCGCGAACCTCCACTTGGCCCGACAGCTCCACGAGACACTCGGGGTAGTCCGCGTACCGGCACCGCTCGACCAGGCCGACCGGCACCCCGTCCAGCAGGATCAGCACATCCTCCGACGGCTCCTCGCCACGCGCTGTTGGTCCGAAGTCCCGTGCGACCGCCTCCGGTGAGGTCTCATGACGCCACCAGCGGGCCACGTGCGACTCCATGAGCCAGCTCCGTACCAGCGCGAAGTCCCCCTCGGTAATCCTCCGCCAAGTGATCACCACGCCTCCTCGCCACCGCACACCGGATCACCAGGAGACCCTGCCTGTAGCGGCTCATCCAGCTGATGGAGGTGGATACGTGTACGCAGGAGTCGTCTTCTCCGTTTTTGGCGCAGGTGTCGACTTGACGGGACCGGCTGCCCGCCCAGCGCCCGCCGCTGTCGCCCTGATCTGCTACCGCCGTCTTTCCGGGCGGGGTGCTCACCTGTCCCCGATGTCCTGGGCCCGGGTTTTGAAGTCTTCGACGAGGTCGCGGTGTTGGTAGACGATGTCGCGGCGCAGTCGGCTCTCGGTGATGAGTCTGGTCACGGTGAGTTTGCCGGGGGCCGAGTACAGTGCGGTGCCGGTCAGCAGCCGCTTGGCGGCGGCTTGGATGACGGAGCGTTCAGCCGCCCGGTCACGGGGTTTGCGGTTCACAACACCCTCCCCCCTCCGAACCGGCCCCGACAGGATAGTTGGCGCCCTGTCTCCTGTCTCCTGGCCGTCGAGGGTTATCCGCCCGGCGCGCGGTTTCCGCCGCGGCGGAAACCGTTCATAGCGGTGGGGTCTTCGCCGGGTTCCGGGCGGACGGGCCCGACTGCCCTGCCCGCAGGGCTGCTGCCGCTGCTCGACGGCGCCTGCCTTGAGTAGCACGGCAGTGCCACCGGATCCATACGATCCGGGCCCGGGCAACGAACCCTGGGGCGAACGGGCGCAGCCACGGAGTACGACCGCCGGGACGCGCGGGACAGCGCGACCATCCGGCTCACAGCGATGCGCACCGGGGGTGCTCTCCGCCGGGGTGTGCCGTGAGCCTCACCGCCATCGGGCCCCTTCGGGCTGCTGCGAAAGCGGGTGCTGATGGCATGCAGCGGACACGGCGGTAGGCCGGAGGATGCCGCCGTGCCCGCTGCATGCCCGGAGACACTGACGATCACCCCGCCGACCAACGACCCCTGCCTGCCCTCGGACGCTGGGACCAGCGCCTGCACCGCCCCGGAAGGGAATCCCGATGGCCGGCCCGCACCACACCCTGACCGAGCCCGCCAACGACGCCGCCTGCCGGTCCTGCGGCTGCCGACCATGCGGGCCCAGTTCGCCGACACCGTTGCCCGTGCCGAGCCTGGGGAAGAAAGGGCAAAACCTGTGGCTGGGAGCCGCACCGTCATGCACGAGCCCGGGACGCCACCGCTGCTGATCGTTTGGCCGATCAGGCGCGGTCGTGGAGTGTGACCTGGTAGCCGTCGGGGTCGGCGAAGGTGAAGGTCCGGCCGAAGGGGCCGTCGACCGGTGCGGAGACGATGGTGTGACCGTCGGCGACGAGCGCATCGTGGATGGCCTGGACGTCGGTGGCGTGGAGCCAGATCGCGGCGCCGATGCCGGGCTGAGCGACGGATGCGAGGTCCGTGCCGGGAATGATGTCGCGGAGTGCGAACGCGATCGGCTTCGTTTCGAAGACGACGGCGTGCGGAGGTCCGGCCGGCGAGCGGACGAGGCCAAGGTACTGCTCGTAGAACGCCTGTGAAGCGTCGAGGTCGCGCACTTGGAGCGAGATGAAGTCGGGGCCGGTGGCGGGCATGGTGACACTCCTTCTTTTCGTGTCAGTTTCCTGACATGCATCAACCTATGTCAGAATGCTGACATGAGTCAAGAAGATGTCGGCGTCGACCTGGAGACGTCACTGGGCTACCTGCTCAAAGAAGCGTCGAGCGCCCTCCGCGTGGCCATGGAGGAGGTGCTGCGGCCGCTCGGGATGAGCGTGACGCACTACTCCTGCCTCGAGCTGCTGGCGCAACGACCGGGCTTGTCGAACTCCGAGCTCGCGAGGGGCGCGTTCGTGACACGACAGACGATGAACGTGCTGCTCCAGGCCCTGGAACGAGACGGCTACGTGACCAGGCCTGCACAGCCAACTGTCGGGAAGGTGCTTCCCACGCGGCTCACGCCTCGCGGCCGACGAAGCCTCGAGAAGGCGAGCGCAGCCGTCCGCTCCGTCGAGGCCAGAATGCTGGCCGGCCTGACCGAGACCGAGCAGTCAGACGCGTTCCGGACCCTGGAGAGCATGATCCATTCCCTGCGCGATGCCAACGAGGGTGCATAACTCGTTCCGCGGCGCACGTCTCGTCGCGTTCGGACAGGAGTACAGCCGAGCCTGAAATCCGTGCCAGCGATCTCCAAAACCGACGGACCCCGGCTGCACCCCCTACTGCGATGAGCTGGCTGTGCCGGTGATGGGAGTTCACCGCCGTGGTCAATCCATGCGGAGCGGGTGGTGAGGCGGGGGTGGATGCGGTGGGCCGTTGCAGGGCATGACGGCAGGGCTGGCCGCGGGGACCGTCGCCGCGGCGGTGGGGGTGGCGCTGTGGAGGAAGTGACCTTCGACGTCAACCGGGCGCGGAATGCGGGTTTGTGTGAGCACCCGCTGCTCTCGCGGGATCTCCCCGGCGTTCAACGGGTGCTGACTGGACGTTAGCTCAGCATTAGCGGCCTTCGTCATCGTGGTGCGATGAGCACAAGAACCGCCATCACCGCGGCAACGGCAACGGTCGTTCTGGCCGTGGGGTCCGCAGCCACGATCACCACCGCCACTGCCTCCCCTTCACAGGACACCGGCCCCGCTGTCACTGCGGCCGGCTCCACGGGGCAGCCCGTCAAGCCCGCCGCGATGACGACCACTCCCGCTCCCAAGCCGCCGACGACCACTCCCGCCTCCAAGCCGACCAAGCCGACCAAGCCGCCGAAGGGCGCGTTCACCGGGATGGCAAGCTGGTATGACCAGAACGGCGTCGCGGGGGCGTGCGGAGAGCGCATCCGGGACGAGGACATGGCCGTCGCCCTGGACTACAGGATGTACGGAGACCTCTCCAAACGCAGTGCCTACTGCGGGAAGGAGATCGTCGTCACCTACAAGGGGAAGTCGGTGACCTTGCGGGTCGTCGACGCATCTCCCACCACGCCGAATCAGTACGGCCTCGACCTGACGCGCGGCGCGTTCAAGGCGCTCACCTCCCAGGAAGAGGGCAACATCAACGTCACCTGGCACTTCAAGTAGAACCGGCTGGCCCACGGGCCGGCCGGGCCCGCAACGCCCCAGCCGATCCATACGGTTGGTACCGCGGCTGTCCGGCAGCGCGTTGTGACCGGCGATGAGGTGGCCTGCGTCGTACTCGACCGCGGCGGCCGTTCGTGGCTCCAGCAGGGGTGTACGCGGAGTGGCTGGGGTGAGAGAGGCAGTCGCCCGACACGGTGCGCTTCCGGGCAGAGGCTCGCGTCCTGGTGGGCCATGGTGCGGACCCGGCACGGCTCGTGCTGTGCATTCGTCCGGGCCCGCACCGGGAGCCGTGGCCCCGGGCTACCCGGCGAGCTGGGCTTGGAAGGCGGCGTGGTTGAAGTACGCCTTGGCGTCCTGGATGAGGCCGTCCTCGCCCAGTTCGTAGATGTTGATGCCGGACCAGTTGACCGGCTTGCCGTCCAGGGCGATGGCGGCGCCGCGCCAGGAGACGGCGACCCGGTTGCCGACCGTGTGCGCCTCCAGGGGGGTCAGCCCGAGGAAGGGCTGGAAGTTGGGCAGCACGGAAGCGATGAAATCACGGATGGCGGTGCGGCCGGTGATGGGCGGTGTGCCGACTGGGTCGTGGAAGACACCGTCGGCGGCAAAAGTTTGGGCCCAGGCGTCGGCATCGCCTTGCTGGGAGGCACGGAAGAACTGGAGGACCGCCAGTGGCATGGCCGGGAATGACATGAGAGTTCCTTCGCATCGGAGGGTGGGGAGCGCAGGGTTCACGGCGGCCGGAGGCGCCCGCGCGGTGGGCTGGCTGCCGCTCATCTCGCAGGCGTCCCGGGCAGAGCTGCGTCGGGGATCGGCTGCCGACGCCCGGCGAAGAGGCCGGCGAGCGCGAGGAGAGCGAGTACTCCCATGAGTGCGCACACGCCCAGCCAGCCCAGCTGGGCATAGGCGCGGATCCCGAGCCAGGAGCCGGCGCTGCCACCGAGGAACGAACAGGTCATGTACGCGGTGTTGAGCCGGCTGCGGGCCTCGGGCCGCAGCGCGAAGATGCGGGCCTGGTTGGCGACCTGGCTGCACTGCACCGCGATGTCGAGCAGCAACAGCCCGGCCGCCAGGGCCGCCAGTCCGGTCGAGGAGCCAGCCGTGCCCGCGGCCAGAACGGCCGCCGCGGCGAGGGTGACGAGGATGCACCACAGGTTCACCCGGTCCGCGCCGTGCCGGTCCACCCACCGTCCGGCGGCCGGGGCACAGAACATGCTGGCCGCGCCGATCAGGGCCAGTAAGCCCACTATCTGCGTATCCAGACCGTAGCGGGGGCCGGTGACCAGCAGGGCCAGCGCGGTCCAGGCGGCACTGAAACCGCCGAAGAGGGTGGCCTGGAAGAGCGCGGAGCGCCGCAGGTCCGGCTCGGTGCGCAGCATCCGTATGGTGGCCGCGAGCAGGGCGGTGTATTGGTCCCGTGTGGCCGGGGCGACGCAAGGCAGGGCGGTGTGGAGCACGATCGCCAGGAGCACGGTGAGCGTGGCCGCGACCAGATACGGCGCGCGCCAGCCCAGTTGTCCGCCGAGGGTGCCGCCGAAGGTGCGGGCCAGCAGGATCCCGCCGATGAGCCCGCCCTGCAGCGTCCCGATGACGGCGCCGCGCCGGTCGGCCGCGACCAGTCCGGCAACCATGGGCAGCAGCAGTTGGGGCACCACGGTCGCCATCCCGACCACGGTGCCGGCCGCGAGGAGTGCGCCGGTTGCCGGGGCGAGACCGGCGGCCAGGAGAGCCAAAGAGGTCACGGTGAGCAGCACGGTGATCAGGGGGCGGCGCGGGAGCCGGTCGCCGAGCGGGACCAGAAGGAAGATCCCGACCGCGTATCCGAGCTGCGTCACGGTAGCCACGGACGCGGCTGCATTCGCTGTAATGCCGAAGCTGTGGGCGATGAGCGGCGCCAGGGCCTGCGGGAAGTAGACGTTTGCCACGCTGACCCCGCAGGCCAGGGCCAAGACCAGTGGCAGTCGTCGGGGCAGCGCCGATGTCGGAGACGGCGGCGGATCAGGGCAGGGCATCGCAACTCCAATCGAACGAACTAGATGGTTCGGAAGGTGTTGAGAGAGTCGCAGACAGCTCCGCGATCAGTCAAACGAACCAGTTCGTTACCATCGGGGCATGGCGTACGACTCGAAGGCAACCAAAGAGCGGATCCTTGCGGCAGCGGCCGCGGAATTCGCCCAGCACGGCGTCGCTGGCGCCCGCGTGGACCGCATCGCCACCCAAGCCAAGGCCAACAAGCGGGCCATCTACGACTACTTCGGCGACAAGAACAAGCTCTTCGCCGCAGTCCTGGAACACCTCATGGCCGATCTCGCCCAGGCCGTCCCGCCCGGCGACGAGGACCTACCCGCCTACGCCGAGCGGCTCTTCGACTACCACCGAACCCACCCCGAAGCCTTGCGCCTGCTCATGTGGGAGGCACTCGAACTCGGCGACCAGCCCGTCCCTGGCGAAGAGGCCCGCACTCGGCACTACGAGGACAAAATCCGCGCCACCCAGACCGACGCCACGGATGGCGCGGCCCGCGACCGGCTGTTCCTCACCCTCGGCCTGGTCGGCTGGAGCCTGGCCATGCCCCAGCTTCGCCGCATGATCCTCGGACCCGACCACACCCTCGAACAACTCCGACCCGCCATCGCCGAGGCAGTCCGCGTCCTCCCCGGACACCGCGAAACCCCTCCGCGGAACTGACACCTCGGACAAGAATTGCCACCACCACGCCTCGCACGCACCGGAAAGAGGCATCCCGCGAATCCTGCCAAATCTCAAATCACCTCTCAGCCCGCAGGAACAGCTGGCCGTCCGCCGGAGCAGACGTGGCCACGAACCGACAGCTCAAAGGGCTGTCAGCAGAGGCAACTTACCGACTGCCATCACATCAGACCCTCATCGTCAACAACATGCCGATCAGCTCATGACCAGGGGCATGTCCATGGGGAGCCTCTGGCTGAGAGCGCCGAGAACCAGTGTGCCCAGGCAGCACCTCACCGCCCGGTGCTGGCCGCGGTCTGCTCATCCCCACGCGTGAGCGCCGCGAGGCGGCGCTGGAATGCCTGTTGTGCCTTGCGCGGCCCCTTCGCCGTGCGTCCGGCCGCCAAGTCGCAGGCGGCGCCTGGCCAGGCTCCACGCCCCAGCGCGTTCAGCCGTCTCTGCTGCCCGGACCCGAAGGCCATCGGGCCTCTTGCAGGACCGCGAAAAGATGAGGGGGGTAGCCATACCTGCAAGCGGGTGGTTGGCGGTATCCCGGGCTGGTCCTTGATCGAAAAGACTGGGTCCCGAATCAGCCGCCGCCTTACCTACCGCAGGAGGTTTTTCGTGTATGAGCACGCGCATGAAGTAGACGGGCCACGTTCGTTGGGGAGCGCTGGTCGCAGGCGCTGGAAGCGCCGGCTGAGAGGTGCAGGCGTTGGGGTGCTCGCCACGGTCGTGATGACCGCCCGGCTGGCCCTTCCCGCGTCGGCTGCGGATACCGGGGACGTGTCGCCGGTGGGCAGTGGGCACGAGGCCACCCAGGCGGCTTTGGACTCGGTGGTGAAGGACGGCCCGCCCGGCGGGATCGCGCGCGCCGAGCGGGGAGACACTACCTGGACGGGCCGTGCAGGCATCGCGGATGTGACAACCGGCCGACAACCGCGGGCTGATGACCGCTTCCGGGTCGGCTCGATCACCAAGACGTTTGTGGCCACGGTGATGCTCCAGCTGGAGGCGGAGGGGAAGCTCAGCCTGGATGACACCGTGGAGCGCTGGCTGCCGGGGCTGGTGCAAGGCAACGGCAACGACGGCAGCAAGATCAAGATACGACAGATCCTCAACCACACCAGTGGCATCTACAGCTACACCGAGGACGCCGACTTCAAGCGGAAGGAATTCGGTACCGACTTCCTCCAACACCGCTTCGACACCTGGACGCCTCGCCAGATCGTCCGGCTCGCCATGACCCACCGGCCCACCTTCGCCTCCGGCGACAGCTGGGGGTACTCCGACACCAACTACATCCTCGCCTCCATGGTGATCCAGAAGGCCACCGGCCACTCCTACGCCCGCGAGATCGAACAGCGCATCCTGCGCCCTCTGCAGCTGGACTCCACCAGCCTGCCGGGCACCCGTGCCCGCATGCCGGCGCCCAGCGGCCGCGCCTACTCGAAGCTGACCGGGGAACTCGCCGGTCCGGGAGAGCCGAACAGCATGACGTACGACGTCACCGAACTCAACGCCTCCTTCGCGGGAGCCGCTGGAGAGATGATCTCGACCAACCGTGATCTCAACCGCTTCTACCGGGCCCTGTTCTCCGGCCGGCTCCTGAAGAAGCCTCAGCTGGAGGAGATGACGACGACCGTGAAGATCGAGAACATGCCGGCCTTCTCCTACGGACTGGGCCTGATGAAGCTGTCGCTGTCGTGCGGCGTGGAGGTGTGGGGGCACAGCGGCGGCATCCAGGGCTTCATCTCCCAGTCCATGGCGACAGCGGACGGCCAGCATGTCGTGTCGCTGAACTTCAACGGCGACTGGAACGTCCACGAACAGCGGGTCGTCGACGCAGAGTTCTGCGGTGCCTGAGCGTCGGCAGCACCCCGTGCGGCGGTTCACCTCACACATCCAGGGTGCCGAGCGGCGCGATGAGCGGACGATCAAGGCCGAGCCTCATTGCTGCCCTCACTCGCTGGCCAGTGAGGCGCTGGAGGCGCGTGCGGTCACCGGCGGCAGCGTGGCGCTGCTGCGCTCGACCCTCACCGTTGAGGCCCTGTCCCACTACGCCGACCCGGTAACCGCCACCACGGCCGCGGCGGCCATGAACGGTCTCACCCTGCGCGGCCTGGCCGGCAGCACACCCCCCGACCGCGCGGAGATCGAAGCCGTCCTCGGCCACATCCTCCGAGACCGTCCATGACCTCCACCCGTCCGCCTGAAACGTCAGGAAGCCCACCAGGTTGGATGGGTCCATGGTGAGACAGAAGCGGGCGAAGAAGGGGCGGCCTCCGCTCGGCATGCCGAGGGGCATCGTCCTGCTGGCGACGCCGGAAGGCTGGCGCCACCGTGTCCTGACCGTGGACGGCGGGATGTATTGCGGGCGCCTCACCGGCGTTCCGGTCACCGCCGACCCGGCCGAGGCACGGATCGCCGCGGCGGCCATGGTTGTGGGACTTGCGCAGGATTTCCACGACGCGCGCGTCGACGTGTCCTGGGGCCCGCCTCGGGAGGACGGGGCATGGATCGCCCAGATCACCGTCGCCGCGCCCCCACCGGACGTCCTTGGTCGAACCGCAAGCTGAGAACGGGGCGGTCCAGAACGGCTGCGACGCTGTGATCACACCAGCCGCGCTGTGATCGTTTCACTGCGGCGGTTGGGCAGGAGGGCGTCATCCGCCCTCCTCTGCGTCGGCGAACCGGCAACGCCACCACAGGATGCGCTCCCGAGCGCGGGCCTGTCGCCAATCCAACGACGTCAGTCTGCCGTGGCCTTGCCCGTGTCCTTGCTCAACAGGGCCCCGCGGGGCCGGAACCCCGCCGCGGAGTAGAAGCGAATGGCTTGCTCGTTGTGCGCGAAGATGCCGGCGTACACCAGCACGACACCGCGGTTCGCGGCGGCTTCCTGCGCCGCGCTCAGCAGAGCGGTTCCCACCCCCCGGCCGCGATGCTCATCCAGTACAACGGTGTGGAGCTCGGCCGCGCGCCGGGGAACCAGAATCTGATGGTCAGGGGGATCCGCCAGCTCTACCATCTCCACCATGCCCGCCACCTCGCCCGCGACCTCGGCGACCAGGATCAACACGCCGGACTCGGCGGCCAGCGCCTCCTCGAAATGCCTGCGCACGGCCGCGCCGTCGGGCACGCGGTAGATAGCCGGGGCGAGTTGCACGTGCTGCTCAGCGTTGGCGAGACGCAGACGGACAAGTGCGGCGGTGTCCTCCCGCCCCGCAACCCTCACTGAGATCGACACGTCCGCCAGCCTGCCGGACTGCCTGCCCCCGCGCAAGAAGCACCGGACAGCTCATTGCTGTGAGAACGACGCAGCTTCCGTACCTATGCCCAGTGTGTCGGCGAGGGGCACGCGCTTACGGACTGGCTGCCGGAGCCGGACCGAGGTTGCCGACGGCAAGAGGGGGCCCAGCCGCCAGAACGTCCTGCACAACCGGCTCCCAACGCATGGCGTTCGACCTCCCAGTGATCGCGGGGACATCGACCCCGACGAGAAGGAACGCTCCGAGGCGCGCCCAGCGGCTCGTCTGGGGCAGTGCCGCCGAGCCGCCTCAGCGGCGGGTCAACGGCCCGGCATCAGGTGGCATCGTGGGCCTGTCGTACGAGAAGGTCCGTTACCGGCTCGCCCGGGTGTCGGGCGAGCCGGACGAGCCGTCGGTCAGAGTGTGAAGGGGGTGGCGGCGGGCTTGCGGGTGGGGCGGAGCTGGCCGCCGAGGACTTCGGCGGGCAGCGCGAAGCTGTAGCGGCTGTGGAAGTTGATATGGGCGAACTTCAGCGGGGAGAGGCGGGCGATGTCGGCCTCGCTGACGTGAATGCCCTCGGCGCGCATCTCCTCGATGGTCTTCTGGAAGACCGACCGTGTTCCACAGGACGACGATGTTGAGCATCAGTCCCCGTGCGCAGACCTGGTCTTCCTGGCCTTCGCGGTGGGACTGCCGCAGCTCGCCCTTCTGTCCGTGGCAGACGAGTAGCCCGGTACCCGGCCGCGGTCCGCGCGGACGGCTGGACCAGACCGATTGCGTCGTAGTGATGCAGCGTCCGGACGATCACGTCGGCCGGCTCGGCCAACTGCCCCACGGCCGGGCGCTCTTCCTCGCCAGTGGCGATGCGGCATCACGCCGAATGAGAGGGCCAAGCGCCCGCCCCCGCGTGCTCGCGCACTGGTTCATGGGTAAGGTAGTGAACCAGTAGAGCAATGGAGGCATGATGTCACTGCTTGACGGGGACGGCCCGATCTTCGCCCAGATCGCTGCCGAGCTAGCGAACCAGATCGCCGACGGAACGGTGGGCCAGGGGGAGCGGGTCGCTTCCAGCAACGAAATCGCGGCGTTCTACCGGGTCAACCCAGCCACGGCGGCGCGCAGCCTTACCGTGCTCGCGGAGCAGGGCCTGGTGGAGAAGCGGCGGGGTGTCGGCATGTTCGTCGCGAAGGGCGCGCGGGACCGGCTGGTGCACGAGCGGCGGCGCCACTTCGCCGACCGCTACCTACGCCCGCTGGTGGTCGAGGCGGCACGGCTCGGGATCGGCCTTGACGAACTGCTCGGGCTGGTACGCGAGGAGTTGGACTCGGTCGAGGTGACGACGGGAGCGAAGACAACGGGGGCGAAGGCGTGACCCCGGCGATCTCGGTCACCGGCCTCAAGCGCCGCTACCGCGACCACCAGGCTCTGACCGGTCTGACCTTCGAGCTCGACACGCCATGCATCACCGGGCTGCTGGGCCGCAATGGCGCTGGGAAGAGCACGCTGCTGCGCATCCTGGCCGGCCAGGAGTTCGCCACCGCCGGACGCGTGCGGGTCTTCGGGGCCGAGCCGCTGGAGAATGACGCGGTACTGCGCCGGATGATCCTCGTGCGCGAGGACCAGACCTACCCCGACCTGCGGGTCCGGCACGCGATCCGGGCGGCGTCGCTGCTGTACCCGAACTGGGACGCCGAACTGGCCGGCATGTTGCTCGACGCCTACGAGCTGCCGGTGGCCCGGCCGATCAAGAAGCTGTCACGCGGCATGCGCACCGCCCTCGGCATCACCATCGGGCTGGCCGCCCGCGCCGAACTCACCCTGTTCGACGAGCCGTACGCCGGGCTGGACTCGGTCGCCCGCACCCTCTTCTACGACCAGCTGCTCGCCGACTACACCGCCCACCCGCGGTGCATCGTGCTCTCGACCCACCTCATCGACGAGGCCGCCGAGCTCCTGGACCGGGTGCTGGTCTTGGACCGCGGTCGGCTCGTCCTCGACGCGCCCGCCGATGACCTGCGGGGCACCGCCACGATCGTCACCGGCCCGGCCGGCAGCGTGGACCGGCTGATCGCCGGCCGCACGACGCTGAACCGGCGCTCGATGGGTGCCCAGACCACGGCGGTGGTGGTCGGCCGGCTCGACGAACGCGACCGCGAACTCGCCCACCACCTGCACCTGCGCCTAGAGCAGGTCACGCTCCAGCAGCTCGCGGCCTACGCGGCCGAGCACCACGACCGAGCCGACTTCACGGCAGCGAGGACATCCTGATGCGCTCCGCCCCGATCGTCGCCGTCGTGCGCTACCTGCTCCTCGACCGCGTCACCTACCTCGTACTGCCCTGGGCATGGGCGGCTTTCAGCTTCGTCCTTGACGTAGTGGTCCTGCGGCTCGTCCCGGCCGGACACGCCGACCACCGCTGGGTGGGAGGTCTGGTCGCGGTTCCGCTCGTCATGCTCGTCGTGGGCGCGCAGTCGGTCGCCCGCTCGCTGCCGTTGGCCCTCACCCTCGGGGTGAGCCGGCGCACCTACTTCCTCGGCGCCACGGCACTCGCCCTCGCCATGTCCGTGGGCTTCGGACTCGTCGTCGCGATCGGCCGGGCCCTCGAACGCGCGACCGGCGGCTGGGGCATCGGCATGGCCTACTTCCGCGTCCCCCACCTGCTGGACGGCGCCTGGTACCTGTCGTGGCTCACGGCGACGACCATCTTCGTCCTCATGTTCATCTACGGAATGTGGTACGGCCTGGTCTACCGCCGCGCTGGACTGCCCGGCACCACGGCCTTCGGCGCGGCGCAACTCGGCGTGCTGGCTGTCGCCGCGCTCGTCGCGACGTGGGCGCACGGCTGGACGGGCATCGGCCACTACCTCGCCACCGCCACCGCCACTGGCATCACCGGCGTTCTCGCCGTCGCTGTGGCCGTCCTGCTCTCCGGCGGCTTCGCCACGATCCGACGGATGACGATATGAGCCCGGCAGGAGCGGTGGACGGGGGGCGCCTGGCGCAGGCCAGGCAGGACGACGGGCGGATCGCCTCGCTGGACCGGCGGGTGTTCGCCGTGGCGGGAGTGGCCTTCGCTGTGCTGATGGCGCTGTCCCAGCGCTACGGCTTCCATCGTGACGAGCTGTACTTCCTCGACTGCGCCCGGCACCTGCAGGCGAGCTATGTGGACCAGCCGGTGCTGGCGCCGCTGATGGCCAGGTTCTCGCTGTCCCTCTTCGGGGTCTCGGAGGCGGGACTGCGGCTGTGGCCGGCGCTGGCCGCCGCGGGCACGGTGGTCGTGGGCGCCCTGACCGCACGGGAGTTCGGCGGCACGCGACGCGCGCAGCTGCTCGCGGCGATCGCCACGGGCACCATGCCCGTGCTCCTGGGCAGCGGGCACGTCGCCAACACGACATCGTTCGAACTGCTGGCCTGGGCGGCAATCGCCTGCGTGGTCGTGCGGATCGGCCGCACCGGCGACACGCGGTGGTGGATCGCAGCCGGAGCGCTGGTCGGCGTCGGCGCGGAGTTCAACCACCTCGCGGTGATCTTCGCAGCCGTCCTACTGATCGCGGTGCTGCTCGGCCCGGCCCGGCGGACCGCGGCCGACCGCTGGCTGTTTGCGGGCGCGGCGATCGCCGTTCTGCCAGTGTTGCCCGACCTGTGGTGGCAGGCACACCACGGCTGGGCCATGTTCGAGATGACACACGCGCTCAACGGCGAACACGGCGGCCCGGCCAACATCGTCACCTGGATCGTGGGACAACTCGGCATGTCCTGCCTGGCGATGACGCTATTGTGGCTGGCGGGCCTGCGGTTCTTGTGGCGCTCAGGCCAACCGCTCTGGCGTTGCCTGGTGATCGCCTACGCCGCCCTGTTCGTCCTTTTCGCCGTAACGACTGGGGCACAGGTCTACTACCTGGCCGGACTGTACGTGTGCCTGCTGGCGGCCGGTGCGGTCGACCTCGACGGCTGGCTGCACGCCCGCCCGGGGCGGCTGCGCGACCTGACGATCGCAACCGCCGTCTCGGCCACGCTGTCAGTCGTGGTCGTCCTTCCGGTGCTGCCGGCCTCCGCCACAGCCTGGACCTACGGCATCAGTCCGATCTCCGGGGAGACCCAGGGGTGGCCCCAACTGGTCGGCACCGTACGGCAAGTATGGGATGGACTCCCGGCTGAGCAGCGCGCGAACGCCGTCATCTTCGCCGCGGACTACAGCGAGGCCGGCGCCATCAACGAACTGGGCCGCGGAGCCGGACTGCCCACCGCCGTCAGCTCCCAGAACACCGACTGGTGGTGGGGCCCCGGCAATCCGAATGCCACAACCGTGGTGGCTATCGCCCCCGGCCCCGACCACGCACCCGGATATGAGACCCACCTCCGCCAGTACTTCCGCACCGTCCACGCCGTCGCCACCCTCCTCACCCCTGGCGGCACCCACACCATCGAATCCGGCGGCCATGTCTACGTCTGTACCGACCCCGTACGCCCCTGGGGCACGATCTGGCCCGAGCTGCGCAACTACGCGTGAAACTCACCGAGCTGGAAGCACTCCGGCGTCGTGATCGTTCGCACCGGTAACCGCACCCACTGCTCCGCGCGAAGCTGTCGCGGAACCCCCTGACGCTTCCAACTGGCTGACCGGGCTCAAGACGGGGCGCAGGGGTGCGGCCGTGGCGTGGCGGGGCGGAGGATGCGGGGCTGGGCCCCACCTGTGACGTCGCGGGCGTGTCCGGGGAACGGCTCGGGGTTACCTCCACGGCCGTGGGGACCAGCGGACGGGCCAGCCGGTGGTCGCCCCGTACGCCTGCCTGCGTGCTACTCGACCAGTGGACCGAGAAGACACCGGCATAACGCTCCCCGGTGCGTGAAGGCTTGCCCGGCTTTTCGACCAGGCGGTGCCCCCTGGCCGGGCCCCCGCGTTGAACTGGGTGGTCCGGCGGGCCGGTTGCCCCGTAGCCTCCCCGTCGCCGAGAGGTTGAGGTGTAGGCCCGTCCCTGGTTGAAGCCTCCCGGGGACGGGCCTGTGCCGTGCGCGGCCGGACATGCGGCTACCGGCACGCTCAGCTGATGCCGAGCTCGCGCAGTGCGTCCTGCTGCTCTGCGGTGAGCTTGTCGCGCCGGGTTTTGATGTTGGAGGCCCATACGCCGAGTTTCACGGTCGCCGGTTCTGTCCCGCCGTCGATGGTGATCTCTTCGCTGTGGCTGCGGGGTACAGGTCGGTCGCCTTGTCGCTCGACCCCCTGCGCGAGCGCCGTGAGACCGCGCTGGAATGCCTGTTGCGCCTTGCTCGGCCCCTTCGCCGTGCGTCCGGCCGCCGAAGTCGCAGGCGGCGCCTGGTCTGGCTCCACGCCGAGCGCGGTCAGCCGTTCCTACTGCTCGGGAAGAAGCTCGGGCGATGGGGCCCGGTGAGTTGGTGGGTCTCGGCGTTCACGTTCATGACCGCGGAGGAGCAGAATCATGACCCCCCGATCCGACGACATCGCCACGGCCAGCGAAACGGGACTGCTCCCTGAGCGGGTTGGAAAAAAGGTTGTGGGCCGCTGTCGATCCGGTCGCGTCCCGTTCGACGCAATGATGTCCGGCGGCTCGCCGCGATGACGCGACAACCCGACGAGGAAACACGTGGATCAACTGCTGAGAGTCATGAACTTCAACGTCTCGAGTGACGGGATCGGTGCCGGTGAGCACCAGAGCCTCGAGAGTCCCTTCGGCCACGACCATCCCGAGCGGTTGTTCGCCTGGGCCGGAGCCACAGCGAGCTGGCCCATGCGCACCGACCCCGGGGGAAGCCGGGGCCTGGACGACTACTTCACGCGGGACTTCGCCCGCAACATCGGTGCGGAGATCATGGGCCGCAACAAGTTCGGGCCGCAGCGTGGTCCCTGGCAGGACCATGACTGGCGGGGCTGGTGGGGGCAGGAACCCCCTTTCCGCACGCCGGTGTTCGTCATGACCCACCACAAGCGTCCATCGTTCACGCTTTCCGACACCACGTTCCACTTCGTCGACGGCGACCCGGCCACCGTCCTCGGGCTGGCCAGGGAGGCGGCACAGGGCAAGGACGTCAGACTCGGCGGCGGGGTCACCACCATCCGCCAGTTCCTCGACGCCGACTTCGTCGACACCATGCACGTGGCCGTCTCACCGGTAAAACTCGGGACC
>NZ_JBWKKJ010000015.1:0-203089 GCF_056431605.1 Streptomyces sp. NPDC045846 | reverse complement strand
CTCCCCCCCCCCCCCCCCCCCCCCCCCCCCCCCCCCCCCCCCCCCCCCCCCCCCCCCCCCCCCCCCCCCCCCCCCCCCCCCCCCCCCCCCCCGCCACATCGCCATATTGCGGGCCGGCCCTGGCCCGGTCCGGAAGCGACGGCCACTGGTGAGGGAGCGTGTGAACTCCGGCGTCCTGCCCGCACACTCAGTAGCGGCTGTGGCGCCGGTGAGTCCGCTGGTGAGGGACCCGCAGAGCTGCCCGGCGGAAGCCGACTCGGGGGCGGGGCACAGGGTTGCGCCTGGCGGGCTTTGACGGGGCGAACGCGAGCAGCAGCAAGGGCACGAGAGCTGAGACGAGGATGAGCACCATAACGAGGGTCATGTTTCCGCCTTCCGTCGAGTGCTGACGGCCTGTCACTACAGCTCGTAACCGCACAGCGGTTGGATAAACACGTTCCGTGTTTGAGTCTCGGGGGGCGGCACCCCGATCTTTTCGGGAATGGACGAGCCGCACCGTCCCGCGGAGGGCGCAGCCGACCATCGGTAGACGCGGAACACGCTGGTCGGGACGTACATGTCGCTGGTGCGTATCGCCGCCCGCCGTCTCCGGCAGGTGGCTGACGAGATGAAGGACGTGGTTCAGCTCGGGATGATCGGTCTGATCCGGGATCGCCGGGGGCAGCGCGCCGCAAATGGGTCTGGCCGCGGACGTGATGCGCGGCTCGCGGATAGGCGCCCATCATTTCCTGAAAGCAAGTGTTGCCTATGGGCAACTATCAGGAATACCCTGAGGCGTCGCTCTGTACCTGTCGACCTCTGCGGTGGCCACGCAAGAGCCTTTGCCCCATCGACCCTGGCCGGCGTTTCGCTGCCACCTCAAAGGGGCCCGCCGTGGATACCCGCTTTGCTCAGCCCGCCCTCCGCGTCACACGCTCATCCTCCGGCTTTCTGATCCTTGCCCTGTCCGGGGAGGTGGACCTGGAGACGCTCGGCCCGCTGCGGCACGCTTTGGCTGCCGCGGAACGCGACCCGGCCGAGCCGCTGGTCGTCCTGGATCTGTCGGCCGTTCAGTTCGCTGACGCGGCGCTCGTCAACACGCTCTTGCGTGCCCGGAGCGGCCTCGGGACGCGGCTGCGCCTCGCCGCGCCATCCTGGGTGGTCCTGCGCCTGCTGAGGATTCTCGACCTGGAGCGTTCCTTCCCCATGTTCGCCGCCCTGGCCGCCGCCGGGCTCGACGGGCCGTGGGCGGCCGCGACGGTCAGTCCTGGGGAGCTCGACCGCTGACGGAGAAGCCAGAGACCTGGCAGATGGGCCCATGACCGCCGGTGGAGGGCGCCTCGCCCTGGCTGGGAGCGTTCACGGAACGAGCCGTGCATCCTTCAGGCAGGGCGCGCGATCCTCAAGTGGGTCTCCTCCGCTGTCCCGTCCCGGCCGGACTGGCCCGCCCCGGCAGCGCCACTGTCCACGACCGCGGCAGCCGCCCGTCGAAAAGCGGCCAGTCCCTTGACGAGGTGGGCCACCTCGTCCGGGGACATCGTCGTCAGGACGGGCCGAAGCTCATCCAGCTCCCGAAGCCTTGACTCCTCCAGCAGAGCCCGGCCCTGGCGGCTCAAATACAACTCCAGCTCCCGCCGACTGGTGGGGCTGAGGCGGCGCTCCACCAAACCGGCCGCCTCCAACCGATCGCACAGACGGCTCGTTGCCGGCGGGCTTGAGCGCAGCGCCTCGCCCAGAGCCCGCAAGTTGCCGCCCTCCAGGCGACCGATCGCCAGCAGCGCCCGCATCTGCGATGCCGATACCGGGCTCGCCGGTGCCGCGCCGCGAGCTCGTTCCTGCAAAACGCCGAGCAGCCCCGTCACCTCGACGGCGACATCTGCAGCTTCCGGCGATCGACTGGCAGGGCTTGGGCGCATTGCCCTACTGTGCCATCCGCAGAGTCGCGCTGTCAGTACTGGGTGCTCGGTCAACCAATCGCTCTTCTCTCACGCAACCCGCGCACCTCCCGTCAATGCAGGCCCAAAGCCGACTGAGGACGGTACGCGGGCACGGCTTCACCTTGCAGATGTCCGCTCTGAAGCTGCTGCCCCGGGTCGCGATGATCTTGGCGAGGTGGGGGTCCGCCGCCCGGCCGCGTACTCGACGGCGAGCTCAAGACCGGCCGCCGCTGGATCTCACCAGCCTCGGCCTTCACCTCTCTGGTGACGGTTCCGCCGTTCCGCGCCGGGGGAACGGTCATGCACGGCTCCCATGCTGCGGGTGAAGCCCCCGCCCATCGCATGACGCGGGCGCTTCTGCGGCGGCCGGAATTAGACTATGTCGGTCGTACTGCGGAGACGTGCGGGTGCCCGGCGCATCATCCGTTGGCGTGCGGCGACCTCCGGAGCCTCACGGCCTACTCCCAGAAAATATTACGGGGTTGGGATACTTTCCCCAGACAGGGCACATGACTGGTAGCCGTTCGGGCACGGTTGCACGTGAGCGAACGCCTCCTGGATGGGGTCGTATGTCTGCATCAACGGGAGTGACGGCCACGTGAACCGCGCGGGATCCTCAGACGATCCCCTGGACTGCTCTGCCCGGCAGGTGGCTGAAGCCGCAGATGCCTTGGTAACCACCTGGAATAAGGCAGTGCAGAACGTGGTGCCCCGTCTCTCCGGCATGCAGGTCGAGGCCCTGAAGATCGTCTCCCAGGCTCCGGGCCTCAACCTCACGAGCTTGGCTGATCTGGTCGGCGCCACGGCCCCTACGGCCAGCAGACTTTGTGACCGACTGGAGGCGGCGGGGCTCCTTCGGCGCGAGCGCGCTCCGGCCAACCGACGCGAAGTGGGGCTGTCGCTGACCCTGCACGGCCAGCAGCTGTGGGCGTCCATCTCCGAGCAGCGCTCCCTGGCCATGCGGCGGGTCCTTCAGGAGGTGCCTGCCGCGCAGCGTGAGGCACTGCTGGCGGGCCTGTGGGCATTCGCCGCCGCCGTGAAGGAGGGCCAGGGGAAGGGCGGTTCTGGCCGGTATCCCTGACGGTCCCTTGGTGGGGGCGGGGAGATGCGCGTGAGCCCTGGCCCAGCTGGCAGGGCGGGGGCCTGCCGGGCGGTGCCTGCTCGGATCTCCGGATGTGGCTGGTAGCCGGGAGGAGGGGCGGCGCGTGCCGAGGCTGCATGTGATGGCGAGTACTTCGTGGCTCAGAGCGGTCGCGAAGGCAGCCAGGTCCAGGACGCCGACCGCGCCCCTTGACCGCGGTCGCGGGGGAGGTCCCCCCTCCGTAGCGGTGGCGGCTGTGCTAGCCGAGAGTCGGGGCGGTACGGAGGGCGAGCGCGAGGGTGTCGTCGGGATGCAGGACGATGGTGTGCATGTCGGTGGCGATCGCCGCGGGGATGTCGGCCAGTGGTTTCGCGGCGTGCCGCCGTGCCGCTTGAATGAGCCTGGCCTCGCCCTCCAGTGGGTCTCTGCGGCTCTCCGTGAGCCCGTCGGTGTAGAGGATGAGAAGGTCGCCCGGCCCGAGCTGCGTGTGCAGGAGCCCGTCACTGCCGGGCAGCGGGTAGCCGATCCCCCGGCCTGAGGTTTCGAGGTAGTCCGCGGTGCCGTCTGCCCGCAGCATGAGCGCCGGCGGGTGGCTGCCGTTGGCCAGTTGCAGCGAGCCGGTGGCGGGGTCGAGCCGGGCGAGCAGGACGGTCGCCATCAACCCCGGGTTGAGCGGCATGAGCAGTTCGTGGGCCCGCGCGAGGATGCCCTGGAGGGGATGCCCCTCCAGGGCGAGTGTGCGGACGCAGTGAGTGACGTCCAGGGCGGCTCGCGTGCTGCGCACACCGTGGCCCAGCGCGTCGACGACGGTGATGTGGAGGGTGCCGTCGGGCAGGAGGAACCAGTCGTAGAGATCGCCGCCGGTGGGGGCGTGCGGGTCGGCGGGCGCGTAGTGGACGCCGAGTTCCAGTCCTTTGACCTCCAAGGGAGGCGGCCGCAGCGCGGCTTCGAGTTCCTGGAGCATCGTTCCGTGCGCCTGGCGCAGCTGTTCGTCGCGCTCTTCGAGCTGTACGTACAGGGCGAGGACGCCGCCGTTGGTCTCGGCCAGCTCGTGTTTGATCCGGCGGTGCTCGGCCATCAAGGTGTCGGCGTGGGCGAGGGCGGCGCGCAGCTCCTGGTCCACCGCGTCCGCCTCGCTGGGCAGCGCGTTGGCCGGGCGGAGGCTGAGGCGCTGGGGCGCGGGGTTGTCGTCGGGCAGGGGGATGCGCCAGGCCACCGAGGTGGCGGACGTCATCGGGGCTGCGGGCAGGGGCAGTTGAGTGAGGCCGAGGGGGCCCCAGGCCTCTTGCGCACACAGGGTGACTTCCATGACGGAAGCGCTGTCCGCCGGGTCTGCTGCGACGTCGATGGCGAGGGTGACGGGGCGGTTCGCGGCGAACTGGCGTGCCGCCAGGTCCGTCACGGACAGGACCAGACGTGCACGGAGCTCTGGCGGCAGTTCGTACTGGTGGGCCATGCGACGCACTGCCCTGCGCAAGGAAGGCAGTGCGTAGAAGGTGCCGTTCATGAATGCCTCTTGGGGGGCCTGAACGCGAGAGCCGTCGCGTCGTCACGGGTGCGGCGGTAATGGTGGGTCACCGAGGCGATGAGCAGCGGCGGGGGAAGGCGCAGCGTGAACAGCGAGGCGTCGAGCGTCCATCGGGCATCGATGCCGTCGGTGTGCAGGACGGCCGTGCTTCCGGCCGGCAGCGGGATGGGATGTGTTCTGGGGGTGGGCATGCGCCACCCCACGACGCCGGGCTGACCGGTCAGACGGTGGTGGATGCCGTCAGGGGCCAGCGCCACGGCTCGAACATTGCCGATCCCGCAGTATTCGGCCCGTTCCGCGTGGAGGCGCAGCACCGCCACGGCCGCACCACGCGTGTGGCGCAGCGCGCGGTGCAGGGCGGCCAGGATGTCGGGCAGGGGGTGCTCGGCGGCGCTGTGAAAGGACCGCAGCGCGATGTGGGCGGCTTCCGCCGCGTCGGCGCCGTGTCCCAGCCCGTCGACGACGATGGCGGTGTGTGCGTCGCCGGTGCGGACGATGGTTCCGGCGTCCCCGCAGTGGTGTTCGCGGTCGGCGGGCAGGCAGACCAGCGCAGCCGTCTGGTCGGCCTGGTCCGGCCGGTCGGGCAGGGTGATGCGGGCGCATGCCAGGGTGCCGGTGCCGACTTCGGTGCGGACGGTGAAGTTCGTGGCTATGCGGCTGACGGCTCCCAGGCCGGCGCCGAGGGTGCCGACGGTGGTGTAGCCGTCTCTCAGGCAGCGTTCCAGTTCCGGCATGCCGGGCCCGCGGTCGGCGGCGAGGATCTCCAGGCCGCCTCCCAGGGGGAGCGGCTGAAGGTACAGGGCGCCGTTGGTCGCGTGCTTGTTGATATTGCTCGCCAGCTCCGAGGCGACTACAGCCGCCCGGTCGGGCAGTGCGCCGGGCAGCCCGCACCGCTCGCCGAGCGCTCGGGCGGCCTCAGCGGCGAGATGGACAGCGCTGTAGTGGTCGATGCGTACATGCGCTGTGGTCAGGGTGTTCAGCGGCACGGTCCGGTCCATCGAGTGGCGATCACGGTCGTGCCTTCTCCGACCGTGGTGTGCACCTCGAAGTCGTCCATGAGCCGGCGTGCTCCGCCGAGTCCGTGTCCCAGGCCGGCACCGGTGGTGAACCCGTCGGCCAGTGCGGCCTCCACATCGGGGATGCCGGGTCCGCGGTCGCTTATCGTCAGCCGCAGTCCCGTCCTGGTGCCGCGACGGGGGTAGTCGATGGTGAGCGTTCCGCCTCCGCCGTGAACGTAGGCGTTGCGCGCCAGTTCGCTGGCGGCGGTCACCACCCGAGTCTGGTCGATGATGCCGAAGCCGGCCTTCACCGTGGCCGCACGCACGGCGTGACGAGCCGTCAGAAGGTCCTCGTCCGTGCGCAGGGTCAGCTGCTCGGTGAGCGGCTCCTTGGCGGCGGGGGCCGCGGCCGCGTGACGGTCAGCGAGTTGGGTCATGTCGCCTCCCTCCCGGCGGCCGCGAGCCCTGATGCCAGCCGAGTACGGCCATGCCCTGTTCGGCATTGAGGGCTGTTTCGACACCTTCGAGCTCCAGGCCCAGTTCGACCAGAGTGATAGCCACCGCCGGCCGCATGCCCGCGACGATGACCCGTGCTCCCAGGAGCCGAGCCATGGAGGTCATCTCCATCAGCATGCGCGCGACGAAGGAGTCGACCATCTCCAGGCGCGAGATGTCGATCAGGACCCCGCGGGCCTGGTCGGACGCGATGCGCTCGGTCAGCTCGTCCGTGAACGCCAGCGCTGTCTTGTCGTCCAGCTCATTGAGGAGCCCGGTGATCAGGACATCACCCAGTCGCAGAATCGGAACCCCGCCGCTCGGCTGCTCCCTCACCGCAGCGCCTGCGGCTCGACGGCGACGTCTTCGGTCAGTTTGATGGCCTCGGACAGGGCGTCCGCCAGACTGGCGCGCGTGAGAATCTTCGACAGGTCGATGCCCAGTTGGGCGATGGTCTGAGCGATCGGCGGACGGATGCCACTGATGACGCAGTCAGCACCCATGAGCCGCACGGCGTTGACGGTCTGCATCAAGTGCTGGGCCACCGCGGTGTCCACCGTGGGCACCCCAGTGATGTCGATGATGGCGACCTGCGCCTCATGTTCCTGGATCGCCTGCAGCAGGTTCTCCATCACCACCTGCGTACGGGCGGTGTCGAGAGTGCTGATCAAGGGAACCGCGAGCACATGACGCCACAGCCGCACCACGGGCGTCGACAGTTCGAGCAGCTGGCGGCTCTGCCGTCGGATGATCTCTTCGCGGCCCTCGACGTACGTTTCGAACGACAAGGCTCCGGCCGCGTCCAGCAGCCGGCTGACCAGCAGGGCGGCTGAGAACAGCTCGGCTCCGTCCTGCGTGGTTGCCTGGACCGCCTCCAGCACGGCCTCTTTGAGGACGAGGACCGCCAGCGACGTCGCCGTCGGCGTTGCGCCGCCCCGTGCCCGACGCAGCGAGAGATCAATAACGGCCTGGCGCAACTCCTGATGAGCGTTCACCACCTGACTGGCAGGCAGTTCGGTCTCCAGGCCCCCGCCCAAGGCGGACACCAAAGCATCGGCCTCTTCCCGCAGTTCGCGCTCGCTGACTCCTTCTCTCAGCTCGGCCTGCGCCAGCTGTAGCGCGACCCACCGGTCGGCCACCGCATCAGCGCTTTCCTGCAACACCTTCGCCAGGCGCTGCCGGACCACGGCCTCGCTGCTACTCACTCAGATCCCCTTCGTCGGTACTGTTCAGTGCGTGGGTGGAGACAGGGCCGTCCTCGCGCCCTTCGGGGCTCCTACCAGCGACACCCTAAACGTGAAACTGTTGTCGTATGGCAAATATACGCACGCGTGCGCTCGCCATGGAACCCCTGCCCCCGTCTCGCTGCCACACCCCGTCCGCAACCCCCGCCTTCTGTGACGACGGTCATGGGTCAAAGCGAGCAGAACGTCCTTGAAACATCCCAACTTCCGCCACATCTCACGACTTACCCGCTCGGAAGTGGCCGCTCTGTCGGCCCGGGTTCGGCGACTTCGCTGTGTGGGTCGCCTCGGTCGCCCTCTGTAAGACGTCCAGGTGGAGACCCGCAAATGATTGCCGGGCATGCCCGGAGAGCACATCCCCGAGACAGAGGTCGCCACCCAAGGCACGCCCTGCTTGCTCGATGTGATCCCAGCGCTTGGGTGGGAGTTCCTGACCGAGCAAATCGCCCCGCGTACCGGCAGGTTCAGTAACCTCCCCGGGCGAGGCGGTGAGCGAACGTTCGAGTCTTCCTGGCGCCAGCCGCAGTTCCTGCCCGGGCAGCTCGGCCCGGCGATCGCGGGCGGGATCCGGATGGCTGTGGGTCACCCTCACCGGGGCGCCGTTGATAAGCGATCGCACATCGGGGTACGAGCCCCACAGCTGGTGCCGTGCGACCCGCGGTTCGGGCCGAGGTGTCGGGAGTGCGGTCGTCCCATGTGCGGGAAAGGAGTCAAGGAATTGGTGTCACGAAGAAACACTTGCCGTTTGACGGCAGTGCCAGAAGGTCCCAACCCGGATCCGGTTCACGGCCTGCCGTGTGCATCAAGCCCTGGTGGAGGACTGAGGGCTGTGAACCCGTTGGTGCCTCGGCCAATAGGCGGCGTCACGCTGTGCCCAAGGCCTCGGCGTTCAGGGCGCCGTCTTCCTCCGCTTCCCGCAGGATGGCTGAGCGGAAGCAGGCCAGCCCCTGCACGAAGGCTTCGCGCTCCTGTGGCGTCATGCTCGATACGACCCCGGCCAACGCGGCTTCGCGGCGCGCCCTCAGATCACTGAGGTAAGCGATGCCCTCGTCCGACAGCCGCAGCTCCACTTCGCGTCGGCTGGCAGAGCTCGGGGCCCGCTGGATGAAACCCAGAGCGTGAAGCCGATCGCACATGCGGCTCACAGACGAAGGGGCGGAGCCCAGTTCGTCTCCGAGGGTCCGCAGGTTGATCCCGTCGTCACCCGCGAGGATGTACAGAACCCTCAGCTGCGAAGCCGAGACCGGCGCGATGGCTGCCAAGTCCCGCCCGTGACTCCACAGCACTTCCAGCACCTCCATGGCCTCGCGAGCGGCGGCCGCGGCGGCCTCCCGGCCATCACCCGCGAAGTCGCCGCTCCCCACAGTGACGGCTTTGAGTCGCGGCGGCAGTCGCCGAGACATAATGCCCTCCCGTTCCTTCTTCGTCCCGTCTTTCTGAATAGGTGGTAATTGACCGGTGGACAGATTCACGGCCGCGGAGCGCGCACTGCGCAAGGCCGCCCCGCACGCTCTGCTCGAAGCTGTGCAGGACGCTCTCGCGGCGCACTACGCGGCCATCTCCGTTGACCTGCTCATGGCCGACTATGCGATGACCATACTGCAACCTGTCAGTGAGCTCCCCTACACCGTCGAACCCATTCCTGTCCACCACAGCTCGCCAGGCCGCGCCTTCGGTGCCCAGCAGCCCTACGTCGAGAAGGACAACCGAACGGGCCGACTGCTCAGCCATCTGCCCATCAGCGTCCGCGGAGACCGCATCGGTGTCCTCAGCGTCAGCCTGGCGCAGGAGCATTACGACGCTGAGACAGAGCAGGAGCTCTGGGACATCGCGGGCGTCCTCGGGCACGAAATCGTCGTCAGCGAGCGCGACACCGACATCTACCTTCAGGCCCGACGGGCCAACCGCCTGACGCTGGCCGCCGAAATGCAGTGGCAGCTGCTGCCGGGCCGGTCCTGCTCCCGCCCGGAGTACGACATCGGAGCCCAGCTCGAGCCCGCCTACGCCATCCACGGCGACAACTTCGACTGGTCGACCTCGGCGGATCGCCTCACCCTGGTGGTCACCAACGGCATGGGCGAGGGGATCGAAGCGGCGCTCCTCACCAACCTCGCCGTCAACGCACTGAGGAACGCCCGCCGGGCGGGCCTGTCGCTGGCCGACCAAGCCTGCCTGGCCGACCAGGCCGTCTACGGCCACTACCAAGGGCGCGCCCACCTCTCCACCCTGCTCCTGCGCTTCGATCTCGAGACCGGCGCCACGGAGATCATCGACGCCGGTTCCCCGAAAATGTGGCGCCTCAGGCAAGGTCGCGTCGAACAGATCAAGCTGGAGGCGCAACTTCCGCTCGGCATGTTCGAGGACACGCCCTATACAGCCGAGCCGTTTCACGTGGAGCCCGGGGACCGTCTCGTCTTCGTCAGTGACGGCGTCTACGACGTCGCTTCCCCTGCGGGCGAGCGCTACAGCGAGAAAGCCCTGACGCGTGCGCTGACCAGCACCCGCCTGCTGCCCGCCCCACAGGTTCCCCGCGCGGTGCTGCAGGAACTCGCCGGTCACCGCGGCCCCATCGACGCCGACGACGACGCCATGGTCGTCTGCCTCGACTGGCGCGGCCGCCAGAATACGAGCTGACCGCCCGGCACGCTCGGAGATCTCCGCCCCACCCGCGCCCCGGTGAGCGTGGCATCCCTCGACGATCTTCCGGCTCACGGCAGAGCGGATGAGGGTGAGTGATGAGACCTTCGCCCACCTGAAGCCGCAGGCCACAAGGCAGATGTGACGAGTTCGGGCACGACGGCCGGGCGCGGGCGGCCGTCTATGCCCTGGAGCCACCACCTGCGACGTCATCGACCGGACGACGCGGCGGCAGTGAAACGCTCTGATCACCGGGCCCCAGGGGTTGGGCGGCCGTCATGGACCTGGCGTGGGGCTGTGGATCGGAAGTGCGTTGTGTCAGGTGCGGAGGGCCTGTTCAAGGGATTCGTGGGTGTCGATGAGGGAGTCGACGCCGACGATGTGGAGGATGCGCGCCACGCCCTCGGACGGGGAGGCCAGGCGCAGCCAGCCGCCCGCTTGGGTCAGGCTGTTGTGGGCGGCGATGAGGATGTTGATGCCGCTGGAGTCCATGAAGGTGACCTGACGCAGATCGACCACCATGCGCACGGTGTGCGCGTCTGCGGGATCGAGGGCCCCGCTCAGGACGCCGCCGGTGTCGTGGTCGATCTCTCCGGTCAGCGTCACCACTCGGACGCCATCGGTGTCCGAGACCACGGCCGACAGCTGTCCGGCGCTTTCGATACCCTTCGTCCCTGACTCATCCATACGGCAGATCCTGGCACACTCAGAGCCAGGCCCGCAGCGTCGTTACGGGGGTGGGTCCAACCCGCCGCGTCGGCGGGCGAACGCATCGATGGAGCGGGTGTGTTCCGCGAATGCGCGGGTACGCGCCAGGTGTTGCGAAGGGGGAGCAATGGCGAGCGTGCAGGAGCGAGGTCTGGTGGAGGAAGGCGGGGAAGCGCCGGGTGCCTGGCCGCTTCATGTCGGTGCGGCACTGGACGGGGACAGCGCGTGTATTGCCCAAGCCCGCCATCTGGCTGCGGATTTCCTTGTTCGTGCGCGGGACGAGTACGGCGTCGTCGTCTCGCAGCGGGCACAGGACATCGCGTGTCTGGTTGTCAGCGAGTTGGTCACCAACGCGCTGAAATACGCACCGGGCCCGGTTCTGCTCGACCTGAAGATCGAGGGCGGGACAGTGGAGATCGCGGTGTGGGACTCCGACCCCGTGCTGCCGATCGCCCGTGCCGCGGACGCCGGCCGGGTGGGGCAGCATGGTTTGGAAATCGTCCTGACGGTCGCCGCGAGTTTCGAAGCGAGGAAGGAAACCGTCGGCAAACGCATCACCGCCGCCATCGCCCTTGACGAGGCGCCCCGACCCCTGCGGCCCTCCCGGCACGAGCCCTCGTAACCTCTCTTCGGGCTACTGGACCAGCAGCGTTACTACGCGAGTACCAGGAGACGGAACGGCCCGCACGTGCCCGCTGGACCGGGCTGTCCCGGGTCGGCGAGCGGTGCCGAGAAAACGAGCCAACCGGGGCATCAGTACGTGCGGATCGTGCCGCGGGTATCGCTCCCTGTCCTCGGCCTGCTGAAGGGACAGCTTCTCGCCGACGAGCCTCTCCGCGTCCATACGCCGGGTACGGCATCGAGGTGCAGAGCTGGATGTCCTCGTCCTGGTCTGCTTCCTACAGCCCTCTCCACGAGGGTGCCGAGCTGTTTCCGGCAGAACGGGCACCGGAGGCCTCCCAGAGGGAGTAGGGCTCGAACGTCTGGGCAGACGGGCTTCATGCACGGACAACATGCGCGTCCCGCGAGCACTCCGTTCGGTCAGCCCTCCGCGACCGCCATGCCGCTGCCTGGGCAGGCCAGCGCCAAGCATGCGCGTCCAGGTCGGCTGACCGGTCGGATGCGACGGAGGATCCTCGCGTACCGGGCCATCGACTTCCTGTCCACGCACATCCCAGAGGCGTCCGGACCAGGCGAGGAATGCCTGCTTCTTGTCCACGTCCGCCACGTCGTCGGCCAGGTCCACTACCGGTTGTGTGCTGATTGCGCCCAAGGGGTCATCACCGACGTCGTCATCAATGAGCCCTTCCGCAGCAGCGGCCTGGGCACCCGGGCCCTGTCACACCTGCGCACCCGCCACCCTGGCATCACCTGGACGAACACCTCGCGCACACGCACCCCACGCGATCTCCTGCGCCGCATGCGCATCCCCGCCTCCACGCCCGGCGAGCCGTGTGCTCATACGGGTCAGCCACTGCCGCTGCACGCGTGAGCGCCGAGGACGAGCGGGGGGCCACTGGCACAGTCCTGCGGGCTGGGACTTGGTCGTCTGCGCCCGCGGCTCGACCGCCGCTCGACGTGGTGCGGGACGGTGAAGCCCTTCGTGCGCGCGCCGGTCCCGACGATCTGGGTGTGAACGCCCAACTGTGCTGCCGCCCAGTGCCTGACCGGGCGGGGCGGGCGCCAGGTGTCTAGGCTGCGGTCTCGTCGAGCAGGCCTGCGCGGAGCTTGGTGATGATTCTGGACAGGAGTCGGGAGACCTGCATCTGGGAGATGCCGAGTTCGACGCCGATCTGTGCCTGGGTCATCTCGAGTCCGAAGCGCATGCTGACGATGCGGCGTTCGCGTTCGTCGAGCTGTTCCATGAGGGGGGCCAGGGCGTGGAGGTCTTCGACCTTTTCCATGCCGGGGTCTTCCTCGCCGATGAAATCAGCCACGCTGCGCGTCTTGGTGCTGGGAGACTGGCTGGCGTCCTCCGCGTCGGCGGACATGTCCAGGGAGCCGGCCGTGTACCCGTTGGACGCGATGATCCCATCGATGACCTCGTCCTCGTTCAGCTCGAGGTGGGCGGCCAGCTCCTTGACGGTGGGGTCCCGGTCGAGCTGAAGACGGAGGTTGTCCTTGGCCTTCGCGATCTCGGTGCGCAGCTCCTGGAGGCGGCGTGGGACGTGTACGGCCCAGGTGGTGTCGCGGAAGAAGCGCTTGATCTCGCCGACGATGTAGGGGATGGCGAAGGAGGTGAACTCGACCTCGCGGGAGAGGTCGAAGCGGTCGATCGCCTTGATCAGGCCGATTGTGCCGACCTGGATCACGTCCTCCAGGTCGCCGTCGCCGCGGTTGCGGAAGCGGCTCGCTGCGAAGCGGACCAGGGACAGGTTCATCTCGATCAGGGTGTTCCGCGCGTACTGGTACTCGGCAGTTCCCTCTTCCAGAACCTGGAGCTGGTCGAAGAACACCTTCGACAGGGCACGGGCGTCCCTGGGGGCCACGGTGCCGGCGTCCTTGATCCACGGCAGCTCACCCGCCACAGCCGCCGCAGCGCTGGACTGCGTGCTGCCGACTGCCACCCCGTCCAGGTGCTCCGGTTCCGCCACCGCTGCCATGCGAATCCCTCCCTAACCGTCGCCGATCTCGATCGGCCAACCGCGTACCTCAAGCCGTTCGGAGCACGCATGCCGTGACGCATGTCAGCCCGTCAGGCCTCTGACGTGGCACCAGAGCGACGTTCGCCTGGCGCGCCGCCCATGTTATCGCTCGATGCCGATTATCCCTCTCGCAGGGGCAGCAAAATCTGTTGTGGCGAGATTAGACATTGGGGGGTGGCGTGGTTTGGTTCCTGGCGTCGCTGAGAAGGGTGACAGAGCCTGGAAGAGACGAACTGCCTGGCAGCAGTATCGCAGTTGTCGTTCGCATGACGGTGCGGTGGTGGAGTTTCGAAGCCAGCACGGTTGCAGGCTGGTGACGCGACCGGCCGCCGCACCGGGTGGCCCGCAGTGATCAGGGGCTGCTGTGAGGAAGCAACAGCAGTATCCGCGGCGGCAGTGCTTGAGCAGTACCCCGGCGAAAGCGTCGGTTGCGGGCACTCGCCGGCGGCGTGGCAGTGGGGCTTCCAGCAAGCCGGAGCGGACGCAGGACGGGCGACGGTCCTGCTGGCGACCAAGGGTGTCGGGAAGGAGATGGCGGAGGCTGCGCAACGACTCGGCAGCCACTGTGAAACTCGAGGAGGGAACGGTGGGGGAGACTGGGGTGGTGAATATAGAACCCCGTCGTACCTCGGATAGCGGTCCCGCTCTGTTCAGCGCGGTGGAGTCGCCGACCCCGACCCGTCCACATCAGGCCCCGGGACAGACAGACCAGGCGCCGCCCGCCGTATTCCTCGAACCCGGCCGCACCCCCGCGGCCCTGCCCCGCCCCCTGGAAGCGGACGGGACCGACTGAGCCGTTCGCTGCGGCCGGAGACGATTGCGGGACGGGGCCCGTAGGTCCCGTTCTTCCCCCGGATCTTCGTCTGGCAGCGCGTCCCGCCTCACGCCCGAGGGGGTCCAGGACGTCCGTCGCGTGAATGTGCTCATGGCCTGGATCCGGCGTGCCCAGCCCAGGGAGCGCACAAGGTCCGGTGCGACGGGACAGGAAATAGCCGGCGCCGAGTCAGGGTGACCGTCTCTGCCGACATGGACCCGTCTCGAGGAATCTGGTCTGCCTCGTTCGCGTGCGCCCTGGCGGCAGTCGATGGGCGCGTCACCCCCGGACTCGGACAAGCTGCTTCCCGAGGTTGTGGCCACGGAAGAGCCCGGCGAGGGCGGCGGGCGCCTGTGTGAGGTCTTCCGCGACGGACTCTTCCACGACGATGTCGCCCTTCGCGGACCAGTCGGCGAGCGCGCGGAATGCCTCGGGGAAGCGGTCGGCGTGGTCGAGGAAGACGAAGCCCTCCATACGGGCGCGGCGCAGGCCCAGTTGGAGGTAGTTGCGTGGGCCGGTTGCGGGTGCCTCACCCCGGTAGCCGGAGGCGACGGCGCCGCAGACCACGATGCGGGCGTGCAGGGCCAGGCGATCCAGGACCGCCTCCAGGAGGTCACCGCCCACGTTGTCGAAGTACACGTCGATGCCCTCGGGGGCGAGGCGGGCCAGTTCGGCGGGGACATCGTCGCTGGTGTGATCGATGCACGCGTCCAACCCCGCGGTCTCGACCGCCCAGCGGCACTTGCGTTCGCCGCCCGCGATTCCGATCACGCGTGCACGGCGTGCCTTTGCGATCTGGGCGGCGATCGCACCGGTGGCGCCCGCGGCTGCCGAGACGACGACGGTCTCGCCGGCTTGGGGCCGGCCCACGTCGGTCATGCCGAAGTAGGCGGTCAGTCCGGTGGCACCGAAGAGTCCCAGCATGTGGCGTGGTTCGACGCCGGGCGGTACGGGGTGGATGCCGTACAGGCCGTGCGATGAGCCAACGGCGTAGTCCTGCCAGCCGAGTTCGCCGTAGACGTGTGTGCCGACGGGGAGCGCGGGTGCGTTCGAGGCGACCACTTCGCCGACGCCGCCTCCCCGCATCACCTCTCCGAGTCCGACGGGCTCGCGGTAGTTGGGGCTGTCGTTGAGCCAGCCCCGCTGAGTGGGGTCGATGCTCAGCCAGTCGACGCGGACGAGGGCCTGGCCCGGTCCGGGTTGGGGCGTTTTCGTGGTGCGCAGCTCGAAGCAGTCGGGACCGGACGGGTCGAGGTCGCCCTGGGGGCGGCGGGCCAATATCCACTGGCGGTTCGTGCGAGGCATGGGTCAGAGCACTTCCGTGAGTCGGTGGAGCAGGGTGGCGAACGCTTTGTGGTCTGCGGGGCCGAGCGCTCGTCCGAACAGTGCCGAGGCCTTGTCGATGGCGACGGCCGTGGCCTCCTCGGCCTGTGTGGCTCCCGCCTCGGTCAGGGTGACCAGGGCGCGTCGGGCGTCGCGCGGGTCGGGGAAGCGATCGACGTACCCCTGCTTCTCCAGCGGGGCGAGCAGCCGGGCCACGCCGGACGGTGTGATGCCGAGCAGCTCGACGAGGTCGAGTCGGCGCAGCCGCTGCTCGGGGGCCCGAGCGAGGTGATGCAGGACGGCGAACTCCCGGAAGGAGAGCCCCTGCACATCGAGCCGCCGCCGCAGCCCTGCGGCGGCGCGGGTCAGCCCCAGGGCGAGGTCCAGGTCTTCCGCCTTCTGCGACCGGTTCATGAGGTCCTTCACACGTTGAGGCCACGTTGATATTTCGATGACTACTCAACGATAAGTGTGCGACCTCGTCCGCAGCAAGCTGCTTTTGCCGAGCCCGCGACCGCTTGGCCTCACGTTCTCGAACCGCGGGCCGCATGTACGCGTGCGAGAACACGGTCGGGGGTCAGGCTCGTATGGCACGCCCTCAGAGCGGGCCGGGAAGTGGGCAATGCCGCCGCCGTGCAGATGCTCCGCAGAGCCGGTGGCGCGCAGCCGGAGCAGCACCAGCACGGGGACGGTTGCGGCCACCAGAGCACTGAGCAGCCTGCCGCGCAGCGCTCCGCCGTTCACGAGGTGCTGCGCACCCCCACGTGGCGTGCCTACTGGGAGGCGCTGGGGCTGCCTGCGGAGGAGTTGCCGGCTGTGGCGGGCGACATCGCGGAGTCGATCATTGATCCCGAGGGACGTGGACCGCGCGTGTGGTTCCAGCAGGTGCCGGTGCCGAAGCCGCCAAGAACCGGTGGCACTTCGACCTGAAGGTCGGCGGTGGCCGTGACACGCCGATGGAGGTCCGAGTACGGCGGGTGAGGGCCGCGGTGGAACGGCTGGTCGAGGCCGGTGCCACCGACCTGAAGATCAAGGACGAGCCGGACGCGGGGCTCTACGCCACCGCGATGCAGGATCCCGAGGGCAACGAGTTCGACGTTGTCTGAGGGCCCTTACGCGTCGCGATGGAGCACCTTTGACGTCGCGATGGTGGAGATCACAGCCACTTGGTTGTGGCCGGCTGCCTCATCCGTACCCGCCGGTGACGGGTCCGCCCGCAGGTCGGGGACCTGGCTGCGGGTGTCCTCGGCGTCAACCTCCAGGACCAAGCCCTCTACAGGGCGCGTTGTGCCGGGCGGCATCCTCCAAGCGGGCCGCCCGGCACAAGCCTTGGGCGCCCCCGCGGACTGCGTCCTCGGCAGCGTCGTCGCCGGGCGGCGCCGATTCCGTGGCGAGCAGGGAGCCTTTCGACCGGTAGAGGCGGGAAGAGGCGGGGCCATCCGCCCAACCCTGTCCTGCACGGCCATCGGCTACGCGGCCGCGCTCGCCGAAGCCAGGTAGTCCAGACACGGATTGAGTGGCCCGCACTGAAAATCCCTTCCACGGCGGCCCAGACGAGGGGGCGGCCGCGACTGCATCCTTGGGACTACTGCGTCTTCGTCCCCGCGGAGGAGGATCTTGAGGCACCGCTGCGAAAGAGTTGGTCCGTGCGAATCACCATCGGATACACCGCCGAAAGCATCGGTTACGTCGTAGGAGCCCAGGGGCTTGTCAGCTGCGCTTCGCAGGCCTTGTTCGGCACGGAGTGGGGCTGGATGCACAAGTTGATCGACCTTCCGTCTCCCGCCTACCTCGGCCTGGTCGCCGTGGGGGCGGCGCTCATCGTCGGCGGGGTGAGGTTGCGCAAGACGCCCCAAAGTCAGAAGGCTGCCTGATCACGGGCCTTTCAGCCTGCGACCTGCGCAACGGCAGCGCATCGGTCGCCACAACCTGGAACCCAGTCGTGTCCTGGTAGTTGGTGAGCTCTGTTCAAGTGGGAGCGGGCTGGCGCTGGTGAAGAGTGGCACGGCCGTCGGGGCGTCCGGGCGTTTACCGGATGCGGCTGTCCGTGCCAGGCGGTTGAAGGCGTCCGCGCGGGTACCCTGTCGTTCGTCTGTATGTCATCCAAGTGACTGTGAATCCGCCCGTGTTGGCACACGAGGAGGGTCACCACCACGCCCTCTCCGGCGGTGGGGTCACCGATCTGCTTGGCGTCGTTCGTTCTGTACAGGCTGGCATACCGGTACCGGTGGTTGAAGTGCACGAGGCCACCGAACTGGTCCGCCTGCGCCGGGTATGGGTCCGGCCGCACGTGCGTGACCCTTCGTACGTGCCAAGTTCCCGGCCGCCCACGTCTGTACATGCAAGGCATTGAGCGGGCGTCTCGTGAGCCCCTGCTCGGTCTGCTGTCCGACGCGCAGGAAAAGCGACGAGACGCCGTCGGCACACCGCTACTCGGCGACCTGAAAGCCGTAGTCCGCCGCTCTTGGCGGACCCGGCAGGCCCCCTCCGGCAACATCAGGACGGCCGGGTGCTGCAAACGTGACTCCGGGCCCTGTCCGGCGATGGAAGCGTCGTGTGGCCAGCACGCCATGGAGCTGGTTCGCTGGCCGGTCCGGTTCGGGTTCATGCCCTCTCGAAGAGATCGGCGACCTGCGGTCTCCAACCGCCCGACGCGTCGGAGCGTGGGACTTCACGGCCTTGTTGGAGCCACTGCCGTACGAGGGCGTCGTAGATCGGCGCGTCGGATGTGCTGCGCAACGCAACCTGCAGCCAGGTCACCTCGGTGGGTGGCGCCGGAGAGAAGGTCTTCATGCGGTGTCCAACGGTGCGCGTCGGCAGTGCGTCGTGGGTGGGCTCCGAACTGGCGCAAAGTCGTTTCCGCGATGGGGCCGCGGCCCACACGATTCCGTCCCCCGCGCTCGGCCCTGCCATCAGCCGTCGATGCCTTGGAGGCGGACGCCCGCCGCTGCGTGAGCCAGTCGGCCTCCTTTGCGGCGGGGAAGGACCACAGATACGTCACCACGTCAGCTACCGCTCCCTCAGGCGTTCCCTCGGCTCGAGGCCAAGGACATCCCTGACGCGTCGACCCCCACAGCGTCGGCCATCTTCGGTGAAACCCTCAGCGCCGCGGCCACGAACGAGGCGAGCAGCGGGCGGCGGTCTTGTTCATTCCAAGCGAGTACGAGGCGGCTGAGTGGCGCATCGGACACCGGGACACCGACCAGGCCGGGCGGGAGCGGCTCAACCAGGGACCGGGGGAGCACCCCGATCATCCGGCCCACTTTGATCATCTGGAGCAGCTGGATCACGTCGGCGACCTCCGGACCGGTGCCGTCGCCCCCGGGCACGCCTTTCCAGCGCGGCAGTGTCTCGCCCTCCAGATCGGCCATCCGCACCGAAGCCAGCCCGGCCAGACGGTGTGCGGTGGGGACGATGGCCACCCGCTCCTCGGCGTGGAGCGTCTCGTGGTCCAGGCCGTCGAGATCGTCGAACGGTACGTAGAGCAGGCCGACATCGGCCCGGCCGTCGAGCAGGAAGGCGGTGCGGTCGGCAGGGCCGCTGAAGAGGATGTCGACCCGGCGGGCATCGGGCTGGTGTGCGTACTCGGCCAGGATTCCGGAGAGCAGGCCGGCGTCGCCGCCGGGCTTGAGGACGAGCCGCAAGTGGGCCTGCGTGTCGACGGCACGCTGGGCACTGCGGACGGCGGCGGCGACCGCGTTGAGCGCGTGGCGTCCTTGCTCCTGCAACGCTGCCCCGGCGGGCGTGAGTTCGACATGCCGACTGGAGCGAAGGAAGAGCGGGACGCCGAGCCGGTTCTCGATCCGCCGGATCGCCTTCGACAGCGCCGGTTGGGCGATCGAGAGCCGGGCGGCGGCTCGGCCGAAGTGCAGCTCGTCGGCGACTGCGACGAAGTACTCGAGCTCGCGGGTCTCCAGTTCAACCATGCCTGCAGGTTATCGCTGAATTCCCCACTGATCTTGGACAGTTGTGGCCTGCGGTCGCGAAACTTGCCACATGAGCCAGTACCTGATGACCGTTGCCATCGATCGGCCTCCACCCGACATGGAGCTCCGCCAAGACCTCGGGAACATCGAATCATCCAGGCTCGACACCGGTTTCGTGGAGTCGGGCGTAGCCCGCCGCCACGGTCACGTCCCCGGGGAGGAGGCCATTCCCGCGCTGATCGCGACCGCGATCGTGCGGCTCGCCGTGGCCGACTCCGAGGCTCCAGCGAAGGGGTTCGCCGCGCCTGCCCTGCGCGAACTCGTCGACCGCTGGCACTCGCGGCACCCGCACAAGGTCGCCGCGGTCGACTACGCGTCGGCCCGGCTTTGGGGCAACGCCGCCCCGACCCGTACCCCGAGTTGAGGCGGGTGGCGGCCCTTACCGACCTGATCGTCGTGCAGGAGGCGATCACGCCGCTCGGCCGGATGGCCGGCCCGCAGGAGGCCGCAGCCGCTCCCGTCCGGCTCTGCTCGGAGGCGGCATCCTGCATCACCGTCATCGCGCTGTCGGTCGAAGGCGGGCAGGACGTATCCGCCGGGCACGGATACGGGGCTCGCTTGAGGTCACGGTCTCCGCGCTGCCCGCGCTCCTGAGGATCCTGGCGAGGAGGGGCCGTGGGGGCCGAGGCAGCGGATCGCGCACGGGCCCCGGTGCTACGCGGGAGAGGCCTGTCGCCTCCGCCGCCATGCGCCCGCCCCGAAGACCTGGCCGCGTTGGTGGTCGGCGCCCGCTTCTCCGGCACCTGACCCCACCCGCAACGAAAGCCCCCCCGCGTCGCACCAGGCACGCCCCGCCCTGCCCGGCTCCCACCAACGAGCCCCTCCCGGGGGCCGGTCCACCCAGCCGGTCCACACCGGCGTACCTCCGCCCGTCCGCGCGTGCCCGTGTTCAGCGGCGCGACCGGACCAGACGCGGTGAGAACGGAATCGGATCATTGAGTACACCCGCGTTTCCCCGCACGGGCGGGAGACCGCCCCGGAGCCTGTCCACGCCGACCGCTTCCGCACTCGTCATCGGCCTGGCGGTGATGACACTGGAGGGCTTCGACCTCGTTGCCTTCGGCGCGACCACACCCCTCCTGCTCGACTACCGGCCCTGGGGCCTGACCGTCGCCCTGGTCGGCCTGCTGGGCAGCCTCACGCCCATCGGTATGCTCATCGGCTCCCTGCTGGTGGGCCAGTTCACCGACCGGTTCGGTCGTCGCCGGACGACCCTGGTCAGTGCCGCGCTCGTCAGCGCCGGGATGTTCGCCTGTGCCGCGGCACCCCTGCCGTCCCTGTTCGGTGCGGGCCGCTTCGTCGTCGGGCTCGGTGCCGGTGCGATCTACCCGGCTATGGCCCCGCTGATCTTCGAACTCGCCCCTGCCAGAAGGAAGAATCTGTACTCGGGGATCGTGCAGTGCGGGACGCCCATCGGTGGCGCGTTCGCGGCCCTCGTCGCCAACACGTTGTTGAGCGGCCACAGTTTTCATGTGGAGTATCTGGTCGGCGGCTTCGCCGGTCTGCTCGTGCTGCCCATGGCCTACGCCAGGCTGCCTGAGTCCACGGAATACCAGCAGGCGGTGACCACGCCGACCCTGGCCCCCGGTAGCCGCGGTGTACGACTGGTGCTGAAGCCGCCCTACGTCACCACGACCCTGCTGTTCTGTGCCTTGGCGGCCCTTTCGTTCCTGCTCATCTTCGGCATGAACACCTGGCTGCCGGAGCTGATGAGGACTGTGGACTATCCGTTGCGATCCTCGCAGACCTTCCTCATCCTCCTGAATCTCGGCGCCACCGTCGGTGGACTCGCCATGGCGCTGCTGGCCGACCGCGCCGGATCGAAGGGAGCGGTGACCGCCGCTTTCGCCCTCGGAGCCGCCGCGATCGTCTGCATGAGCGCCCAACTGCCGCTGCCGGTGCTCTACGGCGTCGTGATCCTCGGTGGCTGCGGCGCTGTCGGGGTCCAGGGGCTGCTCAACGTGTACATCTCCCGCACCTATCCGGTGACAGTGCGGGCCAGCGCGGTGGGCGTCGTGCTCGGAGTGGGCCGCATCGGCGCGATCGTCGGGCCCACGCTCGGCGGCTGGCTCCTCGCGGCCGACCTGGCACCCCGCTGGAACTTCATTCTCTTCGCCCTTCCCGCCGTCCTCGGCGCGCTCCTCGCCAGGGCCGTCGGCGGCCGGACGCCTCGCGAGGACCGCGGACCGACACCCCGCGAACCCGGACCGGCGCCCCGCGATCTGGGCGTTCCGACTCCCGCGCTGCGGGCCCAGGAGCCGACCCGCAGAACAGGCACCATGAACCGGACAGCCACCACAGAAGAGCACCTGATGGGCACCGGCGACGTCACCGTCGTCGGGTGCGGTCCCATGGGTCTGACCGTCGCACGCCTGTCGGCAGGGAAGGGGGGCGGGGGCAGCCATTGACCCCCAACCGGCTCGTATGCCACCACCCGCGCATCACCCACCTCGGCGACGAGACCACGCGCCTCCGGTGAAGGACGCCCAGCGCGGAACCATGCCTGCCTGCACGGCCGGTGCTTTGCGCATCCATGATCGCTGGCCGCAAGATCCTGGCCCGTTTCGAAGGCTGGTTCGGCGTTCTGCGACTGTCGCGGAGAGGGCCTGGTCGGCACTGCCAGCCCGGCGCGCAATCGCGGCCTCGAACGCTCCGTCAGCTGGGCTGCCGACGGCAGGCCGTTGATGGTGTGGGTCGGGGGGAGGCGACGTGGCCCTTCGAACTGTGGTCGGCCATCGAGGGCCTTGGACTCCATCTCGGTCTGGCTTGGGCCGGCATCGCGGGGGAGGAGCCGATCGTCCTCGTCGACCTGCCGGTCGACTTGGACGGCACGGTACTCGGAGAGGCGCTTGCTCTTGACTGTTGGAGCGGGACGGCCACTCCTCCACCTACCTGGCCTTGCCGCTGTCGCCTGCCGCCCCGGTTCCTAGCCCTGCCCGGAGATCTCCTCCGGCGGCAGCGCGGACAGGGTGCGCAGGGCGTTGAGGAAACCCCGGCGGTCCGCTGCCGGGAGGCGGGCCAGGAGCTGCTCCTCACGGTGCTGGATCGCCGATTGGACGGTGTCGCGCAGGCGACGGCCCTCGGCCGTGAGGGAGAGCAGCCGGGCTCGGCGGTCGGCCGGGTCGGGGCGGCGCAGGATCAGGCCGCGCTGCTCCAAGTCGTCGAGCACACCGATGATGCGGGTCTTGTCAGCGCCGATGGCCTGGGCCAGCGCGGACTGTGTGCGTACCGGCTCGTCCTCCAGGTGGAGCAGTACGGAATAGGCCCACATGGCCAGGCCGTGGCTTTTGAGTACGGGAAGTTCGGCGGCCATCAGGGCCCGGCCCAGCGGAACCATCATCGCCGCCAGGTCCTTGCGCTCGGGCCGAGCGCCTCGCTGCGTCGTTCTTCCGTGCTCTGCCATGGTCTGGAAAATACACGTTGACAGATCGTGTGCTGGAGCAGATCGTATGTGCATGCCTACTAATTTGGATCGGATGCGGGACGCCGACGCCCAAGCCGTGCGGTACAGCGTCGAGCTCGTGAGCAAGGTGGAGCCGGGAGATCTCGGCAGGCCCACCCCCTGTGCGGACTGGACGCTCGCGGACCTGCTCGCCCATATGACCGCCCAACACCGGGGGTTCGCGGCCGCGGCGGCCGGTGCGGGTGAGGACGAGGAGGCCTGGCGGGTCGTACCGATCGGAGCCGATGCCGTCGAGAGCTACGCGGCTGCTTCCGAGCTGGTGGTACGCGCCTTCGCGGCGGTCGACTCCGTGGAGCGGAAGTTCACCCTGCCCGAGATCGCTTCCGGCCCGACGATTCCCGCCGGTACGGCCATCGCCTTCCACTTCATTGATTACGTCGTGCACGGCTGGGACGTCGCCCGCGCACTCGACCTCCCCTACGCGGCCGCCCCGGGGCTGCTCGAAGTCGCGCTGCCGGTCGCCCTGGCCGTGCCCGACGGCGACGAGCGGCTCGCGCCGGGTGCCGCCTTCCGGCCCGGCCTCGTGCCGGTCGGCGATGCGGGTCCGCTCGACCGGATCCTCTCGGCCCTCGGGCGCTCGCCGAACTGGTGCCCCGCATAGGGAAGTTGGCGCCTTCGGGCTCAGCCGGCGGTCAGGGAAGCACGTTTGGTCGAACTGGACACCAGACCTGACACTGCCCGTCTTTCAAGTACTGGATGAGGCCTGCTGTGGCGCTCGGACGGTGGCGGAGCGTGGAACTGAGGATTCATCGGCAGGCGCTGGTGTGGCACGGGCGCTCGCTGGGTTGCGGTCGGCTCCTCCTGGGGGATGAGCTGGGCCCCCGCGTGGGGGAGGGAGCCTGGACTGGCGGAGGATGCCGCCGTGTGCCGGGCGCTGACAGGGTGAAGACGTCAATTCGGCCCACTCCCTGGAGAGTTCATGATGATCCGTCGGTTCACGTCGCCCGCGCGGGACGTCCGGATCGCCGTACCGCGGTGGGCGGTGTGGGCGGCCTGGGCGACTGTGCTGTGCACCGTGCCCTCTTGTGTGTGGCGGCTTTCGCTGGGGTTCGGTGTGGACGTCGGGTTCACCGGGCGGCTCGGGTCGCTCTACCAGGGGACGTCGATCATGGTCTATGTGCTGATCCTGTCCGTGGCCTCGCAGGCGGCTGCCTGCCTCACGCTCGGTCTGGTGCGGCCCTGGGGCGAACAGGTGCCGCACTGGATGCCGTGGTTGGGCGGCCGCCGCATTCCGCCGCTGGCCGTGGTCGTACCTGCCGCGTTGGGTGCCGTCACGGTGACCGGTCTGTGCGCTGTGGTCACGCTGGTGCCCTCGGGGCCCCTGGACAACCCCGACTTCCCGCACGGAACAGCCGGCCTGATCATGGACCTCTGCTACGCCCCGCTGCTGGCCTGGGGGCCCTTGGTCGCTGTCCTCACCCTCGCCTACGCCCGACGTCGACGAGCCGGGGCGCGCACAGCCGAGTGAACGCTTCCGCAGGAGCCAGGGACGGGTGCCGTTGGAAGCGGTCCGCCCGCTGGGCAGGCCTGGACGACGGTGCGTGGTGTGGTCCTCGGACGGAACGGGCCGGGGTCCCGCGGGTAGGGCTGTCGGGCCTGGCCGTTGGGCGCGGGTCGGCCCTGGGCATGCCCCTTCCCAATGATCAGTGAACCCAGCCCGGCAACTACCGGTCACCACTGCTCGGAAGGCGGCCGGAACACATCGCGATCGGGTTCAGCCTCGCGCCCCTGCCCCTCACCTTCAACGTCCTGGTCCTCGCCACCGGCGCCTGGCTCCTGTGGTGGAAGGTCCCCGGCAGCCGCCCCGCCTGAGATCACCCGCCGCCGTGACACAGGGCGGCTCCCTTGCGAGATTGCCCTCTCCCGTCAAGATCAACACCCGTGCGTGGAACGAGGGCCGCGCGCGCACGAGGGAAGCGCAGGAGCAGTGAAGGGTTCCTGCTGGGTTCGGGAGACACCGGACCTCTTGCGCCGGGTGGCCGCGGACGTGCTCGTGCTGCCGAGCGCTGGTCACGCTGCGAAGAAGCAGACCAATGCTGAGCTGGACACTGACCAGGAAGGTGCCTGGCAAAGTGGTGCGATGGAAGGTGCTTGGCACCGGAGCCTCGGTCGTGCCGCTGTACGGCACCCGGTACACCCCGTCCTCGGGAAGAGTCCCCACGACCCAGGCAGCGTTGACAGAGCACCCGAGGTGTTCGTCCATGCCCTCGCTCGCTGAGCCGCCCACATCCTTGCCGCTGGACGCATGAGCTACCGGGCCGTCGCTGGGTGCAGGGTGCGGGTGTGCGGCTCCTCCCCCCCCCGTGAGTCCCGGGGCAACGGTGATTGCGGAAGCAAGGAAGGCCTGCGACGACGTCGCCTCCGCCAACTGGGAGAGCGCCCGACGGTCCCGGTTCGCCGGGGGTGCAGGACGGTTGAGGCCGGCCCCGGGCCGCCGAGATTGGTCACGTGGCGGCGGGGCGGAATCTCCTACGGTCGCGCCTGCGTGGGCAGGGTGAGAATTTCGGCTCCGCCGTCGGTGATCGCGATGGTGTGCTCGCTGTGCGCGGTCCGGCAGCCCGTGGCGCTGCGCAGCGTCCAACCGTCGGCATCGGTGACGAGTGTGGCGGTATCGGCCATGACCCAGGGTTCCAGGGCGAGCAGCAGCCCGGGGCGCAACTTGTATCCGCGGCCGGGCCGTCCGGTGTTCGCCACGTGTGGGTCCTGATGCATGGTCGAGCCGATGCCGTGGCCTCCGAACTCGGTGTTGATCGGGTAGCCCGCCTCGCTGAGGACCGTGCCGATGGCATGGGAGAGGTCGCCGATGCGCGCGCCCGGCTTGGCGGCGGCGATGCCGGCGGCGAGTGCGCGTTCGGTCGTCTCGATCAGCGCGACGCTCTCCGCGGGCCTGGCTTTGCCCACCAGGAAGCTGATCGCGGCGTCGGCAGCCACCCCGCCCATGACTACGGCGAGGTCGAGCGTCAGGAGATCTCCGTCTGCCAGCGTGTAGTGGTGGGGCCGTCCGTGGAGCACACCGTCGTTGACGGCCGTGCAGATGTAGTGCCCGAACGGGCCGCGCCCGAAGGAAGGCGCGTAGTCGACGTAGCAGGACTGCGCCCCCGCCTCGGTGATCATCTCCTTGGCCCACTGGTCGATGTCGAGTAGATTCGTCCCGACGGTGCTGCGTTGCTTCAGCGTGTGCAGGATGTCTCCGACCAGGGCGCCGGTGCTCCTCGCCCGCTCGATCCGCGCGGAGTTCAGGATCTCGATCATGGCTCTCTCGTCTCTTGCCCGTCCAATAACTATCCCGGTCAAACTATACCGGTATTAGAATCGGGCCCATGGTCAGGTTGCCGCTCACCCCCGCCGAGGTAGAACGCGGACGGCGCCTCGGTGCTCTGCTCCGCCGAGCGCGGGGTTGCCGCTCGATGCTGGACGTGGCGCTCGCCTCACACATCTCGCCGGAGACGCTGCGCAAGATCGAATCAGGCCGGGTGGCCACTCCCGCCTTCCCGACCATCGCAGCGATCGCCGACACCCTCGGCCTTTCTCTGGACGCCGTCTGGGCCGAGATCAGCCAGGCGGGAGATGCCGTCGAGACGCATTCGGTGCCGCCCGTCACGCGGTACCCGTCGCTTGTGTCGTAATGCAGTACTCATGCCGAGCTGGGGTGCCGGCACCGGGAGAGGTCCGTGCGGGAAAACGGTTGCCGTCACGGCGGTGCTCTCCAGCGGGTAGGGCAGGTAGGTGCGCCGGTCGGGATCGACGGCCAGTCGTCCGCCTGCCGGAGGCCGGGCCCGCTGCGCGCAGTCTCGGCGTTCGCAGATCCGGCAGCCCAGGCCGATCGGGGTGGCGGCGCGGGGGGTCGTCGAGCGCGACGCCCTCGGCGTAGACGAGCCAGTGGGCGCGGCGCAGTTCGCAGCCGAGGGCGACGGCGAACTCGGCGCGCGGGGCGTGATGGCCGAGAGCTGCGTGCGTGATGGTGCGCGCGACCCAGAAGTACCGCTTGCCGTCCGGCGTTTCGGCGGCCTGGGTCAGGACCCTTCCTGGTGCGAAGAACGCCTCGTACACCGTCCATAGGGGGCAGATGCTGCCGAGCCCGGAGAAGTAGAAGTCGGTCGCGGACTGTCGCTTGGAGATGTTCCCGGCGCGGTCGACGCGCAGGATGGAGAAGGGGGCGCCTCGCCGTCCGGTCCGCTGGAGGGCGCTGAGGCGGTGGCAGACCGTCTCGATGCCGACGCCGAAGCGGGCGGAGAGCAATTCGATGTCATGGCGCACCTGCTCGGCCGCCGTGTGAAAGGCGGTGTGGGGCATGAGGAGCGCGCCCCCGATGGACGTCCTCCGTACCGCGGTCAGCTGGTTCGGCGCCAAGGACCTGACCGAGGGCGACGGCACTCCTGCCGCAAACCGGGCCAAGTCCCTCACCCTGCTGGCCAAGTTGCCCACCGTGGCGGCGGCCGATCAGCGCCGCCACCGGGGCCTGGGCCCGATCCCGCCCGACATCCCTCGGGTATGCCGAGAACTTCTTCCACTTGTGCTTCGGGAGCGTGCCAGACCCGGACGTGGTGCGCTGCTTCGAGATCTCCCTCACGCTGTACGCCGAACACAGCTTCAACGCCTCGACGTTCACCGCCTGTGTGGTCACCTCCACTCTCTCGGACTCTCACAGCGCGGTCACCGCCGCCATCGGCGCGTTGAAGGGGCCCCTGCACGGAGGAGCCAACGAAGCCGTGGTGCACATGCTCCTGGGGATCGGTGACATCACCGAGCAGTTGGCCCACAACGCCCTGATCCGCCGTCGGTCTCGTACGACGGCCCGGATCATCGAGCGGTACCGGCCGGCCTGTCAGAGTGAGGACCCTGAGCCTCAAGTCGACCCGTGAGCTGCGCATTCGTGAGCAAGTGCGCAGGCTCGCCGTCCGGTGCGCCGATTTTGGAAAGGCTTGATTGACGGCCCCTGAGGTGAGCCATACTGTGCACTTGTAGTGAGGGCGTAAGGAAGCTGGTGGGATTCCAGCACGGTCGCGCCACTGTGAGTCCGCCACCGGAAGGTGGCAGGCGAGTCAGACACTGACCCCTCACTCCGCCCGTACAAGCAGAGGGACGCACGATCCCCGAAGGAGGGCTCGCCTTGAGCAGCATTTCCACATCCCCGCGCCCGGCATCCACGCCGGTCGTCCTGCCGGTCTCCAAGTCCGTTCTGTGGCTGGTCACCACCGCGCTGATCGCGCTGGCCGTCTACTACTTCGTCGGTGTCGACCAGGGCGCCGTGTCGGTGTTCGGCAACGACATGCACGTGCACGAGTTCGTCCACGACGCCCGCCACTTCCTCGGTTTCCCCTGCCACTGAGCCACCGGAACCCGGACGTACGGACAACTCGACATGGAAAAGAAGCTCATACTGCGCGGCGTACTCGCCGGCGCAGTCGCGGGCCTGCTCGCCTTCGTCTTCGCCCGGATCTTCGCCGAGCCGCAGATCGCCAAGGCCATCGACTACGAAAGCGGACGCGACGCGGCTCAGGAAGCGCTGGACAAGGCGGCCGGGCTGCACGCCGAGGCCGCAGGTCCCGATCTGTTCAGCCGCACCATCCAGGCCAACGTCGGCATCGGGGTCGGCATCATCTTCTTCGGTATGGCGATGGGCGCCCTGTTCGCCGTCGCCTACACCGTCTGCCTTGGCCGCACCGGCGGACTGCGCGCCCGCAACCTGGCACTGCTTGTCGCAGGCGGCGGATTCCTCGGCATGTATCTGGTGCCGTTCCTGAAGTACCCGGCGAACCCGCCCGCGATCGGCCACGAGGAGACCATCCAGCAACGCAGCGGCCTGTATCTCATCATGGTCGTCTGCTCCGTGGCCTTCCTGGCCGGAGCCGTCTACCTGGGCAAGCGGCTCCAAGCCCGATTCGGCAACTGGAACGCCAGCCTCCTCGCCGGGGCGGCGTTCATCGTGGCCATCGGCATCGTCATGCTGGTCCTGCCCCAGCTCGGTCACCTCTCGTTCAACAAGGCCAACTACGGCAACCATCCCACCGAGACCCCGCTGCCGCTGACGGACCCGAAGGGCAACATCGTCTTCCCGGGCTTCCCCGCCGACGTGTTGTACGCCTTCCGCTTCTACTCGCTCGGCGCGCAGCTCATTCTCTGGACGGCCCTCGGCCTGATCTTCGGTCCGCTGGCGGAACGCCTGCTCAAGCCCGTCAGCCCGGATACCTCCGCTCCCTCACCGGAGTCGGACCCCGTCCCGGCATGACCGGCCCCACCACCAGCGCGGTGATCGAGGAGATCACCGCGCTCGGCCCGTTCTTCGCCCTGCAGACGCACCCGCCCGGGTCACAACTGTCCGAGCCCTGGCAGCCACTGTCCCGTCAACTGATCGAAACTCGCGTGAGCGGCATTCGAGAGTGGCTGGCCGGCGCAGGCGGACAGCCACCGGACGCGGTCGAGACACGGGTCGCGGCTTCCGTGACCCACCTCGGACTTGCCGCCCGGCTGGTCTCACCTCCGCTGGCCGCCGCGGTCCTGCACGGCGTGGTTCTCGCCCCAAAACTCGCGGATCTGCGGTGGCAGCCCGTGATCGGCGGTCCCATTCCGCTCTCACTGCCTGCCGACGTCTTCACGGCCGGCAGCGAAGAATCGCTTCCGCGTCTCGCCGACGAACTGAGCAGTCGGCTGCTGGACGGGCCCCTTCGTGAACTCGCCGACGCCATCGGGCAGTTCTCGGTGTCCCAGCACATCCTGTCCGGGAACGTCGCCTCGGCTGTCAACGGGGCGGTCACCATGATCACCGCCTGCCGCCAGGACGTCTCCGCACGGGCCCGTGCCCTCGCCGACCGCCTCCTGCGGCAGTCTCCCCTGCGCGGCGCGAGCACCGCGGATCCCGACACGGGATTCCGGCGCCGCAGCTGCTGCCTGATCTACCGCGCCGCCCCCGGCGGCCGTGGACCCAAGTGCGGGGATTGCGTCCTGTCCAGCTGACCCGGCCGCTCACCCTGCCTTCACACCCGAAAAGGAAACGCCGTGAGCCGACGCCCCGAGCCCCGAAGAATCGCCCTGGACGGCGCCCCGGTCGTCGCCCTCACCCCACACGAATACGAGCGTCTGCTCCTGGCACGCCGTCAGCTCGGCGGCCAGAGCACACGTATGAGCGCCCTGAACCGGGACTTAACCTTGGCCGCCGGCCTGCTGGAAGAGACCCGGGCAGAACTCTGCGGCTCAGCCGGTCCTGACGGCGCGTGTGCCGCCGGGCGGTTCGGACAGGACGGGGCTCGCCTCTGCTGCCGGATCAGCGCCCTGCTCGACTCCGCCCGGTTCGCCGCACTCTCACGCCCGTCCAGCTCGACCGCCGGCGGTCGAAAGCCGCAGTGACGGACTGTTGGGGCGCGGGACCGGGTGCCTCCTTCGGATCCCGCCTTGGCACACTGGCCGCATGAGTACGGAGCAGCGAGCAATCCTCGTCGTCGGCATCGGAGCGGGCAATCCCGACCACCTGACCCTTGAGGCAGTGAAGGCGATCCGCCGTGCCGATGTCTTCTTCGTCGTCGGCAAGGGCCCCCGCAAGGCCTCCCTGACCGACCTGCGCCACCGGATGATCGAGGAGCACGCGCAGGGACCGTACCGCGTGGTGGAGGTCGACGACCCGAGCCGCGAGCGGCGGCCGATGGACCGGGCCGACTACGCCGCGGCCGTCCAGGACTGGCGCATACGGCGCGGGGAGATCTTCGAGCGGGCGATGCGTGAGGAGATGACGGAAGGAGAGACGGGCGCCTTCCTCGTCTGGGGCGACCCGTCCCTCTACGACAGCACGCTCGGGATTCTTGCGGACATCGCGGATCGCGGCGCGCTCTCGATCGCAGTCGACGTGATCCCGGGCATCACCAGTGTCGCGTCGCTGACGGCTCGGCACCGCATCCCCCTCAATCAGGTGGGGCGGCCGGTGCACATCACTCCGGCTCGGCGGCTCGCCGATGTGGGGCAGAACGACGATGGGGACATCGTCGTCATGCTGGACGCTCATGAGTCGTTCACCCAAGTCGGGGGAGACGACGTGTGGATCTACTGGGGCGCCTACCTCGGCACCCCGGACGAGCTGCTGATCGCGGGCCCGCTGCGGGAAGTCTCCGACCGTATCCGGCAGGTCCGTGCCGAGGCTCGCGAACGGCACGGCTGGATCATGGACACGTATCTGCTGCGGATCGAGAAGCCGACGCCGGGACAGCCCTAGCCCGGCCCGCCGGGCAGTGACTACACGGCATACGGGCTCCTCGGGGACCTGCGGCCAGAGGATCTGTCGCCTCGTCGCGCAGGAAGCGCCGTCCCTTTCCCCGGGAGCACCCGACATGATCCTGAAGCGTTCCATCCTCGCCCGCCGCGCCCTCGTGACGGCCACGGCCGGTCTGGGCGCCCTCGCCCTGACGGCGGTCCCCGCATCCGCCACATCGTCGCCTGTGCAAATTGCCACGGCCACGTCGAGCGGGGTGAGCTATCTCAGATCGCTCCAGACGGCCGACGGTTCCTACGCGGGCGCCGGGCTCTCCAACGAGTGGGCGTTCTCGACCTTCGCCGCCGGGGGAACCGCCTCCGTCGACGTCACACCGGGCGGCGACGCCACGAAGAACGCCCGTACCGTCTACCGCAACCTCCTCGCCACGCCTGCCTGGCCCAGCACCTCGCCGGTGGTGACCGACTACGAACGCGGCATCATCAACGCCTACTCCGCCGGCATCGACCCGGCCCGCGTCGCGGCGAACCGGAACCTGATCGGTGACACCTACCAGTACTGGCAGAACTCCGCCCCCGGCTACTGGGGTACGCCGTCCAACTTCAACGGCACCGTCTTCGCGCTGATCGCGCTCGGCGGCGCGAAGACACAGGGCGGCGTCCAGCGGATTCCGCAGTCACTCCTCGACACCTCCGTCGCCGCCGTGCGGGCCAACCAGCACAACGACGGCGGCTGGAACTTCAGCAAGGCCGAGGGCGACCCGACCGCGCTCGCCGCGAGCAGCGACATCGACATGACCGGCGCCGCCATGGCCTCGCTGTGCGTATCCGGAGTGCCCGCGACCGACCCGGCCATCGCGAAAGCGAAGGGCTTCCTCAAGTCGAAGCTCGTCAATACCTCCGGCGCCTTCGACGCCATGTTCGGAGCCAACACCGACTCCAACGGCTGGGCCGTCTCCGGCCTCAACGCCTGCGGGATCAACCCTCAGACCGGCGACTTCCTCACCAGGGCCGGGAAGACCCCGGTCGACTTCCTGATCGCCCAGCAGTTCAAGCCCGGCGGTGGCTTCAAATACCTGCCCAGCGACACGGCCCCGTCCGCGTACGCCTCCATCGACGGCCTGCGGGCGGTCGCCGGCGGCGGCTTCATGGCGGCCCCGCCGCTGCCCACCACGCCGGGCGCCCCGCAATGGGTGGCCGCATCCGGGTTCACTCCCGGTGCCGCGGCGAAGATCGCTCTGACCGTGGAGGGCGGCGGCTCGCTCAAGGTCTGCTCGGTGTCCTTCACCCCGACCGCCGCCACGACCACCCTCGGCGCGGTCCTGGACGCGGCGGTCTCGTCGGCCACACCGGCCGGATGTGTGAGCAGCGTGGTGTCCGACAGTGGCAGCGGCACGATCACCGCCGTCAACGGGCAGGCGAACAACGGTGGTTCGACCTGGACGTCGAGCATCGACGGAGCGTCGCCTGTCGCCGCCGACCGTGACACGGTCGTCAGCCTGGGCGACACGATCTCGCTCCGCTACGGCAGCTGACGACAGCGTGCTTGGGCGCCGTCCGCGTCCCGTGCCGCCGCTCATCCGCCAGATGAGCGGCGGGCTCGGTCGGCGGCCGCGTACGGTTCCGATCCTGCCCGAACCGTGGGGGAGCGCCGTCCGGCGGAACCAAGGGGCGGGCTCGCCGCCGGGCCGAGTGGTCTCGTCAGCGGATGTCGTGATCGGGATGGGCCTGGTCGTACATGCGCCGAGCCTCGGCGATGTCAGCGCGGTGCGAGAGGGACCAGTCGGCAAGCGCCTTGACGAGGTGGGTCAGGTCGGCCCCGGTCGAGGTCAGGCGGTAGTCGACCTGGGCCGGCACAGTCGGGTAGACGGTGCGCAGTACGAGGCCGTCACGCTCGAGCCGGCGCACGGTGAGGGTGAGCATGCGCTGGGAGATGCCGTCGATGGCGCGTTGCAGTTCGCGAAAACGGCGCGGGCTTCCGGCCAGTTCGACAATGACGAGCACAGACCACTTGTCCCCGATGCGGTCCAGGACGTCGCGGATACCGCAGTCGGGATGGTCCTCGCGTCCGCACGGGTCGAGGTCGGCGGGGACGGTGGTTACCCCGGTGTGCGTCAGTGACATCGAACTGCCTTCTTGTGGCCGGTGATCGTGCGGTCAAGGATCAATCGTAGTTACCGATGAGAACCACGACGGAACGGCGATCCACCATGATCTTGGTGACCGGAGCAAGCGGAAACCTCGGCGCGGCCACTCTTGCGGCGCTGCATGCCCAAGGCAGCGTCGCGGCGGGAGGCAGCCGCACACCAGGGGCGGGGATGCGGCACCTCGACTTCGATGATCCGGTGAGCCTCGACCTCGCCGGGGTGTCCACCTTGCTGCTGATCTCCGCCGGCTACGCAGAGGACGATCGGGTGGTCGAGCGGCACGCCGCGGTCCTGGACGCCGCGGTGAGGGACGGCGTAGGCCACGTCGTCTACACGAGCCTGACCGGCGCCGGGGACCATCTCGGCTTCGCGCTCGCTCATCGTGCGACCGAGCGTCTGGTGCGGGCCAGTGGACTGCCGTGGACGATCCTGCGCAACGGCCTGTACGCCGAACTCTTCGGCGCTCTCCTGATGTGGGCCGACGGCGGTGTGGATTCCGCGTTCGGTGACGGCGCCCTGGCCGCAGTCGCGAGACAGGACCTCGCCGGTGCCGCGGCGGCTGTGGTGGCAGATCCCGCACGGCATGGCGGGCGTACATACGACCTCGTCGGCACACCGATCTCGGCGGCGCAGGTCGCCGGCCGGCTCGGGGTCCCGCACCGCACCATCAGCATGGACGAATACCGGCGCCGACTCCTTGAAGAAACACCGGGTCTGCTGCCGTTCCAGCCGCCCATGCTCACCTCGATTGCTTCCGGCATCCGGCACGGCTTCCTGGACGCCACCACCCCGGACCTCGCCCGCCTACTCGGCCGCCCAGCCCGCGACCCCCTCGCTGCGGCTGTCGCAGCCGCTTCAGCCACGAGACCACGAGCCGCGGTTCAGTAACGCGCGTGCCGCGCCCGGCACGGTGTGATGCGAAACGGTGAAGCCGGACCCGTTCGGCTGAGTCGGCTTCCGGCGTCCACCGGCCCGGGGGCACACCGCTTGAGATGCCACAGGGCACCACAGCTCGGCCGAACTGCCGTCAACCACGGGTTTCTTCGCTGAACGGCACTCCACACTCCGCCCCCACGTGGGTGCTTGAACGCGATCGCAGGTGTGTCTCGTACGCCACCTGAAGCGCACGGGCCGTCGAGGAGGCCGTGGAGGCAGCTCGTCACACCCGATGTCGCCTCCGGCGGCGGTTCCGCGATCATGGTCCTTGTCTGATGGAAGATTTGATCCGCCGAAAGGGACTCATGGCCAGCGCCCGGATACTCCTTGCCACTGCCCTCGTCGTCGTATTGGCCGGCTGTAGTGCGAGTGGCGGGGCCGGTGACCGTGGCCGGCCGTCACCTCGTTCCTCCTCGTCCAGCGGCAGCGCGACCCCGGCCGACACCGCGCTGCTCGGCCTTGAGGCATGGGTCTACCCCGGATCCACGGGAGAGGACACCTGCGGGGCCGTCGCCGAGTACCGCGACGGGAGGCTCCGTCATGGAGTGCTCAAGCCGCAATACTGGGACGTCGGCTCGAATGGCACGCTGAAGCTGCTGGACTCCGACAGCCATCCCTGCAACGGGTTCAGCGAGGCCAATGCCGCGGACGTCAAGGGGCATTCGGCCGCCCAGTACACCACCGTCTCCGCGATGGACCGGCCCGCCATAGCCGCGTTGGTCGGCGATCCGGCCCGTCGTACGGCTGCGGTCGGCTCACTCACCGCACTCGCCCAACGTATCGGCTTCACCGGTGTGGACATCGACTTCGAGGACTTCTGGGCCTGGTCGGCCGACGATGAGCGCGGGTACGAGGCGTTTCTCGCCGAACTCGCGACGAGCTTGCACCGCGCCGGACTCAAGCTCCAGGTCGACGCCCCGGTCGAGGCCCATGACGGCGACTCGGTGTTCAGCTACGCGTCCGTCATGCGGACGGGTGTGGACCAGCTGGTCGTCATGGACTACGGCCGGCAGTTCAACACCCCTGAGGGGGAGAGGTGCTGGGCTGTATCGCCGCACAGCTGGGTGCGTGAAGCCGTTGCCTACGCCCAGTCACAGGTGCCGGACAAGGACCGGTTGGTCATCGGCCTGCCGTCGTACGGCTTCACCGCTCCCGACCCTTGCGCGCCGGACAAGGTGAAGGACAGCGTCGCGCTGGCCACGATCCGCCGTGCGCCCGGCTACTCCGACGACGTCAGGACCACGGCCGCCCGGCGGGACGCGGCCTCCGGCGAAGTCCGCTGGACAGCGGGCGGCACGCTCTACGACTACACCGACCAGGAGGGCATGGACGCCAAGTTGGCGGTCCTCCAACAGCTCGGGGTCACACACGTGTCGGTGTGGACGCTGGGTGGAAACCCGTGGTTCTCGGCGTCGGCACTGCGCCACACCACCCGCTGAATCGTGGCCGCTCCCGTACCCACCGCGGCGCTCCTTTGCGCCCACGTGGGGGCGGGGCGAGGTGACCCTGGCGGGGACTGTGCGTGGCCGCCCTTGCGGTAGCCGCCGCCTCGTTCGCTGCGGGCTGTGACATCGACCTGCCCGACGGCGTACCGGCCTGGTCGAACGCGTCTGGAGTGCCGCAACAGCGGTGCAGGCGCCATGGTCAGGTCCGCATCACGCGGAGCCCGAGTAAGGGAGGGGGCGGCGGGCCCGTCGAGCGTTGGTCCCCCTGTCTCCGCCCGGTGCACATTTCGTGTGGCGGGCCTCAGGCCGAAGGGGATTCGTTGCCACGGGCGATCGCGCGGAGATCGCGGGCCGGGCCGGCAGGCCGCTGGCCCGTGGGCCACACTGCCAGGAGAGAGCGCTGCATGCGCATGCCGGAGACCCGCACAGCGGTGAGGACCCCGGCCGCCAGTTCGACGGCGACGGCGAGTGAACTCAGGACGGCAGGCCCCACTCCTCCCGCTGCCGCGTTCTTGATCGCGATGGCTGAGGAGAGCTCCAGCAGGGGGCTGGCCCGCCAGTCGGGCACATGCGCCGCCAAGGCCCGCTCGAACGAGGTCCGAGCTCCCGAACCCTGTTCACGCTGGATCAGCGTGGTGGCCGCGAGTTCCTCGGCCGTGATCGAGCTGCGACGGGCCCAGGGGTGCTGGGGGGCCACCACGATCAGCAGTTCGTCGTGTGCCACCACCTGGCTGTCGAGGCCGCTGGGGATTCCTGGGCTTTCGAGAAATCCAAGCTGGGCCCGGCCATGGAGGACAGCGTCGGCCGCCTGCGAGGAATTGCACGCCTGCAGTGCCACCGAGATGCCGGGGTTCTGGCGTCGCAGCATCTTGAGCCAGTGGGGAAAGAGGCACTCGACGATGGTCTGGCTTGCCGCCACGCGCAGGTGAGCGTCCCGCTGTGCGCGCAGTGAGGTGATGCCGGCGTCCAAGCGTTGCGCGGCTTCGATCACATCCCTGGTCAGGTGCACGATCGCCTTTCCCGCGTGGGTGGGTCTTGAGCCCTGATTCGTCCGCTGCAGAACCGGGGTTCCCACCAGCTGTTCCAGATAGCGGATGCGAGAGCTGGCCGAAGGTTGGCTGATGCCGTGGGCGCGGGCCGCCTGGCCGAGACTGCCCAGTTCGACGACGCTGAGCAGGAGGTCGAGGGCGGTCAGGTCGGGAACTCGGCTTGAGATGCGCATGGACTGTACCTCTGGGGTCGGGAAGGGGCGAGGTTCGAGCCCGAGGCGGAGGGGGTAAGGCCGGGCTCGCGATGCGCCTCGGGCTCCGACGTTAGAGCTAGCCATGACGCAGCCGGATGAGTCAAATCTAGATGGTATGGAGCAGGCTGTACCTTTCCGGGCGGTTTCGGAGCGCCGCCCCCTTCGACTGGATGTGTCATGCCCGGATACATACGATGCGTGAGTGGCCTCCGAGGAACACAAATCTGCAATGACCCCGCCGTCGGACGGCGCGGCGCCGGGCCTGTCGCTGCCGTCCTGGCCTCGGTCGGACGACGTGGAGACCGAGGGCACCTGGGTACGCGAGGAGCTCGCCCACGGAAACTTCGAGGCGTGGCACTTCTTCCGGCACGGGGCCACCGGCGCTGCGCCCACTCATGTGGTCATCCGGCCGGTCGCGGGGGGCGACCCCGCCGCCATCGCACGCGGCGTGACCACGACGGTCCTGCGCGAGGTCCGCCCGGCGGAGGCCGCAGAGATCGCCCACGGCTCGTCTCCGTCCGGGAAGTCGGTGAGATACCCCTACGCCGACCAGGTCGAGGCGTTGCTGGCCGGTCCCAAAAAGCCTACGGAGGCATACCTCGCAGCGATGGCGCTGCGCTACGAACGCCTGGCGGATGTCGGAGACCGCTCCCCTGTACGCAGGCTGGTCGGCCTGACGGGACTCCCTCTCGGCACGGTCAAGTCTCACCTCCAGCTCGCCAGGAAGAAGGGGTTCCTGCAAGCGGTCGGCGCGAAAGCCGGCGGGCGGGCGACCGAGAAAGCACGAGCGGTCGTGGGGGCAGCCCGATCACCCGAAAGCGCCTCGGACCCACGCTGACGCCAGGTGCGCGCGAGTGAGAGGGCTGGCGGCTCTTCGTGATCGGCGGTGCGCGCACCGCTCCGGGAGACACGTGTGCCCGGCAAACGGAGACCACCGCCCTCACTGATCACCTCTGCACTCGCGCCCCCGTCGGCCCGCGGGCGAAAGTCTGGATGCCCCCACGGTTTCCGAGATGTCTCTCGCTGCCTACGGGCAACGGTCCAATGCCTTCACAGAACGGTTCTATGGCGGGCGTCGGCACCTGAACAGAACCGCTGCCTACCGGAACCCCTTTCGCGTCGTCTTCCCAGAGCGACGCTATGCCCCCATAGAGCGAGCAGGGCTTCAGTACCTCCCACGCCTGCGCCGAGAGTGGAGGAATACCGACCAGAAACTGACCGAGAAGGCGATGAAACTCATTCAGCACCCCTCCCGTTTTCTGGCGCTGGCGACTGTCGCAGGCCTGTCCGCCGGATGCGCCGTGGCAGCCGTGCGGCTGTCCTCGTGGTGGTGGGCACCGGCCGGCCTCGCGCTGCTGCTCACCGGACGTGGTCTGTTCGACCTGTGCCAGGCCCGCCACGCGATCTTGCGGAACTATCCGCTGCTCGGTCATTTGCGGTTCCTCATGGAACGGCTGCGACCAGCCGTGCGCCAGTACTTCATCGAGTCGAACCTCGACGGTCGGCCCTTCCCCCGCGACGTGCGTGCTCTTGTCTATCAACGGGCCAAAGGCGAGGCAGCCGAGAAGGCCTTCGGTACTGAGCACGACCTCTACAAGACGGGCGGGGAGTTCTTCCTCCCGTCCATGGACCCCCATCCCATGCCCGACGTCCCGACGACCGCACGCGTGGGCGGGCCCGCCTGCGTCCGGCCTTACGACATGTCGTTGCTGAACGTATCGGCCATGAGCTTCGGCGCGCTGTCCGCCAACGCCGTGCAAGCCCTGAACCTGGGCGCGAAATGGGGCGAGTTCGCGCACGACACAGGCGAAGGCGGCTTGTCCGAACACCACTTGGCGGGCCAGGGAGACCTCATCTGGCAGATCGGCACCGGATACTTCGGTTGCCGCACCCCAGACGGGCGCTTCGACGCCGACCTCTTCGCACGGACAGCCGCATACCCCCAGGTCAAGTGCATATTGATCAAGCTCTCCCAAGGGGCGAAGCCCGGCCTTGGCGGACTGCTGCCCGCAGCCAAGGTCAATGCTGAGATAGCCAGGGTCCGGGGCGTCGCCCGCGGCCACACCGTCGTCTCCCCAGCCAGCCACCCCGAGTTCTCGACCCCACGCGAGCTGGTGGAATTCGTCCGCTGGGTCCGCGTGCTGGCCGCCGACAAACCAGTGGGCATCAAACTGTGCGTCGGCTCACGTCATCAGGTTCTCTCCCTGTGCAAGGCCATGCTGGCCGAAGACTGCGCACCGGACTTCATCGTGGTGGACGGAGCCGAAGGCGGCACCGGGGCGGCCCCGCTGGAGTTCTGCGACCAGATGGGCATGCCCCTGACCGACGGGCTCATCACCGTGCACAACGCCCTCGTCGGCACCGGACTGCGCGACCGCGTCGTCCTGGGAGCCAGCGGAAAGATCGCCACCGGCGGCGACATCGTGGCCCGGCTCATTCAGGGCGCCGACTTCACCAATTCTGCCCGTGCCATGCTCTTGGCCCTCGGCTGTATCCAGGCCCAGCAGTGCCACACCAACGCCTGCCCCACGGGAATCGCCACGCAGAACCCGGGCCTCGCCCGAGCCCTGCACGTGGGAGACAAGGCCATGCGGATATACCGCTATCAGCAGAGCACCGTGCGCAGCGCCCAGCAGATCATGTCCTCTCTCGGCGCCCGACACCCCCGGGACCTGCATCCCGCCATGTTGCAGCGCCGCCTGGACAGCGGGCTCACCATCTCCTACCAGGAGTTGTACGAGTGGCTCGATGTGGGTGAGCTCCTCGAATCCCCGCCCCTGTCCTGGACCCTCGACTGGAGTCTGGCCGACCCCGACTCCTACGGCCCGCCCAGGACTCGGACCCGCGGCACATGACCCCGGGCTCCATCTCGCTCACCCTGTGGGATGGGCCGACCGCAGGGCATACCGGCCCAGGCCGAGGCCTCATCGCTCCCTGATGGGGTTCCCCCCGGATGTGCTCGACAGGCCACGGCCCCGCTGCCACGCCGTCGGGCACGCGACCGGCCCGGCCCGAAGGCTGGTCGCCGCCCCCCCTGCCGCCCGCCCCTGGTTCTCGGGGGCCGAAGAGAGGAGTCTTCATGCCGGAGTTGGCCATGCCGGCCACCGTCTTAGGGACGGCTGGGTCGCGAGCCGCTGGACCGTCGCTGGCTCCGGTACACGGCGGCCCGTGAGCCTTGCTGCCGCGCTTGCTCTGCCTCCGGCTGTATGTGAAGCCCACGGCCGCAGGCGCGGCAGCCCCGTCCGGATGGGTGAGAACCCCGAGGCCGGGACGACATCGCCTAGGCGGCGCAGCCGCTGTGGAGCCAGGGAGCGGACGCGGACGGCAGCCCGATGGTGTGCCAGCGGTGCGGCGTGCGGACGGTGAGCCACGTGGCGTCGGCCAGGAGCCGCCTTCCAGCTGTATCCGTCAAGGCGGCACTGTGCGTCCTGGCGCCCCGTGAGGTTCACGCCCCCCTCCCACCCGGGGTGGCGGGAGGAGAAGAACGGGCCTTGCCGTCAGATGCGGGACGTCCGCCACTCCTCCGCGTAGTCGTTGAAGATGGCCCGCAGATGGTGGCCGATCTTGAGGTAGTCCAGATCGTCGAGGTTGGCGAGCGAGACCCGCACCGACCACTCGGGCCCCTCGAAGCCGCCGCCGTTCAGCAGCACCACACTGGTCTGCTCGGCGAGCCGGAACAGCGGGTCGACCGGCTCGTAGTTCTTCTCCAGGAAGACCGCGAAGTCCTTGCCGTGGACCCGTTCGGCCTCGGCGAGCAGATCGAGCTCGATGTAGTAGCCGGCCCGCTTCGGATCATCCGCGATCTTCATCTGGGCTCCCTCCAGCAGGAGTTCGAGCCGCTGGTTGACGATCGCGCGGATGCGGTGCTTGTAGGCCTGGCCCTCCTCCAGGAGGTCGAAGAGCGAGAACAGGGTCATCATCACCTGCTGCGGCAGCGAAAGGCCCGCGGTGTGGTTGAGGGCGACCTGCCGCGAGTCGGCGACGAGCCGGTCGATGAACCGGATCCTGGACGGCTCCAGGCTCAGCGTCCCGTATCGCTTGTCCAAGCGCTCCTTCTCGGACTGCGGCAGCGCGGCGATCAGCTCGTCGATGACGTTGTCGTCGTGCAGTCCGATCACGCCGAGCCGGTGCCCCGTGCAGCCGTAGTGCTTGGAGTACGAGTAGACGAGCAGGGTGTTGCGCGGCACTTCGGCGGCGATCGAGCGGAAGCCCTCCACGAACGTGCCGTACACGTCGTCGGTGACGATCAGCAGGTTCGGGTTCGGCCCGGCCACGATGTCCTTGATGTGCTGGGTGACCCGGTCACTCAGCGCCAGTGAAGGCGGGTTGGACGGGTTGACCAGGCACACCAGCTTCACGCTCGGGTCGGCGAGCTTGGCGACCTCCTCGGCGGGATAGCGCCACTCGCGCACCCCGGTCTCGGTGAACAGGCTCGCCTCGACGCGGACCACGTCGAACTCGTAGGTGTCGAGTTCGGGGATCTCGATGTACGGCGTGAACACCGGGACCATCAGGGCGATCCGGTCCCCCTTCTTCAGGACGCCGTTCTTCATCAGGGAGTCGAAGATGTAGCACATGGCCGCCGTGCCGCCCTCGGTCGCGAACAGCGACAGGTTGTCCTGCGGAGGCCGCTTGTCGAACATCTCGTCGGCGAGGTAGCCGCGCACCACCGTCTCGGCGTGTGTCAGCATCCGGTCGGGGACCGGGTAGTTGTCGCCGATCGAGCTGTCGGTGAGTTCGTGGACGAACTCGTCGCGGTCGAAGCCGAACCGCTCGACGGCGTACGCGATGCACCGTTCCAGGAGTTCGATGCCGGGCAGGTCGGGGTGCTGGCGCACATAGGTGTCGAAGCGGGCGGCCGCGCCCTGCTTCTCGGGCATGCCGCCGAGGTTGTCGGCGGTCCACACCCGGCGGGATTCCGAGAGGGCGAAGTAGCCGAGCGCGTAGAAGGCCTCGCGGGGTCCTGTGGCCACCCAGTTCGGGTTGCCGCGGCCCGCGTTCAGCATCTGCCGTGCCGACTTCTCCTTCTGGCCCGGCTCGTCCGCCTGTACCGCCTGGGCGATCTGGATGAACTTGTCCTTCAGCTCGAACGGCGAGAGCTGGGCGAAGGACTGGATTTCCTCGCGGGTGAAGGTGGTCTTCGGCACGTTACTTCCTTACGTGGGTGAGCAGCTGGGCAGGTCAGTGGTTGAGGAGGATGATCACGGCGCCCCAGATGGTGAGCAGGACGTTGCTCATCGCGTAGGGGATGGTGTAGCCGAGGGTGGGAATCTGCGATCGGGACGCCTCGTTGACCGCGCCGAACGCGGCCGTCGTGGTCTCGCCGCCGGCCAGGACGCCCATCAGGATCGGGAAGCGGATCTTCTGGATGTAGTGGCCCACCAGGAAGCCGGCGAGCAGCGGCACGACGGTGACCACCACGCCCCACAGGAGCAGGGACCAGCCCGCGGTGGACAGGCCGCTGGTGAAGCCGGGGCCCGCGTTGATGCCGACCACCGCGATGAACAGACAGAGCCCGAGGGTGTCCATGAACCACTGGGCGCCGGGCGGGACATTGCCGTACGTCGGATACTTGGAGCGGATCCAGCCGAAGACCAGACCCATGATCAGCGCGCCACCTGAGGTGGAGAGCGAGATCGGCACCCCGCCCGCCTTGAGGGCCGGGATGCCGATCAGGGCGCCGAGGAAGATGCCCAGGCACACCCACACCATGTCGGTGGCGAAGCTGGTCGGGACCGGCTTGCCGATCGCCTTGCCGGCCGGGCCCACCAGGCGCTTGGGTCCGGTCAGGATGAGGGTGTCGCCGCGCTCCACCGGGGTGGAGAGCCGGTAGGGGAACTCGGTGCCCGAGCGGTACAGCTTGTCGACGTACACCCCGACCATGAAGGGCTCCTGCCGCAACTCGCCGATGGTCTTGCCCAGTTGGGCCTTTTCGGAGGCCACCACGTGCAGGGTCTCGGTCTGGTAGCCGAGCAGTTCCACGTCGTCGCTCTCGCCGCCGATGTGGGTGCGGGCGTCATAGGTGACGAGGTCGCCGCGGATCGCGCTGATGGCGACGGTGTCGCCCGCGTGCAGGACCGTCTGCTGGTCGTGCTGGAGGACGATGCCGTCACGCCGCACCGCGGTGATGTAGACGCGGCGGCCGAGTTGCTTCTGCTGCTGCTCGAAGTCGTCGATGGTGCGGCCCACGATGTCGGGGCGCTCCACCGTGTAGGCGCGCAGCACCACCTCGTAGTAGCCCGCGCCGAGGTCGGGGTCGTCGCCGGGCGCGTCCAGCTCCTTGGCGAGCCTGGCACTCTCCGCCGCCAGGTCCTTGCGGTAGAGGCGGGGCAGCACCGAGGCCAGGAGCAGCGCCGCGCAGACGGTGCCGAGCGGGTAGCAGACCGCGTACCCGATGGCGACGAGGTTCTCCTCGCTCTTGATCTGGGCGGGGCTGAGGCCGGGCAGGTTGCCGATCGCGTCCTGGGCGACGCCGATGACCGCGGACTGGGTGAGCCCGCCGCCGAGCAGCCCGGCCGAGAGCCCGGGCCCGTACCCGAGCATCGAGGCGAGGCCCCAGGAGACCAGCAGGCCGGTGACGCAGACGACCAGCGCGTTGGCGACCTGCGGCAGACCGTCCTTCTTCAGACCGCGGAAGAACTGCGGGCCGACCCGGTAGCCGAGCGCGAACAGGAACATCGTGAAGAAGAGGTTCTTCACGGTCGCGTCGATCGGCACCTTGAACTGGGCGCCGAGGAACAGGCCCACGATCAGACAGCCGGTGACAGCGCCGAGCCCGATCGCCTTGTAGCGGACCTTCCCGAGCAGGAAGCCGAGCGCGATGGTGACGAACACCAGGAGCTCGGGGTGCGGATGGAAGATGTTGCGGTCGATGAAATCGATCATGTTCAGGCTCCGAGGACGCCGACGAGGACCGGGCCGGTCAAGGGCAGCAGGAAGTTCGAGAGCGTGTACGTGATGGTGTAGCCGAGCATCGGTACGGAGCTCTGGGCGACCTGGGTGATGGAGGTGATGGCGGGCGTCGAGCACTGCTGGCCCGCGATGGCGCCGATCAGGAGCGGCTTCTCGATCTTCAGCAGGGCACGCCCGACGACCAGCGAAAGCGTGGCCGGGATCAGCACCATCGCGATCCCGGCGAACGGGAGCAGCGCCCCGTACTGCTTGAGCAGCGGCCAGGCCTGCGGCCCCGACACCAGGCCGGTGCAGGCGATGAAGACGGCCAGGCCCATGTCCTTGAGAGTGGTCGCGGCCTGGGGCGGGAACGCTCCGAAGGTCTGCTTGCGGGAGCGGAACCAGCCGAAGACCAGACCGGAGATCAGACAACCGCCGCCGGTGCCGAGCGAGAGCGGGATGTCACCGGCCCGGACCACGACCTGGCCGAGCAGCGAGCCGCAGACGATGCCGAGGCCGAGGTAGATGAAGTCGGTGGCGTCGTTCTTGACCACCGCGCCGATCTTCGCGACCAGTTTGTTGAGGCCCGACCGGGCGCCGACCAGGGTGAGGACGTCACCGCGCCGCAGCACGGTGTCCGGGTTCGCCGGCAGATGCTGATCGTTGCGGATCACATCGGTGACGTACACGCCTTGTTTGATGAACTCCGGGTGGGTGTGCTGGAGTTGGTCGAGGCTCTTGCCGTCGGCGGACCTCTCGGTCATCGCGACCTGTGCGGTGGCCAGGGGCGAATCCAGGCCCGGAATGCCGGACGTCTCGGGGCCGATCTCGCGGCCCGCCTCGATGGCGTTGGCCCGCCGGCCGACCACGAGCACGAGGTCGGACAGGGTCAGCTCGACCCCGGGTTCGGGGGAGAGGGCGCGGCTGCCGCGGCGCAGCGCCTCGATGGTGATCCGGCCGCCGAGCGAGGACTCCAGGTCGCCGATGGTTCGCCCGTCGGCCGTCGTCACCAGATAGGTACGGCCCACCAGGCCGGGCAGCGCCTCGCGCTCGTCGGCCTCCAGACCGTGCTCGCCCCCGCCGCCGCGCATCTTCTCCCACAGCTGCCGCGATGCGTCCCGCAGGTTGATGCGCAGCATCATCGGCATGATCTGGCTGGTGTAGATGACGATGGTGATGAGGCCGAAGAGGTAGCAGACGGTGTACGCGGTGGCCACATGGCCCTGGTAGTCGCTGACCTGGGCCGCGCTGAGGCCGCCGAGTTTTCCGATGGCCTCGGTGGCGGTGCCGACGACCGCGGACTCGGTGGCGGCGCCGGCCAGGATGCCGGACGCGGTGCCGACGTCGAGCCCGAAGGCCTTCGCGAGGCTGAAGGCGATGCCGAGCACACAGACCAGTTCGATCAGGCACAGCGTGAAGAAGCGCAGGCTGCCGCGGTTGAGGTTGGCGAAGAACTGCGGCCCCGCGAGATAGCCGAGCGAGAAGATGAACAGGGCGAAGAAGACCGTCTTGACGTCACCGGAGACCTGCACCTTGGCCCAGGCGCCCATCAGGAGCGACACGATCAGGGTGCCGCAGATGCCGCCGAGCGTGATGGGCCCGGCCCGCAGCTTGCCGACGAGGTAGCCGAGCGCGAGGCAGAGGAAAAGGGCGAGCTCCGGATGGTCCTTGAGGATGCCCATCGCGGGTCAGCCGAGCCGCGAAGCGCGTGAGACGTTCAGGACGACCGTGTCGCATATGCGCATAAGGGACATAAGCGCGAAATTAACAGCGGCCCGGCACGACGGCATCCCGGTCCGCCGCCGTGCCGTCGCCCCGTACCGATCCTGCCGGGGCATCAGGCTCCGGGCGCACGGCGCGATTCACCCGTTCGGGGCGGATCCGGGTATGGGCGGGTGCTCGGAGAATCCCATGTCGTCGTAGTGCGGTCGGTGCCCGCGCCCGGACATAGAAATGGTCTATGACGTCACAGGCCGTTTCGGGCTACTGGTGCTGCTACAGGGGGGAAAGGGTGGACTGGTCCAGTGATCATCTCTTGAGATAGAGAGCACAGTGCACCTGAGAAGAACAATCCTGGCCGTCGCCGCCGGTGTGGTGGCGCCGGCCTCCCTGTTTGGCACCGCTGCCGCGGCGGCGGACAGCCCACCTGCTGGGCTCTCCCTGCCCGACCGATCGGCAGGGGAGGGAGAGGAGGAGCGGAACCCGGACAGCCGGAACGGGGATGCCCGCGAGGGAGTGACGGTTTCCGTGCGGGGCGTCCCGGACGCGTTCGTTGCGGGCGGGCCGTGGCAGGAGCTCACGCTGGTGGTGGACGCCGAGCCGTCGAGCGCCGACCGTGAGGTGACGTTCATGATCGTCGATGGCGACCTGGAGCTTTGTGCCCGTCACGCCGATGTGCAGGTCGGCGGAGCCGGTGGATGGCGTGACGTGGCCTCCTCGGGGCCGTCGCACACCACGGTGCACTTCGCACTCGTGGTACCTGCGGGTACGACTGAGCTGCCCGTGCGTGTTCGGTTCCACGACGACGCACCCACCGTGGACCCTTTCTTCATAGGAGCCGCCGACGGCATCAGCCTGGAGTCCCCCTGGTACGCGTCGAGGATCATCCGCCCGACCGATCCGGGTGGTGATCCCGGTGGTGAGGAGCCGACTGATCCGGGTGGTGATCCCGGTGGTTCGGGCGATCCGGGTGATCCTGGTGGCGAGGACCCGACCCAGCCTGGTGGATCCGGTGGCGAGGGCCCGACTGATCCGGGTGGCGAAGCCGGGACAGCCGAGCCAGGGAAGTCGGCCGGTGGAGGTGCCGAAGGTATCGGCGACGGCGACCGACCGCAGCCGCCGGGGGGCAAGCCGGTGGTGAGTGAGCACACCGTGCCTCTCGCCGCTGCCGACGAAGCCAATGCCGCTCCGTCAGGGCAGCTGGCGCACAGTGGAGTTGACGCCGCGACGCGGTGGCAGATTGGCGCGGGCGGAGCGGCTGTCGCGCTGGGCACGGCCTTGGCCGTCGGCGTTGGCCGGCACCGCAGGCGTGCAGCTGGCTGAGTCTTCGAGGTGTGGGCGGACGCGAGCTCACGAACTCGCGTCCGCCGCAGGCCAGGCACGGGGGAGGAGCTCGTCAGATGTGCAATGACCGTAGGCGACACGGTCACTTGACTCGGTGACCACTACGCCCCGCCTGCGCGACGGGTCGGCTGCGGGGGTATGCGCCGCCCCCAGGGCTTCTGCCGCGCGATCGGTGCGGCCCGCCTGATCATCCCGCTGCCGCTCGGCGGCGGACATCGGCGCTGCTGCTGCGCGACCGAGCTGGATGACTTTCAGGCCTACGAGAAGCTGGCGCGCCCACCAGCCCGAACAACAGGACCCGCACCTCGCGAGCGGTGTCGTCGGTGATCGCGCCGACCTCCCGCGGCGGAGCGCCGATTCTTCGGAGACACTCCACAGCCCGGCTCTGGGGCGACTGCCTTGTGCGACTCCAGGCCGGAGGGGCAAGGCTGGGGTGCCCCCCTGCCCACACGCTGCGCCCGGCGGGACGGCCGGATCCGTCCGCGAGGTGCGTGGGCAGTGCTCTGGCCTTCCTCTGCCCCGTTCGTCCGGCCGGGCCCGGCCGGACGTCTGAGCTGGTCTGGCGGGGGTCCGCGGCCCGAGGCTTTGTGACCAATCCGAACCGCGCACGGCGCCGAATCACCGTCGACACAGCCCGTCGGGCTCGGAGGAGGCAACGGTGGAGCGGCGACAGATAGCCGTGGTGGGCGGCGGCGTGGCCGGGCTGACCGCGGCCTACGTGCTGCGGCAGGCCTGTGACGTGACGTTGTACGAGGCCGACGACCGGCTGGGCGGGCACGCGCACACACATGAGCTGAATCGGGGTGGGGGGAGGACGGTACGGGTCGACAGCGGGTTCATCGTCCACAACGAACGCACGTACCCCCTGCTGCTGCGATTGTTCCGGGAGCTCGGGGTGCCCACCCAGGACTCCGAGATGAGTATGTCCGTGCGGTGCGACGGGTGTGGGCTGCAATATGCCGGCGCCCGGGGGCCGGCGGGGCTGTTCGCTCAGCCGCGCAGTGCCGTACGGGGCCGGTACCTGCGGATGCTCGGCCAGGTGCCGGCTTTCCACCGCGCCGCGCGTGCCGCACTGGTGTCGGACCGCGAAGGCGAGCTGACTCTGGGCGAGTTCGTGGCTCAGTGCGGTTTCACGCCGTACTTCGTGCACCATTTCGTCACACCGCTGGTGTCCGCCGTGTGGTCGTGCGCCCCCGACATCGCCATGCGGTACCCGGCCGTCTACCTCTTCCGGTTCCTGGAGCACCACGGGATGCTGTCGGTTCGCGGAGCACCCACGTGGAAGACGGTGACCGGCGGTTCGGTCGAGTACGTCAGCAGGGTCGAGAAGCAGCTCACCACCGTGCGCACCGCGACCCCGGTGCGCGCCGTGCGACGGGAGCCGGGGCGGGCGCGGGTGGTCACCGCCGAGGGGGAGCGCACCTACGACGCCGTGGTGATCGCTGTCCATCCCGATCAGGCGCTTCGGATCCTGGCCGACGCCACCCCCGACGAGGCCCGGGTGCTCGGGGCCTTCCGGTATTCGCGCAACCACACCGTGCTGCACACCGACACCTCGGTGCTGCCCAGCGCCCGCAACGCCAAGGCCTCTTGGAACTATCGGATGCCTTCCTGTACGTCCTCCGCGGACAAGGTGCAGGTCAGCTACGACATGAGCCGGCTGCAGCGCCTGGCGGGCCCTCAGCCGTATCTGGTCACCCTCAACGCCGACGGCCTGATCGACCCGGGCCGGGTGCTGGCGCGTATGACCTATGAACACCCCGTCTACACACGGGAGTCGGTGGCGGCGCAGCGGCACCTGCCGGGGCTGAACACCCCCGTGACCGTGTACGCGGGCGCGTATCACGGCTGGGGCTTCCACGAGGACGGCTGCCGGTCCGGTGTCCGGGCCGCCGCTGCTCTGGGGGTGCCCTGGTGACCGCTCCCCTCCTGGACCCGGCCCTCGACCTCGGCGCCCGTACTCCGTGGGCACCCGCCCTTTACACATGCGTCGTCTCCCACGCGCGGACCGTTCCGTTGCGGCACTCCTTCCGCCGGCGCACTTACATGTGGCTCGTCGACCTCGACGACCTGCCCGTTCTGCCGCGGGTGCTACGACCGCTGGCCCGCTTCGACGCCCGCGACCACTTCGGTGGCGGACAGGCCTCACTGCGGGGCGGGCTCGACCAGTTCCTGGCCGCACGCGGCATGCACCTGGACGGCGGCCGGGTCCTCATGCTCGCGCACGCGCGCGTCTTCGGGTATGTGTTCAACCCGCTCACGCTGTACTGGTGTTACGGCTCCGGCGGAGGCTTGCGCGCCGTGGTGGCCGAGGTCCACAACACGTACGGCGAACGCCACTGCTACCTGCTGCGCACCGACGATCAGGGCACTGCCTCGGTGGCCAAGGAGTTCTACGTCTCGCCGTTCTTCCCCGTCGACGGCGCCTACCGGATGCGCCTGCCGGTGCCGGCCGCGACGCTTGATCTGAGCGTGCAACTGCGCCGCGGCGGCGAGCGCCCGTTCACCGCCACCGTGCGAGGCGTACGCACCAGGGCCACGCCCGGCCGACTTCTCGCCGCGGCGCTGCGTCACCCGTGGTCGACGGCCGCGGTCTCGATCGGCATCCGCCGGCACGGCGTGTGGCTGTTCCTGCGCCGTCTTCCTGTTCAACCCCGACCCCGCCACTGTCCCCAGGAGGGCATGAAGTGAAGGCCGCTGTCTCGTACACCGACGACCGGAGCCCGACCGCCGCACCGCGGGTGGGCACGGACGCGTCCCGGTGGCCCGATGTCGCCCGGGTGCCCCGCAGTTCGCCGGTGCGCGCGCGGGTGGCCGAACGGATCGTGCGGCGGGCGCTCGGCCGACTGCCCGTGCGGGTCGAGCTGGGCGATGCGCCCCGCACCGGAGACCAGGGGCCCCTCATCACGGTGCACGACCCGCAGGCGTTCTTCCGCCGCGTCGGCACCGGCGGACTGATCGGTTTCGGTGAGTCCTACATGGCGCAGGAGTGGGACACCGACGACCTGGTCGGCCTCCTCACCGTCCTGGCCGCGAACGTCGCCTCGCTCGTCCCGCGTCCGCTCCAGGGCCTGCGCGGCCTGTGGGCGCCGCGCCGCCCGGTCCCGCAGCGCAACACCCTGCGCGGGGCACGGGCGAACATCAGCTGCCACTACGACCTGTCCAACGACCTGTTCGGCCTGTTCCTCGACGAGACCATGACGTACTCCGCGGGCGTCTTCCGCGGCTTCCCCGCACAGTGGTCGAAGCTGGCCGACGCGCAGCACCGGAAGATCGACGGACTGCTCGACCTGGCCCGTGTCACCGAAGGGACCCGTCTGTTGGAAGTGGGCACCGGATGGGGGGAGCTCGCCCTGCGCGCGGCCGCGCGCGGCGCCCGGGTGAAGACCGTGACCCTGTCCCGGGAGCAGCGCGCCCACGCCACCGGGCGCATCGAAGCCGCAGGCCACGCGGACCGCGTCAGCGTCGAACTGTGCGACTACCGGGAGGTGACGGGGGAGTTCGATGCCATCGTCAGCGTCGAGATGATCGAAGCCGTCGGTGAGGAGTACTGGCCCGTCTACTTCGACGCGCTGTCCGGCCTGCTGGCCCCGCGGGGACGGATCGTGCTCCAGGCCATCACCATGCCGCATGAGCGCATGCTGGCCACCCGCGACACCTACACCTGGATCCAGAAGTACATCTTCCCCGGCGGCCTCATCCCCTCCGTCGAAGCCATGGGTCAGGCAGCCGGCGCGGCGGGCCTCACGACGGTGTACGACGACGCGTACGGGGCCCACTACGCCGAGACCCTGCGGCTGTGGCGCGAGCGCTTCGTTGCCCGGGGCGAGGAGGTCGCGGCGCTCGGCTTCGACGCCACCTTCGCCAGAATGTGGGAGTTCTACCTCGCCTATTCCGAGGCCGGCTTCCGGGCGCGCTATTTGGACGTACACCAGTTGGTGCTGGCGAAAGCAGGTGTGTGATGAAGCCGTTGGCCTCCCGTCTCGCCGAAGCTGCCCAAGGGTTCCTGGGGGAGCTGCCGGTACGGCTGCGCGCCTGGGACGGCAGCGAGACCGGACCGGCCCAGGCACCCGTGGTCGTGCTGCGTTCTCCGCGCGCTCTGCGCCGGCTGCTGTGGCAGCCCGGTGAACTCGGCCTGGCCCAGGCCTACATCGCGGGCGACCTGGACGTCGAGGGAGACCTCACCACCGCCCTGAGCGCCACATGGCGCGCGGTCCGCGAACGCGTGCCGAACCCCGGCGGTCAGGCACCGCACCGGCACCTGACCGCTGCCCTCACCGCACTGCGGTGCGGAGCCGTCGGCCCGCGCCCGCCCGCCCCCGGAGCACCACAGGCCCGGCTGCGCGGCAAACCGCACAGCACCGGCCGGGACCGGGCAGCGATCAGCCACCACTACGACCTGTCCAACGACTGGTACGCGCTGCTCATGGACGAGTCCATGGCGTACTCCTGCGCCTACTGGACCCGGCCCGACGACCCGCACTACGGGCTGGCCGACGCACAGCGCGACAAGCTCGAACTGGTCTGCCGCAAGCTGGCGTTGGAGCCGGGCGCGCGCCTGCTGGACGTGGGCTGCGGCTGGGGGAGTCTGTCCCTCTACGCGGCGCAGCGCTTCGGTGCCCGCGTCACCGCGGTCACCCTGTCGCGCGAGCAGCACGACTTCGTCGCCGCGCGCGTCCGCGAGCGAGGGCTCGAATCGCACGTCAAAGTACACCTGCGGCACTACCGTGAGCTCAAGGGCGCCGACTATGACGCCGTCTGCGCCATCGAGATGGGCGAACACGTCGGCGAAGCTCAGTACCCGGACTTCGCCGCCCGCCTCCACGGCCTGCTGCGCCCCGGCGGCCGGCTGCTGATCCAGCAGATGTCGCGCACGAAAACCGCCCCCGGCGGCGGTGCCTTCATCGAGGCCTACATCGCCCCCGACATGCACATGCGGCCCCTGGGCGAAACGGTCGCACTGCTGGAGAACGCCGGCCTCGACGTATGGGCCGTGGAATCACTGCGCGAACACTACGTGCGAACGATCGCCGCCTGGTACGCCACCCTGGAAGGGCGCTGGGCGGACTTCGTGGCCCTGGCCGGGCAGGAGACGGCCCGCGTCTGGCGCCTGTACCTCGCCGGAGGCGGCCTCGCCTTCGCCGAACGCCGCATGGGCGTCGACCAGATCCTCGCGGTACGCCCCGGGGCGGACGGCACGGCCGACATGCCCGCCGCCTTGCACGACTGGTACCGGCCGCAGGAGACGTCATGACCGGCTTCGCTTGGCACGCCTTCGCCGAGAACCTGGCCCTGACGGCCGTCACGGCCCTCGCCGTAGTCCTCGTCACCTTCGCCGCCGCGGTGGTCAAGGGGCTGCATCGCATCGTCGACATCGCGTGGGGCCTCGGCTTCAGCGCGGTGGCCGTGGTCACCTGTGCGGCCTCCGCCGGCCAGGGCGAGGATGCACGGCGGCTCCTGATGACGGCTGCGACCGTGATCTGGGGGGTGCGGCTGGCCGCCCACATCGCCTGGCGCGGTCGCGGACACGGCGAAGACCGCCGGTACGAGCGCATGCTGGACAGAGCCCCCGGCAGCCGGAACGTCTACGCGCTGCGCATGATCTACCTCCTGCAGGGCGGCCTCATCTGGCTCATCTCCCTGCCGGTCCAGGCCGCCCAGTACACCCGCGGACCCCTCGCGGTCACCGCCGCCATCGGCGGTGTGCTGTGGGCGGCCGGACTGGCCTTCGAATCGGTTGGCGACCACCAGCTCGCCCGGTTCAAAGCCGACCCCGCGCACGACGGGCAGATCATGGATCGAGGACTCTGGGCGTGGACCCGCCACCCCAATTACTTCGGAGACTTCCTCGTCTGGTGGGGCCTGTTCGCCCTGGCCTGCGGAACCTGGCAGGCCGCGGCCGTCTCCGTACTGTCCCCGCTGCTGATGTCGTTTCTCCTTACGCGCGGCAGCGGAAAGCGCCTCCTGGAGCAGCACATGAAAGACCGCCCCGGATACGCCGCCTACGCCGCACGCACCAGCGGTTTCGTCCCCCTGCCACCACGGCGTCATCAAACCTCGACGGAGGCACGACCATGACCCCCTCGCGCAAGGACGCCGAGCCCCGCAAGCCGACCCGCCCTCGCAGTGCTGGCGACGACACGCCGACCGCCTCGCGTCCGGCCCGGTTGATCGTGCGCGCGGCGCCCCCACAACCCCGAGCCGCCGTGCTGCTGCTCCACGGAGGCCGCGCCGACGACCTGGCGCCGCCGCCACGGCCCGACCTGGCCGCGCTGCGCATGCGATTCTTCGGCACCGCGATCCTGCGTGCCCAGCCTCGGCACACCCTCCTGCTCGCCTCGGTGCGCTATCGCCGCCGCGGCTGGAACGCCCCGCACGCCGACCCCGCCCACGACGCCCTCGACGCTCTCGACGAGCTGGGGGCCTTGACGCCCCGCACCCCCGTCGTCCTCGTCGGCCACTCCATGGGCGGCCGCGCAGCCCTGCGCGCGGCCGGACACCCCTCGGTGAGCGGCGTCGTGGCCCTCGCGCCCTGGTGTCCTGCGGACGAACCCGTCTCCCACCTGTGCGGGAAGACGGTCGTGCTGCTGCACGATCCGCACGACCGCGTCACCCGGGCCGACCAGACGTGGGCCTTCGCCCGCCGCGCAGGAAGCCACGGGGCAACCGTGCGCACGGTGGCCATGACGCGGGGCGGCCACACCATGCTCCTCGGAGCCAGGCACTGGCACCGGCTGGCCGCCCAGTTCACCCATGGCATCCTCGAATTCACGCAGCGACCTCACCTGGCATGACGGTCCGGTACGTCCCGCAACGGGTGTGTATGTGTGGGGCCGCAGCACCGGGCGGGGGACGGGACCCTCAACGAAGTGCCCCCGCTGGTCTCAGCTTCCAACCGTGCCCTCGACGTCCTTCAGGTCGTACTGCGCTAGGGGCCCGGCATCTGTACCACCTGCAACCAACCGCGAGCCTGGCCCTCCCCGCGCAGAACAAGAAGATCCCCTGCGACCTGACGGAGTCCCGGTGGACCGGCCGGGCCGTCCCGGACCCGAGTGCGGGACGGCGGGACGGGGCGCGGGACGGCGGGACGCCCCGCGCGGAGCGCTAGGTTTCCGTTGTCGCGTCCGGTGCGGCACCTGCCGCGGGAGACGGTCCGACGGCACGATCCCCCTTCAACACCTCTTCGGGAACACTCACATGCGCATACGCTCCTCCGCCGTGGCCTCCTTCGCGGCGGTCGCCGCCCTCGGCACCCTGCTGACCGCCACCCCGGCCCAGGCGGCTCCGAAGACCAACGTCACGATCAACATCGCGGACGGCTACTGCCTGGACATCCCGAACGGACAAGTTTTCAAGGGGCAGTTCGTCCAGCAGTGGCCGTGCAACGGAACCGACGCCCAGCGGTGGAACATCCTTGACGCCGGCGCCAGCCACTTCAAGATCCAGAGTGCCGCGTCGCCGGACTGGTGCCTGAACAACTGGAGCGGCGGCAACACCACGGGCAACTTCATCAAGCTCTTCAACAACTGCAATAGCGCCGACGCGGCCTTCAACACCGTCGGCAACGATGGGGGCAGCAACTACATCCGGTTCCAGCCGATGAACGCGACGAGCAACTGCGTCAACATGTGGGGCGGCCAGATCCAGGGCGCGTACGCGCGCCTCTACCCCTGCAAGGAAGACGCCCCCAACGCGCGCTTCCGCCTGTGGATGTCCGGCACCGTCTAATCTCGCCGTTTCCCCTGGGCACGGCTGGGCGTGGGGCGGCAACACGAAAGTGCCCTCCTGACCTGGGGCGATGGGCCCTGCTGAAGGATCCTGTCGGCCCACACGGTGGGCACTTTCTCCGTACTGGCCAAGAGTTCGTGGCCAAGGCCCCTGCCGTGGCGGCTGTTCGGGGATGCCCAGTCATGCCGGGGCACGGCTGCTTACGGATCTCGCCGATGCGAAGGGGCTGACATTCGCCTGCACGATCGTGTCGGGGCATGGACACCGCCTGGTGGTTCCGTCTGCAGGTCACCCTTTCTTCGGGCGCCGGCGGCATGCTGGTGGGCGCGGCAGACCGTACACCGGCTGCTGATCTGGTGGAGGCGGGCCCAGTGCCAGTGCCGGTGTCTGCGCACGAAACGCCACGGCGGGTGTGTCGTCGCTCGTCAGGACGCGGATGCTGTTGCCGTCGCAGTGGGCGAGGACAACGGTCCAGAGCCTTCCGTCGTCGTCCTCCTGGGACTGCGTGACGTCCCAGCCGGCCGTGCGGAGAAGGCGGGCCGCGCGGGAGGCCGTCGCGGCGGCGGTGACGGTCGCCGGACGACGGCCCTGGTACACCGTCGCGTAGTGGTAACGCTGCGGCTCGCGCCGGTCGGCGATCTTCGGCTCGTCGAGGGAGAGACGACGGAGGTGGACCCGGACGGTCAAATCGGTGATCAGCGCGACCAGTTGCCTGCGCAGGGACCGGCCAAGCCGGTCCAGTTCATCGCGCGTGTTCAACTTCTCACCCACGTCGGCCCCTTGGTCCTGGAACGGTGGAGACCCTGCGCGGCACTGCGGCTGGAGGATCGCCGTGGTCCCCCTCCGCGTCTTGGGGCGGACCGCATGTGCCGGGCAGGTCGCATGGTCGGCTGGCTCCGGCACGGGAGTCGGCAGGCAGACCCGTCGGCCCTCGTGCCCCGGGTCAGACCCGGTCGAGTTGGTCGGGGATGACCGAGCCGTCGGCGCGCCGGACGGGGCCGTGCGTGCCGTCGGGGTGCGTGGCGCCGGTGGTGGCACACGGGTAGGTGCCGGACTTGCGTGGCAGCGGGTCGATGAACATCGGGTTGGCCACCCAGCGGCCGTCCGCGTCGTCGAAGGCCCGGCACATCAGCTCGGACTTGTTGCGGTTGATGGCCAGGTGGGCGCCGGTGGCGTCGTCGACAAAGGTGACGTCGGTGTCGGCGTCCCCCGCACCGAGGGTGATGCGGTGCGCGAAGTCCTGCTTCTCCCAGGCCTTGGCGCCCCTGATCTTGAAGATCTCCTGGTTGATCATGCAGCGTTTGCCGTCCATGTAGGGCAGCGCGTCGCCCCGGCCGGATTCCATGCCGCCGCAGCCCTTGATCGCCGTGGTGAGACGGCCGTGCTTGGTGATGCTGCGGATGCCGATGGTGTGGTCACGGTCGAGGCCGACGCCGCTGGACCATGCCTCGGCGATGGGCTCGGAGGAGGCGGAGACGATGTAGACGTCGAAACCGGCCGCCTTGAGAGTGTGGATCAGATCCTTCTGCTCCTCGTAGTAGCGCACGTAACCGGCCAGGGTGTGGGTGCCCACGGTCTGCTTGGCACCCACGGGCGCGGCGAGCTGCTCGGCGCGTGCCTTCTTGGCGAAGGAGGTGAGCTGGCCCGGGGTGTGGCCGGCGAACAGCTGAGGTATCCAGGCGTACGCGGGAACGGTACGGCGGTGGTTCCAGTCACCGGCGAAGGCGGCCTCGCCGGCCATCGTCTGCGACTTCTCGCGGATCTCGAAGATCTCATCGGCGCAGGCGGCGTTCTTCGATGTGGGCAGCGGTTGGCCGGCGCGTACCTTGGTGCCGCAGGCCTTGGTGAGGGCCTTGTCCGCGGCGGGCGTGAGCCAGGCGCTGGTGTCCCGCCAGCTCGTGGGCCGGAGGATCTTGTCGTGCTTGAGGGCCCAGGCGAGGGTGGCGTCGGTGATGTCGTTCTTGACGACGGTGTTGTCCCAGTCGAAGGCGGCGACGGGGCGGGGACCGCCCTTGCCGGAGCAGGTGCCCCGCTCGTCGATCATCTTCTGCAGCTTGGCGCGGTTGGCGCCGGCCCAGGAGGAACTCTCGGCGAGCTGGGGGCACTTGGCGCGGGACGAGTGGGCCGGTGCGGCGGTGGCGGGGACCGCGGCGCAGAGGGCCGCGGCGGCCAGGAGGCCGACGACAATGGTGGGCTTCTTGCGCATGTGTTCTCTTACGGACGAGGGGTGGCAGGACACGCCGAGGCCGGCGGGTGGCCTGCCCCGACACTTGATCATGGACCCTACACAGGTGAGAAGTGGCGTGCGCTGCGGGCTGATCGCCATGCGGCCCGGGCCGGCGTCCGTCGTTCCAGGGCGAGGCCCGTCTCGGTACGCGTCCGCGTAGCCGTGCAACAGCACGCCGAGGGCTGGCTCGTCGAGGGCTGCGTGCCTGGGTACGCCCCGGGAACCTCCTTATGTACGTCTCCGAGGGCCCGGTCCGGTGGGTGCCCCGGGCCCTCGCGGCTTCTCAGGTGACGGGACGACGAAAGGGGTGCTGCGGGGACGGTGGACGAAGGCGGGCGAGTTTGCGTACTCGGCGTCAGTTTCTTGAGACCACGCGCAGATCGTGCAGGGTCGTTGCCAGGGCGCAGGCCGGCAGGAGGAGGCAGCCGCCCGCCGCCACGGCGATCCGGTCGGGGTCGGGACGGCCGAGGCAGACGGCGAGCGCGATGGCCCCGGTCAGCAGGCTGCTCGCGGCCAGACTCCAGAGGCCAAGGCGCAGGCTCGCGTGGGACGGTGGGACGAGCACGGCGCCGCCCGCGTCCGAGACCACGCGACAGGTCTGGACGGCGGCCGCAGTCAGGGCGAGCCACCAGGAGTCGGCTGCCAGGTGCTCCCATGGCCCTGCTCTCCCTGTGTGGAGTCGCGCGAGCGCCACGACGCCGGCCCCGAGCAGCATGGGGACGGCGAGACGGCGGACGGCGCGGTCCGCCAGGACGCGCAGTGCGCCGGTCGAGAGGTTCGGGCGGGGCGCGGCGAGCGCGAGACCGAGCAGCAGCAGGGCGGCGCAGGCGCGCATCGGCCAGGGCCCGCCCGGCGCGTCGGTGAGGGGGGTGCCCTGTTCCCCTATCGCGTGCCCGAGCAGCGCGGTGAACAGCGCGGCCGCGACGCCGAGGGCCGCGGCGCGGCCGAGGCGCCTGTCGCGAGCGCCTACGGCCCGGGATTCGGTGGGCCCGGCCTCGGCGGGCCTGGGGTCGACGGGCCAGAGCACCGGGTGCAGCCACAGATTGCCGGCGCCGCGCAGCGCGTCGTACCAGCCGCGCCAGCCGGCCGCCCGCACCTCCTCGGCCATGGCCTCGCCCCAGCGGTCGCGGAAAGCGGCGGGGTAGAGCCGCACCAGATGGTCGGCGACGCTCATGCCGGGCTCACGCCCAGGCTGCGCAGCCCGGCGGCGGCCACCTTGGCCATGGACCGCAGCTCGTGTTCGAGCACCGTCCGTCCCTCGGCGGTCAGTTGCACGAGGCGCTGCCGCCCCGACTCCTCGACCGGCTCGACGAGGCCCTTGGCCTCCAGCCGGGTGAGCGCACCGTAGAGGCTGCCAGGCCCGAGGCGCCTGCCGACCAGTCGCTCGATGGCCGCGTTCACGGCATAGCCGTGCAGCGGCCCGTCGGCCAGAGCGCAGAGCACCAGCGTCTGGGCGTCGTTGGCCTGCATACCGACCGTCTCCTTCCATTGGCCTGGATCCAGAATACTACGCGCTGCGTAGTACGTGACGTGTACTATTCCGTCATGCCCAGCCGTCCTGACGCGCCATCAGCCGCCGACGCGACGCTTCCCGTTGGCCATCCCGCCCACGCCGCGGTCCGCCGGGCCGCGCGGGACGGCCTCGCCGCAGCCGTGCTCTTCACGGCCTTCGCCGAGGTCACCTCCCACATCCAAACGGTGCGCGCATGCAGCCCGTGGCAGAACGACCCGTACGACGCGGTGGTCTCGTTCACCCTGTTCCTGGTTCCGGCCCTGGCGGCACTCGCGGCGGCCCGGTCCCTCCTGCTGCGACGGGACGAGCCGCAGCCGCGCTCGCGAATCGGTCAACTCCTGCGCGCCTGGGGCATGTCCGCCGCGCTGATCGCCGTCACCGCGCTCACCGACTGGACGGCCGTGGCCCTGCGCGCCGACCGGGACCGGTGGAGTGGGACGACGCCCTGGCTCGTCGCATCCCTGGCGCTCCCCACGGCGGCGGCCGCTGTGGGGAGCGCACGCGTCCTGCGGGCTCGCCGACTCCTCCCCCCGGGCTCGCCCGGGCGTGGGGCGGGCGAGCCGGCGGGTGACTGGCTTGGCGATCTGGCGCCCGTGGTCCGGGTCCTGGCCGTGGGCCTCCCGGCGCCGTTGACGCGAGCAGCGGACCGGGCCGTGACCCACCGGCGTTTCGCCTCAGCCGTGCGGTTCACCCGTCGCCACGTGCTGGGCCTTGCCGGGATGGCGGCCGCACTCGGCGGCGTGCTGCTGGCCGTCGCGGAGGCCGTCGGCGAAGGCTGGACCGACCCGCTGCTCTGGCTTACCGCCGCGTCGGTCCACGCGGGTGGGTTCTTCGCTTTCGCGATGCTCTGCAACGCGACGCTGACGATCGCCGCGCCGCGCGCGAACGGCCACCGTCACGGGTCGGCGCGGGCCGCGCGCAACGCCGTCACGGCGGCGGCTCTCGCCCTCCCGGTCACCGGAGCGCTGCGGGCACCGCTCCGTCCGCTCATCGGCCGGACGGACACCGTTCCGGCTCTCGCCGAACTGGTCTTCGCCGGGGCCGCCGCCGCGGGCGTGCTCACCTTCGCGGTCGTCGTCGTACTCGGCTTCGACTGACCTCCGACCATCATCCAATCCTCAGCCTCGGTGCGATGTGAACCGCTGCCCCCACCTGCTCCGGCATCCGTATCCGCACGTTCCGATGACGCATCGTGGTGCCTTCTGGCGCGGTGGCAGGGATCGACGGGGGCATGAGGCTCTCTCAGCGGGGCTCGGTGGCCGTCTTGGTCGCGGTGTTGACGGCGTCGGCCACCGCCCGGACCCACGGAGCCCTGACGACGCCGTAGTGCGTGGTGTCGAGCTCGTGAAAGCCGTCGAGCAGCGGCAACCGCTCCTGCCACAGCCGCCGTTGCACCTCCGGGGAGCCCAGCACCGGCAGGCCGTCCACCGGGCGGGTCGCGAGCCACAGGCGGCCAGGCGTGCGGGTGAGCCGGGGCGGCTGGTGGTGTGCCATGGCGGCGACGTTGGCGCGGCAGCAGCGCGCGAGACGTTCGGCGTACGCCTGCGCCTGCGGGCTCGGTCCGGTCCCGGTGCGGCCGCCCCCTTCCGGGCCGTCCTGTCCGGTGCCGCCCTGGCTCAGCTCGTGCGCGAAGACCGCCGCGTACCGCGCCTCGTCGTACGCCAGGAAGTGCGGCGCGGCGTCCGGCGGCGGTGGGTCGAGCAAGTGGAGCTGGGCAGCCGGGTGGCCGGCCCCCTCCGCCTCGGCCGCTACGGCGTGTGCCACCCAGGCGCCGAACGACCAGCCCGCGAGGTGCCAGCGCCAGGAACCCTGCGGAAAACGCACACGCAGCGCGGCGTGGTAGTGACGGGCTCGCTCGGCCAGCGACCAGGAAGGCCGGTCGGGGCCCTGCAGCGCGGGGTCGGCGATCAGACAGACCGTGAGGTGCGGGTCGAGGACCGACACGAGCGCACGGTACGCCTGGACGTCACCACCGACCGGATGGATCAGGCACACCACATCGCTCCCGGTGCCCTCCTGCCACACCTCGATGGGCACCTGGTCCGCCGGGGGAGCCGCATCGGGACCGACGGCCCCGGCCTTCTCGGCGAGGGCCAGCACACCGTTGAGGCTGATGCGATGGCCCAGCTGGGCGAGTTCGAGGACGACGCCGTGATGCTGCTCGACCTTGGCGACGAGGTCGAGCATGGTCAGCGAGTCGACACCGTGGTCGTACAGCGAGACCGCCGGGTCGATCTCGTCAAGCCCCAGCCAACCGCACAGCCAGTCGCTGAGACGGGCGGCGAGCGCTTCCGGTGGTGCCGCCTCCTGCCCGTCCCGTGTGCGCGGCACCGCGCTCGGCGGCCCCGACGGGGCGTAGAAGTCGCGGGCCCGCTCGATGTCGGTGGTGGACACCAGAAGGTGCGGTAGCTGGAGCTGCAGCGCCCGCTCGAACAGCCGCTGGCCCTCCTTGACCGCAAGACCGACGGTGAGGTGTCTCTGGTGGCGGGCGTCCGAACTCAGGGCGTTGCGGGCCATGCCGACCTCGCTCCAGATGTCCCAGCCGATGCCGATCCGCAGGGTGGTGGCGGTGGCGTCCGGGCGGTACCGGGCGAAGCCGTCCAGCAGGCCGTTCGCGGCCGCGTAGTCGAACTGGCCGACCCCGCCGTACTGCGCGGACATTGAGGAGCAGTACGCCGCGAAGCCCGGCCGGTAGTCCTCGATCAGCCGCTCTACCAGCAGCGCGCCACGCAGCTTGGCAGCCGTGGCCCGCCGCATCGCCCCGCTGTCGCGCCGGGAGATCAGCCCGCCGCCCGCGGAGCCCGCGGCGTGCACCACGCCGTCGATCCCGCTGGAGCCTCTCGTGTGCGAGGCGATCCGGGCGAGGATCGCGTCGAGCGCTTCCTCGGCCAGATCGGCCTCGACCAGCTCGACGCGGTCCGGCCACTGCGCCAGGTCGACGGGCAGCCGCGCACCGCGGGACAGCAGGACGACCCGGGAACGGGGCTGCGCGAGGAGCCACGCGGCCAGGGAGCGACCGATGCCTCCCGTGCCGCCGATGACCAGGTACGTGGCCGGGGCAGCGGGCAGCGCGCAGGGCGTCGTCGCGGCAGGAGCGGGAACCGGCAGCAGCGCCTGCCGCCACCAGTAGCCCTGCCGCAGCGCGAGGCGCCGGGGCGGTTGCGCCGCACCGTCAGCCCCGCACAGCAGCGCCGCCAGCGCCGCACTCCAGTCGGCCGGGCCCGGTGCGGGCAAGTCCACCCAGTGTCCTGCGAGGTCACATTCCTGTGGTGCCACTTCTCCCGCGCCCGCGAGCAGCCCCAACTCCGGCCGCCGTACGACGCCTTCGACAGGCTGCGCTCCGTACGAGAGCCACCAGGTCCGCAGCCGAACCGGCCGCGACAGCTCGCCGACCGCCCGCAGCAGGGCGGCCGGGGTGTCCAGGCAGGCCCAGCGGGCGCGCTCCAGCGCCTCCTCGCCGATCGGCCCGTCGACCGCCAGCGGAAGGGCGTGCAGCCAGTCGACGCCGACCTCGTGCGCGTCGGCCGACGCGGGGACCAGAGCGTCGAGCAGCTCCCGTAGCGAGTTGGGGTCGGCCGGGTCCACCTCGTAGACGTGGTCGGACAGTCGGGTGAAGGCGTTGCCGGCGCTGACGCTTACCACCTGGTCGTAGGCCGCGTCGAAGGGGGCCAGGGCGTCAGGCGGCAGCGGGGCGGCGGTCATCGCCACCAGCACTCCCGATCTTCGTGGCCCGGCCGCGGTGACGGCACGGCTCAACCGGACCCAGTGCGGCTGGTGCAGCCAGTCGGTCTCGGGCAGACGCTGGGGCTCTCCCGCGTCCTTGGTCCGGGCCGGGGCGCGCTCGAAGTCGTACTCGGCGAGCGCGAAGGTCGGCGGCGGGAAGTCCCAGGGGGCCTGCGCTGGCCCGTCGGGCCAGCGGACCGCCCGGCCGGACAGCCATGCGGTCACCACCTCACCGGCCGTGTGCTCCACGGCGCGGCACTCCTCCCCGCACGCCGCCACCTCGACACCGGACACCGTACGCAGCCAATCCACCGCTGCGGACGCTTCGGCGCAGACCGCCGCGGCCCGCAGGCGGCGTGCGGGCCGCCCCGCCTGCAGATGGCGGAGCACCAGGGGGTAGGCCTCGGGCCGTGCCTGAAGATAGTCGGCGATGCGGGCGGCGTCGGCGCGCAGCCCGGCCGCGCTGGTGCTGGAGAGCAACAGGCAGGACATGAGGGGGAGTCCGGAGTGCTTCTGCTCCTGTGCCCCGTCTGCTTCGAGCACCAGATGAGCGTTGGTGCCGCCGATGCCGAAGCTGCTCACCGCGGCCACCCGGGGCCGTCCCGCGGGCCAGGGTCTGGCCGTGGCCGGGACGAAGAACGGCGCCGTGTCGGTGCCGATCTGCGCATTGAGCGTGCGGAAGCCGACGTTGGGCGGGATCAGCCCGTGGTGGACGGCGAGCGAGGCCCGTACGAGACCCACCACTCCCGCCGCGGCTCCCAGATGGCCTATCTGGCTCTTCACCGAGGTCAGCGCGCACCGGTCGGCCTCCGCCAGGTCGAACGCCTGGCGCAGCGCGCCCACCTCGACCGGATCGCCGAGCCGGGTGCCCGTGCCGTGCGCCTCGACGTATCCCAAGTCGGCGCTGTCGCGGCCACTGCGGCGCAGCGCGGCGCGGATCACCTCGCGCTGGCCCGGAAGCGAGGGCGCGCTGTAACTGAGCTTGCCCGCACCGTCGTTGTTGAGGGCCGATCCCGTGACCACCGCGTACACGGTGTCGCCGTCACGCCGCGCCAGGCGCAGCGGCTTGAGCACCACCACCCCGACACCGCTGGCGCCGATCGTGCCGTCGGCGTCGTCACTGAACGGTCGGCAGTGACCGTCCTTGGAGAAGATGTGCTGAGGGCGGTAGGCGTAGCCGCCCGTCAGCAGCGTGTCGACGAGTACCCCGCCCGCCAGCATGACCTCGGCCTCGCCCTGGCGCAGCAACCCCGCCGCGACGTGCACGGCCACCAGTGAACTGGCGCACGCCGCCTGCACGGTGAACGCGGGGCCCGTCAGATCGAGGTGGTAGGCGACCTTGGTGGTGAGGAAGTCCTTGTCGTGGTGGAGCGCCAGCTGGAAGCCGTCCGGCAGTTGCTCCGGGTCGGCCTCGCGCAGCAGGGACTGGAAGTAGGTGTTCTCCCCGCAGCCGGCGACGAGCCCGATGCGCTGCCCGGACGGGTCCGCGATCCCGGCGTGGGCCAACGCCTGGACGGAACTCATGAGCAGATGGCGTTGCTGTGGATCCATCAGCCGTGCCTCTTGGCGGCTGATGCCGAAGTGCTCGGGGTCGAAGGAGAGGAGCCCCGACATCTGACTGCGGGCGCCGACCAGTCCATCGGCCGCTTCGAAGTGCTCCACGCCGCGTTTTCCGGTCCGCACCATCTCCCAGAAGGAGGCGAGGTCGTCGGCCCCCGGCAGCCGTACGGCCATGCCGACGACGGCGATCGGTTCGTCCGCCGCGGCCTGCTTAGGCCGGACCGTGCCGGTCGTGCGCCGCGCACCGTCCAGGAACCTGGCGAGGCGGCGGATGGTGACGTGCTCGAACAGGTCGGGGACGGTGAAGTGCAGATCGGGCTCGGCGGTGCAGCGCAGCTGGAAGCGCATCAGATCGAGGCTGGAGGCGCCCGCGTCGAAGAACCGCTCATCGGGTGCGACGGTCCGGCCGAGCACCTCGTCGAGCAGTTCGGTCAACAGGGCTTCCCGCGGCGACAGGACCAGCGGGTCTTCGGAGACGGCGCTGGGCGACCGCAGTTCGTCACCGGGCGCGGTCAGGGCCGCGCGGCGGTCCAGTTTGCCGCTCGGTGTGAGCGGCAGCCGAGCCACGCGCCGGAAGCGGTCGATCCGTACGTACGGCGGCAGCAGTGGCGCCAGATGGCGCGTCAGCTCCGTGCCGGTGGGCCCCGGGACCGGGTCCTGGGCCGTGATTCCCGCGCGGAACTCCAGGCAGGCCACGAGCCGTTCGCCGTCCCGTACCACCACCGCGTTGACGACGTCGGGGTGGCGCAGCAGCGCCGCCTCGACCTGGCCCAGCTCCAGGCGGTGGCCGCTCAGCTTGATCTGCTGGTCGTCGCGGCCCTGGTAGTGCAGCAGGCCGTCCCGGTCGAAACGGGCCAGGTCGCCGCTGCGGTAGAAGGTTCCGAGGCCCGGCAGTTCGACGAAGCGCTCCGTGTTGAGCCGCGCGTCGCCCAGATAGCAGGGCGCGGCCATCGGGCCGCCGATGAGCAGGTGGCCGGTGCGGCCCGGGGGTACGGGCTCGTCCGCCTCGTCGACCACCCGGAGCCGGGCAGCCGTCACCGGTCTGCCGATGGCCGGGCGCTCCGGCCAGTTCGCCGGGTCGCCCTCCAGACAGAGGCCGCTGACGACGTGGGTCTCGGTCGGCCCGTAGTGGTTGAACAGGCGGGCGCCGGGCAGCCCGGCGAACCAGCGGCGGATGGCGTCGGTGCACAGCAGCTGCTCGCCCGCGGTGACCACTTCGCGCAGCCGGGAAGGGTAGCGGCCGAGCCGCACGCCGTGCTCGGCGAGCAGATTCAGGGCCACGTACGGCAGGAACAGGCGCTCGGTACCGGCCGCTTCGAGCTGGTCGAGCAGAGCGGGCGCGTCGTGGCGCCATCGCGGGTGCACCAGGTGCAGCGTGCCGCCGCCGCACAGCGTGGTGAAGATCTCCTGGAAGGAGACGTCGAAGGACAGCATGGAGAACTGCTGGGTGACGGCGGGGGCCCGCAGGCCGCCTGCGTCGCGCTGCCATTGCAGCAGGTTGCACAGTGTCCGGTCGGACACCTGGACGCCCTTGGGAGTGCCGGTGGAGCCCGAGGTGAACAGCGTGTACAGCGGACGCCGGCCGTCGTGCGGCGGCAGCGCGGGGGCGGCGGCCGGAAGGTGGTCCACCGAGGGGATGTGGTGGCGCGGCAGGCCGCCCGGAGCGATGGCGCCGAGAGCGTCCGCGTCCTGAGGTGCCACCAGCACGCACAGGGGCTCCACTTGGGCCAGGATCTGGCGCAGCAGTTCCTGCGGATAGGCGGGGTCGAGCGGCACCACGGTCAGGTTCAGCCGGGCCAGGGCGAGCAGCGCCACCACGTGCTCGGCCGACGGCTGGAGGTACAGCGCGACACAGCGGGGGCCGCTGTCTCCCGGCACCTGTGGGTGGATTCTATGCAGCTCGGCGGCGAACGCCGCGGCCCACGCGTCCAGTTGGGTGTAGGTGAGGGTGCGGCCCGCGTGCACCAGTGCGGGCGCGTCGGGTGTGCGCAGGACCTGGAGGGCGAAGCCCTCGGCCACGGTGGCGTGCGCGAGGGGTGCCGGGTCGGCGCACCCCGGCTCGGGCAGCCGGCGGCGCAACGGTGCCACCAGCTCGGACAGTGGGCGATCGACACCGTCGGCGAGCGCCTCGATGCCCTGCTCGAACAGCTCGGCCAGCGAGGCCATGTCGGCGGCGTCGAAGTGGCGGGCGTCGTACTCCCACAGGCAGTCGAAGCCCGTCGCTCGCTCCACCACCGTCAGGGTCAGAGGACACTTCGCGTCGAGCGGTGCCCGCCACTGCGGACGGACGTCGCAGCCGGGCAGCTCCAGCGTGTCGAAGTCGGTGTTCTCCAGGACGAACAGGAAGTCGAACGGTGTGCTGCCCGCAGGGCCCGGCAGGTCGGCGAGGACGTCGGCGAGCACCACGTCCTGACGGTCCAGGACCGCCTGCGTGGCGGCGCCGTACCGCAGGAGCTGGGAGCGCAGGGGCTCACGCGGGGCCAGGCCCAGGGGGAGCAGCACGGTGTTCGCGAACATGCCGACGGTGGACTCGAAGTCCTGCACGGGCCGGTTGGCCACCGGCGCGGCGATCCGTGGCCGGGTGAGGCCCGTCACCCCGTACAGGCTCCAGGCGTAGACGCCCAGGAGGAGTTGGAAGCGGGTGAGACCGAGGTCGGCACAGAGCCGGTCGAGCGCGGTGCGGCGGCCCGTGTCGAGGGACGTGTGGTGCAGCCGCCCCGCGGGGCCGTCCGACGGGTGGACCGGCTCCAGAGGTGCCGCTTCGGCCGCGCCGGTCGGGTCGTGCTCCAAGTCGGCGTACAGGGACGCCAGTTCGGACCGCTGGGCGCGGTAGGCGTCGCGGTTGAACCACTCGGACTGCCAGTGGGCGTAGTCGAGCGGCGTCGGCACCACGGGGGTGGTCGCCGGGCGCGCGCGGCCGACGGCTGCCGCGTAGTCGGCCGACAGCTCGCCGAACAGCACGTTGAGCGACCAGCCGTCGACCGCGATGTGATGCATGCGCAGGTACAGGTCGCCGCCGCCCGCACGGGGCAGCCAGCATGCCTGGAACAACCGGGGCTGTGCCAGGTCGAAGGGCATGGCGAACAGCCCGTCGATGAAGGCCCTTTGGGCTGCCGCGTCGCGGAGGGCCAGAGCGGGAGGCTCGGTCCACGGGTCGTACGGTTCGTTCACCGTCTGCAGCAGGCCCTCGGGCGTGGCGGTATAGGAGGTGCGCAGCGCCGGGTGGCGGGCCACGAGGCGTCGCAGCGCGTCGCGCAGCGCGGTGCTGTCGGCAGTGCCGTCGACGCGGAAGACCATCGGCACGCTGTACGTGCGGGACGCCGGATCGCGCTGCTGCAGCAGCCACAGCCGCTGCTGCTCGGAGGTGGCGGGCGCGGTGCGCGGACCCGCCGCGTCGGCCGGCGCCGGTGCGGGCACATCGGGGTAGGGGGAGGCGGTCGCCTCCGTCGCTGCGGCCAGCTCGGCGAAGTCGCTCCGCAGGACCAGGGACGCGGACAGTTCGCAGCCCCAGAGACGGCGTGCCTCGAAGCGGAGCCGCAGCGCCTTGAGCGAGTCCCCGCCGCAGGCGATCCAGCGGTCGGCGAGGCACAGGCCCTCGGTCCCCAGGGTCCGTTCCACGAGGGCGAGAACCTCCCGCTGCCGGGCGGTGAGGACGGCATCGGCCCGGGCGGCTCCGGCACGCCGCCACGGGGCGACGTCGTGCCGCAGCAGGGCATCCCGGTCGATCTTGCCGTTGGCGTTGCGGGGGAACCCGTCGACCAGGTAGGTCCGGTGGGGGTGCATGTACGCGGGCAGTGCGGCGTCCAGGTGCCGGTGGAAGTCGTCGAAGGACAGCTCGGCCCCGAGGATCAGGTAGGCGAGCAGTTCGTTGACGCCGTTCGCGTCGCGGCGGGTGCAGACGTACGCCTGGCGTACCGCGGGGTGTGTCACGATCCGGCGTTCCAGCTCGCCCGGTTCGATGCGGAAGCCGCGCACCTTGACCTGGCGGTCGGCGCGCCCGACGTATTCGACGTGCCCTGCGGCGTCGAGCCGGACCAGGTCGCCGGTGCGGTAGTGGCGCACCGGTGTGCCGTCGGGCCGCTCCAGGGTGACGAAGCGGTGCGCGGTCTCCTCGGGGAGGTTGCGGTAGCCGGCGGCCAACGCCTCGCCCGCCAGGTACAGTTCGGCGGTCTCGCCGGGCCCGGCAGGCCGGTGCCCTTCGACCAGGGCGAGGGCCTCGGTCCCCGGCAGCGCCCGCCCGATGGGCACCACATCGCCCGCGAAGTCCCGGGGGACGGGGTGGCACAGCGCGAACGTGGTGGTTTCCGTGGGGCCGTAGACGTTGTAGAGCTGGGTGGTGCTGGTGGCGTTGGACCGGTACCAGCGGCGGATCAGCCGGGCGTTCAGCTGCTCACCGCCCACCAGCACCTGGCCGATGCCCGCGAAGCAGTGCGGCACCTGGTCGACCACCGCGTTGAACAGCGCGACGGTGACGAAGAGGGTGTCGATGCGCAGCCGCTCCAGTTCGGCTGCCAGTACGTCGGGTGTATGCGCCGTTTCGTCATCGACGATCACACAGCAGCCGCCGGTCAGCAGCGGCACCCAGACCTCGAAACTGAGCGCGTCGAAGGCAGGGTTGGACAGGCACGAGTAGCGGGCGCCTTCGCGAAGGTCCATGTACCCGGGGCGGGCGAGGCGCATGATTCCCGCGTCCCGCACCTCGACGCCCTTGGGCTGTCCTGTCGTGCCCGAGGTGTAGAAGACGAAGGAGACCGGTGCGGCGCCCTTCGCCACGGTGTGCGGATCCGGCGCGGGCGAGCCCGCCCCGCCGGAGAGGAGCTCGTCGACCGGCAGAGGCCGTATGTCCCTGGGAAGTCCGTCCGGTGCCGCGGCGCCGTGGAGCACTGCCACGCTCGCCGAGTCGGTCAGGATGTGGTGGCGCCGCTCGGGTGGGCTCTGCGCGTCCAGGGGAACGACCACCGCGCCCAGGCGCAGGATGCCGAGCATGGTGCAGACCAGCTGCCAGGAGCGCGGCAGGCAGACGGCGACTGCCTGGCCGGGCCGCACACCGTGCCGGTGCAGCGCGTCGGCGACGGCCGCGCTCGCGGTGTCGAGGTGTGCGTAGTCCAGGGCGTGCTCGCCGTCGATGAGTGCGGGGGCCGACGGGTGGCGGCGAGCCCGCTCGAGTACGGCGGCGGCGAGGCCGGGGGAGGGGAAGTGCGGTGCGGCGCCCATCAGTTCTCCCGTGCGGAGCCGGTACCGGCGGTCGGTGCGGTGGTCGGCAGCGGGCGGGGCCCGGCCAGGTGCGTCAGCTCTGCCTCGATCGTCGCGGCCACCCGCGGCACTGCTTCGGACTCCAGCATCTCCCAGTGGTCGCACCGCACCGGCTCCACGAGGTAGTCGCCTTCGGCGCGGCGGTGCCAGAAGTCCCGCACCTCCTCCAGCAGGGGACCTGGCGCGCCCTCGACGGCCTGCATCAGGACCGTGCGCGCGGGGGATGGTGCCGGCACGTAGGAGGCGGCCGTGCGCCGGTTGTGGTTGTAGATGTGGAAGTACTGCTCGATCTGCCGGTCGTCGATGCCGGGGTACATCCCGTTGAACTTGACCAGCTTGTCGCGGAACTCCGCCATGTCCACCGGCGCGACGGCGGCGCAGCGCCCGGGATCGTCGGTGCCCTGCGTGTCGAGCAGCACCACGCTCACTCGGTCGTGTCCTGCCGCGGCGAGGCGGCGCCCCATCTCGTGTGCGACCAGGCCGCCGTACGAGAGACCCGTCAGGACGAGCGGTGCGTCGAGCAGCGGGGTGATGAGCTCCAGGTACGCGGCGGCCATGGCCTCGACCGTGGGCAGGAAGGATTCGCCGGGGTTGACGCCCGGCGACTGGATGCCGTGGACGCCTACGGAGTGCGGCAGTGCCTTGGCCAGCGACAGGTAGCAGAAGGCGGTGCCGCCCGCCGGATGGACGCAGACGACCCTGGCGCCCCCGTCGCCCGCGCGGAAGTCCAGGAGGTTGCCCGGCGGTGGGCCCGACGCGCCCCGGCGCAGCCGTCCGCCCAGGCCCTCGATGGTCGGATGCAGCAGGACGTCGCGGACCGACAGGGCCTCGCCGAACGCCTTCCGGACCGCGTGGGCCAGTTTGATGGCGGAGATGGAGGTGCCGCCGATGTCGAAGAAGTCGTCGCGGATGCCGATCTCTGGCCGCAGCAGCAGCCCTTGCCATATCTGATAGAGCTTCAGCTCGATGTGGTCGCGCGGAGTCGCCTGGTTCACCTGGGCGGGGAGGCTGGTGTGCGCCAGCGCCAGAAGCGCCGCGCGGTCCAGCTTCCCGTTGTCGGTGACCGGCAGCCTCGGCAGCTCGACGAAGACCGCGGGGATCATGTGGCCCGGCAGGCGCAGGGCGAGCGCGGCCCGCCACTCGGCCACCGGCCGGGGCGCCGCGCCGCCCACCCCGACGGCGGCCACCAGCCGCGGTTCACCCGCGGCGTCGCGGTCGGCGAGGACCGCGGCCTCGCTCACACCCTGCTGTTCGAGGAGCGTCGCCTCGATCTCGCCCAACTCGATCCGGAAGCCGTGCAGCTTGACCTGGTGGTCGCGGCGGCCGACGTAGAGCAACTGGCCGTCGGGCAGCCAGCGGGCGATGTCGCCGCTGCGGTACATGCGCGCGCCGGGCACGAAGGGGTCGGGAACGAACCGCTCGGCGGTCAGGTCCGGCCGGTTCAGATAGCCGCGGGCCAAGCCGGAGCCCGCGATGTACAACTCGCCCGCGACGCCGATCGGCACCGGCCGCAGCCGCTCGTCCAGCACATAGGTCCGGGTGTTGGCGACCGGGCGGCCGATCGGCGCCTGGCGTGCCAGGGGCCGCGGGCGGAGGTGGGCGGTGCAGTACAGCGCGGTCTCGGTGGGTCCGTAACCGTTGAGCACCCGCAGCCCTGGCAGAGCCTGCTCCATGCGGTGCAGCGCGTCCTCGGGCAGCGGCTCCAGGCCCGTGCGGACGCAGCGCAGCGCGAGACCGGCCAGCCGCTCCTCGGGGGCCTCGCAGATCCACCGTACGAAGGAGGGCGGCAGCAGGATGTCCACGATGCGGTGCTCGCGCATCCAGGCGGTCAGCGTCTCGGGATCGTCGCGCACGTCCTGCGGTACGAGCTGGAGCACGCCGCCCGTGGTGAGTGGCAGCAGGAACTCCTGCACCGAGGCGTCGAACGAGAAGCTCGGCCACATCGCGGACGGCAGCCCCGGCGTCGTACCGAAGGCGTCGCTCCAGTAGTCCAGCAGGTTGAGGATGCCCCGGTGGGTGGCGGCGACGCCCTTGGGGCGGCCGGTCGACCCCGAGGTGTAGATGACGTACGCGAGGTCGTCCGGCCGGTAGGGCGTGCCGGGCGCGTCGCCGCGCGGGGCGTCGGCCTCCACGGAGGCGAGCCGCAGCCAGGGAGTTGACGGCGCCTTGTCGTCCTGGGGCGTCGCGCTCGGCGCGGGGCCGCCGTCCGTGTCGCTGAGGACCAGCACGGCCTCTGAGTCGGCGACCATGTCCATGAGGCGTGTGCGGGGGAGGGCGGGGTCGAGCGGCAGGTATGCGCCGCTCGCCTTGAGTACGCCGAGTATGCCGACCACCAGGTCGACCGAGAGGCTCATGTGCAGCCCCACGACCCGGTCGGTGCCCACGCCGCGGGCGATCAGGGCCTGGGCGACGCGGTTGGCGCGGCGGTCGAGCGTCGCGTAGTCCAGCCGCTCGCCCTCGTGGACCACGGCAACCTGGCCGGGCCGCTCGCGCACCTGCGCTTCGAACCGCTCCACGAGGCCGGTCAGGGTCGGCGCCAGCGCGGTGTCGTTGAACTCTACCAGGACCTGATGGAGTTCCCGCTCGTCCAGGAGGGTCAGGGCGGTGACGGGCTGCTGCGGGTCGGCGGCCATCTGCCGCAGGACGTGCAGCAGTTGGCGTACGTGGCGCTCGGCGGTCGCCGCGTCGAAGAGCGCGGTCGCGTAGTCGAGCTCCCCCGTGACGCGGCCGTCGCGCGCCGTGAGGCAGAGCGTCAGGTCGAACGCGGCGGTGAAGCGCGGGAACTCCAGCGGCACGCTCTCGACGCCGGGCAGCTCCAACGTCTCCGCGGTGGCGGTCTGCCAGGCCAGCATCGCCTGGAACAGGGGGGTGTGCCCGAGGTTCCTGGGTGGGTTCACCGCCTCGACGACCTGCTCGAAGGGCAGGTCCTGGTGCTGGAGCGCCGAGAGCACGGCCGCATCCGTTCTGCGCACCAGGTCGGCCACCGTCGGCTCGCCCGACAGGTCGACGCGCAGCGCGACGGTGTTCACGAAGAAGCCGATGAGGCCTTCGAGTTCGGGGCGGGTCCGGTTGGCCGCCGGTGCCCCGATCACCACGTCCTCTGTGCCCGCCAGCCGCGAAAGGGTCAGCGCCCAGCCCGTCAGCACGGTCTTGAACAGGCTGCTGCCGTTCTGCTTGCCCAGCGCCCGCAGCGCGGCGGTGAGCTCTTCGTCGAGGGTGACGGGCACCTGCGCGCCCCGGTAGTCCTGTTCGGCGGGACGCGTTCGGTCCGTGGGCAGTTCGAGGAGTGAGGGGACATCCACGAGGGTTTTCCGCCAGTGGGCTCTCTGTCGCTCCGCATCGCCTTCGGAGAGCCACTGCCGCTGCCAGGCCGCGTAGTCGGCGTACTGGACGGGCAGCGCGGGCAGCGGGTCGTCGGAACCTGCCGTGAACGCGGCATACAGCGCCCCGAGTTCCCGGTTAAGGACGGACATCGACCAGCCGTCGGCAACAGTGTGATGAAGGGTCAGGAACAGGACGTGCCGTTCGGCATCCAGCATCACCAGGCGTCCGCGCGCCAGAGGCCCGCGCTCCAGGTCGAAGGGCGCTGCGGTCTCCTCCCGCTGGAGCACGGCGAGTTGCTCCCGCGCGTCGGGTGCCCCGGTGAGATCCGCGAGCGCGAGGGGAAAGCCCGCGTCGGCGGGGTCGACCCGCTGGAAGGGCACGCCGGCCACAGAGACCAGCCGGGTGCGCAGTACCTCGTGACGGGCGGTGAGCGCGTCCAGCGCCCTGCCCAGCGCTGGGCGGTCCAACGCGCCGCGCAGCTCCACTGCCATGGGCATGTGGTAGGCCTCGCTCGCACCCTGCATCTGCGCCAGGACCCACAACCGCTGCTGCGCGAAGGACAGCGCCAGGGGAGCGGTCCGGACGACGAGCGGCACGGGTCTGGGCTCCGACGATCTGGTGCCGGTCGGTTCCGGGGCGGAATGACGCAATTCTTGGTTCGCGGGCAAAGCCAGCTCTTCCCCTCTGTGGGATGCCTTCAACAGCCGGGACTGGATATATGTCTCAGCGGGATCTGTCGACTCTCGACGCGTCGCCGCCAGGCACTGAATAAACTGAACTAATCACTGGAAGTGCTGCGGGAGTTGGGGGATCCCAGGGGAAGACCCGGAGCATGGTCCGATCTGCCATACGCGGGCGATCGCTCGGCTGTGCTGCTGTCCTGAGCCGATTTCCCGAGCGGTGGTGGAGATAATTGATCAGTGCTTCTGAGTCTGTCAATGGTCGTTCGTGCGGGTGCGTCACCCGGCCATGCGCTGACCGAGCGTTCTGCCCGAAAGGACCAGAGGGAAGGTACGGAAGGGCACGATGACGGACGGGTGTATTGCATTTCGCGTGATTCCTGAGGCAGGTTGAGACAAATCTCCGACCCAGGCGACAGGAGCTGCAATTTCCATGCCGGAAGCTCCTGACGAACGGTCTTGCCCGACCTTGGAACCACCGTCGGGAACCCCTCCGGAAGGGGCTGGGGGAGACTTCCGCCATCCCGGGGCTCCGGCGCGTGCCTGGATCGCCCCGTCCTGGGGCAAGACGGACTCCAGGTCTACCGACGCCAACGGGTCGCCGACTCCCGCAACCAGGCCTCCTGAACCAGTGGCGCCCCGCGCGTGCGTGCACGCGCGAACGAGGCCACACGACTGCTCGTCGCCGTAATCCTGGACTCGCAGTGCGCGAAGGGAGCCGAAACGGTAGGGGCGTACGCGCGCGGGTGCGCAGGCGGAAAGTCGATCAACGGGCGCAAACGCCACGTGACCGTGGACACGCGCGGCCTGCCGCCGGCCGTGAGGGCGGGAGTTGCCCCCACCCGGCCGCCGCGCACGTCACCGGTGCACGTGGTCAACCAGCCCCAGCCCATCCGCATCCGGATGCAGCCCCAGACGATCCGTCTCGCCCCGCCGCCTTGCGCCGATCGCAGACAAGAACGCTCACCACAACGGCACTTGGGCCGTCACGGGAAGAACCGCTCCGGGCGGAAGTCCGCAAGCAACTCATCGCTCTTCCCGCTGAGGATCTCCGAAGCAAGCAGGCGGCCGATCACCGGCCCGAGCGTGATGCCGCTGTGGGAGATGGCCTCGTAATAGCCCGGCACAGATGGCACCGCTCCCACCGAGGGGAATCCGTCGGCGGGGATGGGCCGGTCGGCTATCCGTTTCTGTGCGATGCGGGAGGTGGTGAGCTCGGGAACGACGTGCCGCGCCAGTTCGTGGAGCCGCCGTGCGAGTTCCGCCGGTTCTTCGCCGGTGTCGATGAGTGCGTCGATCTCGCGGCTGTGGAGGACCACCGACGTGTCTCCGTCAGGGCGGATCTCGATGTGAGGGGCGTGCATGGCACGGCGCACCGGGACCTGAGCGCAGCCGATCCGGGTGACGAGGCCGGGTTCTTGGCGCATCGGCAAGCGCCGCGCAACGAGGCTGGCGATGTGTGAGGCGCTGGGGCCCGCTACGTTCACGACGGCGTCGACGTTGAGCCGGCTCCCATCGGAAAGAGCGAGTGTCCGGATGCCCCCGTCGGCGCCGGTACCGATGTCACAGAGTGCGGTGTTGGACCTGAGCTCGGCGCCGGATGCGACGGCCTGGCCGACCAGTTGGCCGACGAGATGACGTCCGTGCACCCAGGCTTCGTCGGGGTAGAAGACGACGGGAACCTCGCCGGGCACCGTGAGGGCGGGTTCGAGGAGACGGCGTACCTCGGCCCCCGTGTACACCTCGGCCCGGTAGTCCCAGCTGGTCAGCAGGTCGGCCGTCTTGAGGAGCTTTGCTTCGTCGGTTGGATCGTCTGCCCAGCGCAGATGACCGCTGGGATGCCACCATGAGCCTGGCCCAATGGTTCGGGCGAGCTCACGGTAGGTTGCCATGCCCGCGACGTTCAGGTCGAAGTAGGACCTGCGTGCGGTCTTGTTGCTGGCGTTGACCCATGAGAAGGACCAGTTGGTGACGCCTTCGCCCGGCTGTCCGGCGTCGATGAAGACCACCTTGACGCCGTGCCGGGAGAGGTTCCAGCCCACACTCGCCCCGAGGATGCCCACTCCGATGACAGCGACAAGTTCAGGCGGCTTCGCGGACCCGATCCTCACCACCGGCCCCTTCCCAGAGCATGGATGAACTTCTGTTTCCAGCATCCAGGACCGCACTACAGCCCACCAGTGGCGGAACGTCACAGATCACCGGCTCTCTTGGTGAACCGGGCCCGATCAGCGGGGCCGCGAGCCGAGGTGACCTGCTCGCGGGCGTGGTCGATGTGGAAGTCGTCCCGGGCGAAGCCTCGTTGACGCGGTGGTGCCGGGCGGGGGCGCTCCGCGGAGATCAGGAGGCGGCGGTCTGGTGACACGGGTGCCTTGTCCAGATGGGGCAGGCAGGGGTAGCCGACGTCGATCGACCAGATGCTCGGCGGGGCAGCAGCCCGCGACGCGCCAGGCGGGTGCGGATGCCGGGCACGACCTGACTGTCGTGAACGGTCGCCACATCGGTGATTACGTTGGGCCGTCGGGAGCGGACCGGGCCGCCGAAGCGGCGCCCCCAGTCCTCATCGACCAACTCGTCGCGCAGGTGCGGGGAGTGGCGGTGAATTCCGCGAGTGCGGCGCGGAACGCCTCGGTGACCGGTGCCGGGCGTGTCAGGTCAGCGCCCCGTCTCCGGAACGATCGGAGAGCGGGGCGCCATGGGTGGTGCGGGCCGTCGGGGGAGAATCCGTCCAGCTTCCCCCGACGGTGTCAGGGGGCTGTCAGGCGAGGTCGTTCACGGTGGGGACGACGATGCCGTAGAGCTCGGTGATGGTGGCGAGTGCGCCGTCGTGGATCTGCTGGGCGGAGATGTGCTCCTGGCCTGCGGCGGTGGTGGGCAGGGATCGGGTGGCGGAGGCCGCGGCGACGACCGTGGGGCGGAAGCCGTTGAGGAAGGCGCCCTGGGCGGTGAACAGGACGCATATGTTCGTCATGAAGCCGGCAAGGATGACGTTTTCGTGTCCGGCTTCCTTGACGAGGGTGGCGAGGTCGGTCTCGTGGAAGGCGTTGGGGACGGACTTGATGACGCGGCCTTCTCCGGCGATGGGGGCGACGTCGGCGATGATCTGACCGTCTTCGGTGTCGGGCTGGTAGCCCTTGTCCTGGACGTGGATGACGGTGGCACCTGCGGCGCGGGCTGCGGCAAGGAGGAGCTTGCCTTCGGCGACGGCGTTCTTCCATCCGTCCAGTTCCATGGTGCCGTGGGTGTAGGTGTTCTGGAAGTCGATGAGGATGACGGTGGCGTCAGCCAGGGAGGCGGGGGTCTCGTCGAAGTTGTTGAGCTGGCGCAGCGTGGTGGTGGCCATGGGGATCCCCTTTAAGGAATGTGGAAGGCAGGAGCGCTGATGAGCGCCCTGTGGTGTTGGCGACGCTAACACAGGATGTAAGCAGGATGTACACGGTGCCGGTGGTTCCGTTTGTGTGGGTTGGCGATTTTCCCTGGTCAGAGGCGTTAGCGGTTCGTACATGAACTGTTAGCATGGCTTCATGTCAACAGCGAGAGAGCGCATTCTGGCCGCCACCACCGAGCTGATTGCTTCGCAGAGCGCGGAGGAGATCTCTACGCGGTCGATTTGTGCGAAGGCGCAGGTGGGGGCCCCTGAGATTTCCCGGCAGTTCGGGGGGAAGCGGGGGCTGATGGCGGTGGTGGCGGACCGTGGCTTCGAGCGTTTTCTGGCCAGCAAGCGAAAGAACCCCCGGACGGAGGATCCGGTGGCGGATGTGCGCACCGCGTGGGACAGTCACGTGCGTTTCGCCTTGGAGAATCCGCATCTGTACCGGTTGATGTTCACGCCGGACGGGGAGCCGAAGCCGCAGGCGGTCAAGGAGGCTCAGGCGTTGCTGCTCGGGGTGCTGGGGCGGTGCGAGGCGGCGGGGCGGCTGGTGCTGGCACCGGCGGTGGCGGGCCAGGCGATTCTTGCGGCGAACGTGGGTGTGTGCCTGATGATGCTGTCGTTTCCCGAACTGTTCGGGGATCTGGCGGTGTCCGAGGTGGTGCGTGACGCGGTCCTCGGGAAGGTGACGGGGCAGGCGCAGGAGAACGGCGATGCGGGTCAGGCGGCTGCGGGGGTGCTGGCGCGAGCGCTGGTGGGAACGCTGTCGGGAACCGTGACGGTGGATGATGAAGTGGTTCAGGCGTTGTCGCGGTCGCTTGATTCCTAGATTTTCGCAGGTCAGAGGGGCCCCGTCCGGGTTGGGCGGGGCTTTTTCCATGTCGGGGAGTGTTACCAACGCTTACGCGATGTGTTAGCTTTGTGAACACCTCAAGGAGGGCTCGACCCGTCCTTGAGGGCGACCGCTGCTGCGGGAGGAGTGCGTCACGGGGGACGCCAGGAGCCTTTTTTGTCCCTTCCGGCCTGCCCGGAAAAGCACCTCTTTCTTCCGCATGCCGATTTTTCGGAGGGGACCGGATATGTCTGCTGTACCCACGCCCGATGAGGCACCCAACGAGCTGATGACGGGCGACTCCTTTCTGGAGAGCCTGCGGGACGGGCGTCAGGTCTATGTGGACGGGGAGGTGGTCAAGGACGTCACCACCCATCCGGCGTTCGCGGGCGCCGCGAAGTCGTCCGCGCATCTGTATGACGCGCTGCACGCGCCGGAGACGAAGGACTTGATGACGACGGTCGACCGGTACACCGGCCACCGTGTCCACCGGTTCTTCACCCCCGCGCACTCGGCCGAGGAACTGCTCAGGGCTCGGGACGCGATCGAGCACTGGGCGCGCATGAGCTACGGGTTCATGAACCGCACGCCCGACTACAAGGCCTCCTTCATGGCCGGGCTCGTCTCCACCCAGGACTTCTACGCCCCTTACGACTCCAACGCGCGAGCCTGGTACGAGAAGTACGTCAAGCAGGGCATGGCCGTCTCACACGCGATCGTCAACCCCCCGGTGGACCGCAACCGGGCTTCGCACGAGATCTCGGACGTGTTCATCACCGTCGTCGAGGAGCGGGATGACGGCATCGTGGTGGAGGGCGCCAAGCTGATGGCGACCGGCTCGGCCCTGACGAACGCGGCGTTCGTGGGCCAGATCCACCTGGGCAACCTGCAAAAGGGCAAGGCCGAAGACATGGCGCTGGCGTTCATCGCGCCGATGAACACCCCGGGCCTGAAGGTGATCTGCCGTCCCTCCTACGAGAAGAAGGCCGCGTCGCCGTTCGACAGTCCGCTCTCCAGCCGGTTCGACGAGAACGACACGGTCCTGGTCTTCGACAACGCGTTCATCCCGTGGGAGAACGTGCTGATCTACCGGGACACCGAGAAGATCCACGAATACTTCCCCCGCTCTGGCCTGCTGTCGCGCGGCTTCTTCCAGGGCGCCGTCCGCATGGCGGTCAAGCTGGAGTTCATGGCGGGCCTCCTCGACAAGGGCACCCGCATGAACGGCACCCAGGACTTCAGGGGTGTCAAGGCCGGGCTGGGCGAACTCCTCGCGTGGCGTCATCTGACGTGGGCGATGACCACCGCCATGGCCATGGACCCCGAGGAGGGCCCGGCGGGAACGGTGCTGCCGAAGCTGGAGTACGCCGCCAGCCACCGGGTGCTGGCTCCCCTGTCCTGGCGCAGGGTCCATGACTTCTTCGAGGAGCACCTGGCGGGGTCGCTCCTGATGACCGGCTCCAGCTACAAGGACTTGCAGAACACCGAGTTGCGTCCGCTGCTGGACCGTTTCTACCGGGGCTCGGCCGGAGGCGCGGAGGAGCGGATCAAGCTGTTCAAGCTGGCGTGGGACGCGATCGGCAGCGAGTTCGGCGGCCGTCATGAGCTGTATGAGCTGAACTACGCGGGCGGCCCCGACCAGGTGCGTCTCGACACCGCCAACGCCGCGCACGCGATGGGGCTGCTCGACGCCTACGGCGCACAGGTCGACAAGGCGATGGGCGACTACGACCTGGACGGCTTCACCCGGGGGCGCTGGGCCGAGGACCGCTGACCGCAGGCCCTCCCACAGACGCAGCCGGGCGCCGTCTCCCCCTTCCCCCGCCGGCGCCCGGCTGCCCTCCTGCTCACGCTCTGGAGGTTTTTCCCATGGCTGACGACCTGCGCAGCGTCATGCGCCAGTTCGCCACCGGTGTGTGTGTCGCGACGACATGCCGCCACACACGGTCCGGTGCCCGCCGCCACAACGCCATCACCGTCAACTCCCTCGCCTCACTGTCCCTCACCCCGCAACTGGTGAGCTTGAGTTTCCGGGCGGACTCCGAATTCCTCGCCGATGCACTGGCCTCACGCGTGTTCGCCGTCTCCATCCTCGGCGCGGACGCGGAAGAGACGGCCCGCACGTTCGCGGGACGGCGGCCCGAGCGGGACCGTGCCCTGCGCACCGCCGCTACCCGTACCGGAGAGCACACAGGAGCTTTGCTGTTCGCCGGGGCCGGGTGGATGGAGTGCCGCTACTACGACCACCACGCGGTCGGTGACCACGTCCAGGTGATCGGCGAGGCCGTCGCCCTGGGTGCCGCCGGCTCCGCGCACACGCCGCTGATTTTCCTCGGTGGTGGTTTTCACCGCCTCGACACCGAAAGCGCCGCCTCATGAACCGCACCCGCATTTTCGCCGCCACCGCCCTGATCGCCACGAGCATGCTCACCGCCCCCAGCGCGCACGCGACCGGAGGCAATCCCCCTACGGTCATGTGCGTCACCGACAGCATGGACGGTGGGAAGACGACCGCCGTCGCGTCCGACGCCGCGGCCTTCCTGAAGCAGCGCACCCGCTCGTACGACGGGCCGTGCGCCGCGTTCGGCCCTGCCCAGGATCTCGGTGACGGCAACCTGCGCTCCTACACCCAGACCAACCAGGACGGCACCCCCTACGCGGTCGGGGTGACGTTCACCCGGGATGCGCTGGCGGGGCTGCCCACCGACATGAACGACCGTCACCACTGCTACGACGTCAATGGTGACGGGCGCGTGGACCAGGACACCGAATGTGTCGGCGGCTATGAGCACCCCCTCGCCCTGCCGTCGGCCACCACGGCGGCGCCGGGCCTGTCCTCCCAGTGGGTGCTGACCAACTACAACCCGAAGAGGCACGGCCTGCCCGGCATCTACGACGTGCCGCACTTCGATTTCCACTTCTACCTCAAGCCCAAGTCGGTGCGGGACGCCATCCGTACCGGTCCCTGCGGGCTCGTCATCAACTGCGACGACTACGCCACGGCCACCAAGGAAATCCCCGCCCGGTACATGCCGGCCGCCTACATGGACCACAAGGAAGCCGCCGAGGGCGCCATGGGCAACCACCTCATGGACATGGACGACTCTCCCGAATGGAACGGCCAGCCGTTCACGCACACCTTCATGTACGGAGGGTGGGACGGAGACCTCCTGTTCGAGGAGCCGATGATCACCAGGGCGTGGTTCGCGGGCCTCGCCGCCGGGACCAACGCGAACGGCTGCTTCCCCGTCAACCAGCCTGCCGCGTGGAAGAGCGTCGGGTTCTACCCCCGCCAGTACTGCATCAACTACGAGCAGGGCCGCGACGACTTCACCGTGTCGCTCCGCGACTTCTATTCGGCCCCGGGAGCGTGAGAGATGCACGGGGGATCATCCATCGCCGTCGTCGGGGGCGGCGCGGCGGCGGTGTGCCTGCTCGATGCGCTGGCCGCCTCCACGCTGGCGCCCGGCTCCCTGACCGTGTTCGAGCCGTCCCCGAACCTGTGGCGGGGCAGGCCCTACCAGGTCGACACGGAAGCCCTCACGATCAACATGGTGCCCGCCGACATGTCGGTACGGGCGGGGGATCCCGAGCATTTCGCGTACTGGCTCGCCGGCCGCGACCGGATCACGAAAAGCCCCACGGTGCCCGACCCGCACTCGGGAGCCCGCTTCATCGCTCGCACCGTTTACGGCGAATACCTCGAACACACCGCTTACAGCGCCATGGGCAGGCTGCGCCGCAAAGGCTGGCGTGTCGATCTGATCGGCGCGCCGGTGACCTCGGCCGCACGCTGTGCGCAGCGGGTCATGCTCCAGACGAAAGACGGCCGGGCCCGTGTCTTCGACTACGCCGTGCTGTGCGTAGGGAGAGGGGCGCCGGAGGACTTCTACAGTCTGGCGGGGGCCGAGGGATACATCGGGGACCCGTATCCGGCGGTCGACCGGCTGCACCAGATCGGCACGGACGAGCACGTGGCGATCCTCGGCAGCGGGCTGACGGCCGTCGACACCGTGCGGTACCTGGCCGCGACGGGACATCGAGGCAGAATCACGATGGTCTCCCGCAACGGGGTACTTCCTGCGGTGCGACAGCGACCGGCCGACTTCACGGTGAAGAACCTGACCCAGCCGCGCATGCAGGCCCTCGCGGCGCAGGGCGGGACGTTGTCGCTGGCCGAGCTGGCCGCCCTGTGCCGCAGCGAACTCGTCGGGGCCGGCAGCGACCCGGACAGGGTTCTCGCGGAAATCGGTTCCCCGTTCACCGAAAAGCCGCTGGACCGGCTGCGCCGTCAGCTGTCTCTGGTCGACGACACGGATCTGGGGCTGCGCATATTGCAGCGGGCCATCCCCGACACCGGGCCCGACGTGTGGCCGCTGCTGGCGGAGAAGGACAAGAAGCATCTGCTGCGCCACCACCACCGGGCGCTGATGAGTCTGTGCTGCCCGATGCCGCCCGCCTCGGCCGCCCTCCTGCTGGAGCTGGCGGACACAGGACAGCTGTCCGTAGAAGGGGGGTTGCGCCACATTGTTCCGGCGGGCGGTACCGGTTTCACGCTCACCACGGCCGGCGGCACCTTCACGGCCGACCGGATAGTCAACACCATCAGCCCTTCCGCCCGGCGCATCCCGCACGCGGCCCAGCGTCTGGTCACCTCTCTGCTGCGCTCGCGCACCGTGGCCGTCAACCCCTACGGAGGTCTGGCCATCGATCGCGCCACCAGCCGCCTGACGGTCGCCGGACAGGCGGATCCGTGCCTGTACGCGCTGGGAGACCTCGCGGCCGGCGCCCTGTTCTTCACCTGGGGCATTCCCTCGCTGGTCGACCGGGCCCGCGACATCACCGACGCCATCACCGCCCACCGGACGGCTGCCCCGCTGATGCCCGCGCTGCTCAGCGCCTGACCCAAGGAGACCACCGTGACCAGCGAAGACGTGCGCCCTGTGTTCCTCGCGGATACGGCCACCGGGCTGCCCATCCCCGCCGACAAGACATTCGCCACCGTCACTGAGCACCGCCGCCACGTCAAGCAGCGCCTGGCCGCAGCCCTGCGCCTGTTCGGCCGCGAGGGCTTCGGGGAGGGAATATCGGGACACATCTCCGTCCGCGACCCCCAGTACACCGACCAGTTCTGGGTGAACCCGTTCGGAGTGTCCTTCAACCGGGTCACCGTCGCCGACCTGATCCGTGTCGACATCGAAGGCCGCGTGGTCGCGGGCTCGCGCAAGGTGAATCCGTCCGCGTTCGTCATCCACGCCGCGATCCACCAGCAGTACCCGAACCTGCACGCCATCGCGCACGCCCACACGCCCTACTCCCGCGCGCTCGGCTCGCTGGGCCGGCTGCTGGAGCCCATCGACCAGGAATCGGCTGCCTTCCACGGCCGCCAGGCGCTGTACGAGGCGTACAAGGGTCCCTCGGTCACCGTGGAGCAGGGCCGCGACATCGCCGTCCATGTCGGGGACAACAGCGCCTTGTTGCTGCGTCACCACGGCCTGATCACCGTCGGCGGCTCGGTCGAGGAAGCCGTCCACCGGTTCTTCACCTATGACTCCTGCGCCCAGGTGCAGCTGCTGGCCCACGCTGCCGGAACGCCCCACGCCTTCACCACCGCCCAGGCGGAGGCCGCCGCCCAGGGGTTCGGCGATGCGCAGCTGGCCCGCTTCAGTTTCGAGCTGCTCTGGGACGAGATCACCCACGACCAGCCCGATTTCCTCAACGAGAACTAAGGCGCATCCGCGCCCCTATGCCCGCACTGCGAAGGGAAGACCCGTGAAAATCCTTCTGTTCGGCGCCTCCGGGAACATCGGCTCGACGATCACCCACGAACTCATCACGCGCGGCCACCACGTCACCGGCGTCACGCGCACCGGAGACACCACCACCACCACCGGGCAATACACCGCCCAGGCCGGCGACGTCCGGGACGCCCGCACCGTTGCCGCCCTCGCCGAAGGCCACGACGTGGTGGTCTCCGCGGTCGGCCCCCGCCACGACGGAAGCGACGACGACTGCGACATCATCGTGGGCGCCACCACGGCCCTCATCTCCGGCCTGCGCCGGACCGACGTCACGCGCCTGGTGGTCCTGGGCGGCGCGGGCAGCCTGCTGACCGCGCCCGGTGTCCGCGTCATCGACTCCCCGCACTTTCCCGAGATGTGGAAGGCGAACGCCTCCGCCCAGAATCAGGCGCTGGAAATGTACCGGCAGGTCCGTGACCTGGACTGGACGTTCGTCTCGCCCCCCAAGCTGATCGAGCCCGGGGAGCGGACCGGCGTCTACCGCAAGGGCGGCGACGAGCTGCTGACCGACGCGAACGGCGATTCGAAGATCAGCATCCCCGACTTCGCGATCGGATTCGCCGACGAGGTCGAGCGGGGGTCCGCCATCCGCGCCCGTATCGGCCTCGCCTACTGACCTTCCCCCTACAGCCCCCGGTCCTGCTGCACACGGGCCGGGGCCTTGGAGAAAACGATGACGACATCCCAAGGCACCGTCCGCTTCACCGTCCTCCTCGGCGCCCTGACCGCACTTGGGCCCCTGGCCAACGACACGTATTTGCCCGGCCTTCCGCAGATCGCCGACCAGCTGCACGCCTCGGCCTCCGCCACTCAGCTGTCCCTGACCGCCTGCCTGGTCGGACTCGGCACCGGCCAGATGGTCGCCGGACCCATCTCCGACCGTCTCGGGCGACGCGGCCCCCTCATGGCCGGACTGCTCCTGTTCATCGCCGCAGGGGTGGCTTGCTCCTTCGCCCCCACCATCTGGCTCCTTGTGACGTTGCGGCTGATCCAGGGCATAGGCGGCGCCACCGGCATCGTCATCGCCTCCGCCACCGTCCGCGACCGCCACCAAGGCGCGGCAGCCGCCCGCCTGTTCTCCACTCTGATCCTCGTCACCGGACTCGCGCCCACCCTCGCCCCGCTGGCCGGTGGGCAGTTGCTGCGCTTCACCGACTGGCGCGGCATTTTCCTGGCGCTGGCCCTGGCCGGCGTCGTCATCGGCCTGGCCTGCGCGATGTTCCTGCCAGAAACGCATCCCGCCCCGAACCGCCGCCGGGGCCCGGCGGCCAAGGGTGCCTTCGCGACCCTGCTCGCCGACCGCCATTACGTGGGCTGCCTGCTGTCGATCGGGTTCGGATTCGCCGCCATGTTTGCCTACATCGCCGGTGCCCCCTTCGTCCTGCAAGAAGTCCACGGCCTGTCCCCCCAGGCTTTTTCCTACGTGTTCGGCGTCAACGCCTTCGGTCTGGTCGTCGCTGCCCAGATCACCGGCCGTATCGTCCACAAGACCGGGCCCCGGCGTCTTCTCGGGGTGGGAGTCACCGCCTGCGCGGCGGGAGGCGTGGCCACCTTCGTCTGCGCCTTCACCAGCGCCCCGCTGGCCGCGCTGCTCGTCTCGCTGTTCGTGATGGTCGCCTCCGTCGGCCTGATCATGCCGACCTCGATGGGGCTGGCCATGAACGACCATGGCGACATCGCCGGGTCGGCTGCCGCTCTCATCGGCTTCTTCCAGCACGTCATCGGCGCCGCCCTGGTCCCGCTGGTCGGCCTGGCCGGAAGGACCTCTGCCGTGCCCATGGGCATCCTCACCGCTGGCCTCGGCCTCGCAGCGCTGGCTTCCTTCACCCTCACCCGCACCAAGCCGGCCCCCGCCCATGTGGCGCCCCAGCCGGTGCAGGCAGTGTCATGACCGGGAAGGCCTTCCTCGACGGCGGCCCCGCCATCACCCCCACCGTGGCCACCCTCGCCGAGGCACTGATACGCACCGCGCAGCGGCACGGCCAGCAGAAAGTCGTTTTCCTCCACCCCAACGGCACCCATACCGCGCTCACTTACAGCCAGCTGCTGGGCAACGCGCGGAAAATGCTTACCGGTCTGCGCCGCACCCTCAACCAGCCCGGCGACATCATCCTTCTGGACACTCCCGACCCCCAGGAGCTGGTCACCGCCTACTGGGCCTGCCACCTGGGCGGCTACGTCCCGCTGCCGGTGCCCGATCGGGACGGCCTGCTCCAACAGGTGTGGACCGCCCATGGGCAGCCCCGCTTCATCACCGGCAGTGGACGCACCATCCCCGCCGGCATGACCCCCTACGCCACCGGGACCTACGAATACCTTCTGGGCCACGCCCCCGATCGGCGCCATCACCAGGGACGGCCCGAAGACCTGGCGCTGCTCCTACTGACCTCCGGCTCCACCGGCACCCCCAAGGCCGTGCGCCTGACCCACCGCAACATCCTGACCCGCACCACGGCGACCGCCCACGTCAACCGCCTCGACCAACGCCAGCGCACTCTCAACTGGATGCCCCTGGACCATGTCGGCGGCCTGGTCATGTTCCACACTCGCGACATCTACCTGGGCGCCTACCAGGTCCACGCCCCCCAGCGGTGGATCCTGGACGACCCGCTGCGCTGGCTGGACACCGTCCACGCCCATCGCATCACCTGCACCTGGGCGCCCAACTACGCTTTCGCGCTCGTCAACGACGCCCTCCAGGGCGTCAGCAGCCCCCCGTGGGATCTGACCTGCCTGACCTACATCATGAACGGCGGAGAACCCCTCCGCGCCGACGTCATCAAGGACTTCATGGCCGGCCTGGCTCCCTACGGGCTGCCGCGCGATGCCATATATCCGGGCTGGGGCATGTCGGAAACCTCCTCCGGCGTCACCGACTGCCGGTTCACCGAATATCTCGGCCAGCGCTACGTACCTGTCGGGCGCCCCCAACCCGGCACCCGCGTCCGCATCGTCACCGACGACGGCACCCTGGCCGACAAGAACACCCTGGGCCACGTCCAGGTCGCCGGCGCCGCCGTCACCGACGGATACCATCACGGTGACGACCAGACCCGGCAGTCCTTCACCCCCGACGGCTGGTTCACCACCGGGGACCTCGGCCACATCGACGGCACCATCCTGACCGTCACCGGCCGCGCCGACGACCGGATCACCCTCGACGGCGTCATCTACCACGGCCACGAAATCGAAGCCGCCGTGGAAGAACTCGACATCGCCGCCCCCACCTACACGGTGGCCACTCCTGTCACCACAACGGCCGGGGAAAACCTCGCCGTGTTCTTCCACCCGAAGAACGGCCACCCCACCCCTGTCGAACTGGGCACCCTGCACAGCATGCTCACCGCCCGCTTCGGCATCACCGGTGCCCGCCTGCTCCCCGTGGGCAAGGACGACATCCCCAAAACCGGCATCGGCAAGCTCCGCCGCGCCCCGCTGCGCCAGCGCTACGAAAGCACTCCGGAAGCCACCTGGACACCCGTCCCCTAAAGCGGGAGAAGCCGCACTCCCCGGCCCTGTGCGGCCTTCTCCCCGGCACGGCAGCCTCATTAATCCCCTTCGGGGCAGGCTGCCGTGCCGTCCGCCTGCCATGTTCCGCCCAGAAAGGAACCTTCTGTCATGCCCCAGCACGAAGACCTGCGCCCGCTGCCCGGTGAACCCGTCGCCCTGGACCTCGTCAATACCCGCTACCGCGACCGCACCGGGCAGATCGACCTGATCAACACCCGTGCCGCCCTCAACCGCTGGCTGCAGACCAGCGGCCACCTCAACGACTACCCCGACCCCTACCAGTTCGCCGACGACTACGCGTTCACCGTCATCCGCCGCGCCCGCGACATCCTCACCCAGTTCCTGGCCGACCCGGCCGACCCGAACGCGCTGGCCCGCTTCAACACCCTGTTGGGCCACGGCCGCATGCGTCACGAACTGACCCCCACCGGCCCGGTACAGCACCTCGATATCGACGATCCCGCCCACCTCATCGGTCATCTCGCCGCGGTCAACTACCTCACCCTCCTCACCCGCGACCCGGACCGGCTGCGGACCTGCGCCAACGACTGCGGCCTGTATTTTTTCGACACCTCGCGCAACGGCTCGCGCCGCTGGTGCTCCCGCGAAGGCTGCGGCAACCGGGTACGCGTCGCCCGCCACTACGCCCGCCGAAGAAACAGCGCCTGAAACAGCGCAAAACCCCCGCCCCTCCGCGGACAACCGCAAGGGGAGCGGGGGTTTTCTGTTGTGCTCAGTGCTCAGTGCTCAGTGCTCAGCGCTCTTCGCGGACCGGGCGGCCCGGCGTGGAGGAAGTACTGCGCTGGCGTGGGATGAATGCGACCGGTCGCGCCGCACTGGCCCGCCCCTCGCGGCGCCGTCCCCGCTGGAGGACCCGCACCACGCCGGGCCGTGCCGCATACAGTCCGGCCAGCAGCTCGGGAACCGCCAGGACCAGCAGCACGATCAGCGGGACATCCCAGCCGCCGCTCAGGCTGTGCACAAACCCGATGGCGAACGGGCCGAAGCCCGCCAGGAGATACCCGCCGGACTGCGCGATACCCGACAGCCGCGCCGTCGCCGCCGCGTCCGTGGTGCGCAGGCTCATCAAGGTCATGGCCAGCGGGAACGCTCCACCCGTCGCGATGCCCAGGATCAATACCCACGCCCAGCCTGCGGACGGCGCGATCCAGATACCGCCCAGGCCAACGACCTTCGCCGCGAAAACGGCCACGACCAGGGGCCCTTGATGGTCCATGCGCGCGGCGGCCACCGGCATCACCAGCCCCAGGGGCACCCCCAGAGCGAGCATCACGGACATCATCGTGCCCGCCGTCGCCGCCGAATATCCCCGGGACCGCATGATCTCGGGCAGCCACGCCACCAGGACGTAGAACGCCAGACACACCAGCCCCAGAAACGCGATGATCGCTCCGGCCACCGGCGAGCGCAGTAGATTTCCCTCCCCAGCCGGCTCGGCCGTCCTGGCCGTAGCGGTGACTACACGGTCCTCGCCGCCCGGGGCTGCTCCCCACGTGAGAGCGCCGACAACGGCAGGGAGCGCCCAGAGAGCCAGTGCGATCTGCCAGCCCGCACTCTGGGACACCGGGACCGCGATACCGGCCGCCGCCGCTCCTGAGAGGGCCATCAGCATCATGGCCAGCCCGGTCATCGTGCCGAGGCGGGCGGCGTAGTGGCGTTTGATGACGGCGACGATCAGGACGTTGCCCAGCGCGATCCCGCTACCAGCCAGGATCGTTCCCGCATACAGCGCCACCGGCCACGGGAGGGCGCGCAACGCGGCCCCGGTGGCGATCAGGCCCAGCGCACAGCTGACAGCGCCCCGTTCCCCGGTCCGCCGGGCGAGGCGGGGCGCGAGGAAGGAGAAGAGGCCCAGGCACAGCACGGGCAGCGTGGTGAGTACATCGACGGCTGTCGCCGACAGTCGTAAGGCGTCCTTCAGGGCTGACAGGATCGGCGGGACTGAGGTGATCGCCGCCCGTAGATTGACGGCCAGCAAAATGACACCGGCCAGCAGCCACACCTGTCTTCGCCGTTCGGACACGGAGCGCATGGTCATGGGTTCCCCCCGGGAAAGGGCGACGGCCCCCGCCCCATCCGCGGGAATGGATGAGGCAGGGAGCCGCCGGGTCTTACGGAACGGTCGTAGAGGGTCAGACGGCGACGGAACGCATGGCCTGCTGTGCCTTCAGCTTGGAGTGGAACGGACAGGCCGCCAGGGACGCTGTGGACGCGGTCGCACCGGTGTCACCCAGCAGCTTCAGGAGTTCCTGCGAGAGCAGGTCGGGCCTGCCCTTGAGGGCGTCGGCCAGCTGCTGGTCGGTGGAGAACACCATCTGGGCCGCAATGTTGTCCTGAACGATACGGGCGAGGTTGTCGAGGGCCACGTCGACCGCGTTCGCGATCGAGGGAGCCTGACAGGGCAGGTCGATCAGGTGGCTGTCGGCCATCCCGGCATCCATGAAGTGCTTGATGATGATCGAGTTCTGGTTCAGCTCGCTGGTGGTCCACATCGACAGGACCACCACATACAGCTCGTGCCAGCGGTCGGCGCCGACCTTGGCCTTCCAGCGGGTGAAGAGATCCTTGACGGCCGCGATCTGGACCTTCGCCGCCCAGTACATGTTCTGCTTGATGTCGTCGCCGACCTTGCCGGTGAAATCCTCGAAGCCCTTCATGTCGAAGGTACGGCGCCGGATGATGTCGTTCGCGTACGTCATGCCCGCGTCCAGGATGTGCGCGCAGGACACCTGCAAGTCGGTGGGGAGCCCGGCCTGTTCGAGGGTGCGCCGTGCGGTGTCGAGGTCGGCGACGAACTTCGTCAGCGGGTCGACCCAGTCCGTCTTGCCCGGCCCCACGTACGCGGTCATCGCCAGATCCCGGGCGTACATGTCCTTCTGCCCGGCCGGCACGCGGGGGTCAAGGTATGGCGCGATGACGGAGAAGATCCCCAGCGGGACGTGTGCGATGGACTTCGCGAGTTGGAATATCTGGTCGATCGGTTCCTCAACGAACCGCTGACCGTCCAGGACCAGGGTGTACTTACCGCCCTGCATGCCGTTCTCCACCACGATGACCGGCGTCAGCTGCTGCGTCACCCCGACCCGCAGCTTGTCGTAGTTGGTGCGCATGTCGGTGTCGACCTGAAGGATGTTGCCGCGCGCGGTGACCTGGTCGCCGGCCGCGTCCCCGTTGCCTGCCGGAGCCGCCGCATCCGGAGCCGCCGCATCCGGAGCAGCCGCTCCGGCCGGCGAGGCTCCCGCGCCGGTCAGGAAAGTCGCCGCCGCCGCTGCGGTTGTGGTCGCCGCAATGAAGTTTCTTCGCGTGCTCATGCTCCCGTTTCCCCCCTGGGAATAGGACTGTTTTCCGGGTGATGCCGCCGCTGCTGGGCTCACAGGGACGCAAAAAAGACGATCGCCAGGAAAGGGCGATGGGTGGACCGGGCCGTACAAAGATCCCCAAGACCCCAGACCAGATACTTCCGTTATGCGGAAGATGTTTTCCGGACTGTGGCGGCGAGAGCGAGATTAATGGCCCGAACCGATCGTTCGATGCTCGAAAACAGCTGGATCTCCTGAATGGGAGGAAATGTCGAGTAAATCTCCACAAGTGGAGCGTTACGTCCCGCCATCGGCACGCCATATTCCGCTTCGTGGAATAACGTCTGGCCTTTTTCCGGTAAAAACGCCCACGCTGGTCCGTGCATGGGATAGGCAGCTATTCGAACATGCTCTACAGCTTCCACAGGTATGTGGCTGATCCTCGCCAGGAGTGCCGCACCCCTTCCACCACACGGCAAGACCGCTCCACGGAGAACCCCCGTTCCGAAGAACGGGGGTCCACGAGTGGCGGACGACGACAGCCAGGCCCCTCGCACGACCTCCGCGCCGGCCCTTCTTGGTGACCGCCGGGCCCGGCTCCTTCCTGTACGCGGCGACGACCGTCGTCCGGATGGGATGCCTTGGGGCGGGTTGCTGTTCGGGGCGATCAACGTCCTTGCTGCACAGCCCTGTCAGTGCTGCATGGCAGCATCCGCCTGATGACGAGAGAACATGAAGGACGCGGACTGGGTCTGCTCCGAGGTGACTTTCCCTTCTATACGCTCACGTTCGTGCGAGCCCTGGGGCCGTACGAGGTGCTGATGCGCCTGGGGGCAGACCCCGCGACCGTCGCCCTGCGCGAGGCGCATGAACTTGCGGACGCCTTTGGGGACGATCTCTACGACGAGGATGAGCCGGTGGTCAGGGCCGGTGTCACGGGGCCGTGGACGTGGGTCTGGGAGCAAGGTGGCGTCCACGGCCTTCATGAGCCGCTGCTCCAGGCTGTGTCCGTCGGCACCGAGGCCGTCGTACTGCATTACAACGAAAAGCCCATGTACTCCTTCATCCATGCCGTCGACGGTCAAGTCACCGTCGCCTTCGACACCTTGCAAGACGTCCACCCCACAGGGACCGACCCCCGGAGACTGGACGAACACATGCTGCCGCTCGGGCTCGGGCCCGGACTGCACCACGACGTCTACGGCGTCCTGGAGTTGGTGGAGAACGCCTTCGGGATCCGCCTCACCCGCGAGCATCTGGACGACGCGCCCCTTCTGAGCGGCCTGCTCCAGCCCTTGTCCGACTCGCCACCGGGATGAGAGGCGAGACGTGTAGGGCTACGCAGCAAGTCGCGGGTAGATGAGGCGCGGCACTCCGGCCAGAAGCATTTTCAGAGGAGCCCTGTCAGCGGCGGGCGAGGTTTTCGCCATGAGTGGCGCCCGTCCCGCAGCGGATTCCGCGCCTGCCGTGACTCACCGTACGGCGGTCCAGCGCCGACTGGGCTCGTGATCCTGAGGTCGGCCGCCCGCCTCAGGAGGTCTCACCTGGAGGCCGGCGGCGGAGCCGGGCTGCCGAACACTCCCACTGGCCGTGAGGACGCCCCTTGCCGGGTATGACCGCAGGCGGGGGAGTGCCGCCGGGTTTACGGTGAAGCGGAGCGCCCCCGAGGGTGCTCTTGAGCGGCCGGTCGTCTCCCGCACGTTGGCGACCGGCCGCAACGCTGCGCTGCCGTGCCACTCGCCCGCTGCCAGGGTGCCCCCGGCACGAATGGGGCGACGGGAGGAAGCCTCATCGAACCTGCTGATGATCTGCCGACGTTCACCGCAGTGTGCTGAGCCGTTGCCAGGCGCTCCCGGCGTCAACTCCCGGAATCACCAGCAGGTCGACCATGCGTAATCAACTCCATCGGAGAGATTCTTGGCCGGGACGGAAAGCCTCCGGAGAGAATGCCGAGTCACACACCCGGATTTCGGAGGGGATCAAGTGGGAGCAGTTGACCAAGCCGTGAAGCCTGCTCAGGTGAGGTTGCCGGAGATGCGGGCCGAGGTCATCTCGGCTCTCAGGGCGCTGTCGGACCCGGATTACCAGCGGCGGGTATGGATCGACCGGATCTACCCGAAGCTGAACTTCTACGACGACTTCACCCTCAACGTGAACATCCTCTACGACGACACCACCGTGCTTGCCGACCCTGACGGCGCCCTCGGCTACACGCTGGCGTCGGAGGCAGAGGTACGGGCGATGGGGGTGATGGCCGCCGCTCTGGACTCCGCGCTCAACACCGTCGGCCGCGGTGCATCGGATGCCGAGTTCATGGCCTCCGGGTCCTGGCCCGGCGTCGTAGCGTCCGCTCGGCACGCGCTGGCCACGCTGACTGAGTAGGAGCGAATTCGCTCGGCTCGCCCGCCACGAGCAGGCGGCCAAGCGGCTTCGCCCCGGTCTGGAACTTCCACGCGGTCGCGTCGATCGTCTGCCGGTGATCCCGCCACCGCGCGCCCCGCTTCGGCGGCACGTCCGAGGGGGTCAATGTTGCCTGACGCGGCACCGCCTGGGGCCGCCGACCCATCGGGCGGGCAGATGTCCCTGCGCGGGCCCGCGGAGCGTCCCGGTGCCGGACGATCCTGACACTCACCGCAGCAGAACCCGGATTCCGCGACAGCCTCGGGTCCTCGGCATCCGAGGCCAGACGCCTTCGCTTGGCCGCAGCCATCACCGAGAAAGGGACGGCGGTTTGAAGAACGGACCGGCCCACTGGCCTGGCTGGCCCAACTGACAACTCGTAGGGGTGAGCACACGCGGCCTCTCGCGGGACCGCGAGTCCGGCGCGGTAGGTGTCCAGGCGTCATATCCCTACCGTCAGGAGTTCACTAATGCGTACATTCGTCAGTCGCGCTCTGGCCGTCGCCGCTCTCGCCGCGGCGACGGTCGTCCCTCTCAGTGGTGTGGCCCAGGCGGCCACCCACTCGCCGACCGTTGCATCCGCGGGCTACATGCACGGTCAGGACCGCTGCGACCGCGGTCGTGGGGCCGAGCTCGCTCGGGGCGACCACGGACGCCGCTGCTCGCATGGCCGGGACGACCATCGCGGTGGCCTTCTTGGCGGGCTGCTCGGTGGGGTGCTCGGCGGCATCCTGTAGAGCCAAAGGACCGCACCTGCGTCCCGCGCGGCAGTTGTTCTGCGGCCACCGCGCGGGACTGTGCTGCGGGGCACCTTCCGCAGGCACTGGGGATATGGACCGTGCTCGCCCTTCAGCAGGCGCCGATCCGAAGTCCGTCGCCGCTCTGTATTGCGTGGCGGTGTCAGAAGTCCCGGTCGAGGCGCCCGTCGTCGACGACCGGACGCTCAACCTTCCGGCGAGCGCATGGTTGTCCCGGCGGTCAGTCGCCAGAGCCCGGCCACCTCGTAGTAGACGCCGTTGACCAGTTGTAGAAGCACCAGCGTGACCGGCCAGAGCAGGGCGCCGAGACCTGGCACCAGGTCCATCGGCAGGGTGTAGGCCATCACGACCCGCACGACGGCGTCGAGCAGCATCGCTACGCCCCAGATCGCAGTCGAGACCCGCCAGATCCGCCGGAAGGCCGGCTCTCGTTCCCACAGCACGTCCCAGGAGGTGCCGTCGGATCGGAACCGCCCCTCCAACAGCGGACGGCCGCCGTGGAAGAGCAGCGGGCGCCTGGCCCTGATCGAGATCAGGAACCAGAGCCCGGCCACGCCAGTCAGCCAACCGTCCTTGGCGAGCAGGAACCGGGGGCTGCCGCTGACCAGCGCGGCTGCGATGCCGAGCAGCATGGTCCCGGCGACGAACCCCGCCATGCCCTCGAGGCTGCGGGTGTGCAGCCACTGCACCACTGTGGTGAGCGCCGGCAGGAAGGCGCCGGCCAGTAGCGCAACGAAGACGCTGACGTCGGCGGCACGCAGGCCGTAGTACAACGCGATCGGAACCACGATGTCCCAAACAACACCGAGCAGCAGACGTCGTCCGCTCGGCCGCGGCGGCGCCTCGGAGGTCGTCGCCGCCGACGCCTTGCGCGTGGTCATGACGTTCTCCCGTCGCGAGTAGGGCCGAGGGGGCGACTCACCGACATCGCCGTCCATGTCCGAGCGTGGCGGCTGCGCCATCCGCACGACGGCGCCGATCGCAGACTTCAGGGTGATTCCGTGCTGGTCAACCGCTAAACCTGCCCAGGCCGTCGCAGATCTCGTCCTCCTCGCGCCCACAGTGCGCGGAGAGTTCAGCGATCGTGGCTTCCTGGGCTGGCTGGGCTGCAGTTGGCCTCCTCGGCCGTCGCCGACGGGGGTACTGACCAGCGGCAGGCGGGCCAGAGGCCTGCGCGCCGGTCGGGGTTCGTCACTGCGCGCGCTGCCGCCTGTCCAGGGGCATGCAAGCGGTGCTGCTGCTCAATGGCGGAACCGGACCGTTGAGGCTCGCCTACGCGGACAACGGGTCACTCGTGGCCGACTTCGAGATGATGGCATCACCGGAGTGTCAGCTGCTCTCCGATCGACTGCTCGCGGGCGGCGGCGACGACCAGGGCCGTGGCCGCGGCGTCCTGCGCTGCCACGCCGACCGACTTGTAGAGGGTGATCTGGTCAGGCGTGCTGCGTCCCGGTCTGCTGCCGGTGATGAGTTCGCCGAGCTCGGCGTGCACGTGATCGGCGGTGATGAGGCCGTCGCGGATCGGCACGAGCAGGTCATTGCTGCCCGCAGGAAGGGGGGCGAGTACGGCCTGGCGCGATTCGACGCACACCAGGGCCTCGGTGACCGTGGCGTCGTCGATCTCGCGGCCGGCCGGGTTGTATCCCACGGACGTGATGTGCACCCCGGGTGTCAGCCAGGAGCGGCGGATCACGGGTTCGACGGCGTGGGTCGTCGCGGCGGCGATGTCCGCGCCGTCGAGCGCCGCAGCGTAGGTGGGCACCGCCCGGACTTCGCCCTCCAGTACGGCTGAGAGCTCCGCGGCCAGGACAGCGGCTTTCGCCGGGTCCCGGCCCGCGACGCGGATCTGCTGGATCGGGCGGACCCGGCAGATCGCCTGGGCGTGGGACCGGGCCTGGACGCCGGTGCCCAGCACCGCCAGCACGGTCGCGTCCTCGCGGGCCAGCAGCCGCGCCGACAACGCGGAGCAGGCTGCGGTGCGCGCTGCGGTGATGGCCGTACCGTCCAGCAGTGCGGCGGGCTCGCCGGTGTCCGGGTCGAACGCCACGATCAGCGCCTGGTGTGTGGGCAACTGTGCCCCGTCGTTGTGGGGGAAGAGTGACACCAGCTTGGTCATCAGTACCTTGGCCGACGGGAGGAAGCCCGGCATGGCCGCCAGGAATCCATCGTGTTCGGGCACCAGGGCGGCGACGCGGTCGGGTACCGAGGCGCGGCCTGTGCTGAGGTCTGCCATCGCCGGGGCCAGGGCATCGATCAGCGAGTCCATGTCGAGCAGGGCCTCGACCTGCGAGCGGCCCAGAACAAGCATGCGCGCCTCAACCTTCTGAGTCCGGTCGTCCGGCCGACGACTCCACGGCCAAAGCGTCAACCGCAGCCCCTCATTGCCCCGGCTCCGACACGCCGTTGCTCGTGAGCACGTTGATCCGCTCGCGGCTGAGCACACAGGACCTGGCAAGGTTTCCGTGAAGCCGGGCTGTGCCACCGTGCACCGGTGACGCTCCGTCATGGGTGGCGGCAGGGCCAGCCAGTGTGAGGGCCTCGTACGGATGGTGGCTCCGCACTTGACGACGCTCCGCGCCTCACCTTCAGCCGGATTCAGCCGGGCCGGGCCGCCTGGGCCGGTCGTGCGGTGGTCCAGGCGGCCCGGTGGTGTTCAGGGGCTGACCGTGTTCCAGCGTTCGGCGGGGATGTCCTGACATGTGTAGAGGTTGGCGCGGCCGTGGTTGGCGTCCGGGGCCAGCAGGCACAGGTGGTTGGCTTCGTTGCGGTAGCGGATGCTGCCGTCCGGGTACGCCACGGCGAGCCAGCGCTGGCCGGCTCCGGCGACGCCGCGGGCGTCGTCACACCCGTACAGCAGGGCAGTCGTCTGCGTAGTGGCGTTCACGTCCTGGCTGCCCAGGCACTGGTTGTTGCCGCTGAGGCTCTGGATGCGGACCAGGTTGTCGTCCCGGCTGATCCGCTGGATGTTCCAGCCGAAGTCCTGCTTCTCGTAGAACAGCCAGTAGATCCACCACGAGCGGGGCGGTGTGGGCTGCGTGTAGACGAAGGTGCCGGGGACGTTGCCGGCCCTGCGGAGCCGGCCGCCGAGGAAGGAGGACTCCAGACGGACGTTGTCACCCGTGGTCTGCCAACTGGCGGGCGGAGAGGCGGCGTTGTCCCACCACAGCTGTCCGGCGTCCTGGGTGCAGGGTGCGGCGGTCACCGCAGTACCGCTCGGAGTGAGGCAGAATCCGGGTACGGCCACGTTCCGCCAGCGTTGCGGTCCGCCGTTGTCGCCGTTCCAGGCCGGGGGATCATCCAGGTGAGCGATGGTCCACTGCGCGCGCGGGTCGTCGCACCGTCCGGCCACGATCGGGGCGGACGCGGCCCGGCGGGCGCTGGGCGCGAGGGCGATGCAGTCGCCCGTACCGGTGTTCTGCAGATAGTGAGTGAGCGCGTCGGTGGTGAACATCTGGAAGGTCTGGCTGCCGTTGTAGCGGGCCTCCCCGACCGTGATCGTACGGTTCGGATTCTCCTGCAGCAGGCCGCCGGTCGGGGCCGCCAACACGCTGTGGAAGACGTGGGACGGGAGCGGCGCCCGAACCGGCGGCGGGGTGCGGGCGAACTCGACGGGCACATGGTCGGAGCCGCCGCCCCGGGGAACGGTCGCGGTGAACCCGCCCGGTGCACCGCGCGTGATCGCGTAGTCCAGCTCGCTCGGGGTGTCGCCGCCTATGTACGTCGGCTGACCCGTGCGCAGCAGGGCCTCATCCGCGCGCAGATGGAGCGACTGGTTGCGGGCCTCGTCGTTGGAACGGTTGAGGATGTTCACGTTGAAGTCGCCGGCCAGCACCCAGTTCCGGCCGTCGGCGGCTGCGAAGGCGCGGACCTGGCCGAGCAGTCCTTGTACGTCTTCTCCGCGGGCGTGGGTGTTCCAGTACCAGGTGCCGCCGAATCGCAGACCGAGCAGGGGCCGTGCCCGGTAGCGGTTGTTGGGGGCATTGGGGTCCGGGTTGTAGGCGGGGTTCTCGAGTACCCGGACGTCATCGGCCGGGGTGTCGGTGACGAACGCCAGGTTCATCTGGCCGCCGTCCCAGGTGTCCAGGTCCGTACCGGCGACCCGGCGCGGGTCGGTCTGCAGGAAGTACACGTAGCGGTTGCTGCCGTTCGGGCCGCCCGCCCAGGTCACGCGCTGGACGGAACTGGGCTGCGGGGCCCGGTTGGGTGTGAGCCGGATCTGGCGGAACTCGTTGCGGTCGTTGTCGTGCGCCGGCAACGGCGGCCCGGCACCCGCCTCCTGCAGCGCCACCAGCTGGTTGGTCGCGGCCAGCGGCGCGACCTCCGACGTCCACCGTGAACCGTTGTCGGACCCGTGCATGTTGTAGGTGGCAAACGGCGAAGTGCCGTCGCCGTTCACGGCCCGCGCTGTGCTGGTGGCCGAGACGATCCCCGCACAGGCCAGCAGGAAGGCCGTCAAGAGGGACACGAGCGGGCGTAAGCGCCGGGCTCCGCCTGGCGGACGGGAGTCGGCGCCGGTGCGCCGAAGAAGCCGATCAGCGTGCATCAACGTTCCCTTCGGTCGGGACACTTGAGAGCACCAGAGGACCCGCGGGCGACTGAAGCCGACCCGCGGGCCCGGCGTCCAGGCGATGCAGGACGCCACCGGGGAAAACGGCTCCGGCCTGGCAGTGGTTCACTGCTTTCTCGCCAACCGTCGCGTCACGAGCGACATCAGCCATTCACCGGCGGACCTGCGAGAACAGGAGCGCTACGAACCACCATCGGTCGCGGCAGCACTCTGGTAGCGGACCGTTTTCGGAGCCGGTGTGCGGCCTGACCTGGGGTATACGTCATCCGAGGCCGTGCCCGTCAGTGCCGCGCCGCCCTGTCCCACAACCCTGCCGCGCGCACCACGACGCCTGCGCCCTACCGAAACGGGGCTGGGTTCCTTCCGCACCGCGCCTGTCACTCTCGTGGGGCCGAGAGCAGGGGCAGCCCGGGTGGCCGAGGGCACGGGCGCGTTCGCGGGCGCCGTATCCGTATATGGCGCTCAGCCTTCGAGGACACGTACGTGCGTCCGTACGCGGCCGACGGCCACTTCGTCTCGCGCCGGACCGGGTCCGGACTGTGCGGAGGAACGGCTCCTGGGGTGGAGCCCACACCGTGGCGCGCTACGGCGCGGGGGAACTGGAGGGTGAGGGGGTGCCCACCCGACTCGGCCGGATATCCCTGGGGGAAGCCCTTCGATCAGAATCCTCGGTCGGCGGGCCTTGACCATGGGGGTGGCTGCGGGCCCGGAGCGGCGTTCCGGATGTTCACCGTGGGATGTCCATGTGGAGCCGGATGGTCGTGCCCTGCTCGCGGGTGGAGCGGATCTCGACCAGGTCGCAGAGCTGGTGAGCAAGCCAGAGGCCTCGGCCGCCCAGCTGGTCCGCGGCGGGGCGGGTGCGGCCGGCCAGGACGTCGGGGATGAAGCCGGCGTCCCGGAATTCGCACAGGAACGTCGCGTCCTGCGTCCATGTCCGCAAGGTTCCCTGGCCCCCGCCGTGGCGGATGCTGTTCGTGGCGATTTCGGTGGCGGCCACGGCCAGCTTGGAGAGTCCGTCCGCAGGCACCCCGGCATCCGCGGCGCACTGCGACACCTTGGACCGGACCGCCGACAGATCACCGCGTGTGTAGATCAGTTCCTGGTACGGGTCGCAGGGATCGGCCAGGGGATCGAAGGCGTACTCGTCCACGCCCAGATACCCCTCGTTGCGTACGGACCGCCCGTCCTGGCGGATCCCGGGGTGACAGCGCGAGAGGGACTGCAGGGCGTCCTCGTCGTTGTCCGCGGTGTCGTAGGGGCACAGCATCGACCAGGCCGAGTTGCGGGCGAAGGCCTGGTTGAGGAGCCATTCGTGGTAGCGCAGTTCGGACAGGTGTGCCGCGTTGCGCGCCTGGTGCCAGGCGGTCTCGCCGATGCCGCGCACCGGCCTGCCCCCTTCGCCGCGCTCGTTCATCCAGGCGGTCCAGGCCGCCAGGTGGCGGCCTGGGTTGGCCCCGGCCGCCGAAGCCTCGACGAAGGTGACGGCCGATTCGTCGCTGAGCTCCTCGCGGAGCAGTGATGCCTTGTCGGAGGGGACGGCGACGACGATGGCTTCTCCTGCCTCGAGCGCCTCCCGGATGAAACTCAGAGTGCCGGTCAGGAACTGCTTGTCACCGCGGTACGGGTACAGCTCATGCCGGAAGCCGGGCTCCTGCTCGGCGGACGTGTTCGCGGTCGGAGGCACGCTCATGCGCCCATCACCACCGGAAGGTGGGCCGATTCGTAGCCGGCGAGGTCCCAGCACAGGCGCACGGTCTCGTTCGCGCCCGTGACGACGATGCGGCGGTCCGGCAGCCACCGGGCGGCGTCGACGAGGGCATGCATGCCGGCCGCGTCCATCATTTCGAGAGTGTCGAACCGCAATGTCATGGCGGGCGTCTGCTTGATGGCCGCGCGCAACGCAGCGTTGAACGCCGGCGCGCCGTCCGAGTCGATCACCCCGTCCACGCTCCAACTGTCGGCACCTGTGCTGAACATCCGGAAGGCCGGAGGCTCGGCACGTGTGCCCACCTCGTGCGGGTGTACACAGGCCATATGCTCCAGCATAGGCCGCGTCCGCCGCGGCGACCTGTAGGCGCACACGACGATCGCACCGCTCTCCGACGCGAACTGGTCGAGTTTGAGCTCTTGGTCCAACAGCTCGTCCACCCCGCCCGGTGCCGCCTGAAGGACGCGCTCGGCGAGGACGCGCACCGAGCGGAAGCCTTCCCGTACCGCGGTGCGTGCCTCGCGGCGCACCGCGGCAAGAACCGTGGCCGTGTCCGCGGTGTCCGGGTAGTCGAGAACGACCGCGGCTGCCGGCATGGCGGGGCGGGGCGAGTGGGACGTCGCGCCGGTCACCCCGATGACGACGATCTTGTCTCCGTACAGGGCGCCGTCGGCAACGAAGCCCCGCGCATCGGCCAGGAGGGCTGTGTCGGGGCCGATACGCCAGCAGACGTGATCCCCCAGTTCGACCTCGTCGAGTGTCGCCAACGCCCGCGCCGCTCTCACTTGACCCCTCTCGGCCACCACTCGTCCCATGGGCAGAATACGCGCATGGCGTACGACGCAGACGCCCTGTCTAGGGTGGCGGGCCGGGTCGCCGTGCTGTGGGCCCCGTAGCGGGTGGCGGTTCGGTGAAGAGGTGCCATGTTCGGGTGGTGTCGAGAACGCATTGGACGGTGCTGGAGGCGTTGACCACCTGGATCCATCCGCCGGCGGGCCGAGAGCGACGGCGGTGGGCGAGCAGCGCGTCGAGTCCGGAGGAGTCCATGAACTCGAGTTCGGCCAGGTCGATTTCGACGGGCCGGTGGAGCAGGGGTGTCAGGGCCGCCTGAAGGAGGGGCACGGTTTGGAGGTCCAGTTCGCCGAGTACCCGGGCGAGGACGGGGTCAAGTCCGGCAACGACGTCTACGTGCAGCAGGGGTGGTGGGGTGTCAGCGATGTTTGGTGCCTTCCGTGAGAGGACGAGGGCGGTCAAAACCATGAGCCTAGCGGGATGCCGGAAGCGCGGAATCGCTCCGTTGGGCAGGAACGGTCGGTGAGCCCCGACCGGGCCCTTGCGGCAGGGTGCGGCGGGCTTCGCGCACGTCGCCCGCGAGTTCGTCGAGATCGCGCGGGTGTGCATCCCGAGGGCGATGTGGCGCTTCGTCGGGTGTGTGGGGGAGGGATGGGGAACCCGGAGCTGTTGCGAGGCGACCGGCGATCGAGTGGTCAGCGCAGGGAGCGGATCGCCGGGTTCGCGGCGACCAGGCCGGCACACGCGAGGACGGCGCCACCACAGAGCAGGAACAGCGTCGTCGTGCCGTAGGGGAGCAGGGCACCGGCGAGCACGTAGGAGAACGGGTCGAATGCCACCGTGGCCAGCACGACGAGGCTGAGTACCCGCCCCAGCAGGTGTCTCGGCACCCGTTCCTGCAGGGTGGCCACGATGATCACTCCGAGGAACCCGGATCCCACGCCGATGAGGGCGACGAGCGCCGTCGCCGCGGCGACCTGGGTGACGGCGGCGAGTCCGGCCATGCCTGCGCCGGTCGCCGCGACCCCGCCGACCACGGTCCAGCCGCGCCGGGCGGGCGGCCGCCATCCGGCCACGAGCGAGCCGGCCAGTGAGCCGGCCCCGAAACCGGAGAGCACGACGCCCAAGGAGCCTGCGCCGCCGAGACGCTGATCGGCGAGGACCGCGCCGCCCACGAGTACGGGGCCCACGACCGTGACGTTGATCAGGGTGACGGCCATCAGCATCCCCCGCACCAGCGGCTTCCGCCAGGCGTACCTCAAGCCCGCGCCGAGAGCCCGCGCGGTGCTGAGCCGCTCGCTGGCGAAGCCGTCCGGCCCGGCGCCGTCTTCGTTCCTGTCCTCGGTGCCCTGCCCGGCGCTGTGGTCGTTCCGCACCACGCGGGTGAGGGTGCTGAGGGCGACGGCGGCCAGCGCGGCGAGCGCCGCGATCCCACCAAGGGTCGCCTCGAAGCCGATGGTGGCGACGGCTCCGGCGGCCACCGCCGGGCCCACCAGATCACCTGTCGACTCCGCGCCCTGCACCAGCGCGTTGATCCGGGCGAGCTTCCCGGTCGGTACGACCGCGGGCAGCAGTGCCAGAGCGCCGGGGAAGTAGGCGGCGTCGGCGGCGCCCAGCAGGCCGCCGAGCAGTGCGACCGTCGTCACCGACGGAGTGGTGAGGGCGACCAGGGCACACAGGACGAGCAGGACGACGACCCTGAGCCAGGCGGCGAAGGCCGTGACACCGGCAGGACCGAGGCGGTCGACCAGCAAGCCCGCCGGCAGCAGCAGCACCGCTCGCGGCAGCGCCACGGCGAGGAGGACGAGCCCCGTGGCGAACCCGGGCTCCGACAGCTCAAGTACGAAGAGCGTCAGCCAGATCAGGAACAGCGCGTCGACCACCGCCGCCAGCCCCTGGCCCGCGACCAGCCGGTGCAGCTGCGGATCACCGAGGGGCGTGCGGGGGACAGCAGGAGCCGGCGGGTCGGCCGTCATGGCAGGCTCCCCTGGCTGACGCCTGACGGGTTCGCCGGGCAGAACAACGCTGGGTCTTCGCGCGCCCGCTCCCTGGTCAACTGCATGAACACATCCGCTCTCGGATTCCGGTGGTATGCGCCGCCCGATCGGCCGGCGTACGGCTGTCACCCCAGCATTCGGGCCGGGCGTCGCTAGGCGATGTGCGTGCCGCCGTCGACGGTCAGAGTGGTGCCGGTGATGTAGGACGCCGCGTCGGAAACCAGGAAGACCAGCGCCGCAGCCAGTTCCTCGGGCCGCCCGACTCGGCCCGAGAGGACCCGGGGCAGCATCGCCTCGACATAGCCTTCCTCGTATCCGTCCGTCATCGCGGAGGCGAAGAGCCCGGGCGCGAGGGCGTTCACGCGAATGCCCTTGCTGGGGGTCCACTGCTGGGCGAGATCGCGGGTGAGCCCGAGGAGTCCGGCCTTCGACGCCGTGTACGCGGCCTGTGGCAGCCCGCCCGTGACCAGAGCGAGGATGCTGGAGACGTTGACGATGGCGCTGCCCGGCAGCATCACCGCGCCCGCGGCCTGCGCCATCCAGTAGGAGCCGTTGAGATTGACGTCGATGACCTCGCGGAACTGCTCCGGCGTCTCCTCCAACGCCGGCCGTTCCCCGCTGATCCCGGCGTTGTTGACGAGAATGTCCACCCGACCGAACGCCCGCACGGCCGCGTCGATCAGCGCCCGGCAGTCCTCGGGCTCGGCAATGTCGGTGCGTACGGCGACCGCCCGGCGGCCGAGCTTCTCCACGGCCGTGCGCACCGCCTCCAGCCGGTCGGTGCGCCGCGCCCCGAGCACGACGTCGGCGCCGGCTTCGGCGAGCGCGGTGGCGAAGGCGATGCCGAGACCGGAGGAAGCGCCGGTGATCACGGCGACGCGGGCGTCGAGCCGGAAGCGATCGAGAACGCTCACGACTGCCCGTCCCGTGGGGGAAGTGTTCTGCGCACTGTGTACCTCTCGGAGCGGGTCGTGTTCGGTGCCACCATCGCCAGAAGGCCGATGTCGGTATCGCCGGTGGAGGACTTCGCGGTGGTCACCTCGGCGGAGTCGGCGTGAGCGACCTCTTCGGCACTCTCCGCGGGTGCGTTGTGGCTGTCAGTGGTGTTCACCTCGGGGTCCTCCCTGTTGGTTGGGAGCGGTGTGAGCGGGCCCGAATGGGGCAGGCCCGTTGGCCGTCGGCGGGTGTGGAGACCTCAGTGGGGACGTCAGAGCCCGAGGCGCCGGCGGTAGGTGAGGAGGGTGCGCAGGAAGCCGTCCATCTGTTCGTCGGTGTGGCCTGCGTGCGGGAACAGGCGCAGGAGCGCCTGGTTGCGGGCGACGGCAGGGTAGGAGAAGACAGGGACGAGGTAGCCGTCCTCGACGAACCACTCGCGCATCTGCAGGGCGGCGGCGTCGTTTCCGATCGGCACCGAGAGCATGTACGACTCGGTAGGTGTCGTCGGCGTGCCGGCCTCGTGCATCTGGCGGCGCAGCCGGGCGGCGTGTGCCAAGTAGTCGTCCACGATGTCGGGTTGGCGGGCGAGGGCGTCGATGGTGCGTGCGGCGGCGTAAGCGGTGGGTGGCTGGATGGCGGCCGTGAACATCGAGGTGCCGGAGAGCAGTTCGAAGGCGTCGATGGCTGCCGCGGGCCCTGCGAGCGCGCCGCCTTCCAGACCGACGGCCTTCGACAGGGACACCATGACGAAGTCGGCCCGCTCCCGGATCGCGGCTGCCTCGCGGGCGTAGGGCCGGTTCTCGGGCCCGTACACCATGAAGCCGTTCGCGTCGTCGATCATGCTGATGGCGCCGTGCCGGTCGCACTCGTCGAGGATCTCCACGATCGGCCCCATGGTGCCGTCGGCCGAGTAGATGCTCTCGGCGATCACCACGGTCTTGCGGGCCCGGACCCGGTTCAGGATGCGCGCGAGGTCGGAGACGTCGTTGTGCCGGAAGGCGTGGACGTTGCGGCCGTAGGCGAGCCCTTCCAGGCCCTTCCAGATGCTCCAGTGCATGTCACGGTCGACGACGAAGACGGTGTCGTGGTTGTGCACCTCGATCCCGGTGTCGAAGTGCGCGGAGCTGCTCATGGCGTGGACGAACCCGATGTTCGCCAGCAGTCCCGTGGCGAAGGTGATGGCCTGTTCCTTGCCGGTGTGGCGGGCGATCGTCTCCTCGAGGACTTGGTGGGGGCGGCAGATCCCCTGGGTCATCCGGGATCCGCTGGTGCTCAGGCCGTGGGCGAGCGCTCCCTCCGCGAAATGACGGCGTACGGGGATGTGGCGCTCCAGGTCGAGGAAGCTGATGCTGGCGAAGTTGACCAGCTCGCGGCCGTTGCGGACGATGGTCGGTCCGACGGGACCGTCCACCACCGGCGGACGGTAGGCGGTTTCGTGGGTGTTCGCTTCGACGAAGGCGGCGAAGGCCCATGGGGCCAGCCGGTCCGCTGAAGGCGCGGCGGTGTGGGACGTGGTCATGATGAGGTCTCTCCTGCACGAGGGGCGTGGGGCGGCAGAGGCTCCAGGACTGCGGCGAGATGGCCGAGGGAGGCCGTACCGGCCAGTTCGTCCGACGTGATCCCGGTGAAGCCGAACTCTTCGAGCAGCGCCAGCAGCCGGGGGACGGCGACCAGGGTGACACCGTGGTCGGCGAGGCAGCGGTTCATGTCCATGGAGTCAGTGCTGTCGGGGGGCATGGGCGGCATGCCGTCGGGGCCGACGGCGGCGGCCACGGCGGTGGCCAGTGCCCGTTCGGCGTCGGTGGCGGGTAGGCGTGACGGGGTGGCCGGGCAGCTCGACGCGAGGCCTGACGGCGACAGGACGTAGCGGTCCGGGGCGGCGATGCCGGGCATTTCACCGAGGTGGTCCAGGACGTGGAGATGCAGGTCGTCGGGGGTGACTTGGGGGGTGGTGCGGGCGTGCACGACCAGTTGGGGGTCCACGTGCCCGCCGCTGGGCTTCACCGTCACGTCGAGCACTCCGCGATGGCCGCGCACCACCCCCTCGACCTCGGGCAGCCACACCCACCCCCGCGGGGCGCGCCACCAGCCGGCGGCGGGCGGTGCCGACGGCCCTCGCGGGACCGGACACTCGGCACCGGCGGCGAGCGCGCGCAGCATCCCGCACAGCCGTACCGGCAAGGCCGTGGCCTGCCCGGCGTCGAGCAGATGGTCCCCGACGGTGACATCGAGGACGACGGCCCCCGTGTCGAGGCCGAGGTCGACGTAGAGCGTTTCGCAGGGCTCGCCGGGGGAGCTGGTGATCCACGTGGTGGGCCTGTCCGACGGGGTGTCGAGCCCCGGGACCAGGTACTCCGGGGCCAGGTATTCGCGTGGCCAGGAGTAGCAGTTGTACTCGATGGTGGGTACGGACACGACGCCGCGGCGGCGGTCCATGCGCGCCTGGGCGGCCACCAGCTCCGCGGGGCGGTACTGGCCATGCCGGTAGGCCGCGGCGGAGGCGGCCGCGACCGAGGCGACCACCTCGCCGAACCCCGCGCCAGGTCGCAGGTCGATCTGCACCGGAACCGTCAGGGCCCGGACGCCGACGCTGCCCCGCAGGGCGGCCCGGGCCCGGTTGGAGACCACCACGGACGCGAGGAAGCGATGTTCGCCGGTGCGGGTGGCGACGTCGTGGGCCAGCACCGCGAGCACCACGGCCTCCGGACTGGTCCCATGGCGCCGGGCGACGCGGTGGAGATCGTCGTACGCGGCCGCGGAGCGGTACTGGAGGCGGTGGCGCCCCGCACCGTGGTCGGTCCCGCCGAACGGGGCCAGCACGTTGGCCGGATTGCTCTCCAGACGTGTGAGCCACTCACGCTCCGCCGCACGAGCGCGCTCCAGGGGCTGGGCGGCGACCAGGTCGAGCGGTTGCATCACGGGGTCCGTCGGTGCGTCGCCGCCGCGCAGTTGATCGTGCAGTTGGTCGAGCAGGACCGCCAGTCCCCATCCGTCGATCACCACGTGGTGGGCGGCCATCAGGACTGCCCGCGGCTTTCCCGCCTCAAGGAGCACCCTGGCGCGCCAGGGCGGATTGCGCTCGGGGTCGATCGGGCAGGCGGCCAGCGCCGCGGTGGCGGCCTCCAGGGTGTCGGCGTCGACGGTGGGGACGTCGACGCAGTCCACGGGCAGCGGGGCCCAGTCCGCGCGGTGGACGTGCTGGACCGGGCGGAGCGGGTCGACGGTGGTGCGCAGCGCCTCATGGCGGGCGGTGAGGGACGCGAGCGCCTCGTGGACGTCGGCGAGGGTTGCCTGGGGCGGTATGTGGCAGTGGTCGGCGAGCGGCGTCGGGTTCACCCGCCGTGGTGGGGGAATGGTGCGTTCGAACCAGTGCCACTGCTGAATCCAGGTCAGTGGCCCGCTGCGGGTGACGGTGGCGGGGCTCGGGGGCGGTTCCGGAGTGTTCATGGCCGGGACCTCATACCGTCTGGACGACGAGAGCGGCATTGTGGCCGCCGAAGCCGAACGAGGTGCTGAGGGCGATCCGCAGGTGCTCGTGGTGCTGCGTCCGGTGCGGCACGAAGTTGATGTCCGGGTCGATCGGCTCGTGGCAGTTGATGGTCGGCGGGACGTCACCGGTGCGTAGGGCCTGGATCGACGCCACGAGCTCGACCGCTCCGGCGGCGCCGATCATGTGCCCGGTCATCGACTTGGTGGAGCTGACCGGGATCCGGGTCACACGCTCGCCCAGGACCTTGTGCAGGACGGCCGTCTCGGTGGCGTCGTTCAGCAGCGTTCCGGTGCCGTGCGCGTTGACGTAGTCCACGTCCTCCCCGGCTATCCCGGCGTCGCGCAGCGCTTTCTCGACGGCGAGGCAGGCGCCCCGTCCCTCCGGGTGGGGAGCGGTCCAGTGGTGAGCGTCGGAACTCGCTCCGTAGCCCTTGAGTTCGGCCAGAGCCGTCGCCCCTCGCCTGGCCGCTGCTTCGGCGGCCTCCAGCACGAGCACGGCGGCTCCCTCACTCATCACGAAGCCGTCGCGGTGCGCGTCGAACGGCCGGCATGCCGCGGTCGGGTCGTCGTTGCGTCGGGACAGTGCGCGGGCGTTGCCGCTGCCCGCGAGGTCGACGGCGGTGACGCAGGCGTCGGCGCCGCCGACGAGGACGACGTCCGCCTCCCCATGGCTGATCATGCGCATCCCCGCGCCCACCGCATCCGCGCCGCTGGCGCACGCCGTGCTCTGGGCGCGGCTGGGCCCCTGGGTGCCCAGCCGCATGCTGATCTCACCGGCCGCGCTGTCCATGGCGGTGGTGACCTGGGCGAAGGGGCTGATGGCCCGTGGCCCCTTGTCGCGCAGGGTGTTCGCGGCGCGGTAGATCGACCCCACCGGGCCGTAACCGCTGCCGATGATCACGGCGGCTCGTGGCGCCAGGCGCTCGTCGACGACGAGCCCGGCGTGCTCGCACGCCTCCAGCGCCGCGGCGAGAGCGTACTGCGCGTACGGGTCGGCGCGACGGCTGACCGTCGGCGGCATGTAGCGGTCGGGTGTGAATCCGCGGACCTGCCCGCCGATGCGGACGTTGAGGCCGGTCACGTCGATCGCGTCCACCGTGTCGATGCCGCTGCGCCCGGCCAGCATCGCCGTCCATGTCTCGTCGACGCTGTGGCCCAGCGGCGTCACCGCCCCGTACCCGGTGACCATCACCCGGCGCCGGGCTCGGCCGCGCCCGGCGTCACCCTGCTCCCGCACGTCTGTCACTGGGGAACCACCTTGGCGTCGCGCAGGGGCGGGCAGATGTCGTCGGGGGCGACCGGCACCATCAGTACGGCCGTGCCTTCCTGCGCGCAGAACCGCCGTGCGGCCAGGATCTCCTCGGTCAGAGCGGCCTTGTCGCGCAGCACGCGGTAGTGGATGTCCGGCCCGTCCATGACGGGCGGCGGCGCGCCCGGGCGGAGGAAGGAATGGCGTTCGGCATCGAGGCCGAGACGGGCGCGTTGGGCGTCCAGCCAGCCGTAGCCGCCGTTGCACAGCACCACGTACAGAACGCCGCCGTGGGCTGGAGCCGCGGCGGCGATGTCCGCGCGGGCCGCGAGGAACGCTCCGTCCCCGATGAACGCGGTGACCTCGTGATCCGGGGCGGCCCGCTTGACCCCGATGGCCGCGGCCGCTCCGAAGCCCAAGGGGGTCTGCTCCGACGGCACGATGGACCCGCCACCGGCGTGGAAAGGGAAGCAGTAGGACCACATGTCCTGCAGCCCGTTCTCCTGGACCAGGATGTGGGACGTGCCGGCGGTGGCGTCGAGCGCGGCGAGCAGCTCAGCGATGCGGATCCCCGGCAGTGTCGCCGCTTGGGTCAATTCCGCCGCCACGTCGAGCGACATGGTGTTGCGGGCGACGACGATGGCGTTCGCCCACAGCTCGGTGGCGTCTGCGGGGTCGGCCTTGCTGTCGTCCAGGGCCCGCGTCCAGCCGAGCACGGCGTGCCGGGCGTCTCCGAGTACGCGGGGGCCCGGGAACTCGGCCGACAGCCCGCCCGGGTCGACGTTCACCTGCACCACCGTGACCGGGGGCATCGGCGTTCCGCCTTCGACGACCGTCTCCTCCAGCCGCCCGGCCAGCGACACCACCAGGTCGCACGATGACCACAGCTCACGGGCCGGGGCCGTGGAATAGAGGCCGGCCACGCCGCAGAACAGCGGGTGGCGCTCGTCCACGACGCCACGGCCGGACGCGGTGGTGAAGAGCGCGGCGTCGAGGCGCTCGGCGAAGCGCTCGACCACACCGTCGTCGTTGCGGTGCCGCATGCCGCCGCCTACCAGCACCACCGGACGCCGGCTCGCGCGGATCGCCTCCCACGCGGGCCCCGGCGTCACAGGGCCGGGCTCAAGGACCAGCGGTTCGGGCAGCGTTGGCTGCGGTCCGGTGATGAGGATCTCCGCCGTGCGGACGTCATCGGGCACCTCCAGGTACACGGGCCCCGACGGCGGCCCCACGGCGCGGGTCAGCGCCGTCACCGTCGCGGGGACGACGCGGTCCGGATGCCCTACCCGGTGCGCCCACCTCACCAGGGGCGCTGTCACGGCGACTTGGTCGAGCTCCTGGAACCCGCCGCTGCCCCGGCGCCGTTCGGCGACACCGGCCGCGAGCACCAGGACCGGCACGCCGGACTCCCGCGCCTCAAGGAGCCCGGTGGCCGCATGCGTGACGGCGGGCCCCTTGCCCAGGGCACAGACGGCAAGCCGACCTGACTGCAGTGCGTAGCCCGTTGCCATGTACATCGCATTGCGCTGGTCCCGGCACGGCACGACGTCCAGACCGGCGCGATCGAGGGCGCGTAGCAACTCCAGGTCGTCGCCGGGCAACCCGAAACACGTGTCCACCCCGTGGGCGACCAGCAGGTCGACGACGGCCGACCACGCGTCGGGGTACCGCTTGCCCACCCGGGTCACGAGCCGTCCACCGCGGTCGGGGCGGCCATCGGAAGATTCCGTGCCACGGCCTGGGACATGAGCAGCGGTTCGGCGTGCCGCTCGCCGCCGTAGGAAAGGTAGTTCGCCCTCATCCCGTACCCGCCGAACGGGCGGTTGCCGTCGTCGGCGTCGAGCAGTGTGTGGTTGACAGAGGTGTGGTGCCGCTTGGACAGAACGTTCACCGTCTCCGGATCGTTGCCGTAGACCATCGCGCCCAGCGCGCGTTCGTTGAAGAACGGGCCGGCCAGGCGTTCCCGCAATCGCCGCGCACTGGGATAGGCCACCACGTTGAACACCGGGGCGAACATCTCGTCCAGAGGGATCTTGTCGTCGAAGCCCCACAGAAGCACGGTCGGATCGATCCGGCGGGCGGGCAGGTCGATGCGCCCGCCGTGCCGGATATGACCCACGTGACGCACCAGGTAGTCCGAGCAGTTCACCAGCGCCGAGTCGTAGAAGATGGGACCGTAGTCGGCGCCGGGATCGCGGTTCTCCCCGAACCGCAGCGAAGCCAGTTCCGCGGACAAACGGTCAATGAATTCCTCGGTACGCCCCTGTGGCACATACACGACGTCGGGGCCGAAACAGTCCTGGCCCGAGTTGTAGAGCCGGATGGTCGTGAGATCGTGCACGGCACGAGAAAGATCGGCGTCGGGTGCGATCACAAAGGGATTGACACCCCGGCCGAAGAACAGAAAGAGCTGGTCTCCCTCCAGGTCTTCGCGAATGATTTCGGCATTGGAGTAGTTTCCGGTGAAGACGATGAGGTCCGCCCCGCGCACCGGACCCGTCACAAACTTTCGCTGACTGAGCTCGGACATCTCGATGGGCAAGCCATGGACCGGCGCCAGCAGCTCATGCAGGCGCTGCGCCTGGCTCTTTATCTCCGAGGACGGCCGGAAGGCGATGCGGTCGCTGTAGAGAGACGCCACGAGCAGGTAGAGCGCGTAGGAATAGAGCGGAATGTTGGAGGGCATGAAGATGGCGGCCAGGGGCACGCGCCCGGGCCGCATCCGGAGGATCTCCTCCTCGGCACCGTCGAGCGTGGCGAGAAATGCGCGGATTTCCGCACGGGCGGTCTGGTGGGGCGATATGTCGGTCAGAATGTCCAACACCGCGTCATCGTGGGTGGCCACGTAACGGCGCACCGTGCGCAGCGCGTCGACGCGCTCGGCGAAGGGGATGCGGTAGTCGGGCACACCGACGGCCGCCCCGGACTTGGCGAGGTCCGGGGTCAGGGTCCGCGGCGTGGAGAGCGAAGTCATGGCGATCTTCTCCAGAACGGCCAGGTCAGGCTTTCCCGTGCTGGTCAGGGGCAACGCGGGAAGCACGACGATGCGGTCGGGCTGCTCATAGCCGGCGAGTACGCGGCGTAGCAGGTGTCTCCAGTGCGCGGCCTCATGGCCGTCCGGGTCCTCGATCACATACACCAGACGGCAGCCCGCACGCTGGTCGGGGACGGCGACGACAGCCGTTCGCGCGCCGGCCGCCTCGGCCCGTTCGGCGAGGTGGTCCGGATAGAGTGTGTGGCCGTCGCGGTGCACTGCGTGTTTGCGCCCGACCGGGAACACGTGGCCGGCGTCGTCGACCCATCCGATGTCGCCGGGGCGGTGGACGGGACCCGGCACCGGAACGATCTCACCGTCCGCGCCCAGATGACCGGTCATCAGGCCGTCACTGCGTACGACGAGTTCGCCGAGCCGGCCGTGAGGAAGCGGCTGGCCGTGGTCGTCGTGGACCTCGACAGCCACGCCGGGCAGGGGAGTGCCGCAGCCGACCGGATCGGCGTGGGACGCCAGCGCGATGTTGCCCACCTCGGTCGCCCCGTACCCGTCGAGCAGGTGACGCCCCGTGCGGGCGTGGAACCGGGCTGCCAGGCCGCGCCCCAGCGGCGCGCCGCCCACACACCAGGCCCGCACCCCCTCCAGCGAATGCGCGAGAGCGGGGCGGCGGTCGAGCAGGTTGAGCAGGCTGTAGTAGGTCGAGGGAGCGCCGTCCACCACGGAGAGGCCGTGCGCCACGCCCAACTCGAGCGCATGGTCCAGGCGCGTAGTCGGCCCGTAGACCACGAGCGTGCCGCCGCCCAGCCACCAGCACAGGACCAGCGACAGACCGTATTGGTGGGAGTACGGCAGGACGGGCAGGAACACGTCGTCGGGCCGGTATCCCATCCGTTCCGCGCTGAGAGCGAGGTTGTCGAGGATCGAACGACCGGATCGCACAATGCCCTTGGGGCTGCCCGTCGTGCCCGACGACCACGTGATCGCGGCATCCGGACGCCGAGCCCAGGACGCCACATCGAGCACGGCCCCCGGGGCCGAAGCAGGCTGCGCCGCCGCGGTCCCATCCGCAGCGTCGCCGGTGTCGAACACCACGCGTGCTTGAACGCGCATCCGTGCCAGCTGTGCCGGCGCGGCCCTATGGTCGGCCAGGACCACGGAAGCGTCGAGGTGAATGAGCGCGAGCAGATCGACGACCCATTCCGGGGAATTGGCCGTGCTCATCATGACTCGTGCTGCGGATGTGATACCGCGGCGTACGAAGATTTCGACGGCACTGAAGATGCGGTCCGTGATTTCCTCTGTCTCCCAGACGTGTCCTTCCGGTGAGACCAAGCGTCTAGAAATCGACAATGCGTACACCTTGACGCCGAGCATGTTCAGCGTTCTGTATGTGCATGTATGTCAACTCGCAATCCCGCGAAAGGTCGCCCCTGTTGAGCACGATGCATATCGAGTGACTATCCCATGCCGCTGGAACGGTGTCGAGCACGTCATCAACTCCCCATGACGCGTATGGGGCTGCTGGTAGTGAAGTGACGGAAGAGGTATGCGGCGAGCGGTTAATTCCGGTCGATCAATTCATGGCGGTAGCGGCGGTCGTGCACAAGGGAATATGTCTCCGGCCTGGTATGAATCGCGTGCTGCGCGCAGCACGGACATGCACATCAACTTGCTCCTTCAAGCCATTGGTGATTGGTCTGTCCGCTCTGCTGGTCCGGAGCCGTGGCAGGGACTACTGGACCTGATCGCGTCTACTCGGACTGTTTGCCGGACAGCGTGAGGGTGTCTTCGATGGTCCTGGCGAGGTGAGATGTCCCCAGGGTCGCGGCTTGATGAAGGCCGGGTGGCCCGCCCGGGGTGGTATCGAAGGGATCGCCTGGTCGGCCTCGCCTGTCGAGCACACACCTGGTTCGGCGGTAGCGGAGGATCGGGGGCTGTTGCTGACGACCGCTGGTTGTATCCGGTTGAATCGGCCTTGTTGCCGGCTATGGCATCTGGACGTAGGGGAACCGGAGATGGTCATGCGTGTTCTGATGGGCCGGTACGAGCTCCTGTCGGTGGTGGGCCGGGGCGGGATGGGAGAGGTGTGGCAGGGGCGCGACCGTGTGATCGGACGGCGGGTCGCGGTCAAGCTCATGCCCGGCGGCACGGAAGGTTCCGGTACGGATCTGTTTTTTCGTGAGGCGCGCACCGCGGGCGGGCTCAGCCACCGCGGGGTCGTGACCCTCTACGACATGGGCCAGGATCCGGTGGACGGAACGCTGTTCCTGGTCATGGAGTACGTGAGCGGCCGGGATCTGGGCGCGGTATTGCGGCAGGAGGGGCTGCCTGCTGTCGAGTTGGCGGTGAACTGGGCTCTCCAGATCGTGTCCGCACTGGATGCGGCGCATACCGCGGGGATCGTGCATCGCGACCTCAAACCGGCCAATCTGATGCTGACTCCGGCAGGCGAGGTGAAGGTCCTGGATTTCGGGATCGCTCGCTTCATCGAGGGCACTGACCAATCGAGTGCGGTGATGGGCACCCTCGCCTACATGGCGCCGGAGCGGTTCGAGGGGCGCTCCGGCGACGCTCGCTGCGACCTGTATGCCCTCGGCTGCGTCCTGTATGAACTGCTGACCGGCAACACGCCGTTCCAGGCTGCTGATCCGGTCGCGATGATGACCGCTCACCTCACCAACGCACCTGTGCCTCCGGGCGAACTGCGGGCTGGTGTTCCTGCGGCACTCGAGCACCTGGTGCTGTCCCTCCTGGCGAAGGCTCCCGCAGACCGCCCTGCAACAGCCATCGATGTCCATCTCGCTTTGCGTGCTCTGGGCAACTCCGATCAGCCGCGCGCAGGCGCCCCCCTCGCGACGGTCCCCGGGGGCGTTCTGCTGGCCCCGGCGGGGCCAACGCCTCAAGCTCCGGCGCCGGGTGCCGGGCCGGCCTCGTCGGCCGACGTGTCCTACCTGCCGATGCAGCCGCCCTCTCATCCACCGGCTGCGGCCCGGCCGTATGACGAAGGGACAGGAGGGCCGGGTTCTCTGGGTCGGCGTCGTGTGCTGAGGCTCGGCCTGGGGACGGCGGCGCTGGCCGCCACTGGTACCGGCGTGGCGTTGCTGCCGTGGGACAGCGCCAACGGGGGCAGTGACGGGGCGTCCTCCAACAAGCCGGTGAGTGCTCTGGACGGCGGCACTCTCATCTGGCGCTTTCCCGCCTCTACCAGAGTCTCTTACAGTCCCGTGCTGGGGAGCGGCGTGCTCTATGCCAGACGCGACGGGATCATCTACGCGATCGACTCCATAACTGGTCGTGAGCGATGGCGAGTCGGGGCCCCCGACGCGAACACGGTCGAAAGAGTGGACGCCACCGACCGCCTGGTGTACACCGTCGGCAAGGCCAGCGAACTGATGGCGCTCAAGACCGATACAGGCGGAACGGCTTGGACCTTCGCTGCACGGAGCGCCATCGACAACGTCACCGTTGCGGATGGGGTTGTCTATGCCGTCAGTCTCGACAAGAACGTCTACGCACTCGACGCGGTCACAGGTGTCAAGAAGTGGAGCTTCGCGACGGGCGACTTCCTTCTCTCCTCCCCGAAGTTTGACCGCGACACCCTCTACGTCGGCGGCGATGACGCGACCCTCTACGCCGTGGACGCCGCGACCGGAAAGAAGAAGTGGGCTTTCCAAGGCGGCCGACCGTTTCGTGCGACCCCCGACGTGGCTGACGGAATCGTGTTTGCCGTCAACAACGACCAGATCCTGTATGCCCTGGACGCGGTCACCGGTGCCAAGAAGTGGACGGCCCCGCTGCACGGCTCCACCCCTGCCAACGACAATGACCGCCCCTCGTGCCCCACCGCGGCATTGGGGATGGTCCTGGTCGGAGGATACGACGGTCTTGTGCACGCCTTCGATGCGAAGACCGGTGCGCGGAAGTGGACCTACGGTGCCGCCTCAGGTGCCTTCTCGCCCACCACGCCCGCTGTGTCCCGGCTTGCCTCCACGGTTTATGTGGGAGACCGCCAGGACGGAACCATTCACGCCCTGGACATGGCGTCTGGTAGCAGGCAGTGGTCCTACAAGACCGGCGCCGGCATGGGCGGGGCTCTCGACGCATATGGGCCGATCGCCACACCGAGTTACCTGTTTGTCGCCAACCGGGACGGCTTTATCGCTCTGGCAACCGGCTTCGGCACCCACTGACGGGACAACCTCTTCGACCGCTCCGTTTGTGCAGCCACCCCTTGAAACCAATCGGCCAGCGCACCAGGCCCGAGGCCTCGCCGAGCAGCCATGGCGGCTCTGGGGTTTCGTGTACTCGGGCTCAAAGGCCGGCCTCCAATTTCCCGACGCACACTCGAGAAGGGGCTCGGACGGGGACACGGCTGCGGTACCCGTCCTTCGCTCGCCTCTGGCCGGTGGGGGAGTCCGCCTTGCCCGGCAGACGCGTTCGAGCAGATGTCGTGGTGCGGCGGCGGCCTCGACCGTGCAGGGGCTCATCGCCCGCGCGCGTACAAAATACCTGCGATGGCGCTGGCGGTGTTGGTGAGGACAGTCAGAGCCCAGGAAGGGATTCGCTGGATCACCAGGTGAACGCCGCCCACGCGGAGTTCGAGCTGGGGGCGAGCAGTTCCTGCGGGGCGTGGTGTCATCGCGGCCTCCGGTCCGGTTGGAAGACTCCGGCATCGGAGCCCACCAGGGACGACACTGGCCCTGCGGGACTTGCACTTCTGGGGCTGTGCCGCGACGAGTTGCCGTAATCGCATCGCCGACCTCCAAGCGGCGCACCTCCACCGGCCTACGGCCCGCCCGGCCGGGACCCGGACCAGGGACGCCGGGATGCTCGAGAAGTACTCCGTCCGGCTTTGGGCCCGGCGGCTCGGCACCGCCCAGACGGTCCGGGATGCCCGCATCCGCAAGTTGCTGCGTCCATAGCCGGCCCTACCCGGCGTCCTGGGCCTCGATCAGGTCGAGGTCGCGGACGCAGAAGCCGTGGTGCTCGAAGGTCTCGTTGAGCACCGTGCCGAGGCACTGCCGCACCAAGCGGCCCCGGGCGTACGGCGGCCAGACATCGTCGTCGGGAACCGGCGCTCGGGCTGCGAGCTGCTGAGGGGCGATCTCGTCGAGCCAGGCCTCGAGCTCGGCGGCCTGTGCGTCACGCACGCTCACGATCTCGTCGAGGGACGGATCGAGCGAGAGGTCAAGTCCGTGCGCTCCACGGTAGGGCGCGACGGTCGGCCCGATGCCCATCGGCGTGAACAGCTCCGTCGAACCCAGGCAGCAGCGGCGGAACCACGAGTCGTGGACGAAGACCAGGTGGCGCATCGTCTCCACCGCCGACCACTCGTCGTTCACGCTGCGGCGCTCGATGCCGGGCGTGCGACGGATTCGCTCGATTGTGGCAGCCCAGCTGGCGTGGAGCTGACGCGATGCCTCGCGCAGATCGGCCAGGTCCTCGGAGCGGATCAGCGCCCGCACCGGATGACGCCGGTCAAGTTCTGCCTCGACGTACTCGGTGACCTCGACACCGTTTACCACGAGGTTGGTGACGAGCCCGTCGATCACGGCATCCCGCATGACGACGCCGGTCAGGCGTGCCCCGGTCAGATCGCACTCGCGGAACTCCGCGCCGTGCAGATCCTCGTCAACATACCGCGTCATGCTCCGCATCCTACGAGGTCGCGCAGATAGGCGTCAGGCGGTCTTGGCTTGCTGACGGGGACGGGCCCAGGTTCCGTGATCACGGACTTACGGCGTTCCGCGATCATGGGTCTGTGTCTGTGCTGTCCTCGTGGCTGACCGAACCGCTGTGGTGTCGGCGGGCCTGCTGGCGGTGGCTGCGGGCGTCGACGCGTCGCAGGCGGGAGCGGCTGCTCGAAGGGCAGCGGTCAGGTAGCGGTGAACGATGTCCAGTTCACCCGGGGTGAAGTCCTCGGCGGCATCGACGAGGTTGGCGATGAGTGAGCCGAAGAAGGACCAGCCCAGTTCCACGGCTTTCTGCTCGACCGTCAGCATGACGCGCCGCCGGTCGTGTTCATCGCGTTTGCGACGGACGAGCCCCAGGCGCTCCAGCCGATCGAGCAGGGCGGTAGTGCCCGCCGAGTTGAGCCGCAGCGCCGAACCGAGCCGTCCCGGGGTGACGCCGGTGCCCGCACGTTCGGCGTCCAGCAGGTGGATGAGGGCCCGCAGATCGGTGGGGTGCAGGCCGTTTCGCGTGGCGAACTCCGCGCCGCGTAGATCGAATTCAACGGTCACCGCGCGCAGGAGATGGACCAGCCGCATCGCCTGGTCGATGTCATCACTCACCGGGCTAGTATCTCGCCGAGCGAGAGAATTGGTCAACGAGATGATTCCCGGAGGGTTCACGGTGTCCGTATCCCCAGAGTTCTTCGCGGCCTACGACGCACTGCTCGCCCGCTGGCCCACGGGCACCACCGAAATCGACGTACCCACCCCGTACGGCACCACCCGCGTCCATGCCTACGGCCCGGCCGGAGCCGCCCCCGTCCTCCTGCTGCACGGCGGCGGTTCCACCGGCGCGGTCTGGTTCGCCAATGCTCCGGCACTCGGCACGCATCACCGGGTGCTGGCCGTCGACATCCTCGGCGACGCCGGACGCAGCATCCCCAGCGGGCGCCCGCTGCGCACGACCACCGACCTGATGGCCTGGTTGGACGCCCTGCTCGACGGTCTCAGCGTGTCCCGCGCGCACCTGCTCGGTCATTCCTATGGCGGCTGGATGGCCCTCACTTACGCCCTGCACGCCCCAGGGCGGGTCGATCGGCTGGTACTGCTCGACCCGACCCAGTGCTTCGCCAACTTCCGCCCGGGTTTTCTGCTGCGCTCGCTGCCGCTACTGCTCCACCCGACCCAAGCCCGCGCAAGCGCGTACCTGGACCGCGAGACGGCGGGTACGCACACCGACCTCGGCTGGAAGCGGCTCTATGCCTTGGCGGTCTCGGGCTTCGCGAACCGGAAACTGGTCGTCGGCCGCCGCCCGGACCCCACGGCGCTGAGCGCCCCGCTCCTGGTCCTTCTCGCCGGCCGCAGCGACGCCCATGACGCCGCGAAAGTCGCGGTCCGCGCCCGAAAGGCCGTACCGGCCGCCCGGATCGAGATCCTCACCGAGCTCACCCACTTCGCCATGCCCACCGCCGAGCCCGCGCAGACGAACCGCCGGATCACCGACTTCCTGGCAGACAACCACGGCAAGCAAACCGCCCTGGGCGCGGATTGAGGAAGACCGAGCGGAGCGGCACGGCGAAGAGGAGTTCGGCGTGTATCCCGGGACGCTGAACAGCTGGGTGTAGCGGTGGCGGCGCGACGGCTCGGCTCCCTCCGAAGGGGGACTCATCCTATTCAGGCGGCTTCCCGAGGTCTCGCCTGACCGACAAGCGTCGCACCGATTGATGATTCACGGAATGTGGGCCGGGACCCGGGTTTGGGAGGCACCGTCATCCACGGTCGGGTAATGTTCACGAGCTCTGTTCGGAAGCCCGTTAAGGGCCAAGTCGACAGCCTGCCCGGTGGATCCGTTCGCTACAGCTGATACCAGTCGTCTCCGCCGACGCGCAGTGAACGGCCCAGGTAGTCGCGCAGGTTGGTGGCCACCCATCTGCGGCTGTCGCTCTCGTGTTCCCAGACGAACACGTCCGGGCGCCGCGGCTTCTGCACGAAGGCGAACTGATCGCCGCCTCCATTGTCGCCGAAGAACAGGAGGGCATCGAAAGACATATAGAGCTGGGCGAAGGTCCCGTCGGACCAGAAGTGGAGGTTCTGCTCGACGATCTGGTCGATGGTCCAAACAGTGTCCACGTGAGAGTGGCCGAGCACCCCGTTGCTCTCCGACAGCAGATGCCTAAGGTCCGTCGGCAGAGCCCGCCCCAGCCGCCTCTCGGCCTCGACGATCTCGGACGCCCGGGCCGGCTCCCGAAGCCCTGCATCAGGAAAGATTTCCTGCACTGCCTGTCTCCACATGACAGCGAGCTTAGCCAAGGGCGACGTCACCTCTGGTGCACGTCCGCAGCACCCATGATCGCCAACTGCTGCCCAAACCGCGGCCCACTCGCTGGTGTTTCGCGTGAACGAAGCCAGGTCGTACCGGCTGCGCACCCGGGACGACTGCGCCCCGCACGCCGGACACACGGCCCGCACCACAGCCGCCCGGGCCCGCACTGCTACCAATTCGCCTTCAGACGCGACGTTTTCGACCACGACACTTTCGACCCGGTGGAACCACACGTACTGGAGGAGGACATCACCCACGGCCGTTCATGGTCGCCGTTTCGGTGATTCTCCGGGGCACTGGCACTGACAGTGATGCAGAACCGCCGATGTCCCGTCGATGAGTCGGCCCGAGACCGTGTCCCGGGGGATAGGTAGGTTGGTGTCACCGTCTAAAGGAGATACACCATGCTTGACCGTCGCAGAGTTCTGTTCGTGACCGACCTCGCCTACCAAGCCAGGGGGCGGCGCTACTGCGACGAGGACATCTTCCTGACCTCCCGGCTGCGCGACGACTTCGACATCGCCTTGTGCCACCCGCTGGAGGCCGCCGCGCTGATGGACGCCTTCGACGTGGTGGTGGTCCGCAACAGCGGGCCCGTGCTCTACTACCAGAAGGAGTACGACACCTTCCGGGAGCAGGTCGCGGCCCGCGGCACCCTGATCTACAACCCGCTGTCCGGACGGGGCGACATGGCCGGTAAGCAGTACCTGCTGGACCTGACCGCCGCCGGGTATCCGGTCATCCCCACCATCGACCAACCCGGTGACCTGCACCTGCTGCCCGAGGTCGGCCACTACGCGGTCAAGCCGAGGGCAGGTGCGGACTCCATCGGCCTGGCCTTCGTGCCCCGGGAGGAACTGGGAGGTCTCGCCTACGGTGACATCCTTGTCCAGCCTCGTATCGATTTCCGCTACGAGGTGTCCTTCTTCTACGTCGACGACGCGTTCCAGTACGCCCTTCATGCCCCTGATCCGGAGCGGCGCTGGGTCCTGGAGCCCTATGAGCCCACCGACGCCGACCTCACCTTCGCCCGGCGCTTCGTTGACTGGAACACCCTCGATCACGGCATCCAGCGCGTGGACGCCTGCCGCACCCGGGATGGCGAGCTGCTCCTCGTCGAGCTGGAGGACCTCAACCCCTTCCTGTCCCTGGACCTGGTCTCCGACCGGACCCGTGACTCCTTCGTGGCGAGCATGACGGCATCCCTCCACTGTTTCCTGGAGGCTCACCCCCGCGCCTGATGTGGCTGATGGGTCCGGTGTGATGCGCTCAAGGAAGCGATGTCACATCAGGGCCTGGGCCGGAACGCGGAGTGAGCCGGACGAGTTGGGGAGATGGTGACCTCTGCCCTGGCCCGTACAGCTTTCTCGCACCGTGCCGCACTGGCATCTCCCGGCGTCGGCTCGGTTCGCTGATCGCGGAGTGGGCGCCGGGATGGATGGCGCGGTAGAACTCGCGGCTGCCTCGGCACCGGTCGCCGTCCGTACGGAGCCGCCGGCGCGGGCACGGTCATTTGGCTGCCTTCCAGCGTCCCCGTGACGGGAAGACGGTCAACCCGTCGGAATTCCGCAAGCGCGTGCTCGCGGCTTGACCCGCGAGGCCCGAGCAACGGTCCAGCCCTGGCGCCCCATTCCCGGTACGGGACCTCTTCGGCCTCACGGCCATCGGCGGCTCACGCTTTGGGCCTGATGCGCGCCGCCGACGGAAGGCGAGTCCGTCCGGATCTCCCGGAGCGCCCCTCAGGTGGCGGATCCTGCCGCGGCGCCGGTCTTGAGGTCGGGCCCCCAACGCTTGAGTGATTCTTCGAGGTCGAGCGCGCCTGGGCGGGCCTCCTCGGTCACGGAGGGCCAGTCCTCGCGCGGTACACGCCACATGACCTCGAACTCGTTGCCGTCGGGGTCCTTGGCATAGAAGGATTTCGACACGAGGTGGTCGGTCGAGCCGACGAGGGCGCCGCGCTCGTTGAGCTTGGCGGCGACGGCGGCCAGCTCGCCGAGTGTGCCGACCTCCCAGGCCAGGTGGTAGAGACCGACGCGTCCCTGCTCGGGACCTGGCGCGTCCGGTCCGACGGAGAACAGGCCGAGATCATGGTCGTTGAGTGTGTCCTCGGCGCTGAGGAATGCGGCCCGGCCGGGGATGTCGACGTCGAGGCTGAAGCCGAAGACGTCGGTGTAGAACTCGACGGCTCTCGTGACGTTGCGTACATAGAGCACCGCGTGGTTGAGGCGACGCACAGGCATGGGGGGTCTCCCTGGAGCGGCGAAACGTGAGGCGGTGGCCTCGTCTGCGACCATAGAACAATGTGAGACTTCAAGTAAATGCCCTGAATCTGCGACTGGTCAATTACGCAAAGTTATGTTCGTGTGCTGCTCAGCCCGAGACTCGCATCCGCCGCGCGCCTTGGCGGTTTCGATCCGGGGCGGGGCAGGGGTGACGCCGAGCCCGGTCGGTCGTCGGTCGGTCGGCCCAGGAGAGACGCAGCCGGCCCGGCGTCCGCAGCCCGTGCCCGTCGCTGACCGAGCGCACCGCGCATTTGCGCGGCAAGTCGGCGGCCGCCCGCGGACGGACGGATGGAGGCGCCCGTAGGCCGAGCTCCCTTGTCCTGGCGCGGCGTCAACTATGAGCTGGAGGCGAGGTCCTGAAGGCCGACGACCCGCAGCAGTTCGAGGCGCTGATGCGTGTCGGTGCCCGGTCGCGCCGAGTGCACGATGAGCTGCTGGCTGTGCCCGTCGCTGAGCAGTACCTCGCAGTCGAGATCGAGGGTGCCGACCACGGGGTGGAGGAACCGCTTCGGTGACGGGCGGCGCACGACGACATCGTGCGACTGCCAGTACGCCTCGAACTCCTTGGAAGCAGCGCGGAGTTCATCGACGAGCGCAGCCGGTCCGGGATCGTCGGGGCGGGCCGCGGTGACCGCCCGCAGGCTTGCCACGTGGGAGCGGGCGTGCTGCTCGTGGTTCTCGGGCGGGAACAAGGCACGGCTACCGGGGATCGTGAACCAGCGCCGGATCAGATTGGTCCCCACGTGGTCTCCGGTGAGAGCCACCGACATCGTGTTCTGCGCGAGCACCTCGCCCCAGTCGCTCAGCACCGACGCGGGCAGATCGGTCAGGCGGTCGAGGATCATCAGAAGGCCGGGGCGGACATGGCCAGAGGAGCCCCCGGGGCGCGGCGGCTCCTCGCCCGCCAGGTGGAACAGGTGGTCGCGCTCGACGTCCGTGAGCCGCAGGGCGCGGGCGAGCGCGGTGAGCATCTGCCGCGACGGATGGGAGCCGCGGCGCTGTTCGAGGCGGGTGTAGTAGTCCGTTGACATCCCGGCGAGCTGGGCCACCTCCTCGCGGCGCAGGCCCGGGGTGCGACGCCTGGGGCCGGCGCCCAGGCCCACGTCGGAGGGGGTCAGCCGGGTGCGGGAGCGGCGCAGGAAGTCGGCGAGTTCGATTCGGTCCACCCGGTCAGGGTCCCTCGGATCCGGGCTCGTATCCAGGGAGAGCCGGTCCCTGGATGGGCGCGTCTCTCCCGCCGCGCCCGCCGTGCCCGCACGCTGGGGACATCGCTACGACAACGAGGAGGCGGCCATGCTGACATTGGTGACAGGCGCTACGGGCCAGGTCGGGAGCCGGTTCGTGCCGCGGCTGCTGCAGAACGCGGCACCCGGTGACGAGGTGCGGGTGCTGGTGCGGGACAGCACGCGCGGCGAGCCGTTCGCCGAGCTCGGCGCCCAGGTGGTGGTGGGTGATCTGCGGGACACGGACGTGCTGGGCAAGGCCACGGACGGTGTGGACGCGGTGGTGAACGTGGCGGCCGCGTTCAGGGGAGTGCCGGACGAGGAGGCCCGAGCGGTCAACCGGGACGCGGCCGTCGAACTCGGCCGAGCCGCCGTCGCCTCGGGCGTACGCCGGTTCGTGCAGGTCAGCACCGGGCTCGTTTACGGCAGGGGACGTGGAAAGGCGCTGGTCGAAACCGACGAGACAGTGCCGGGCGGCCACTTCTGGGGTGCCTACCCCGAGTCCAAGGGGGAGGCGGAACGAGCGCTCGGCGCACTGGACGGCCTCGATGACCTCCGCATCGGACGGCTGCCCTTCGTCTACGGCGACGGCGACCCCCATCTGTCCGTCGCGCTGCGGTGGGCGCCCGACTGGCCGGCCATGCAGCGCCTGCACCTGGGCCACCACATCGACGTGGCCCAGGGCCTGCGGCGGTTGCTGTACGCGCCCGGCGCGCACGGTGTGTACAACATCGCCGACGACGCACCTCTCACCACGGTCGACCTCTTCCAGTTCCACGGTCTGCCCGTGCCGCCGGAGGCATACGAGAAGGAGGCCCCGGACCCCTGGAGCGGCGTGATGTCCACGACCCGCATCCGGCACGAACTGGGCTACCGCCCGTTCATCCCCTCGCTGTGGGCGGCCCGGGACGCGGGCGTGCTGTAGCGGCTCTCCGGGGCAGGACGGCTGCTGCTGAGCGCGCCGTGCCGGTCGCCCGGGGGTGCCGTGCCCGGCCCGGCACGCGGGGTGCCGGGCCGGGGCTGATGGCCGGTCAGAAGTCCCAGGCCTGGCTTGCCGCGCCGTTGCAGCTCCAGCTCACGAGGAGCTGGCCGTTCTCGGGTCGGCCGCCGAGGATGTCCAGGCACTTCCCGTTCATACGGTTACGGATCTCGTCGCCGATGCGGAACCACTTCTGGTTGATGCCGCCGTCGCAGTCCCACATGCTCGCCGAGCCCTGGTCGCCCTGGGCGAAGGCATAGATCTCCAGGCACTTTCCGTTGAGGTTGGAGCGGATCTGCTCGCCGTCCCAGCGCCATTGCTGGTTGGTATTGCCGTGACAGTCCCACGTCACCGTGGAAGCGCCGTTCTCCTGATGGAACGCGAAGACGTCCGCGCACCTCCCGTTCAGCTTGGACTTGAGCAGCGGTGCCGCGGCGAACGCGGGCGACGCCGACAACGTCCCGCCGGCCACAAGACCGGTCGCGGCCACCAACAGCATCAGTCGTCTCAGAACCCTCATGGTGCTCCTCCGTATCGCTCTTGCGCGGTTGCGCTGAGTCAGGTCTAGCCCCCGGTGGATGTCCGGCGCCGGGACGCGGATTGCGGACATCAAAAGCTGGACAACCACCACGCAGCACGGCAGGCAGGACTCCGGGAGGGAAGCGATGCCACGCCCCGAACGCCCGCTCGACCCGGACGGCAGCCCGCTGACGCGGTTCGCCGCCGACCTGCGGAAGCTGCGTGAAGCAGCGGGTCTGCCGCCGTACCGGACCTTGGCGAAGCAGGCGCACTACGCGTCCACGACCCTGTCGGACGCCGCGGGCGGCCGCGCCTTCCCGAGCCTCGCCGTGACGCTCGCGTACGTGGAGGCGTGCCGGGGCGACCGCACGCAATGGGAGACGCGCTGGCACGCGGTCGCCGCCGAGATCGCGGCCGACGCCACCGGCGCCGGCCCGGCCGAGACCAGTACGCCGTACGCAGGCCTCTCGGCGTTCCAGCCGGAGGACGCCGACCGGTTCTTCGGGCGGGAGCGGCTGACCGACGAGGTACTCGCGAAGATCCGGGACCACCGGTTCCTGGCGGTCTTCGGGCCCTCCGGGTCGGGCAAGTCCTCGCTGCTGCGGGCAGGCCTGGTCGCCCGTGCACGGGCCACCGATGGGCCGGTCATGCTGTTCACGCCGGGCCCGCACCCCGTGGAGGAGTGCGCGATCCGGCTGGCCGCGAGGACGGGTGAAGCGCCGGGCACGCTGCTGACCGAGCTCCGGGGCGACCCCGGGGCGCTGCACCTGCGGATCCGGCAGACCATGACGGACTGCCCGACCGACGTCGACACGCTGATCGTGGTCGACCAGTTCGAGGAGGTCTTCACCCTCTGCCGGGACGGCGGCGAACGGGCCGCGTTCATCAGCATGCTGACCGCCGCAGCCACGGCACCCACCAGCCGGGCCCGGGTGGTCCTCGGCGTACGCGCCGACTTCTACGAGCACTGCGTGCAGCAACCCCGCTTGGTCGAGGCGATGCGTGACGCACAGATCGCGGTCGGCCCGATGAGCAGCCAGGAACTGCGCGAGGCCATCACGCGGCCGGCCGCGCTCGCGGGGTGCACGGTGACCGGCGCCCTCCTCGCGGCGGTGGTCGCGGACGCGACCGGTCAGCCCGGCGCGCTGCCCCTGGTCTCACACGCGATGGTCGAGACCTGGCGTCGCCGCAGCGGCAACCGCCTCACCCTCGACGGATACCTGGCGGCGGGCGGCATCCAGCACGCCCTCGCACAGACCGCCGAGGCCGCCTACCGGGCGCTGACGCCCGCCCAGCAGGACCTCGCCCGGTCCCTCTTCCTGCGCCTCACCGCGCTCGGCGACGGAACGCAGGACACCCGGCGCCGGATCACCCGGGACGAGCTGGACCAAGGACCCGACACTGCCGTCGTGCTCGAATCCCTCGCCGGGCAACGTCTGGTGGTCCTGGACGAGGAGTGCGTCGAGATCACCCACGAGGCGATCATCCGGTGCTGGCCGCGTCTGCGCAGCTGGCTGACCGAGGACCGGGACCGGCTGGTCGTGCAGCGGCAACTCACCGACGCGAGCGCCGACTGGGAGGCCCACGACCACGATCCCCACGCCCTGTACCGAGGGGCCCGCCTGTCGGCGGCACTGGACCTGGCCGCCGGCGACGGCAGCCACCTGACCGCCAAGGAACGGTGCTTCCTCGATGCGAGCCGCCAGGCACAGGCCGACGAGCTGGCGGCGGCCAGACGGCGCACGGTCCGTCTTCGTCAACTGGTCGCCCTGCTCACCGTGTTGGCGTTCGTGGCGGTGACCGCAGGCGTCCTCGCCATCGGCTCACGCGGGTCAGCCATCCAGCAGCGCAATGTCGCCATCGCACGCAAGGCCGCGGCGGACGCCGCCGGGGTACGCCAGCAGAACCCCGCGCTCGCCGCGCAACTCACCCTGGCCGCACACCGGTTGGCCGACACCCGCGACGTACGTGACCAGCTGATGAGCGCGTTCTCGACCCCGTACACGAGCAGGATCACCGGCCACACCTCTGACGTGGTCTCCCTTTCCTTCGCTCCTGGGGATGCGGTGCTGGCCACCGCGAGCTGGGACCGGACGGTCCGGCTCTGGGACGTCCGGGACCCGCATCGCCCCCTACAGCTCGCGGTGTTGACCCAGCCCGACCGGCTGGTCTCAGTGGCGTTCGGCGATGGCGGCATGGTCCTCGCCACGGCGAGCGAACGCTCCGTGCGTCTCTGGGACGTGTCCAACCGCCGAGCTCCAGGCCAACTGAGCACACTTCCACAGCAACTCGCCGCACCAACGTGGGTGGCCGCCAGACCCGGCGGCGTCATCGCCACCGGCCACATCGACGGGACGACACGGCTGTGGAGTGTGGGCGATCCCCGGAGGCCAAGCCTCCTCGCCACTCTGCCGGGCCACACGGACGCGGTGACCTCGGTGGCGTTCAGCGCGGACGGCCGCACGCTCGCGACCACCGGCGACACCACCGTCCGGCTGTGGAACGTCATCGACCCCGCGAATCCCCGGCCCCTCGACGTCCTGCGCGGACACACCAATACGGTGACCTCGGCCGCCTTCAGCCCCGACGGCCGTACCCTGGCCACCGGGAGCTGGGACCACACCGCACGCCTCTGGGACCTCGGCGACGCCCCGCGAACCCGGGCCCCCGCGATCCTGCACGGCCACCCCGCCATCGTCTGGTCGGTGGCGTTCGCGCCGGACGGCCGGACGCTCGTCTCGATCGGCGGTTCCACCCTGTTCTGGGACGTCGCCCACCCGGCGGACCCGAAGCGGATCAACATGGTCCAAGGCGGCGCCTATCAGGCCGCCTTCAGCCCGGACGGCCGTACCCTCGCCGACTCCGACCGGCTGCTCGACCTCAAGGACCTGACTTCCGCAACCCACGACGACGTGGTCACGTCCGTGTCGTTCGACCCCGGTGGCCATCTCCTGGCCAGTGCCAGCTGGGACGGCACCGCGCGTCTTTGGCAGGTCGTCGGCGGGCGGGCCCTGTGGCCGCTGGCCGTGCTGCGCGGGCACACCAAGTTCGTACGGTCCGTGGTGTTCAGCCCGGACGGACGCACCCTCGTCACTTGCAGCGAGGACACCACCCTCCGCGTCTGGGACGTAGGTGACCCCCGCACGCCCCGACTGATCTCGCTCCTCACCCCCGAGGCCGGCGAAGTGGGAGGCGCTCGATTCGGCCCCGACGGTCACCTGCTGGTGGTCTGGGCCCAACGGGAGACTGGGCTTTGGGACTTGAGTGACCCGGGCCGGCCGCGGCGGCTGGGCCGGTTGCCCGCGGTCGAGCCGGACGGCACGATGGCCTCGATCCGCCCCGATGGCCACACGCTGGCGACGAGCACGGGTGAGTCCGGCTCGCTGCGGTTCTGGGACATCGGCGACCCGCGCAGCCCCCGGGAGTTGCCGTCGCCGTTCCGCTCCGAACCGCTGGCCGCCGGAGTGTTCAGCCCCGACAACCGGAGGCTGGCCGCCATCCACCGGGCGGACCAGGCGATCTGGCTCATCGACGTCGAAGACCCGGCCCGCCCGGTGGAGGTGAAGCACCTGCCAGGTCCCGTCTCATGGCTCTACACACTCGCCTTCGCCGCGGACGGCCGCCAACTGGCGGCGGGTGCGGCGGACGGGAGGGCCTTGCTGTGGGACCTGAACGGAGATCCTGTTCCCACCGTCCTCACCGGCCACTTTGGCCCCGTACCGACGGTGGCATTCAGCCCGGACGGACACACCCTGGCCACCGGAGGCAACGACTTCACCATCCGGACGTGGGAGACCCGCCTGGACAAGGTCATCGCCCGCATCTGCGACAGTGCGCACCCCCGTCTCACCCGGGCGGAGTGGGCCCAGTACTTCACAGCGGTCGACTTCGACCCACCCTGCCCCGGCACCTGACACGGGGTGGTCGGTACGCCTCATGGGAAAGTACCTCCAGTCGGTGACCAGCCGGTGGTGATCACACTGTCCGTGCGGCGGTGGTACTGCTTGTCGGCCAGCCGGCATTCGTAGCAGCTGTGCACATGGGTCGACGGAAGCTCGCGGTCCACAGAGTGAACCGACCGGCCCTTCTCTGCGCGTTGTGCGACAGGTCGGGAGGCGCCGGGCTATTGGGGTGTGCGTTTCGGCCACGTCCGCTGCATCGCTGCGGCGTCGAGGAGGGCTCTGTGGCATCGTGACGAGTCCGGCCCGCCAGGCTCCCCCGTCTTGGCGGGCCGGACTCCTGCCGCAGCAAGGGGGAGATCAGCCCGTGTTGGGCGACGGGCCGCTGACTTGCATGGGTCGGCCTGGATGGAGAATGGGCGCGTGCTTCCTCCCCGACTGCTGTGGTGTGATCCGCGGCCCATCCCCCGGTTCAATCGGCAGGAGCCGGTGACCCTGATCGTCCGAGATCCCGGCTTCTACGAGCAGGGCGATGCGGACGACTGCTCACGGTACGGGTACTTCTGCCAGGCGCATGAGCACCCCTACTGGCACGAGTCCTGCGGGGACGGTCCGCATCTGATCGCCCTGCACTGCCAGGAGCACGGGCCGGAGAACATGTGGCCGCAGCCACTCATGCTGATGTTCCCGGAAGGGTTCGACCCTTCGCTGAGCGACGCAGAGCTGGCCTGGGTACGGGCGGAGGACGACGCTGTCTAGGCTGGGGCAGTGTGCCGGCGCGGGCGGTGGAGCCGTCCTCGCGGTAGGGGGGGTGTCACCTCGCCGACAGCCCAGCGGTACCCGTGGGCGTCGGCAGTGCTGTCCAGGCCTGGAACGGGCGTTGGCCCTCGCAGTCTGCGACAGGTCCACCAAGTCCTGGGGCCACGATGGGGGACTGTCCAGAAGATCTTGTGCGTTTTAGGCTGCCGGGAGCGGGGCCGGTGCTCCGTGCTCGCTCGTTGTCGTGAGATCAGGGGCTCGTCGTGATCACTTCCATCGTCGGTTTCTCTCTGTTCGCCCTGGTGGTGACGGTGGCTCCAGGCCCGGACACACTCTTGGTGCTGCGTAATTGCATGCGCGGGGGCCGTCTGTCGGGTGGTGCGACGGCGCTCGGTGCGGCGGCGGGATCGCTTGCCTGGGCCGTCGCGGCCGCTGTGGGGCTGGCTGCGGTGCTGCAGCGTTGGGACACGGCCTTCACCGTGGTCCGCCTGGTCGGCGCCGCGTATCTGATGTTCCTGGGCGTGCAGAGCCTGTGGGCATGCCGTCGTGGTGCGGCGGGCGGAGCGGAGATGCCGGGGGAACCGGTGGGGTCTGCTCCGGCTGTCGGGCGGGCTTTCCGGCAGGGGCTGTTGAGCTGTCTGCTCAACCCCAAGGTGGGCATCTTCTTCGTGTCGGTGGTCCCGCAGTTCCTCCCCAGCGGCCAAGGGACGCTGTCTGCGACTCTGGCTTTCGGTGTCATTGATGCGGCTATCGCTGCTGTGTGGTTGATGCTGGTCACACTGTTCGCAGCCCGGATGCTGACGTGGCTGCGCCGTCCGCGTGTGAACACGGTGATGGAGCGGATCGCGGCCGGCGTTCTGGTGCTTCTGGGCCTGGGGACTGCGGCCGAGACGGTCTAGGCGGGCGCGGAGCCCTCAGCTCCGGAGCCACACTCGGATGGTGCGCGACGGTGGCGGTGCCGTGCCGCTTGGTGAATCTCATGGCCACGGCCTGGGAGCATTCGAGAATGTTGCTCGTCCGCTCGGCGTCCCGCCGCGCACGACCGGTGGGCCCTTTGCGAGGGGTAGGGGCTGCCGCCGCGAATGCCGTCGATGACGCTGCCGTGCTGGGCCGGTGCCGCAAGGAACAGACCGCGCTCTGGGCGGATTGGTACTCGCTCGAACCGTTTCTCCGGTCCCGTCCCGCGCCAGAGCCAGGGCCAGGCGGATCGTCGCGCTGCAGTCGTAGCGGTCGGCGGCCGCGCGGATCCGGGCGTCGGTGTGCCCCCGGTCGGTGTCCGCCCATGCGAGGGCCTCGGCGCCTTGCTGGTCCCCTGCTCGCTCCTTCTCAAAGGCCGCGCGGATCCGGGCGCTGGGGCTGCTGAGGCCGGCGGCGGGGTGGCGGGGGAGTGGGCCCTTCCGCACGGCAGCCAGCACATGAGTGGAATCCGTCCGCATTCGGCGGTGGCGCTTGCCCAGGCCAGCTGTATCACGGAGGCCATCGCGAGCCGGGCAGGTGACAGCCCCTGCCGGACGCCGGGCACCACACAGTGCCCTACCAACGGAAGCCTGCAGGCTGAGACTTCAGCACAACCAATGAAGAGCACCCACGACGTCCCGAAAGTGAGACAGGGCCGATCGTCGTACAGTCCCCACACCCAGGGATGGCGGCACCCCAGTCCGGCCACTGCGCCGTCACCTCCATACCGATCCTGCCGGGGCGTCAGGCTCCGGGTGCTCGGAGCAGTTACCCGTTCGGCTCAGCTCCGCGTACCAGTGGGGGCCCGACTTCGGGGTGCGCTCCAGGGACGCGCAGTCCATGGATGTCTCACGCATCAGTTGACATGCGGTGGTCTGGGCCTCAAGGGCTCGCCCTGGTCGTTGCCCGCACGGTGGTTGGTCGTTGCGCCATACCCGTGAAGATCAACGCCAGGGAAGAACACCATGGAGTGGATCAATTACCCCAATAGCTCAGGCGAAGTCGACTTGGGAGACGCGAGCCCGGTAGAACCGCGGTGTGTACCCGTAGCTGGCGTCGAGTCCCTGCGACCTCGTGCGCAGGCCGTGGGCGTCGAAGAAGTCGACGTGGTCGTTCCACCAGGCGCCCTGGCGGGTCGAGTCGGTGGCCTCGATCGCCTGGATCCAGAAGCTCTCGCCGGAGGCGACCCGGGCGAAGGACTTCACCCCGTTGGTCGGGAGCGGCTCTGCCGGCCCGATCCAGTGTGGATTTACCCCCGGGTTGCTCGTCGGTCGTCTGCTGCTCGTCGGGTGCCATGGAGTGACCTTGCCGGTCGACTTGGAGACCTGGTTGACAGTGGAGCCGTCGGTCATCAGCAGGTAGTCGGACCCACTCAGGTCGGTGTCCAGGCTATGGCCGTTGGTGACCGTGATCGTCTGCTCGCTCTTGAGTGCGAAGTCCTCGTAGGAAGTGCCCGACCAGCTGTACCTGATCAGGCACTTGGCGCCGAGGGCCCAGAGGAAGGCCCCGTCGTACCAGACGCCGTGCGCACCCTCGTAGGCGAATGAGAGGGCCTTCTTCAGGGTGGACACGTCGTCCGTCCGACCGGGTGCCGGTGCGTAGACGGTGAGGAGGCCGGGCTCGCTGGAGGCGACCACAATGGCCCCGATGCCCGGGATCCGTTCAATCCCGTGCGGGTTGCCGAAGGGGGTCTCGTGCCAGAGCAAAGGGGCGTTCGGCGCGTTGAGGTCGCCGATGCCGACGATCCCGACCTTCCCGTACGAGGCGGTGACCAGGGCGACCGTGCCGTGCGCCGTGGTGTTGCGGAACTTGATGTCGGAGAGGTTCCTCCAGGTGGCGCGGTTGTCAGCCGTGTCGGCCGGCGGCGTCCAGAGCCACTTGCGGTTGGCCGGGGTCCAGGTCGTATCCGCAGAGTCGTGAAGCAGGATCTGGTTCTTGAACTGCTCGCAGAGGGCGATGTGGTTCGAGCCGGCCGCCTGGGCCGCGGAGGCGGGCAGTGCCAGTGTGGCCAGCGGTCCCCCAACAGCGGTGGCGGCCAGGCCTTTGAGCAGTGAACGGCGGTGCATGTGATTCCCCCGGAGAGCTGATGATTCTTTGCCGCGTGAATTTATCGCATGCAGGTTCGGTTCCATCGTGGAAGGGGCAAGAAGCGCCTCTGCCCGGCCGGTTTCGAGGGGGCTGTCCAAGGCAGCCTCGACCCACGGGCGTTTTATGCTGGCGCCCTGTAACTCTCCCCTTGTCTGGGCAGGTTGCTACTGAGACAGACGGGTCCCGGGGAGAACGGCTTAGGCAGGAACTGGACCACCCGGTTCACCAACGAGTGGATCACCAGGCTTGAGGTCTACCGACTTACCGGAGACGTACTCTGGTCGATCGCGCATGCCAGTCGGTGACAGCGGGCGGCACGCTCTACGACTACACCGACCAGGAGGGCATGGACGCCAAGTTGGCCGTCCTCCAACAGCTCGGGGTCACACACGTGTCGGTGTGGACGCTGGGTGGAAACCCGTGGTTCTCGGCGTCGGCACTGCGCCACACCACCCGCTGAACCGTGGCCGCTCCCGTACCCACCGCGGCGCTCCTTTGCGCCCGTGTGGGGGCGGGGCGAGGTGACCCTGGTGGGGACTGTGCGTGGTGGGCCTGTGCGGGAACGCAGCCCGGATGCCAGTGGACCACGCGTGTCCGGTGCCGGTGTTCCACACCGCACTCCTGGCAATTGATGGTGAGCACGCGACCAGGTACTGCACGCACTTACGTGACATGGCCGGGTTGGGCGCCGGGGTCGAGGATCTGCGCGCCAACAGCCACTGGCGCCAACGAGACCGTGCCGACCGTCATCGTGGCGCGTCCGGCTCACACCACCCCCGATCGAGGCCTGGGTGCGCGAGCAGCCCTCCCGTTCCGCGTGATTCAGGACTCGCCTGTGCGCTGTAGCCGCCGGTTGACCCGCATCCTTATCCGCACGCTGCTGACCGTCGACGTGATGGCCTTCACGCGTCCCGGCGATGTGATGCGCCAGGGCGGCACCTGTCCGGCTCGGGGCCCACTTCCTGCCCATCCCCGAAGAAGCCGTGAGGCTCTCATCACGTCACGCGCGGTGCGCTCGGCCACGGGTCAGGTCAGCTCCTCGGCCAGCAGATCCATGAGCAGTCCGTCCTGCCAGGTGCCCGTCTGGTGGTTGTGCCAGTACGCGCGCATGATCCCCACGGGCTTGAATCCGACCTTGCCGTAGCTGCGGATCGCCGCGGTGTTGGCGGCGGCGGGGTCAATAGTGAGCCGATGATGGCCGCGTTCGTGCATCAGCCACCGGGCCAGGATGCGTACGGCGTCGGTGCCGATTCCCTTCCCGTGATGCCGGGCTGTCAGGAAGATGTCGATGCCCGCGTGCCGGAAATCGGGGTCAGTCTCCTCCTCGAACTGGATCGCTCCGACAACCTCGCCTTCGAGGACAACGGCGAGCATGTCCTCGAAGCCGTTCGGGTGTGACCACCACGCCGCGACTTCCGGCTCCCGCACGATCCTGTCAAGAACCGCCCCGTCGTCGTCGGCCACGGACCGCAGTACGACCTTGTCCCCACGCAGCTCCATGCACCCATTATCCCGGGGCAGGGCAGGGCAGGGCAGGGCAGGGCAGGGCAGGGCAGGGCAGGGCGGTTCCGAAGTATGGCCCGCCCAGAGTCGACCATGTCGCAAACCTTCGTCGGCCCTGATGGGCGGCCGCAGGAGCGCCGACGAGTCCGACGATGCCGAACAGGTCGATCTGGCTCGCTCAGATGCCTCGGTCTGTCCGCACCGTGGTGCAGACCGTGCTCCGTATCGTTCGTCGGCCCTCGCAACGTCACGCGGGTACCGAGGAGTTGGAACGATCCGTGACCGGCCTGGATCCCCGCAGTAAGACCCGGGGATCGAACCGCTCCCACACCTCCTGGCCTGTACTTTCACCGAAGACCGACTGTGGACGCCCGGTGGTGGTCTGGATGACGCGGCCGAGATCTCTGATCAACTGCGTTCCGCTCGCGAGGGGGCGGTGGCAACAACCACCGGTCTTGCGGATGGGATTGAGCCGTGGCGAGCCCAGGTGGGCCCCCGTCTCTCTCCGTTGCCCGCGCGTTGAACGTTCGACTGGCTTCAGTGAAGAATCTTCTCCTTGGCCCGCCGGAACTCCTCGTCGGAGATGTCGCCCCTGGACCGTATATCCGAGAGCTTCGCCAGTTGCTCCACCTCGGTCCCGGGCCCGGCGCCGGTGCCGGCTGTCTTGCGTACGTAATCGTCGAAGACCTCCTGCCGGGCTCGCGCATGCCGCACCTCGCGTCGGCCCATGTCCTTGCCGCGGGCCAGCACATAGACGAACACGCCGAGGAAGGGCAGCACGATCACGAACAGGAGCCATCCCGTCTTGCCCACTCCGCTGAGCGTGTCGTCCCGAAAGACGTCGCCGATGATCCGGAAGAGCAGAACGATCCACAGGACCCATAGAAAGATCCACACGGTTGTCCAGAATGCTCCGAGGACCGGGTAGTCATAGGCCAGATTCATGTTGCCGCTCCTTTTTCTCTCCTCCGTCAGGCAGCACGTGCAACCCGAAGGCTCCCACGCGCGATCCGAAAGCTTCGCCGATGCTGGGCGCGCTTACCGTGCGGACGATGCCGACTACCGGGCCAATGGCCAGGAGGGGATCCAGGGGTGCCAGCGCCGCGCTGCGGATAGCAAGTGGGTCTTCGGGGCCGGACCGGGCATCGGTGTCTCCCTTCGGCCGACCTGGTTCCGCCGCCGCCAGATTGGCGAGTACTGCGTCCCCCGCGCGATGCAGTAGGTGCGCGCGCTGCACGGCGAGTCCGTCGATGTATCACCCGGATGGAATGATACACGACGCTGTGTGACTCGGAAGACTCCCATGACGTCGTCGACCGACGAGGGTGCGGCCCCCGCGCTGCCAAATCAGGACCTCGGGAGGTGCCCCCGCGCGAAGTGGGCGGTTTCCGATCCTGCTGAATGCGGCCCTACCCGCAATTTTAGTGGACATTCCGGTCACGAACATCTCGATCAATCGGGTCGCGGTGCACAGCGACACGAGGGGTACGGCTTTCCCGGCCAGCAACCCACCGGACCATGCCGAGCTGGCCGTTGACGGGCTGGCAGGCGCAGGTATTGCCATCGAGGCAGCTCCGAGCTTGGCGGCGCCCCGGACGCACTGATGGGAGTCACGGTCGCCCGCCGGTGATGCCGTTCAGCGCGCCAATCGGCGGGAGCAGCGCCGGAGGGGCTCATCGATGAGTGAAAGTGGTGGCACCAGGCTGACCGATGGCCTGCGAAACCGCGTAGCGAAACGAGCGACGGCGATTACCGCCGTTGAGCGGCTCCTCCTCACCACGGCAGGCCTGCTGACGGCCTATTACCTGCTGCGCTGAACCAGAGGCCCTCCGGGGTGTCGTAGCCGCAAGGAGCCGTGCCTACGGGTGAAGCGCCCCTGCCCGCCGCTGTCCGGCATGGGGCTGGCGACTGGACAACCCGATTTTCCCGCACGGGCCAGCAGGCGTGATCATGGATCTCTGCTACGCCTCGCCGCTGGCTTGGGGGCCCTGGTCGTTGCCGTCACGATCGCCTGCGTTCTGCGCCGCCGGGGGTGCAGCTCTCCTCGTGGGCTGCATCGGGCTGTCCGCTTGGTGCGGGGTCCTGCCCGGCTCTCCGCTGCGCTCCCCCCATAGCAACCGCCACCGCGGCTTCCGTTGCGTTCTGGTCTCACGGGTGCCCGAGCACGCGGAAGTTGTTGCCGTCTGGGTCGGCCAGCCGCACGGGGCCGTCCCCGCCCTGGTCGGGTACGAGACGCTTCGCCCCGAGGGACAGCAGGCGCTCGACTTCCGCTCGCTGATCGCCGTCCGGCGCGAGTTCGAGGTGCAGGTCTTTGCCGGGGTCCGGCATGAGCGGCGGACCGCCCCACGTGATCTTCGTACCACCGTTCGGCGACTGGATGGCGGTCTCTTCGTTCTGGTCCCAGACCAGCGGCCAGCCCAGCGCCTCGCTCCAGAAGTAGCCCACGGCCTGCGAACCATCACACGCGAGCGCTCCGATGGAGGCGCACCCGGCGAGGAAGTTGTTGCCCGGCTCGATGACACAGAACTCGTTGCCCTCGGGATCGGCGAGCACCACATGGGATGCGTTCGGTCCCTGGCCGACGTCGGCGTGCTGCGCGCCGAGGCCGAGCGCCCTGGCCACGGTCTCCTGCTGGTCTTCCAGGGAGGAACTGGTCAGGTCGAAGTGCAGCCGGTTCTGGGCGATCTTCCGCTTCTGGGAGCGACGGAAGCCCAGACGGTAGCCGACAGAGTTCCCGGACAGCAGGGTGACACCGTCGGAAGAATCATCGGCTTCCTCCCAGCCCAGGAGGCCAGACCAGAAATGCGCCAGGCGCTCGGGTTGGTGTGCGTCGAAGGAGATCGCGGAGAGTCGACTGCTCATTGCGCCACACATCCTCGGTCCGTTGAGTGCCTGTCGACAGCACGTCATGTCAGCGCCTCGAACGAGGATCCTAGAGGCGGCCCGGCCCCGATTGCAGGCGAGTATTCCGTCGCTCCATCGCACCGCGATGTTGGACAGCTGCTCCACGCCTTCCGGGGACAGGGCCTGTGCGCAGAGCGCTGATCGCTGGTCCAGGCACACATGGCGAAATTCCCGCTTCTTCTGGTCGGACCGAGCACGCCGGTGAGTTGGTCTCACCTGAGCCTCACCGAGGTCACCCACCGTCCCTGGTTATTGCCCCGGTGTACGACGTCGCCCGCCGTGGTGGGCAGCGTCCCATCGGCGGCCAAGTCCATCCGGACCAGGTGGAAGCCGACTCTCGTCCAGGACACGCTGAGGTGCTGGACCGGCGTCCGCACCACCTGCCACCAGCCCGTGAGCCCGGAGAACCGCCGACCGGTCACGTCGCCCCGGAGCCACTATGGTTCAGCGGGGTCCGAGGTGACGTACCGGCCGAGCGGTGTGACGGGTGAGAGACGCACCCGTCACGGTTTTCCGTGGCTCTCAGGCACCGGATCGCGAGCCCTTCAGTGACCGGATGACGTTCAGCGTCAAGTCGATCTCTTCGGGGAAGTTGACGATTCCCGCCGACAGACGTACGTGAGGGACCCCGTACGGCGTGCTGTTGGCGATGACCCGGTTCTCGCGGAGGATCTGTGCCACCTCCTGCGGTGCGTGGCCCTCCACGTCGAAAGTGACGATGCCCGCGGACAGTTCGGGGTCGAGCGGTGTGTAGAGCGTTACATGGTCCATGGCAGCCAGCCCTTCCTTGATCTGGCTGTTCAGTTCGGCGATCCGGTCCTGGATCCGCTTGCGTCCGATCTGCCGGACGAAGCGGAACGCCTCGGCGGCGGCCCACTGGTGCTCGTAGGAGAAGAACCCCCCCGGACTGACCCACGCGGCTTCCGTGGGGCCGACCGGCCGGCGGTCCTGTCGCCACGCCGCTGAGGTCTCTTTGCTCATCAGACTGGGAATCGTCGGCTGGAGCAGCGCCCAGTTCTCCGGTTTCGCCCACATGATTCCCGTCCCGCGCGGGCCCAGAATCCACTTGTGCGTTCCGGCGGAGAAGAAATCGCATCCCATCTGCGCGACGTCCTCGTCGGCTACGCCGAAGCCGTGGACCCCGTCCACCACCAGCAGGATGCGGTCGGCTTCGTCGCGGTTCCGGTTCAGGTCGGCGATGACGTCGGCGATCCTTGACATCGGCAGGCGCACGCCGGTGTTGGAGTGCACCCAGGCGACGCCGAACACACGGGTGTTGGGACGCACGGCGGCACGCAACCGTGCGATGGCCTCGTCGACGGAGAAGTCGAACGACGAGTCGTAGAGCGAGATGGAGCGCATGGTCGCGCCCCACTTGTCGGCCGCCAGGCGGATCGCCTCGTGGTGCGGATAGAACTCGTGCGTGGTGGTCAGGATCTCTTGGCCCGGCTTCAACCGCAGGCCGTTGTAGGTCAGAGCAAGTCCCATGGTGGTGCTGCTGGTCAGGGCGATCTCGTTGGACTGTCCGCCGACGTACTCGGCGGCCTCGGCGCAGACGGAACGCCATAGCTTGTCCTCTTCCCGGGCGAACATGTTGTCGTCGAGGAAGCTGTGCGGGTTCTCGTCGAACGCGCGGCGGTAGTTCGTGATGGCGTCACGGACGGGCGTCGGGTTCGAGGCGAGATAGAAATTCGACAGGTGTACAAGGTCGGGTGACAAAAGGAATTGCGCACGGACGGATTTCCAGTCACCCGGATCGAAGGGCTGTGCTGCGGGCTCCTGTGTGACCTGCGTGAAAGTCGCGCGGTCGGAGTCGACCAGGCTTGCGGGGTTCGAAAGAGACACGATCACTCCTCTTGACTGGGAATGGGCTGCATCTGCGCGGGCGCCGGATCACTCGGCGCCTTGTCGGGCTTGCCGGTTGCGTAGGGGTGATGGGGCGGGAGTTATCAGGAAATCCTGGAGGGGTCCGCAACCGGCCCGACCTGCTGCGGTTCACCCCTCCGCTTCGCCTCCTCGCCCCCGTGTGCGTTCGCCGTCCCGGGACCGGCCTTCGAAGTCCTGGAGCGCAGACGTGCGTCGGTTGCCCAGACGATCAGTGCGCAGAACGCGAATGCGGCTCCGAGGAGACTGGAGGCGGCCCAGCCGTGGGAGGCGAAGACGGAGGTGGTGGCGGCCGCGCCGAGGGCGGAGCCGAGGGAGTAGAAGACCATGTAGCCGCCGATGACGCTGCTGGTGCGCTCCGGGTGGGCGGTGGTGAGCACGTGCTGGTTGCTCACGTGCACGACCTGGACCGCGAAGTCGAGCACGACGATGCCGATGACGAGCAGCCACAGGGACCAGGACAACTGCGCGGTCGCGGCCCAGGAGACGATGAGCAGGGTCAGCGCGAGGCCGCTGATGGGGATCGCCCTTCCTGCGTCCGCCCACCGTCCCGCACGTGCCGCGCCCAGGGCGCCGGCGAGTCCGACGATGCCGAACAGGCCGATCTGGCTTTCGCTCAGATGCCACGGTGCGTTCGCCAGCGGCAGGGAAAGGCCGCTCCACAGGGTGCCGAACGACGCGAACAGGAAGAACGCGATGAGACCGCGCATCAGGAAGGGACGCTGCTTGAACAGCCCGCCGAACGAGACGACTGCCTGTCGGTAGCCCGCGGTCCGGCGCGAGTCGTCGTCGGACGGCAGGGCACGCAGGACGAGGGCGGCGAGGGCGATCGCGAGCACACCGAGGGCGATGTACATGCTCCGCCAGCCCCACACCTGCGCGAGCACGCCGGTGACGAACCGCGCGCCCAGGATGCCCACCACCACGCCCGACGTCACGACACCGATGTTGCGTCCGCGCTCGGCGGGCGGCGAGACCGACGCAGCGTAGGCCACCGTGGTCTGCACCACGACCGCGAACATTCCGGCCAGCGCGAGCCCGGCGAAGGCGGCCCACGCGGCCGAAGCCGCAGCGGCCAGGAACAGGCCTGCCGCGGTGACGGTCATGTGCACCGCGATGAGCCGCCGCCGGTTGGCGACCACGTCGCCGAGCGGCACCAGCAGGATCAGACCGGCCAGATAGCCGAACTGACCGGTCGAAACGATCCACCCGGCGTGCTGTGCCGACACGCCGAGGCTGTCGCCCATGGGCACCAGCACTGTTTGCGCAGCGTAGATGCTCGCCACCGCGACACCGCACACGGTCGCGAGGAGTAACCGTCGCCAGACGTCCATCGCACTCCTTAACGAGATGAGTAGCAAAGTGAAACCAATTTGACCGTAGGGCATCATGGTCTCAATCTGCAACTCTTCGGGAGGTGTCATGCCGAGCCCCGCCACGGGAAGTCCGAGCCCTGCCTGGACCGATCCCGACTGCCCCGTAGCCCGCGCGCTCGACCTCGTCGGTGACCGGTGGAGTCTCCTGGTCATCCGGGACGCCATGGACGGGGCGCGGTCGTTCACCGAGTTCCAGCGACGGACCGGCATCGCCCGCAACATCCTCACCGACCGCCTGCGCAAGCTCATCGACCACGGGGTCCTGACCCAGCGGACCGCGCCCTCGGGCCGCCGCCTGCAGTACGTCCTCACCGACGCCGGACGCGACCTCTTCCCCGTGCTCCTCACCTTGCGCCAGTGGGGCGAGCGCCACGCTTTCGAACCCAGCGAGCCCCACTCGACGCTCGTCGACCAGCACGGCGCCCGTGTACCGCAGGTCCTGCCGACCGATGCCGACGGTGCCCTCATCGACGCCGACACCACGCACGTGCGGAAGACCGGCGGTGAACGAAACCGGTGAGGCGGCCGGCGATGCGGTCAGCGGCTGCGCCCCGGCACGCACAACGACGCGGTGTGCTGGGCCGGTTCACGGGCGGCCCCCGCGGGCCAGACGACCTCCACGGCGATGCCGCGGGCACGGGCGTACGCGACCATGTGGGCCGTGGCGTCCTGCCCGCTGGACGGTGAACCGTCCCAGACCGCCAGCAGCCGGCTGCAGCCGCTGACCAGCCGTTCGTCCGCGCTTACACAGGCGTCCCGGTCCATCGGGTCGAAGGGAAGCATCCATATGTGCTCGGCCAGGGCCAGCAACTCCCGGTGTGCCCGTCGGTCGTGAAGGGGAGTGGCGGCCAAGGCATCGCCCCGTTCGGGGAGCAGGACCACCAGGCGTTGCCCCATCTCGCGCACCACCCGCCCGAACACCATGGGCAGGCAGGCGCCGACGCGGACCAGTGCCGTCGCGTCCGGTGGCAGGTGCCGCAGGCGTTCCCGTAGTTCGGCCTTCACCAGATCCCGTGTGGCCGAGGTCAGGTCGGCATGTCCTACTGCCGTGATCATCCGATCGCTCGCTTTCTCACCGTGTGGTGCGCTTTGCGGGTATGCGTCCTGGCCGTGCCTGTTCAGCGGGGGCGGTCCGCGCGGGTCAGCTCCGCGCGCAGCAGGTCCAGGCCCATGGGCCCCAGCCCCAGGGCGTGCTGGTGGAACCGCTTGAGGTCGAAGGCGGAGCCGTCGCGGCCGCGGGCCGCCTCCCGTGCCTCCAGCCACACCTTCTCGCCCAGCTTGTAGGCGAGGGCCTGTCCCGGGCGTCCCAGATACCGGTCGATCTCGAACGCGACGAACCCTGGTGGGCCGAGTCCGCAGTGTTCCGTGAGAAACGCGCGGCCCAGCCGCGGCGTCCACCGCTCTCCCTCGTGGAACCCGGTGCCCGCGGGGATGGGGAGCCGCAGGTGCAGGCCGATGTCCAGGACGACCCGCGCGGCGCGCAGCAGTTGCCCGGTGGCCAGCATCCCCAGCCGGTGGGCCGGATCGGCGAGGTAGCCGAGTTCGTCCATCAGCTGCTCGGCGTACAGGCCCCATCCCTCGACGTGTCCGGGATGCAGTTCGCACGACAACCGCTGGAACCGGTTGAGCACGGAGGTGTTGAGCGTCGTCAGGCCCAGTTGAAGGTGGTGGCCAGGAACGCCTTCGTGGAACATCGTGCTCGGCACGGTCCACGTCCGGATCGGCGCATCTGGCTCGGGCCTGGTCCACCAGACGGTGCCGGGACGCGACAGGTCCTCGCTGGGCGCCAGATAGAAGGCGGGCCCGTCGGCGGGACCGATCCGGCAGTCGATCCGGCGCAGAGGCTCGGGGATCGTGAAGTGCGTTCCATCGAGGTCGGCGATGGCGGCGTCGGCGAGTTCCTGGAGCCAGTCGCGGAACTGAGCCCTGTCCGTCATCTGGTGGCGCGGGTCGTCATCGAGCCCCGCCAACACGGCCGGCACCGGTTCACCGGGCGCGATCTGTGCCGCCGTCACCGCCATGTCCCGCTGTATCCGGCCGAGTTCCTCCCAGCCCCAGGCGTAGGTCTCCCGCAGATCCAGCCGAGTGCCGAGGAACTCCCGCACGCCGAGCTGGTAGCGCTCCTCACCCACCGCGTCCAGTTGCGGCGCCTGTGGCGCGAGCTCCCGCGACAGGTACGCCGCCATTCCCGCCAGCGCCTGGTTCGCGGTCGCCGCGGCCTGCTCCAGCGCGCCCCGCGCCGCACCGTCGCCGTGCCCGGCGGGCAACGCAGCCAGATACTGCCGCATGTCACGGCACTCCCGGGCGTTGCGCATCACCTGACGGTAGGGTGCGACCCGGCCGCCGCGTCGCGCCGCCTCCAGACTCTCCCGCAGGCCGGCCAGCGCCTGCGGGACTGCCGACAGCCGCGCCGTGAGCGGCTCCCACGCGGTGTCGCGGCCCCGATCCAGCAGGCCCACCGCTTGCCGCACACGCTGGATGGGCCCGTCGAGGGTGTCCAGCAGCGTGCCGTACGCGTCGGTGTCGGCCAGCGCCGCCTGCACGGCGAGCCGCTCACGCAGCACCGCTGCCGCCACGCGCTCCGCCTCCCCGGCCACGGGCGCGTCATCGACCGCCTTCAGCATGCGACGTGCCGACGCCGCCCGCTCGTGCACGGCCTGGGGGCCGAAATCGGTGAGCCGGCTCTCCTGACCGGCGATGCCCATCGCCCCGGCGAGGCAGGGGTCCAGTCGGGCCAGCTCGTCCACGTAGTGATCCGCGAGCTCGTTGAGTGCTGTCATGATCGGGACCGGCTCGGCGACGGCAGCCCGGCAGCGGTGGCGGTGACCGCGCACGTCAGGTGCTGCATCCTCATGCGGGCACCTGCTGCGACGCCGTGAGGGCGGCCGGGCGTGTGCGGACCGAGAGCGAGGCGAACAGATCGCTGATCCAGCGCCGGCCGCGCTCGGCGGTCTCGCTCGCGACGATCCCGGCGAGCACCGTCTCGCCGGCCTGGTAGGTGATGTGGTCGGGCAGCGGCGAGCCGGGCGGCAGTTCCTTCCAGGCGACCACCGACGGGTCGTTTCGGAACGCCGCTGTCCCGTCGAGGCCCTGGAACTCCCCTCCGCCCAGGTGGTGGCCGGGGCAGACGAACCAGCCGTACAGGCGCCGGTCGGCCGGCGGTTCGGGCAGAGTTCCGCTGACGCGCTCGCCGAGCAGAGCGCGCAGCTCGTAGGAGGGCAGATGGACACCGGTCGCCAGCTCGACGGCCGCCACCACATCAGCTCCCCCCACCCGGTTGCCGACCTCGAGAAAGACCAGTTCTCCCCGGTGGGCGATCGCCTCCAGATGGAAACTGCCGTCCTCGACGCGCACCGCCGCCAGGGCGCGGGACACCCAGGCGCGCTCCTCCTCGGACAGTGCGAGCTGGAACGACCCCAGTGGCTTGCCCTGTGCGTAGTGCAGACAAGTGCCGACGTACTCACTCGCGCTGAGGACGAGCACGTCGCCCCCCTGCACCAGACCGTCGAAGTGCCTGATCGGGCCGGAGACGAATTCCTCCACCTCGAAGTCCGCCACGTCGCTGCCCGTGTCGAGCCGGGATATGCCGGTCCGGCCCTGGGTGATGGCCGCGGCGGCCTGCTGGGGCGTGTCGAAGACGAGGACGTCCTCGCTGGACGCACCGCGATGCGGCTTCAGTACGGTCCGGCCATTCCAGGGGGCCCGGACAGTTGGATCGAGGAAGCGGGGGAGCGCGAGAAAGCGGGGTACGCGCAGCCCCGCGTCCTCAACTGCCTGCTTCATCAGGACCTTGTCCCGGGCGAGCGCCACCTGGTGGGGCGGCGCGCCGGGAACGCCCAGGTGCTCGCGCAGCAAGGCGGCGTCCAGCAGCTCGTACTCCGATACCGAGATGATCCGGTCGAAGTGGCGGGGCCGGTGCGCGAGCCAGTCCCGCGCCTCCTCGAAGGCCGAGCGCAGACCCGCACGGCTCACCCGCTCGCAGCGCAGGTCTGGTGGGAGCGTGGCCAGAGCCTGGTCGGTCCCGAAATAGGTGACGTCGTGGCGGTCGTGCTCGATCCCCCGGTGGTATTCGATCTTGAAGTAGGGGACGCGGTGCAGAATGAGAATCTTCATTGGGCCTTCCTGAGGGAAGCGGGGAGGCGAAGGGCGCGGTCCAGGGCGTCCGACCATGCCTCGCGCAGGGCGTGGACGACGGTGCGGATGTCGGTGCGGCCGCCGCGCAGCACCACGCAGCCCTGTGCCGCGAAGTCCGCGTTGTCGCGGGCGATCGCATGCAGATCGCGGCGCTCGGCCGACAGCCAGGAGAACTCCGTCACGGCCAGTTCCCCCTCGGCCAGGCCGAGGCGGTCCGCGGTGGCCTGGACGGCGTTCGCGAACGGGTCCGTGCCGGACATGACGTCGTCGGGGGAGAAGGCGCGGTCAGTGGTGACACCGAGCAGCACTGTCGCAGCCGAACACTCGGGGACGAGCTCCTGCGCACCGGCATCCATGTCGAAGGCCGCGTCGACCCAGCGGCGGTGCAGGTCGATGCCGTAGACCCAGCGGGCCAGCGACCAGATCTTCATGCCGCCGGGCCGCCGATTGGGCTCCACCACCGCGGCGCGCAGCCCGTCGTCGCTCAGCTTGATCTCGTTGTGGAAGGGGCCCTCACACTGCCCGACGAGCAGGTTCGCCTGACGTCCGGCCCGTTCCAGCGTCGCGCGTTCGTGGTCGGCGAGCCGGGCGGGCAGGACCTGGGCGATCTCGACGGGATACCGACCGACCGCGTTGATCTTCTCGGTGATGAACGCCAGCGAGCCCAGGCCGTCGAAGGAGTACTCCCTTCGGTACGGAATGCGCTCCTCGCAGATCACGCCGCCTTCCAGATAGGGAAGGACTTCGGCGAACACGGCCGTGAGGTCGTCGCCCGGCCGGACCACGACAACGCCCCGGTTGTTGCCCTCCGCCGCGGGCTTGACCACGAAACCCTGGGGGTGGTCACGGGCGAATCCCCGCAGCTGGTCGAGCGAGGCGATCTCGGCGAACGCGGGGACCATCATCCGCTGACCCTCCAGCAGATCGGCCACGCGCGCCTCGGCGAGGCGGTAGCGGTACTTGGAGAACGCGCCCTCGGCCAGCCGCGACGAGTCGACCGGGACGCCCAGCCGCTCCAGCAGCTCGGCCCCGCTGCGCACGGCGTTGTCGGAGAAGACGATGCCCGCCCTGATCCGCTCACGCCGGTCGCCGAGCAGTTTCTCGCCCATCTCGGCGAAGTCGTCGCGCAGCGGATCGAGATCGATCACCTCGTCGGCGATGGAGCGGTCGGCCTCTGTGGGGTCGGCGCGGATGAGGATCACCTGCGCGCCGTGGTGTTCGTAGGCGTGGTCCCGCAGGCGGCGCACCTCGTCGATGCGGCTCAGGTTGTAGTCCACGATGAGGAGGATCGGCCTGGTCATCCGCGCTCCCTTTCGTACACGATCTCGATGGCGTTCTCGGAGGCGGGCAGCAGTCGGGGAAGGAGTGCGTCGCGGTCCGCTCGGTCCATGCGCCAGAGCACCTGGCCGAGGAACACTTCGCGCGAGGACGAGTGCACGACGTCGCCGGGCTTGAGCAGGACGTGAGACAGGACCGGCTGAAGAGGGAGGTCGTCGTTCAGACCGACGGCGCGGATCGTTCCGGGGTGGGCGAAGAAGACCCGGAAGAACGTCGCGTTGCGGCCCTGCGTCGTGCCGTCCGCCGTGAACGAAAGGCGCTTGAGCTCCTTGCTGAAGTCGTCCGGTCGGCCGGAAGCGAGCAGGCAGTCCAGCCAGAGGTCGAGCAGGCCGGGTCCGCCGGTCAGCGCCGCCACGCTGGGCGAGATCAGGCTGCCGCCCACGCGCGGGTTGACCTCGATCAGATCCCAGCCGGACGCGGCGTGCCGCGCCTCGACGTGGAAGCAGCCCCAGTCGAGGTCGAGGACGTCCAGCACGCTCGTCACCCAGCGGATCCCGGCGGCGATCTCTTCCTGCGAGAGGCTGGTGGGCGGGCTGACGCAGGCGTTTTCCAGCACGGTCCCCGCCGTCTCCGTGACGTGACACTTCTCGTGCACCGCCACGACGTGGGGCTCGGTGTCGACGGCGATCACCTCGAAGCTGAACTCCCGCCCCGGCACGTAGTTTTCGACCAGGAACTCCATGCCACCGCCGAGACCGTGACGCGAGTCGGCGCCTGGTCCCACGCCCTCGTCCACGACGGGGTGGGCGTCGTGCGGGCCCGGTCCGAGGGGGCCGGCGGCCCCGGGTTGGGCGGTGAAGACGCTGGAGTAGACCGTGTCGGACCGGGCCTCGGCGGCGATGCGTTCCACGTCGGCCCAGGTCGTTTCGGCCGTGAGGGGAAACGTCCCGAAGGAGGCTATGCCGCTGACCGGCTTCACGAAGTAGCGGGCGTCCTCGCGTTGGCGTTCAGCGAGCGTCCGGGGCGTCAGGGCGTACGCCCGGCCACGGCTGAGCCCGGCGTCGGCCAGCCGGTTGCGCAGCGTCAACTTGTCCCGCAGGTCCAGGACCTGCTTCTCGTCCAGGTCCCGCACACCCAGACGGGCGTTGGCCAGTGCCATCAGGTGGCGGTAGCCCTCCCAGACGGTGAGGCAGCACTGCACTTCTTCGCCCGCTGCCCGGAGCCGGTCGAGGTAGCCCTCGACGTCGTGGGCCGTCAACACGTGCCCGCCGGTCACCCGCACGTCGTCGGCGAGGTCGGCCAGCGCCGCCGGCCTGGATGCCTGGTGCTGTGGTTCCGGCAGTGAGCTGAGCACATAGCCCATCAGCCCCCGCGCCGAGACCGTGTCGAGAAGATCCTCCATGAAGGAGAACCCGACATGGCTGAGCAGCAGCACTCCTCTGGCGTTTTCGGTGCTCATTCCGGCCTCCTTGCCGGCAGGCGGGGGCGCGGCGAGGTCGCGCCGCGCCCCCGCTGGGGACGAATCAGGCCGGCTGCTTCTCGGCCCCGGCGATGGTGTCCAGGTAGAGCTCCTCGAAGTACTGCGCCAGGATCTGCTGGTGCTCGCGGAGGTACCGTTTGAACGCGTCGATGTCTTCCTGGCCGCGCAGCAGGTGCCGGACAGCCGCCCAGACCTCGCCGGGGTGGTCGTCGTTGATGTCGGTGTGCGAGTGGTTGATCTGGCCGCCGATGTTGGCCTCGCCGACCGACTTCTTGAGCGCCTCCAGCTTTCGGGGCTCCAGCTTCACGTTCACGTACTCGACGAGATAGGAGTACGCCACCACGCCCAGCGGGCCTTCGTGGTCCAGGAGGTAGGAGAAGTAGCCGGTGAGCAGCTTGGTCGACAAGTAGGGCTCAGTGGCCAGGAATTGCTCGCGGGACACGCCCGCCTTCTCCAGGTCGGTGATGAACAGTTCGTCGTGGAGCATCTCCTCCTGTTCGTAGTTGGCCCAGACCTGCGCCGCCTCGGGGCTGGTCTTGGCGATCTCCACCAGCGCCTTGGCCTCGGACACGCGCAGCATCCGGATGCGCCAGGCGGTTTCGATCAGGTTCCGCTTGTAGTACGCGGAGTCGACGTTCCTGCCCTCGAGATGGGCGGCCTCGGGGACGTTGGCGTACCACTCGAGGACCTGCTGGTCGAGCTGCGCGTCGATCTCGGCGCGCAGCTTCGCCGAGGCACTGCTGCTGAGGAACGGGGTGCGGTCCCCGTAGCCGACGTTGGTCACGCGGTTCGGCATGGTTCACCTTTCGGTTCGGACACTCGGACTCTCGGTGCGAGCGGTCTCGGATTCAGATGTCGTCGGCGACGCGAACGGTCGCGTCGCCCCGCAGCCGGCACTGGCAGGCCAGCCGATGGGTGCCGCCAGTGCGGCCGAGGTCTTCCAGGAAGTCGAGCTCGTCGGGGGCGGGTTCGCCGAGGGAGCCAAGACCATCGAGCACCTCGATGACGCACGCGCCGCACGATCCGGAGCGGCATCCGAAGGGGATGGGCCGCTGCGATGTCTCGTACTCGACTTCGGTGAGCGGGGATCCGGCCGGCAGCAGGATTTCGGTTCCGGCCGGGAGGATGGTGAGCTTCTTCAGGTTCATGACAGCGTCGCGGTGTCGGCGTCGGTGGAGTGCTCCGGTGCGAGGCGCGCCCCGGGGCGCAGTCCGACCGCCGCGTGATTCGCCGCGGTCGCCGCCTCGCCGAAAGCCACGGAAATGAGCGGAACTCGGCCGTCATAATGGCAGATGTCGCCGACCGCGTATACTCCCGGCCTATTCGTCCGCATCGCTCCGTCGACCGTGACGAGACGATTGTTCATCCGGAGGCCCCAATCGGCGATCGGGCCCAAATTGGTGATGAATCCCAGCGCTCCGACGAGTACTTGCGCGGGTATTTTCCATTCGTGTTCTTCGGTCCTGACCCAGACGTCTTCCAGATTTCCGTTTCCTTGGCAAGCCGTCACTTGTGCGTCGGTCACCACTCGCACACCTGACGCGTACATCTGCTTGACGCTGTGCTCGTGGGCCCGGAAGGCCGAGCGCCGGTGCACGATCGTGACGGACCGTGCGATCGGCGCAAGGGCGAGGGCCCAGTCGACCGCGCTGTCGCCGCCGCCCACGATCACCACGTCACGGTCCCGGTGTTCGTCCGGACGCGGCACGTGGTGGGCCACTCCGCGCCCCTGATAGGGAGTCAGGCACGGCAGGGTGCGCGGGACCGAGCGGCCGAGCCCGGCCGCGATCACGACGGCCCCGGCACGCACCAGCCCGCCGTCCTCCAGCCGTATCGCCCAGCCCCTGCCCTCCTCCGACGCCAGGGAGATCGCCGTGCGGCCGAGCAGGAAACGGGGTTGGAACGGCTCCGCCTGGGTCATCAGACCGTCGATCAGTTCCCGGCCCCGCACGGCCGGATGGCCGGCGACGTCGTAGATCTTCTTCTCCGGGTACAGGGCCGCGACCTGTCCGCCCGGCTCCGGCAGCGCATCGACCAACACGCTGGTAAGTCCTCGGAAGCCCGCGCAGCAGGCGGTGTACAGACCGGCCGGCCCTGCGCCGACTACAGCCACGTCCGCGCTCGCTTCCGCGTCGGCCACGGTCGTCTCCACTCGAACCTCCGCTCGGTTCATCCTGAAATTCAGGCATTTCTAGCGTTCGGTCGAACAAGTTCGCCTGCCCCATTCCGAAGGGCGGCCGTCCGGGTGACGAGAAGAAATTGCCTTCCCGTCGCCCGGCTCTTTCCTGCCGGTATTCGGCGCTGGTGCTGCTGAACTGCTTCTCATCATTCAGCGGGTTTGATCCGCCGTCAAACAAGTGATTCGAAAGCGCACCCGCCGCTATTCATGAGCCGCACGGCGCAAGGCCGTTTTCGCTCAGGTCGGGGCGGCTCGTTCACCCCGCGGGCCTTTCCGGATCCGCCGCGCTCGGCTGCCCGTCCGCGTCACCGACTGCCTGGTCCAGAGCGCTGGCGAAGCGCTGCCACTCCTGGGCGTAGGAGCTGGCCAGGTCTGCTACCGCGACGGCGCAGTGCGGCGGCACCGCGGCGAGCAACTGCCGCCCCGCTTCGAGATCGGGCGCCCGCTCGTGGAGCCAGCGCAGCAGCGCGCGCCCGGACTGGGTGAACCTGAGGGAGGGGTCCTTCGCCAGGCTCTCGATGTGCTGGGCCCGTCCGCGCCGCGCGCACCTGCTGCTCACAAGATCGCCCGCGGAGGACCGGTCCCGGACTTCGCGTGCGCCGTTCCGGTCCGGTGGCCTGAGCTCCTGCTCGCCATGCCGCATCCGCTGCCGGATCTCACACGCCGTGCTCATCGACACACCCGCGGCGGTGGCCGCCTCATGGAGCGTGGCGGCGGGATGTTCGGCGAGGAACGCGCCGACTGCCTCCCGGCGTTGCGCCGCATCGAGAGGGCGAGAACGCCCGTCCGCTCCGATCCGGACCTTCGACTGTGGAACTTCCTCACTCGAAGTGCGGCGGACGGCTCCCACGGTCTTGGGTGACAACCTGGTGATGCGCGCGATCGCCCGGTCCGACAGATCCGGGTGTTGGGTCAGGATCCGCCGGGCGGCCGCTTTCCTGTCCTTGAGGGTCAGTGGCAGACCGTGGCTGACGTTGGCCGCCACGGAGTGGATGAAGACTTCACTGGCCGGTCCGTCCAGATATCGGACTGGGATTATCTCGTCGCCGCGAAGACGCACGGCCCGGAGCCGATGCATCCCGTCGACCACGCGCCGGGTGTCGCGGTGCACGAGTATCGGCTCGATGTCGCCCTGGGCGAGAACGTCGATGTGGTCCTGACTCAGCCCTTCCAGGCGCGGTGAGTCGGCATCCACCAGCGAGGCGACGGGCGCCAGATGAACGCCGGCGCTCTCTGCCGATGGCGTCGGGGCGGGGTCCCGGGCCGACGTTGGCGACAGGCCCGGCAGATGTGCGGGGGGCGGGTTGTCCACAAGATCTGAAGGCACCGAAGATCTGCTTTCTGTCGTTTCTGCAGGGGGAGATGCGGGCCCCGAGGAAGATGTCATCGGCTCCGGTGGGCGTGAGGCCGGGCACAGGGGTGCCATGCCGGGGGAGACGGCGAAATGGATCTCGCCGCGAGGGCGAGGACTGTCAGGACGGGGCGGAGTTGGCGCCCGAGGGCGGGCCGGGCATCGGCGGCACGACACGACATGTCCGTCGGTCCCCGCAGGGCTGCCGGGGGGAAGCCAGTGCCTGGTGCGGCTTCGCCCGTCGTCGGCCCGCCCGCGCCGTACAGCCGAAGACGGGATCGGCGGATGCTCCTGGTGTCGGCTCGTGCAGCAGTGCCATCGGGACTACCTCCACGCGACGTACCGCTGTCCCCGATGCATGTGCGGCGGTCCCGCCGCCGACTGCAGGGGATCAAGCGACGGCATGGCCGAGTCAAGCATAAAGAGCGCTATTCATGTGAGTGGGCACGGTGCCGAGTCGCCACTTGGCCAAGTCCACTCGTACGAAACATCCCAACTCGGCTCAAACATGGCGGACTTGCGCCGCTGCCTGGCGCAGTCCTGACACTTGCTCAGGTCGTCACGCACCCTCTAGCCATACATAGAGAGCGCTCTTTATGCTTGGCTCGGCCTCGTCGTCGATGAAACCCCCGTCGCCGACGGCGGGGCCGCACACACGCATCGCGAAGAGCGGTACGTCGCGTGGGAGGGGATGTTCCGATGACGCTGCTGTACGAGTCGGCGCCGATGACTCCGACCGAGGGCGCCCAGGGCTCATGTCTCCCGTCCTTCGTCGAGACCGTCTTCGACCACCTGCCCCGAGCAGACCAGCGCAGGTGGGCGGAGCTGTACGTCCGGGCACTGCTGCAGACACCAGGAAAGAAGTCGTTGCGGCGGCTGGCGGAATCCGTCAGCGACTCGCCGACGGCCACACAGGCTCTGCACCAGTTCGTGAACGCCAGCCCCTGGGACTGGATGACGGCACGCCGCAATCTCCTGCCCTGGGCGGCACCGGCCGGGGAAGCACTGACGGCCTGGACACTGGCACCGGCCTTCATAGCCAAGCGTGGCGAGTGCTCCGCCGGAGTCCACCGCAGGTTCGACCCAGTACGGGGCCGGATGTCGAACTGTCAGCTCGGCCTGGTGGTGCTGGCCGTGGGCGAGCACGGCCCCATGCCCGTCGACTGGAGCCTGTACATACCTCGGACCTGGACGCAGGCACGTCGGTCGAAGGCACGGGTGCCGGACGAGGTCCGGGGGCCGTTGTGGTACCAGGCCGCGGACGTCCTGCGACGAGCGTCCTCGCTGTCTCCCGGCCGATGTGCTCCTGTCACGGCCGACCTGTCCTGGCTGCCGGACCGCGAGGCCCTCCTCGGTCACCTCGCGCGGAGCGAACAGCCCTTCGTGGTGGAGGTTCCCGACACCGTGCGCGTCGCGTGCGCGCCGTCCCCTTCGGCCGGCTCGCCGCTGCTCACCGTGCGCCAAATCCTGGCGGACCGCGGCAACATGACGGCGGAGGAACGGCAGCGCGTCCTCACTCTCCCGGTGTCCCTGCCCTGTCCGCCGAGTGGACACGTCCGGTTGCGATTACTCGTTCAGCATCGGCGGAACGACTCGGCGCAGTACTGGCTGACGAACCTGGTCGACCCTCCGCTGTCCCACCTGAGCCCGCTGATGCGACAGCCACGTCTGGCGGCGCGTGTGATCAACACCCTCCACGAGGACTTCGGACTGCGGGACTTCGAGGGGCGGTCGTTCCCGGGCTGGCACCACCACACCACACTGGTCTCCGCCGCGTTTGCCTACATCCGGCTCCGCAGCCGCCTCCCCTGACCCGGACCGCGCGATCAACTGCGTGGAGGAGTGGCGGAAGCGGCTGCCGCTCGGCGCCACGGGTGCCCGGCCCAACGTGTCCGCCCGGATCAGTTGTCACCCGGCTACCGGGCTGCTGAGACATGCGAGAACATGGGGCTTACGGGCTCATATCCGTGCCGGTCGACTGCGCACTGCCGGTGGCGTCGCGCCGCGAACCCTGCGGCCAGTTGGACCGGACGATCACGGTGTCACCGGCGCGCGCGCCGCCACTCGGAAGAACGGAGGGGAGCGCGTCGCCCGGTCGAGGCGCCTGGCAGCACGGAAGGGTCAGGACCGGTGCGGTGACAGGCCGCCGAGAACCGCGCGCCAGACCTCCGCGAGGTCGGCGACCGATGAACCGCCCTGGATCGCGGCCCTCCGGGACTGTGCCGCCACTCCTGCCGTCACGTACATGATGAGATGCGCCGCTGTCGTCGGCCGCATGCCGGCGGCCAGGTCCCCGGCGAGGGATGCCTCTTCGAGCAGCCGCAGGATCTCCGCGCGGAAGGCATCGAGCCAGTCGGAGCGTACGTGCCCCTCCTCGACCAGCCGCACCGCGGCCCGGCTGAGCGCGGCGGTCTGCAGAGCCGTGGCTACCCGGAGCACAAGGGAGGACAGGTCATGCAAGGGCCTACCGGTCGCGAAGTTCGCCGCGCTGAGGCGCTGCAGTTCGCCGATACCTTCCTCCGCCACTGCCGATGCCAGGGCCGCCTTGGAGCGGAAGTGGAAGGTGAGGGCCCCGAGTGTGACGTTGGCCGCCACACAGACGGAGTTGAGCGTCGTACCGTCGTAACCGTGCTGATCGAAGTGGCGCGCTGCTGCCAGGACGAGATTCGCGCGGGTACATGCGGCGCGTTCGCTGTTCTTCATAAGGGGCCTCGGGGTCAGGGCGTGCATGAGGGTGCGGGTCGGGCTGCGGAGAACGGCGGCGGTGAGCCGTCGGGCCGGTCAGACTCCGGCCGGGGCCAGAGCGGGGATTCCGTGGGCGGATTCCCTCGGGGCCGTCTCGACCACCCCGGAGGTAACGGCGTCGCGGAGCTCGTCGCATGCTCCGGAGTGCGTGCCCGCCTCCTGTCGTCCTTCGCCATGACGAGGCTTGTCAGGTCTCTCATGTACCGTCCCCGGCTTCGGCGCCCGTGACCGCGGGCGAAGCGGTCCCGCGGCGATGGCTCGACGGGCGGTCCGACCCTATGGTGAGGGCTGGGTGACGGGCACGAGAACGAGGAGAACCCGAAGCGTTTCGAGCAAGTCGGCCGCCCCTCTGCGGCCAACGGGCCGTCCATCCCTGGTCGACAGCTTGGCCGCGGTGTAGGCGGCTGGCTTTGACGCGCTATGACAGACGACCCTGAATCAGGCGTGTCCGTCACAGCGCGTCAAAGCCGCACGTATCGTCGCTGCGGAGAGTTTGACGATGTGTCCCACCAAAGCCTCGGCGGCCAGGCACACGATGGGACGGTCGTGTTCTGGCCGGTCGGGGTCGTGCGCGACGACGAACGGGGGATCGGCGCCGTGAGAGACGTCCACAAGGCTCCCCAAATCCCCGCCATCGCGGGCGCGTTACTGGATGCCGGATGGATGCACTGAGCAACGGGCCCTGTGGCTGGTCAGGGTGAGCGATGGCGAGGCGCCGGGTGCCTCACCACCAGCGAAGTGACTTGCCCGGTGAGCACGATGTGCGGGATGTCGCCGCGGTCATGGTCATGGGGTGGGTATTCGGGTGGGGCCGACGCGGATGTCGTGCAGCACCGCTTCCGAGGCGATGCTGGGCAACAGCAAGTCCCACATGTCGCAGACACGTTCCATGAGGTCGACGCGCTTGGTCGCGAGATTCGAGTAGACCTGCATACCGGTGCAGGCGCCCACCACGAAGCGGGCCAGCCGGACGGTGTCGATTCCGTCGCGGAGTTCACCGGTGGACCGGGCCACGTCCAGGTGGCTGCACATCAGCTTCCGCCAGTCCTCGAAGGAGGTGGCGTCGTTCATGCCGTGGCTGCCCTGTTCGATGGCGAGACGGACCCCTGCGCGGAGGATCGGGTCGCGTTTCATGCGGTCCGCCCACACCAGGGTGATGTCCACGACGTGCTGTAACCCGGTTGACGTGAGGCGGGGTTCTATCGTCGCCGGCTGAGCGTTCATCAGGGCTTCGGCCAGTCCTTGTTTGGAACCGAAGTGGAAGTAGAGAGCGCCGAGAGTGAGCCCCGCCCGTTCCACGATCTGGGTCACGGACGCCTTCTCGTAACCGGCCTCGTCGAAGACCTCGGCCGCCGCGAGCAGGACTCGTTGACGCGTACGGGCAGCCTGCTCCGCCTTGGCAGTCGGCACTGGCCATCACTCCTCAACATACATAGATAGTGTCCTTTATGTTTACCCCATCGCTATTGGACAGGTCATCCATACCGAGGAATGCGTGTGGGCAGGCGCCGCTTTCACGGCTGCGGAAGTGACAGGACACGGGGCCCTCGAGCAGGGTTTCGTAAGTCCTCGTCCACCAGCACGCGGCCACCGAAATGCTCGTCGCCGGAGGGCCCGCGTCGCAGATGCGCCGTTCAGGATCAGGCATGTCAGGCACCGACAAGGGGCCCCGTCAGCTGCCCCGGCCCAGCCATAGGGACTGTGATCGAGCGGCACCCTGGCGCCGATGATCGCTCTGCGCTGGTTCCGTCCGGGGCCTTGGGGGGGGCGGGGGATGGCATGCCCGGTGTGCGGACCGTAGAGCGGGTTGATCGCCCTGCTGGGACAGTACCGCGCGGAGAACGGGAGTCGGCCGTTCCCTGGGGTGCGGGCGCGCTCGCAGCCTTGTCGGGTGCGCCCGGAAGCACACTGTCCGATGCGTCAGCGATGCACCAAAAAGGTCATGGATGCCGGAAGTTGGGCGTCAGCCGTTGTGGGTGGGTGTGGTGTTTCTGTGGGGTGCGGTGGGTTCGCCGCGGCGGACGGAGCCGGGGGCGCGGGCGGCCGGGTGGTCGGCGCGGGCGGCGGAGGTGAGCTGCCAGGGGACGCTGGTGACCATCACGCCCGGGGTGAAGAGCAGTCGGCTCTTCAGCCAGAGGGCGGACTGGTTGTGGAGGAGGTTCTCCCACCAGTGGCCCACGACGTATTCGGGGATGAACACCGCGACCACGTCTCGGGGGCTGTCACGGCGCATCGTGCGGACGTACTCGACGACCGGCTTGGTGATCTCGCGGTAGGGGGAGGCCAGGACCTTCAGCGGGACGTCGACGTCCAGGTCCTGCCAGCGGCGTTGCAGGTCGCCGGTCTCCTCTTTGTCGACGGCGACCGTCAGTGCTTCGAGCCGGTACGGCTTGAAGGCGCGGGCGTAGGCGAGGGCGCGCAGGGTCGGTTTGTGGATGGTGGAGACGAGGACGACCCCCAGCACCCTGGACGGTGGGACGAGTTCGTCGCGGGGGTTCTCGACGGCCAGTTCTGCGGCGGTGTGGTCGTAGTGGCGGCGGATGCCGCGCATCATCACCCACAGCAGGATCGCGGCGACCACGGCGAGCCAGGCGCCCTGGGTGAATTTCGTGATCAGCACGATCACCAGGACCAGTCCGGTCACGCAGGCACCCAGCGCGTTGACGACGCGTGCGGACTGGTGGCGGCGGCGCACCGCCGGGTCGGGCTCGGTGCGCAGGGCGCGGTTCCAGTGCCGCACCATGCCGAGCTGGGAGAGCGTGAACGAGGTGAACACGCCGAGGATGTAGAGGTGGATGAGGCTGGTGACATCCGTCTTGTACGCCCACAGCAGCGCGCCGGCGACCATGGCGAGGGCCAGGATGCCGTTGGAGAAGGCCAGCCGGTCGCCCCGGTTGTGGAGCTGGCGGGGCAGATAGCGGTGCTGGGCCAGGATCGAGGAGAGCAGCGGGAAGCCGTTGAAGGCGGTGTTGGCGGCCAGGATCAGGACGAGAGCGGTGGCGGCCTGGATGACGAAGAAGCCGATGGAGTGGTCGCCGCCGAAGACCGCGGAGGCGAGCTGGGCGATGACGGTCTTCTGGGTGAAGGTGTCGCAGTTGCCGCCGATGCCGGTCAACTGGCAGGAGTTGTCGGTGATATGGACCTTCGCGATCAGCGCGAGGGCGGTGACGCCGACGAACATGACGACCGCGATGATGCCCATCGCGGCCATGGTGTCCGCCGCGTTCTTCGCCCTGGGCTTGCGGAAGGCGGGTACCCCGTTGGAGATCGCCTCCACGCCGGTCAGCGCCGTACAGCCGCTGGAGAACGCGCGCAGCACCAGCATGATCAGGGCCATCCCGGCCAGGTTCTGGTTGCCGGGCTCCGGGTGGATTCCGTACGCGGCTGACTCGGCGACCGGCGCGTCCCCGAGTGCGTACCGGATCAGGCCGGTCGCAACCATGATGATCACGCCGCCGATGAAGAGGTAGGTGGGGGCGGCGAAGGTGCGGCCCGACTCGCGCACGCCGCGCAGGTTCATCGCGGTGAGGATCGCGACGAAGCCGAGCGCCAGCAGCACGCGGTGCCCGGCCAGCGAAGGGATCGCCGAGATGATGTTGTCGACCCCGGAGGCCACCGACACGGCCACCGTCATGACGTAGTCGACGAGCAGCGAGGCCGCCACGACCAGACCCGCCGAAGGGCCGAGGTTCCGTGACACCACCTCGTAGGAGCCGCCGCCGCTCGGGTAGGCGTGCACGACCTGCCGGTAGGAGAGCACCACCACCGCCATCAGGGCGACCACCCCGGCCGCGATCCACGGCGTGAAATGGAGGTAGGCGAGCCCGCCGAGGGTCAGCACGAGCAGGATCTCCTGCGTCGCGTACGCCACGGAGGACAGCGGGTCGGAGGCGAAGATCGGCAGCGCGAGCCGCTTGGGCAGCAGCGTCTCGCCCAGCTCCTCGCTGCGCATGGCGCGGCCGATCACGAGGCGCTTGAGCACGCCGGTCACGTTGAACACGTCGCGAGCGTAGGAAAGGGGGAGGACGGATGCCCGTTAAGGAGCCGTCAAGGTTCGCGCAATTCATACCGAAGCAGGAGGAAATGACTACTCCAGGCCGGAGATCTTGAACACAGTGCGGGCTGCTTCGCGGTCCACCCGGGCCGCGATCTGCAGCAGCGCGGTTTCGCCGCAGCGCAGCGTGCCTCGGGTGACGCTGATGCGGGCGTCGGCATCGAGGACGTGCCAGAGCGCAGGGTTGGCGATCAGGATGCGGGGGTCGAGCTCGGTCCGGTTGCCGTCCGCATCCCGCAGGACCAGGCGCTGGGCGACCCCGTTGGACCAGCGCACCGAGACCAGCCGGTCGGTGCGCACCCGGGCCTCGCGCCTGAGGCCGCGCGTGGTCAGCAGGCCCCGTGCGGCCGATACCCGGGTGGGCCACAGCACTGCGAGCAGCAGGGCGCCGAGGAACAGCCACAGGACCGCGCGCAGATCGGTGAGCGTCCCTGCGACCTCGTCGACGCCCGCGAGGAGAACGAACAGGAGCGCCCCGTACCCCGCTGCCGAACGGGCCTCGCCCGCCCAGGTGATGTCGTACGCGACCGGCTCGGGCAGCATGGCCCGGCCTCCCGCCCTGTCGCGGGTCGTCCGTCGTCCCATACCGGGACCGTAAGCGGGCCCGTCGCGATTGTCGTGGCACCGACACCAGTCTTGATGCGGGCCTTACGGCTTTCTGACGCCCAGGCCTCATGTGTCCGCCAGCCGGGCCTCCTCCAGGTCGAGGGAGCGCTGGAGGCGGCGGCGGGTGGTGTCGCTGATGTGGTGGTCGTCGTACAGGCGCTGGAGTTCGGCGGCCTCTTCGAGGATGAGGTCGCGGCGCAGCTGGCGGTAGATGTGGTCGGCCGACGCGCCCTGCCCGTTGCCACCGCTGGTCTCGTCGAGGCGTTCGCGGGCGTGTTCCTGGCGGGCCTGCAGGGCGCGGCGGAGGCGGTCGGCGACGACCTCGGGGACGGCCTCCAGTTCGGATATCTCCTCCAGGCGGCGCATTCCGGCGTCGGCGAGGCTGAGCCGGGCGTGGGCCTCCTCACGTTCGGTGTGGTCGGGTTCGAGGGCGATGCCGGAGCGGCGTACGACGGTGGAGAGGGAGAAGCCCTGGACGACGAGAGTCACCACCACCACGGAGGTGGTGAGGACGAGAACGAGCGGGCGGCCGGGCAGCGTGGCTCCGCCCGCCGTGGCGACCGGGATGGACAGGGCGGCGGCCAGTGGCATGACGCCCCGGGTGCCGGCCCAGGACAGGACCACCGGGACCCGCCAGTTGGCGCGGCGCTGGCCGGCCTTGCGCTGGAGCACGGCAGAGAGCGGGAAGACCCACAGCATGCGGACGGCGATCAGGGTCGCGGCAAGGGCGAGTGCGTACAGCGGCCACAGCCGGTCCGCGGTGCCGAGTTCGCGTATCAGGCCGGGCAGGGAGAGCCCGATCAGGCTGAAGACGACGCTTTCCAGGAGGAAGACCACCGTGCCGTACACGGCGTGGAGCTGGAGGCGTATCCGGGCGCTGGTCAGTCGGTCCGAACGGCCGCCGAGGATCACGCCCGCGACGACGACCGACGTCACCCCCGAGGTGTGGGCGGCCTCGGCGAGTACGTAGGCGGCGTACGGGGTGACGAGCGCGACGACCGTCTCCAGGACCGGCTCCTCGGTTCTGCGCCGGATCAGCACCACGACACCGGCGACCGCCCCTCCGATCAGCGTGCCCCCGCCCGCGAGCAGTGCGAACTCGCCGCCCGCACCCGCCCAGGAGACGGTGGAGGCGGCGACCGCGACACCCACAGCCACCTTGAACAGGACCAGAGAGGTGGCGTCGTTGAACAGACTCTCCGCCTGCACCAGGACTTGCACCTTGGGCGGCAGGGCGAGGCGTCGGCCGAGCGCGGTGACCGCCACCGGGTCGGTGCTGGCCAGGACCGCGCCGAGAACCAGCGCCATCTGCCAGGGCAGCGGGGTGAGCGCGGAGGCGACGAAGCCGACGATCGCGGCCGATGCGAGCACGAGCCCGATCGCGAGCACACCCACCGGCTTCCACACGACCCGCAGTTCGCGCCAGGAGACCTCCTCGGCACTGGCGTACAGCAGCGGCGGCAGCACGACCAGGCCGATGATCTCGGGGGTGACCCGGATCGGCGGGGCGCCCGGCAGCAGCGCCACCGCCAGGCCCGCGACGACCAGCAGGGACGGCGCGGGGATGCGCCACCTGCGGGCCCCGGTGGCCACCAGGGTGGCGAGTACCACCAGGAACAAGACCGTACCTACGCCGCGCATGCCGCCCCCAGGTTTCCGGACCCGATAGTCGGGCCCACCTGGCCCGTTACGCCGACCAGACTTCCCGGCACACCGCCTTCACCCTATCGACTGCGGCAGTCGTCAAGGCCGCGTCAACGAAGCACCCTGCGACGACAGGGAGGTGTCAAGAGGCGCACCCGGGAGGGGCGGGAGGAGTTCGCTTGACGCGTCGCACGAGCCGCCCTTCGCCGTGGTCCACTTCGATCAGGGAGCTGAACGTCTGTGAGCGTCGAGAACATCGTCGGACTGAGCATCGGCGTGTGCCTGCTCGGTTACCTGATCTTCGCGCTGATCTTCCCGGACCGGTTCTGATGGGTCCGGTCGCACTGCTGCGGGGCACTTTCGGTGAAGGGTGACCGAGGACGTAGGAGTTGGGTCAGGAACGCATCAATCTCCTTGTAAGCGGCGCCTTTTCGCGGCGGCTCCCCACGATGATCGGGAACACACATCGCGCCCCGACCGCCCAGCTCGCCCTGGGCGGTCGGGGCGCGCGTATGGAGTGAGGAGGCAGGTGCTGTGGTGGTGGAGCCGGACGTCCCGCCCGGAGGTCGGGGACCCGGGAAGCGGGGTCGGCTGAAGGTCTTTCTCGGAGCCGCCCCCGGGGTCGGCAAGACCTACCGGATGCTGGACGAGGCCCGGCGGCGGGCGGAGCGCGGTACCGATGTGGTGGTGGCGTTCGCCGAGTGCCACAAGCGGCGTCACACCCTGGGAAAGCTGGACGGCCTGGAGGCCGTGCCCAGGATCCAGCGCGCCTACCGCGGCGGCCGGTTCGAGGAGATGGACCTCGATGCGGTGCTCGCCCGGCGGCCGCAGGTGGCCCTCGTCGACGAGCTGGCGCACTCCAATGTGCCCGGCGGGCGCCATGACAAGCGGTGGCAGGACATCGAGGAACTCCTGGCCGCCGGGATCGACGTCGTCACCGCCGTGAACATCCAGCACCTGGAATCCCTCAACGACGTCATCGAGAAGATCACCAAGGTGCCGCAGCAGGAGACCGTCCCCGACGAGGTGGTGCGCCGCGCCCACCAGATCGAGCTCGTGGACATGCCAGCCGAGGCGCTGCGCCGTCGCATGGCGCACGGCAACATCTACGCCCCGGAGAAGGTGGACGCGGCGCTCGCCAACTACTTCCGGGTCGGAAACCTGACGGCATTGCGGGAGTTGGCCCTGCGGTGGGTTGCCGACCAGGTCGACGAGGCGCTGCAGAAGTACCGCAGTGAGCACGGCATCGGCGGGGTGTGGGAGACCCGGGAGCGGGTGGTGGTCGCCCTGACCGGCGGGCCCGAAGGGGAGACGATCATCCGGCGGGCCGCCCGGATCGCCGACCGGACGGCCGGGGGTGATCTTCTGGCCGTGCACATCGCGCGCAGCGACGGCCTTGCGGCCGGGGCCTCCTCGGCGGCGCTGGCCCGGCAGCGGGCGCTGGCCGAAAGCCTGGGCGGCAGCTACCACTCGGTGGTCGGCGACGACATTCCCACCGCTCTCCTGGAGTTCGCCCGTGCCGAGAACGCCACGCAGCTGGTGCTCGGCACCAGCAGCCGGGGCCGTCTCGAACGGTTCGTGACGGGGCGGGGCATAGGGGAGACGGTCGTCGCACTCTCCGGGGACATCGACGTCCACATGGTCACCCACGAACGGGCGGGCAGCGGGCGGCTGTTGCCGTCCCGCCGGCGCACCCTGTCGACGCCCCGGCTCGTCGCGGGCCCGGTGTCCGGCCTCGTGCTGCCCGTCGTGCTGACCCTGGTGCTCGACCAACTCCGGGACAGCCTCAACGTCACCAGCGAGGCCCTGCTGTTCCTGCTCGTGGTGGTCGGCGTGGCCTGCCTCGGGGGAGTCGTGTCCGCGGTCGTCGCCTCGGTGACGGCCTCGCTGCTCCTGAATTATTGGTTCATCCCGCCGATCGGTGCGTTCACGACCACCCTTGACAGCGTGCTCGCCACGGTGGTGTTCGCGGTCGTCGCGGGCATCGTGGCGGCCGTGGTGGACCGCTCGCTGAGGCTCTCGCGCCGCTCGGCACGGGCCACCGCGGAGGCCGAGACCCTGTCGTCGCTCGCCGGCTCCATCGTCCGCGGTCAGCGGGCAGTACCGGCGCTGCTGGAACGCACCCGGGAGACCTTCGGGATGGAATCGGCCGAACTCGCCGAGGCACCCGTGCCGGACGACGGCGCCGTCGTCCAGGTCCCCGTCGGCGAGCAGGCACACCTGGTGCTGCGCGGCCGCCCCCTGCCGTCCTCCGAACGCAAGGTCCTGACCGCCTTCGCCGCGCACGTCGCCGTCGCGGTCGAGCGGGCCCGGCTCGCCGAGGCGGCCGCCGAGGTCGAACCCGTCAAGGCCGCCGACCGCATGCGTACCGCGCTGCTCGCCGCCGTCAGCCACGACCTGCGCACCCCGCTCGCCGCGGGCTGGGCCGCCATCACCTCGCTGCGCAGCCGGGATGTCGACTTCAGCGACGAAGACCGCGACGAACTCCTGGCCACCGCCGACGAGTCGATGGCCCGGCTCGGCCGCCTCATCGACAACCTCCTCGACATGAGCCGCCTCCAGGCCGGCGCCCTCCCCCTGAGCCTGCGCGCCACGGCCCTGGAGGAGGTGCTGCCCACGGCTCTGGAATCCCTGCCGCCCGGAGCGCCCCGCGTGGACGTCCAGTGCCCGCCCGGGATCCCGCCTCTGCTGGCCGATCCGCCCCTGCTGGAACGCGTGGTCGCCAACCTCCTCAGCAACGCCGCCCGTCACACCCCGCCCGGCGAGAGCGTCCTGCTCACCGCGAGCACCCTCGCCGAGCGCGTCGAGATACGTGTCATCGACCGCGGCCCCGGGCTGCCCGCCGAGGACCGCGAGCGCGCCTTCGTGCCGTTCCAGCGCCTCGGCGACACCGACAACACCACCGGGGTCGGCCTGGGCCTGGCCCTGTCCCGCGGCCTCACCGAGGCGATGTCCGGCACCCTCACCCCCGAGGACACCCCCGGCGGCGGACTGACCATGGCGCTGTCACTGCCCGCCGCCGACCAGCGGATGTCCGGCGAGGCCGGCGCCGGGGGAGCGGCGGGCGCGTAGGGGCGTAAGGAGTCCGTCAGGACAATCGCTGCCAGTGCTCCGTCTTCCCGCTGCGGGAGCATCGTGGAAGGCGGAGCACTGGAGGTGGCCATGTCCGGCTTCACGCTGCCAGGGGCCCTGGGGCGGTACGCCCGGCCCGTACGGATCTCCCGCCCGACGCGCGACCAGCTCGCCCTTGCCCTGGCCGTCGCCGGTCCGCTCGCCGTCGCCGCGGCCCTCACGCCCTTGCGTACGCATGTGGCGAGCACCAACCTCGCACTGATCCTCGTGGTGGTCGTGGTGGCCGTGTCCGCCAACGGGCACCGGGGCGCGGGCGCGCTGGCCGCGCTCTCCTCGGCCCTCTGGTTCGACTTCTTCCTCACCCGCCCCTACGAGCGGTTCACCATCTCCAGCGGCGACGAGATCACCACCGCCGTCCTGCTGCTCGGGGTCGGACTCGCGGTCTCGCAGCTCGCCGCGTGGGCCCGGCGCCTGAAGGTCGTCACCGTCACCGATGCGGGCCATCTCGCCCGCATCCACGAAACCGCCCGGCTCGCGCAGAACGCCGCGTCCGCGGACGCCGTCGTCACCCACGTCCGCGACCAGCTCATCGACCTGCTGGCCCTGGACGGCTGCCGCTTCGAATACGGAACGCTTCTCGGCCACCCGCCCGGCCTCGAAGAGGACGGCAGGGTCACCACGGCGCGCGGTGCCCGGTGGGACGTGGAGCGCCACGGCTGGCCGCGGGGGCAGGAGATCGAGCTGCGTGCCGTCGGCAAGGGGCACTACTACGGCCGGTTCATGCTCAGGCCGCGGCCCGGCGACGTCGTTCCCCTGCAGGCCCGGCTGGTGGCGGTGACCCTCGCCGGGCAGGCCGGGGCGGCGCTGGCGGAGGCGGGGGAAGGCGCGGTCCGCGAGGACTGAACACCGGGCCGGCACAACGGGGGACCGACCGGACACGACCGACGGCTTCCGGCCGTCAAGTAGGCGTTAAGCCAAGGCTCTTGGGCATCAAGGACCCGTCAACGCCAGGATCACTCGAACTTCTGCCCCACATGATGGTCAGCGCACGGGAACGTACGAGCGGCCCGTGGCGCGAGGTTGGAGGGCGAGTGACGGTCGCCGCCGGTGCCGGGCAGCGTCAGGGCGCGGGGGCCCCGGCGACTGCTGAACCAGACCCCGCGCCGGACGTTCGTCGCGGGGGAACTCCCGAGCAGCGGTCCGTAGGGGGTCCGCGCAGCGGACAGCCGGGGCGACGGCCTCCCATCGCCGTCGCCCGGCTCGTCCATCTCTTCCGGTACGCCGTCGGCCGCTACTGGACGGGCCGGCTGCGGCTCGCCCGCGCGGTGTGCCTCCTGCTCGGCGCGGGACTCGTCGTCCTGATCGCCGTGGCGGCCACCGGGCTCTCCACCACGTGGGACGCGATCGAGCACCGCGCCGCACCCCGCACGGTCGCGGCGACACAACTCAACCTGGCACTCAACGACATGGACGCCCAGGCCGCCAACATCCTTCTCTCCAGCGGGAATTCGGGCACGGGGCGCCTGGACGAGTCGTACAGCAAGGCGAGCGGCTTCTACCGGGATGCCCAGCAGACCATCAGCGGCTCCCTGCGCACCCTCGGCGCCGCCTCCGAGTGCGACAAGGCGACCGAGGACACGGTGGTCACCCTCACCGACGACTTCGCGCACTACCAGGAGCTGATCGGCCGGTCCCTGGAGAACGACGGGCACCCCGGCGGCAAGGACGCCGCCCGCGCCGACTACCGGCTGGCCACCGACCTCCTGACGCAGCGCCTGCTGCCGCAGGCCCGAAGGCTCGTGGACGCCAACAACGCCGTGTATGAGGGCGAGTACGAGGCCACGCGCTCGGACCTGTCCGTCCAGCTCGTCACCGAGGCCGTCCTTGGGGTGCTGCTGCTCATCGTCCTGGCGGTGCTCCAGGTCCGCATCGCCCGCAGCTTCCGGCGCGTCTTCAACCCCGCACTCCTCGCGGCCACGCTGTGCGCGGTCGTCGCGGTGGTGTGCGGCAGCCGGCTCCTGACGGTCTCCGAGGAGCAGCTGAAGATCGCGCGCCACGACTCCTTCGACTCGGTGGTCGCCCTCTCCCGCTCCAAGGCGATCGGCTACGACGCCAACGCGGACGAGAGCCGCTTCCTGCTGGACGCCGCACGCAGGGACACATACGAGAAGTCGTTCTTCGACAAGTCGCAGCAGCTGTACGGGCTCGACGGCGCGAGCCCTGCCACGTACGACGCGAAACTGGCCGGGACCTGGTCGGCGTATCGACGCGACCACAGCGACAAGCGGTTCACCGGCGAGTACCGGCGCGAGCTGGACAACATCACCTTCGCTGGGGAGCGCGAGGCGGCGGAGAAGACGGTCGAGGCGTACGCCGTCTATCAGAAGGACGACCGGACCCTGCGCCGGCTCGTCGCCGAGGGAAAGCTCCAGGAGGCCACGGTCTTCTGCATCGGCTGGTCCTCCGACACCTCCAACGCCCACTTCGGCGACTGGATGAAGGCCCTGGACCAGGTGACCGGGATCAACGCCGCCCACCACGAAACGGCGATCGCCACCGGCCGGAACGCAATCAACACCCAGGCGTCCACGGCCGCCGGGGCCCTGATCCTGGCGGCCGGGCTCCTCGTTCTCGGGCTGCGGCCGCGGCTGGCCGAGTTCCGCTGACGGGGCGTCCACCGCGGGGAAGGAGGGACGGTGGAGCCGGCACGTGCGCCCGTGCGCGGTCACCGCGGCAGGCGGATTCGCGATGCTCGCCGGAGCGGCCATGGCCGCGGCCACCACACCAAGGTGGGGCCGCGGTTCGACCTGGCGGAGCGGCCGCGCGGCATCGTCGTACACACCCGGGACGGGGAGCGGCTGGCAGGCGATGCGGGAGCCGAACGGCATACCCAACCGGACGGCCTTCCTGGCCGTGCTCGAACACTTCGGCATCGACGTCCGCGAGACACGGACGCAGCCCGGACCCCGCTGATACCGGTCAGCCGAGACCCGGGATCATCGACACGATGACGTCGATGAGCTTGATGCCGACGAAGGGCAGCACGAGCCCGCCGAGACCGTAGATTCCCAGGTTGCGGCGGAGCAGGTCGTGGGCGGAGGCGGGGGTGTAGCGGACGCCGCGCAGGGCCAGCGGGATGAGCGCCACGATGATCAGGGCGTTGAAGATGATCGCCGAGGTGATGGCGGACGTCGGGCTGTGCAGGCCCATGATGTTCAGCGCTTCGAGGCCCGGATAGGCGGAGGTGAACATCGCCGGGATGATCGCGAAGTATTTCGCGACGTCGTTGGTGATGGAGAAGGTGGTCAACGCCCCACGGGTGATGAGGAGCTGCTTGCCGATCTCGACGATCTCGATGAGCTTGGTCGGGTTGGAGTCCAGGTCCACCATGTTCCCGGCCTCCTTCGCGGCCGAGGTCCCCGTGTTCATCGCAACGCCCACGTCGGCCTGCGCGAGCGCCGGGGCGTCGTTCGTTCCGTCGCCCGTCATCGCGACCAGTCTGCCGCCCTCCTGCTCCTTCTTGATCAGGGCGAGCTTGTCCTCGGGGGTGGCCTCGGCCAGGAAGTCGTCCACCCCGGCCTCCCGTGCGATGGCACGGGCGGTGAGCGGGTTGTCACCGGTGATCATGACCGTACGGATGCCCATGCGGCGCAGTTCCGAGAAGCGTTCCGCGATGCCGTCCTTGACGACGTCCTTGAGGTGGATCACGCCGAGGACGCGGGGCCCGTTCCAGTCGTGCACACCGACGAGCAGCGGGGTGCCGCCGGATGCCGAGATCGCCTCGGTGAACTGGAGTGCCTCGGGCGGCACTTGGCCGCCGTACATCATGACCCACTCGATGACCTGGGCGGTCGCGCCCTTGCGGATGTGGGAGACGGCGCCGTTCTCCCAGCGCAGGTCCACCCCGCTCATCCGGGTCTGGGCGCTGAACTCCACGAACCGGGACCCCGCCAGGTCACCCTCGGCGGGCTCGCGCAGCCCGTACTGGTTCTTGGCGAGGACGACGACGGAGCGGCCCTCGGGCGTCTCGTCGGCGAGCGAGGCGAGCTGCGCGGCGTCGGCGAGGTGGTGATCGCGGACCCCGGGCATGGGGATGAAGGCGGCGGCCTCACGGTTGCCGAGGGTGATGGTGCCGGTCTTGTCGAGCAGCAGGGTGTTCACGTCGCCGGCCGCCTCCACCGCCCGTCCCGACATGGCCAGGACGTTGCGCTGCACGAGGCGGTCCATACCCGCGATGCCGATCGCGGAGAGCAGAGCGCCGATGGTGGTCGGGATCAGGGTCACCAGGAGCGCCACGAGGACGGTGGTGGACTGGGCGGCGCTCGCGTACTCGGCCATGGGCTGGAGGGTGACGACGACCAGGACGAAGATGATGGTGAGCGCGGCGAGCAGGATGTTGAGCGCGATCTCGTTCGGCGTCTTCTGCCGGGATGCGCCCTCGACCAGCGCGATCATCCGGTCGAGGAAGGAGTGCCCGGGGCGTGAGGTGACGCGGACGACGATCCGGTCGGACAGGACGGTGGTGCCGCCGGTGACGCCGGAGCGATCGCCGCCGGACTCCCGGATGACCGGCGCGGACTCGCCGGTCACCGCCGACTCGTCGACCGCTGCGACCCCGTCCACCACGTCGCCGTCCGCCGGGATCAGCTCGCTCGCCTCGACGAGTACGAAGTCGAAGGGCTTGAGGTCGGTGGCGGCGACCGCCTCCGTCCGCGCGCTGCGCAGATCGGTGCCGACCCGCCAGTTGTCACGCAGGCGCAGCGCCACCGTGTCCGTGCGGGCCTTCCTCAGGGACTCGGCCTGGGCCTTGCCCCGGCCCTCGGCGACGGCCTCCGCGAGATTGGCGAAGATCACCGTCAGCCAGAGCCAGACGCTGATGACCCAGGTGAAGACCGACGGGTTCAGGAGGGCGGAGAGCGTGGTGAGCACCGCCCCGACCGAGACCACGAAGAGGACCGGGGTCCGCACCAGCGCCCGCGGATGCAGCTTGCGCAGCGCGTCGGGAAACGACGTGACCAGTTGCATGGGCTCGAAGAGCCCGCTGGGGCGGCGGGCATCGCGGTGCGAGGGACGGTCCGGCCCCGGAATCCGGGGATTGCGGGGCGGCGGACCACTGGGAGCGGGGACGGTCTGGGCCTGCTGGGGGGCGGCGGGAGACATCAGGGGTGACCTTCTGGTGGGGACGCGATACGGCGAGACGTCGCCGCAGGTCACCGCTCATGCCGGGACGGTGGAAGGGCATGGCCCGAGTGCGGGCCGGCCATGGCTGTCCGCGACTGTCAGTGAGCGGCAGCACACGAATCTAGGCGACGAAGAAGCCGCACTCCGCCCGTTGAGCGGAGTTTTACGCCCCTCTGACGGCGCCTGCCGCCCCGGGTGTCAGTGTCCTGTCAGGATCCCGTCCCCGGGGTTTGGCCGACCTTCGCGCATCCGGCCGGAAAGCATGGTGATCCGCTCTGGAAATTGCCTCGTTTGACCTAGAAGGCTGCTAGATATCCCCAGGTCGGCGGGTTGCCGTCCGTGCAGGCGTAAGAGTCCCGTCAAAGGGGCGCCAATGGCCGTAAGAGGCCCGTCAACGGAGCGCGCAAACACTGTCGGAGACGGTTTCCTCAGGGCGTCCGTTCTTTTTCGAACCTCTTTCAGGAGTTCACGATGGCCGACGTGGCCTTCGTCGTCACCACGATCGCGGTCTTCGCGCTGGTGGCGCTCATCGCCAGGGGGGTGGCAAAGCTGTGACTGCCGAGAACATCGTCGGCCTGATCGTGGCCGTCGCCCTGCTGGGTTACCTCGTCCTCGCCCTTGTGTACCCGGAGAGGTTCTGAGCCCCGACATGTCACCTGTGCTCTCCGGTGTGCTCCAGTTCCTCGCGCTCTGCGCGGCGCTGGTCCTGGCATACCGTCCCCTCGGCGACTACATGGCCCGCGTCTACTCCTCCGACAAGCACCTGCGTGTCGAGAAGTGGATCTACAAGGCCATCGGCGCCAACCCGTCCACCGAGATGCGCTGGCCCGCCTATCTGCGCGGCGTCCTCGCCTTCTCCGCGGTCGGCGTGCTGTTCCTCTACCTCATCCAGCGCCTCCAGGGCTCGCTGCCGGGCTCGCTGGGCTTCGTGTCGATCGACCCGTTCCAGGCGTTCAACACGGCGGCGTCGTTCGTGTCGAACACGAACTGGCAGTCGTACTCGGGCGAGCAGGCCATGGGCCACGTCGTGCAGACCGGTGGTCTGGCGGTGCAGAACTTCGTGTCGGCCGCCGTGGGGATCGCGGTCGCCGTCGCTCTGGTGCGGGGCTTCGCCCGCTCCCGTACCGGTGAACTGGGCAACTTCTGGGCGGACCTGGTGCGCGGCACCGTACGGATCCTGATCCCGATCTCGGTGATCGGCGCGCTCGTCCTGGTGGCATGCGGCGCGATCCAGAACTTCGCCGGGATCCACGAGGTCGGCCAGTTCATGGGCGGCTCGCAGCAGTGGAACGGCGGCGCGGTCGCCTCGCAGGAGGCGATCAAGGAGCTGGGCACCAACGGCGGCGGTTACTTCAACGCCAACTCGGCCCACCCCTTCGAGAACCCCAACGGGCTGTCGAACCTGTTCGAGATCTTCCTGATCCTGGTCATCCCGCTCGCGCTGACCCGCACCTTCGGCCGCATGGTCGGCTCGGTCAAGCAGGGCTATGCGATCCTCGCCACGATGGTCACCATCTGGGTCGGGTTCACCGCGCTGATGATGTGGACCGAGTTTGCCCACCACGGCCCGGCGTTCGACGTCGCGGGCGGGGCGATGGAGGGCAAGGAGACCCGCTTCGGGATCAGCGGTTCGGCGATCTTCTCGGTGGCCACGACCCTGACGTCCACGGGAGCGGTCAACTCCTTCCACTCCTCCTTCACCGGCTTCGGCGGCGGCATCCAGCTGCTGGGCATGCAGCTCGGCGAGATCGCACCGGGCGGCACGGGTTCCGGCCTGTACGGCATGCTGATCATGGCGATCATCGCGGTGTTCATCGCGGGCCTGATGGTCGGCCGCACGCCCGAGTACCTGGGCAAGAAGATCGGCACTCGCGAGATCAAGTTCGCCGCGTGCTACATCCTGGTGACCCCGTCGCTGGTCCTGATCTTCACGGGGATCGCGATGGCGATGCCGTCGACGCTGGACTCAATGGCGAACTCGGGTGCGCACGGCTTCTCCGAGGTGCTGTACGCCTACACCTCGGGCGCGAACAACAACGGCTCCGCCTTCGCGGGCCTGAACGCGAATACTCCGTGGTTCAACACGAGTATCGGTCTGGCGATGCTGCTGGGCCGGTTCGTGCCGATGGTGTTCGTGCTGGCGCTGGCGGGTTCGCTGGCGGAGCAGGCGCCGGTCCCGGAGACCGCTGGCACCCTGCGCACCAACAAGCCGCTGTTCACGGGTCTGCTGGTCGGCACGATCCTGATCGTCACCGGCCTGACCTACTTCCCGGCGCTCGCGCTGGGTCCGCTGGCCGAGGGGCTGGCGTCATGACCACCAATCTGAAGCACGAGGACGAGATGTCCACTGCCACTGAGACCCGGGCCCCGCACAGCGACGTCCCGACGGGCCACAAGGACCAGGGCAAGGTCGGGGGCGGCATGTTCGACCCGAAGCAGCTCGTCAAGTCCTTCCCGGACGCCGTCAAAAAGCTCGACCCGCGCGTCATGGTCAAGTCTCCGGTCATGTTCGTGGTCGAGATCGGCTCGGTCCTGACAACCGTCCTGGCCATCAAGAACCCGGGCGACTGGTTCGGCTGGGCGATCGCCGCGTGGCTCTGGCTGACCACGATCTTCGCCAACCTCGCCGAGGCGGTCGCGGAAGGCCGGGGCAAGGCGCAGGCGGACACCCTGCGCAAGGCCAAGACCGACACCATCGCCCGCCGCCTGACCGGCAGCACCGAGGAGCAGGTGCCCGGCACCGACCTCAAGATCGGTGACCTGGTCGTCTGCGAGGCGGGCGACATCATCCCCGGCGACGGAGACGTCGTCGAGGGCGTCGCGTCGGTGGACGAGTCGGCGATCACGGGCGAGTCGGCCCCGGTGATCCGCGAGTCGGGCGGTGACCGCAGCGCGGTGACCGGTGGTACGAAGGTCCTCTCGGACCGGGTCGTCATCAAGATCACGACGAAGCCGGGCGAGACGTTCATCGACCGGATGATCAACCTGGTCGAGGGCGCCTCCCGGCAGAAGACCCCCAACGAGATCGCCCTCAACATCCTGCTCGCCTCGCTGACGATCGTCTTCCTCCTCGCGGTGGTGACGCTCCAGCCGTTCGCGATGTACGCGAAGGCCGAGCAGTCCATGATCGTGCTGGCCGCGCTCCTGGTCTGCCTGATCCCGACCACCATCGGTGCGCTGCTGTCCGCGATCGGCATCGCGGGGATGGACCGCCTCGTGCAGAGGAACGTCCTCGCGATGTCGGGCCGCGCGGTGGAAGCCGCGGGTGACGTCTCCACGCTGCTGCTCGACAAGACCGGCACCATCACCCTGGGCAACCGCCAGGCGTCCGAATTCGTGCCGGTCAAGGGCACGACCGAAGCAGAACTTGCCGACGCCGCCCAGCTGTCCTCGCTTGCCGACGAGACGCCCGAGGGGCGTTCCATCGTGGTCCTGGCCAAGGAGAAGTACGGCCTGCGCGAGCGCCACCAGGGCGAACTCGTCGGCGCCGAGTGGGTGGCCTTCACCGCCCAGACCCGCATGTCGGGTGTCGACGTGGACGGACGCAAGACCCGCAAGGGCGCGGCCGGTTCGGTCATCACCTGGGTCAAGGACCAGGGCGGCCAGGTCGCCGAGGACGCCGACGCGCTGGCGAACAAGATCTCTGAGGCCGGCGGCACGCCGTTGCTCGTCGCCGTCCAGGACGAGCGGGGCGCCCGCATCCTGGGCGTCATCCACCTCAAGGACGTCGTCAAGGAGGGCATGAGGGAGCGGTTCGACGAACTGCGCCGGATGGGCATCAAGACGGTCATGATCACGGGTGACAACCCGCTGACCGCGAAGGCCATCGCCGAGGAGGCGGGCGTCGACGACTTCCTCGCGGAGGCCACGCCCGAGGACAAGATGGCGCTGATCAAGCGGGAGCAGGCGGGCGGCAAGCTGGTCGCGATGACCGGTGACGGCACCAACGACGCCCCGGCCCTCGCCCAGGCCGACGTCGGCGTGGCGATGAACACGGGTACGTCGGCCGCGAAGGAGGCCGGCAACATGGTCGACCTCGACTCCAACCCGACCAAGCTGATCGAGATCGTCGAGATCGGCAAGCAACTCCTCATCACCCGGGGCGCGTTGACGACGTTCTCGATCGCCAACGACGTCGCGAAGTACTTCGCGATCATCCCGGCGATGTTCGCCGTGGTCTACCCGGGCCTCGACAAGCTCAACATCATGAGCCTGCACAGCCCCGAGTCGGCGATCCTGTCCGCGGTCATCTTCAACGCGCTGATCATCATCGCGCTCGTCCCGCTGGCCCTGAAGGGCGTGCAGTACAAGCCGACCAGCGCCGACAAGATGCTGCGCCGCAACCTGGGGATCTACGGCCTCGGCGGTCTGATCGCCCCGTTCGTCGGCATCAAGATCATCGACCTGCTCATCTCCCTCATCCCCGGGCTGTAATTTTCTGAAAGCGTGCTGATCGCCATGAACAACTCGGTATCCAACACAGGCCGTCTGTTGTGGGCGGGGCTGCGAGCACTGGTCGTCCTGACGATCGTCTGCGGCGTGATCTACCCGCTCGTCGTGACTGGCATTGCCCAGCTGGCCTTCAGTAGCAAGGCCAACGGCTCGGAGGTCAAGTCCGGCGGGAAGGTCGTCGGCTCCTCGCTCATCGGGCAGACCTACAACCTCCCGAAGAAGGACCCGAACAACGCGGAGGAGGCCGCGCAGCCGGACCTGAAGTGGTTCCAGCCGCGCCCCTCCAACGGGCTCGCCGCGAACAGCGTCAACACCCAGTACAACCTGCTGGTGTCGGGCGCGACCAACCTCTCCGGTGACAACGAGAAGCTGATCAAGCAGGTCAAGGACGCCAAGGACGCGGTCGTCAAGGACAACTCGACGCCCGGCCACCCGGTGGACCCGGCCGACGTGCCCGCCGACGCGGTCACCTCCTCCGGCTCCGGCCTCGACCCCCAGATCTCACCGGCGTACGCCAAACTCCAGGTGAACCGCGTCGCCGAGCGCAACCACCTCGACGTCAGGCAGGTCGAGAAGCTCGTCACCGACAACACCAGCGGCCGGATCCTCGGCTTCATGGGCGAACCCGGCGTCAACGTCCTCAAGCTGAACATCGCACTCAAGGAACTCACACAGAAGTGAGCCACTTACGACGGCGGACGGGAGCCCCGACCCCGGAGGACCTCCGGGCACTGGCTCCCGCCCCTCCGCACGACCGTGCTCATTCACTCATTCCGTGACTCCCACACGACTCGCAGCATGGAAGAAAGGCGGCACACCGATGACCCGGGTGCTGGTGGTCGAGGACGAACCACAGCTCGTACGGGCACTGGAGATCAACCTCCGGGCGCGCAAGTATGTCGTCGACGCCGCCGCGGATGGGACGACCGCCCTTGCCCTCGCCGCCGCGAACCCGCCGGACGCCGTGCTCCTCGACCTGGGACTGCCCGACATGGACGGCATCGAAGTGATGAAGCGGCTGCGCAGCTGGTCCCGGGCGCCCGTCCTGGTGGTCTCCGCGCGCAACACCTCCGACGAGAAGGTCGAGGCGCTGGACGCCGGCGCCGACGACTACATCACCAAGCCGTTCTCGATGGACGAGTTGCTCGCAAGGCTCCGTGCGGCCACCCGGCGCACCGAGTCCGAGGCCCGTGGGGAGGAGGAACTTGCCGTCGTCGCCACGAGCGGCTTCACGATCGACCTCCTTGCCAAGAAGGCCAGACGTGGTGGCACGGATCTGCGGTTCACCCCGACGGAGTGGCACCTGCTCGAAGTTCTGATCCGCAGTCGGGGCAAGCTGGTCAGTCAGCGTCAGTTGCTGCACGAAGTATGGGGGCCCAGCTACCGTACGCAGAGCAACTATCTCCGCGTCTACATGGCCCAGTTGAGGCGCAAGCTCGAAGCAGACCCGTCCCGCCCGAAGCATCTGATCACCGCTCCGGGGATGGGATACCGCTTCGAGGTCTGAGCCAGTACTCCGGAAGTCCTTCCCAGCCTCCAGCAGATTCACCACCACAGAGATCGGAATTATGGCGCGCGGCAAGCTCCGTATCTATCTCGGCGCGGCGCCGGGTGTCGGAAAGACGTATTCGATGCTGTCCGAGGCGCACCGGCGCGTGGAGCGCGGCACTGACTGCGTGGTCGCGTTCGTCGAGCACCACGGCAGGCCGCGTACCGAGGTGATGCTCCACGGCCTGGAACAGGTCGCGCGCCGTGAACTCGAATACCGGGGTGCGGTCTTCACTGAGATGGATCTGGACGCGGTCCTGGAGCGTCGCCCGTCGGTGGTTCTGGTGGACGAGCTGGCGCACACCAACATCCCGGGTTCCCGCAATGCCAAGCGCTGGCAGGACGTCGAGGAGCTCCTGGCGGCCGGGATCGGCGTCGTGACCACCGTCAACATCCAGCACCTGGAGTCCCTCGGGGACGTGGTGGAGTCGATAACCGGAGTGCGGCAGAAGGAGACCGTTCCGGACGAGGTCGTTCGTCGCGCCGACCAGATCGAGCTCGTCGACATGTCGCCGCAGGCGCTGCGCCGCCGCATGGCGCACGGCAACATCTACAAGCCGGAGAAGGTCGATGCGGCGCTCTCGAACTACTTCCGGCCGGGGAACCTGACGGCGCTGCGGGAGCTGGCGCTGCTGTGGGTCGCCGACCGCGTCGACGAGTACCTCACCGAGTACCGCAGCGAACACCGGGTCAACACGATCTGGGGCTCGCGTGAGCGCATCGTCGTCGGTCTGACCGGCGGTCCGGAAGGGCGGACCCTGATCCGCCGGGCCTCCCGGCTCGCCGAGAAGGGCGCGGGCGGCGAGGTACTGGCTGTCTATATCGCGCGCAGTGACGGTCTCACCGCCGCTTCGCCCAAGGAACTCGCTGTCCAGCGCACCCTGGTGGAGGACCTGGGCGGCACCTTCCACCACGTCGTGGGTGACGACGTGCCGACGGCTCTGCTCGAATTCTCGCGTGGCGTCAACGCCACCCAGATCGTCCTCGGCACCAGCCGGCGCAGGGGCTGGCAGTACGTCTTCGGCCCGGGCGTGGGCGCGACGGTCGCCCGCGACTCCGGGCCGGACCTCGACGTCCACATCGTCACCCACGAGGAGGCCGCGCGCGGCCGGGGCCTGCCGGTGGCGCGCGGGGCGCGACTCGGCCGGGGCCGGAGCCTGTGGGGCTGGTTCACGGGGGTGGTCGGACCGGTCCTGCTCACCCTGTTCCTGACGAACATCTCCGTGGACCTCGGGCTCGCCAACGAGATGCTGCTGTACCTGGCGCTGACGGTCGGCGCCGCGCTGCTCGGCGGACTGCTGCCCGCGCTCGCCTCTGCGGCGATCGGCTCCTTGCTCATCAACTGGTACTTCACTCCGCCGGTCCACGAGCTCACCATCTACGACCCGAAGAACATCGTCGCCATAGCGGTCTTCTTCCTGGTCGCGGCCTCGGTGGCGTCCGTCGTCGACCTGGCGGCCCGGCGCACGCAGCAGGCGGCGAGGCTGCGCGCCGAGTCCGAGATCCTCTCGTTCCTCGCGGGCAGCGTGCTGCGCGGCGAGACCAGCCTGGATGCCCTCCTGGAGCGGGTGCGGGAGACCTTTGCGATGGTGTCGGTTGCTCTGCTGGAGCGTGCGAGCGAGGTCGAGCCGTGGACCGTCACCGGAAGCGCGGGGCCGGGTGCGGTGACCCGGCCCGAGGATGCGGACGTCGACATGCCGGTCGGTGACCGCATGGCGCTCGCCCTGACCGGGCGCGTGCTGCCGGCCGAGGACCGGCGTGTGCTCGGCGCGTTCGCCGCCCAGGCCGCCGTGGTCCTGGACCGCCAGCGGCTCAAGGAGGAGGCCGACCAGGCACGGCTGTACGCCGAGGGCGACCGCATCCGCACCGCGTTGCTCGCCGCGGTCAGCCACGACCTGCGCACCCCGCTGGCCTCCATCAAGGCGTCCGTCACCTCACTGCGCGCCGATGATGTCGAATGGTCCGAGGCGGACGAGGCGGAGCTTCTCGAAGGGATCGAGGCGGGCACCGACCGCCTCGACCATCTGGTCGGCAACCTCCTCGACATGTCCCGCCTACAGACCGGCACCGTGACCCCGATCATCCGTGACACCGACCTCGACGAGGTCGTGCCCATGGCGCTTGGCGGGGTCCCCGAGGACAGCGTGATCCTCGACATCCCGGAGGACCTGCCGATGGTGTCCGTCGACGCGGGCCTTCTGGAGCGGGCCGTTGCCAACGTCGCGGAGAACGCGGTCAAATACAGCCCCGAGGGCGAACGCGTGCTGATCTCTGCCAGCGCCATCGCTGATCGGGTCGAGCTACGAGTCGCCGATCAGGGACCGGGGGTGCCGGACGAGGCGAAGGACCGCATCTTCGCCCCCTTCCAGCGCTACGGCGACGCCCCGCGCGGTGCCGGAGTGGGCCTCGGCCTGGCCGTCGCCCGGGGCTTCGTCGAAGCCGTGGGAGGCACCCTTGCCGCCGAGGACACGCCCGGCGGCGGCATGACCATGGTCATCACGCTCCGGCAGGCTTCGGACCACCTCCCGGTCAGCCCGGATCTGCCGGGCGCGGCGACTTCGTAACTCTGCGTTCCCTTACGTTGGTTCGGCTCGGCTCTTGCTCCGGCGGCGGGTTCGCGGTACGGGCGCCGCGAGCCCGCCCGGGCACGGGGTGCGGCGGCGTACTGGCCGCGCTTGCCCGGCCCGGCCTTCTTTCAGAAGGCGAGGGTCTTGCCGAGGTGTTCGAGAAGAGGACGGGGCGGGTTGCCCTCGGTGTCGGGCTCGGCCGTCCGCTCCCAGCGCTTGGCGAAGTACTCCCACGCCTTGTACGCGGCGAGGCCGAGGCCCACGGACGTCCAGGTCTGTTCCCAGGGGCCGGTCAGTGGGGGAGTGGCCCATCTCCTCGACGTGGGCCCGAAATACGGCAATCAAGGTTCTGCTAACGAGCCGGCGGGCGTCGGATTCCCGGCCGGGGCGGGCGTAGCGTCGATCTCACGCGCTCCTGTCGCCTCTCCGTGACGGCCGGGGCGCCCATGCATGTTTCGGGGCTCTGCTCGACCCGTCCCTGCCCGCGACCGCCGCTCACGCGAATCCGGTACCACGAGGGCCGCGAGGACGACACGGGCATGAGAGGGCGGCGACCGCAGTGAGGAAGGGGGAACGGTGAGTTCGGCGCGACCGGCAACGGTCACCGCGGCAGGCGGAATCGCGATGCTCGCTGGAGCGGCCATGGCCGTAGCCGGTGGCTCCGGTGCCGTGTGGACCGTACTGTGGATCTTTGACGCGGCCCCGGGGCACAACCGGTGGCTCGGGGGCTGGGTCCTGTTCGCCTGGTGCCTGCTCATGCTCGGCATGGGCACGGATCTGCTGTGGAGCGGCCGGGGAATCCTGCGGAGCCGGCCCGGTGCCCTGGGCAGAGCGGAGAACGTCCTCTTCCTCGTCAGCTCGGTCGCCGCTCTCGGAGTCGCCGGAACGCTGGGCCCGGCACTGTTCGACGATTCCCTCCCTGTCGCGGACTGGTCGCCCCCGCTGGCGGGTTGCGGGTCGGTCTTCGCTTTCGCGGGGACGGGAATCGTGCTGTGCTCGGCGAAAGCGACGCGGCACTATCTCGAGCCGCAGACCGAGGACTCTGTCATGGCACCTGTCGCGGCGGAGCTGGCGGCCGGAGCGTCGCTCGGCGCGCAGGTCGCGGTGCTCCGGATTCCGCACGAGACCATCCACGTCCACGAGCAGGGTGCCGTCCTCTTCTACGGGCACCGCGCACACTTCCTGCCGGGCAAGGGCAAGACGTTCGCCGTCCGCTGGCAGGACATCGAGAGGATCGACCACTCCTTCTCCAGGGTCCGCCACCAAGGCGCGGTCTACGAGTTCGGGTACCGGTACTGCCTCTGGCACCGGGGGACCCGGCACCGGATGACGGCCGGAGCAGCCGGGCCCGTGGAGACGGCCCTGACGCACTTCGTGCGCCTGGCGGAACCGAAGATCGCGGAGGCGCAGCTCCCCAGGATGCTGGAATGCATCAGCCAAGGTGGAACGGTCGACTTCAAGCTCGCCGGCATCACACCGGAGGGCCTGCTCCTCTACGAATGGCTGCTCTTCGTCAAACGCCGCACACTCATGACCTGGGCCGAGTTGGACCACATAGAGGCGGGGCCGCCGTTGGACCTAAAGGCGCGGCCGCGGGGCATCGTCGTGCACACGAGAAGCGGGGAGGAGAGGCGGGCGATGTGGGAGCCGAACGGCATCCCCAACCGGATGGCTTTCCTGGCCGTGCTGGAGCACTTCGGCGTCGACGTCCACCAGACACAGCCGCGGTGATGTCAGGCGCCCGACACGCTTCCGACGGGAGCAGCGGGATTCCGGCTGCGGGAGACACCCTTCGTGGCGGGGGTGCCGGTCGCGTAGTGAACGTACTCGCGCTCCAGGCGGAAGCCCGCGGTCCAGGCAAGCAGGCGGCTGGGACGGTTGTGGCGGGAGCAGGTCCAGCTCGTGGTGCGGCCGCGCGCCTCGACGTCGGCGCACAGGGCGACGACACAGCTCAGGGCGAGCTGCTCGCGGCGGCGTTCGGGAACGGTCACGACGGCGATGTCCTCGTACCGGCTGCCGAGAACGTAGGTGCAGGCGACCGCGAGGAGCCGGCCCCGGTGGAAGGCGCCCCAGGCGTGCCCGGACCTGGCGAGCCTGGCCGGACCGCCCCAACTGGCGTGAATCCAGGCCGAGTCCGCCCCCAGCGCGGCGAGTGCCGGGGCGTCGGCCTCGACCACGCGCCGTACCGTCACGCCGCGCGGAGGGTGAGGCCGGGCCGGTTCCTCGGTGCGGACGTACACCATCCGCTCCCACGGCACGACCCGGTCGAACGCCGAGCAAAGGGCCGGCAGAAAGCGGGCCGGGGCCAGCACGTAGCGGTTGGAGAGCGGGGCGAGGGAGCCCGTTTCCAGTGCCCCTGGGTCCCCGCTCAGCAGGACGTGCCCGGCGCAGGTGAGGGCGACAGTACGAGGTCGGTCGGCACGGTCTGCCCAGAGGCGGCCGGTTCGGGTGGCGAGGACGTGCTCGGCCAGCGAGGTCGGCCCCGCCGTTCCGCCGGGAAACCAGCGCAGGTAGGAGGGGAGCTGGCGCAAGGGAAGCTCGATCAAGAAAGTTCACCTGATTCTGGGCACGGGGAGGGAGAAGGGGCGGACTGTCCGCCGGTACAGTCCGCCCCCTCGGGCGTTCGGCGGAGCTAGCAGGACGCTTTGCTGCCGTGGTTGGCCTTCTTCTTGCGGCGGTCCTTCTTCTTGCGGGAGCGCTTGGACATGCGGTCTTGCTCCTTCAGGTGGTGCTTGGGGCGGTGTTCTTCAGGCGGTGTGGCCGACGAGCAGAGCGGCGAGCTTGTTGAGGCGCTGCAGGGAGCGGCCCTCGGCGGCCGCGGGCGCGGGGTCGACGCGCTGGTCGCGGTCGTAGTAGGCGCCGTTGACGATCTCGGTGGCCGGGTCGCAGAGACGTACGACATGGGCCGCGCCCTCGGCAGCGGGGACGCCTTCGTGTGCGTACAGCGGGAGGAGAGCGGTGTCGCAGATCCCGGGGTGGACGGAGACGGCGGCGACCCGCGGGTCGGCGGCGAACACCGTCAGCGCGAGCTGCGACTGGGCGTAGGCGGCGAGGCGCGAGTAGCGCTTGGTGCGGTTGGGGTCGCTCCACTGGATGTTGCCCGTGCGGTGCAGCGACGACGACACGTTGACGACACGGCCGCCCGGGTCGCTCGTGAGTGCCGTCTCCAGGAGACACGTCAGCAGGTAGTGGGCGAGGAAGTTGACCTGGAAGGCGACCTCGTTGCCGTCGGCCGTGACGGTGTGCCGCTCGGGGGCGGCCATACCGGCGTTGTTGACGAGGACGTCCAGGTGCGGGTGTGTCTCGACGACCCGGCGGGCGAGCGTCTCGACCTCGTCGAGCCGGGTGAAGTCGGCCGCGTACGAGCGGAGTTGCCCCGGCTCGACACCGGCCGTGGCGATGAGGCGGTCCGTGGCCGCCTGGGCCTCCTCGGTGGTGCGGCCGTGGACGAGGACGGTGGCGCCGCGCTCGGCGATCTGGCGTGCGGTCTCGTATCCGATGCCGCAGGTGGCTCCGGTGACGAGGACCGTGCGGCCGGTCAGGGATGCAGAAGACATGGTGGGCTTTCTGGATGTAGGCACGCCGAAATCGCCCCGAATCAGGGGCGGAGCGTGCTGCGGGAGGAGGTACGCGTACGCCGCCGGGCGTGGGCACGGCGGCGGCGTACGCGTGCCGGGAGGCGTGGCTCAGAGAGCCGACGCGGGAACAGCGCGCACTACCGGAGGCGCCGGATTCGGCGGCCGGTCGTCATAGCGCGGACTGCTGTTCACAGGCTCCATACAACTGCTCCTCGGATGCGGTCTCAAGAGAACCGGGCGGCCTTTGACGACCCTCTGATGCGGCTTGCGTCTCACCCACGAGCAGGGCTGCATCCTCGACGGGGGCACGTCTTTGGGCACGGTGGAGGCGTTGATTGCCGTGTCGAAGGACGCGGTGGCCATGCCGTCGACCCTGCGGACAGCGGCGTCGATGAACTCGCCCAGGGCGATGAAGGCCGACCCGTCTTCGGGGGACAGTCGGATGCCCCGTGGGAGGCGGGCCGAGCCTGACGGCGCCGAACAGGCGGGACGCGTTGTCGCCCATCGGCGAGGTGAGGTCGAACAGTTCATGCGAGACATGCGGTGGACCGGACACGCACCCGCAGTCCTGGCCCATCGGGGCCGCACCCCGACTGGGAGGCCGATCGGCGGCGTGTGGTGTCTGCACCACCTGTCCTGTCCTGGAGAGGGTGGGAGAAGCGTGGTGTGGCTGCGTATTGGACAAATTTGCTGTGCAGGGTGTCGAGGTGTCCGGCACCTGCGCTGGGGGAGGTCCCCCCTTGGCCTGGGAGGGGTCGGGAAGGCGTGTGGCCGCGGGGGTGGCCGCATCCCGTCGAAGGAGGGTCCGTGGGCACCAGCGCGGCCGTCATCGGCCTCCGATTCCCTGGACTTCGCCTGTCGGTGCTCCTAGTGTCCGGGGCGATGGGCGGCAGCGCGGTACGGCAACCGAGCTGTGCCGGACAATCCCGCCCCGGGCGACTTGGGAGGGATCGATGACGATCCAGGCCACGTTCAACCGCTCCCAGCTCAAGTGGGACACGTACATGTTCCTCGGGGACCAATACCTGCTGTACAGCCTGACCGACAACGTCGTGCGTCTGGGCCCCCGGGCCATCAGCGCGGGATGGCCGGGGCTGCAGGACACTCAGTTCGCCGGCGCCATCGACGCCGCCGTGCCCTTCTCGTTCCGCTTGAACCCGGCGGCGATCACCCTGCCGGAGGAGAAGGACTACCTCTACATCTTCCGGGGCGACCAGTACCTCCGGTACGACGTCGCGAACGAGCAGATCCTCTACGGTCCGCTGGACATCGCCCAGATGTGGCCGGGCATGAAGGACGCCGGGTTCGACCGGGACCTCGACGCCGCGTTCCTCGACCAACAGGACGTCCCCTTCGGGACCGTGGACACGTACTACTTCTTCAAGGGCGACAGGTTCGTCACCTACGACGCCCTCACGGACCGCGTGAGCGGCGGCCCCTACCTGCTCGCCGACAAGTGGCCCGGGCTGAAGGAAGCCGGCCTCGACAGGGACCTCGACGCAGTGGTCTACCAGATCATCCCCGCCCAGGTTCTGGCCGGGACGAAGCGCCGCCTGTGCTACTTCGTCAAGGGCGACCAGGCGCTGCAGTTCGACCTCGACGAATGGAAGGCGCTGAGCGGCGCCCGCAGCATCGCCGACATGTGGCCCGGCCTCAAGGGCACAGAGTTCGGCTCGGCCGCGCCCGCCCCTCCGTTCCAGCCGGTGAAGTCGCGCGCCGACTTCAGGATCAGCTTCGTCAACAACGGCGAGTTCGAGCCCGAGCCCTACGGCTCGATCACGCTGGATCTCAAGGACGGCAGCTACTTCCGGATCTGGAGCCAGAAGAACCAGGGCAACTCCACTCCGACCCGTAACAGTGCCGCCCCCTCCATGAATCTGCCGTTCACCGCAGCCGACATCGCCAAGGTCGCCTGCTGGGTCGACGAGTACGACCTGGCCAGCGGGGACGACTTCCTGGCCCGCGGGAACACGGACTTCACCGGCAACGGCTCCTACACCGTGAGGAGCGACGACGGCCACGTCACCATCGACGTCACCATCACTCCGGCCACCTGACCCCGACCTCCCGGCCGGCCCACCCCGGCGGCTTGGGAGACACGGACCAACGCCCTTGGCCGCGGCAGCCCACAGCCGCCGCGGCCAAGCCCATGTCGGCCACGCGGGCCATCCGAAAGCCACCGCACGCGAGCGGAAGCACCGCTGTGCTTGTGCCCGGCTTCTTCCAGAACGCAACCGCCTGGCTCGGCGCACCGGATGTCCGCCCGAGCCCGGCCAGGAGGTCTGCCGCACGCTCGGGTGACATCTGAACCGGCTTGCCCTGCGGTGTTGGTGGAGACACGGCCTTCCTTGAGGCCTCGTGTGTCTTCGCTGCCGAATTCTGCGTCGCACACCGTCAGGATCCCGCTGGCGATGACTGACGCAGGTGGGGCACCTGCCCGGGCGAGTGGGACGGAACGGGCGGGCACAGGAACCGACTTGAGTTCGGATACTCATGCGCGTGCCGGGCCGGAGGGGCAGGATCGGCGGGATGAGTGCGATGAGATCCCGCCGCGCGGTGGACATCCCCTGCGCTGTCCTGGGCTCGCTTATGGGTCTGGTCGTCCTGGCTGCCCTCGTCTACGCCATGATGATGAGCACCCTGTCCTTCGGCGCGCCCAGCAAGCAGGAGCTGATGCAGCAGGCCCAGGACGGACGCGCCATCGCGTGGGTGGCGTCCTGGATCCTCATGGTGGGGGGTGTGCTGGCCGCGTTGCTGCGGTTGTGGCGCACGCTGGCGGTGCATGTGGTGCTGTTCGGCGTGGGGACAGGGTTCCTATGGGCTGAGGCAGCGTCACGCTGACAGCATCGCAGGCCGTCGGCTGGGGACCGGTGTCCTCGGCAGACAGCGCGGATGGAGGAGAGCGGAAACGAGGGCTGGTCGCCGGCGAGGCGTCAGGGGGCGAGGGCCAGAGGGGCGGACGGGGATCCGCGGGTTTTCAGAGGAAACGCAGAGCATCCTCCGGCTGGCGCGGTTTCGCCAATCTGCGTTAGACCTGCCATGTCGTGTACACGTCGGAAACCTGGGCTTCGGCGCCAAGCTTCCCCGGACTTGAGGAGTACCCCCATGAACTTCTCACCAGCACTGGCGTTACGCGCCGTGCGCCCGATAGTGCAGGCAGTGTTCCGCGTGGTGACCGGCTTCCTCTTCGCCTGCCATGGCGCGTCTTCCTTGTCCGGCGTCCTGGGAACCGCCCACGGCGGGGGCACGGTGTCCGCCCTGCAGTGGCCCGGATGGTGGGCCGCGATGATTGAACTGGTGGGCGGAACCCTGGTCGCCCTTGGCCTGTTCACGCGGACTGCTGCTGTTGTCTGCTCCGGATCCATGGCTTACGCGTACTTCAGCGTCCATCAGTCCAGTGCGCTGTTTCCGATCGACAACGGAGGCGAGCCCGCCGTCCTGTTCTGCTTCACGTTCCTGTTGATCGCCTGCCTGGGTCCCGGCCCCTATGGGGTGGAGACGGTCCTGAGGAGAGGCACGATCGGTACCCCGGACGAGGGTGCGGCAACAGTTCCCATCTCGTAGTCCGTTCCTGCGGCCGGACACGGGGGCGGGACAGACGCGCATCCTCCGGTCGTCTTGAGGGCCTTGGGATTGTCCGTCGCCCTCCAGGGGCCAAGGCCCCGGCATGTAGGCCCCCGCGCGGGTCGAGCGGATGGTGTCGGCCACAGTGGGCGCGATCCCCGGGGGCTTGTTGTTCGCAGTGCGGTACCAGACCCTGATCTGCGAGGCCGACGGCTTATGGTTTGCGCGGACCACGGGCCGCCGGCCTGGGCCGGACGAGCCAGGGAGCGTGGCCGAGTTGAGCAGGACCCCTTCAGCGGTCCCCGGGGCACCGGGTGAATTGAACCGGCGGCTTGGTGTGACGGACGCCGTGCTGATCGGTCTGGGGTCGATGATCGGGGCGGGGGTATTCGTGTCCCTCGCCCCGGCGGCCCGTGCTGCCGGATCGGGATTGCTGATCGGCCTCGCCCTCGCGGCGCTCGTCGCGTACTGCAACGCCACGTCATCCGCCCGGCTCGCCGTTCGCTACCCGGCCTCCGGCGGCACCTATGTCTACGGCCGTGAGCGGCTGGGGGCCTTCTGGGGCCACCTGGCCGGATGGGCCTTCGTCGTGGGCAAGACCGCTTCCTGCGCGGCCATGGCCCTGACCATCGGCACCTATGTATGGCCCGGTCAGGCCCATGCGGTCGCGGTCGCCGCGGTGGTGGGGCTGACGGCCGTGAACTACGCCGGGGTGCAGAAGTCGGCGCTCATGACACGGTTCATCGTGGCCCTGGTGCTGGCGGTGCTGGCTGCCGTCGTGATCGTTTCGCTCGCCTCCCGTACCGCGGACGCGGCGCGTCTGGAGGTCGGTGCGGACATGACCGTCGGCGGGGTGCTTCAGGCAGCCGGGCTGTTGTTCTTCGCGTTCGCGGGCTATGCGCGCATCGCCACCCTCGGCGAGGAGGTCCGTGACCCGGGTCGCACCATTCCGCGCGCCATCCCGATCGCACTCGGCATCACCTTGGCCGTCTACGCCGCCGTCGCCATCGGCGTGCTCACCGTGCTCGGGGCTGATGGTCTGGCCGCGGCCCAGGCGCCGCTCACGGAGGCCGTGCGTGCGGCTGGAGCGGGGTGGCTGGTGCCGGTCGTGCGGGTCGGCGCGGCGGTCGCGGCCCTCGGCTCGCTCCTCGCGTTGATCCTCGGTGTCTCCCGCACCACTCTGGCCATGGCCCGCGACCACCACTTCCCGCACGCCCTGGCGGCGATCCACCCGAAGTTCAACGTTCCGCACCGCGCGGAGCTGGTGGTCTGCGCCGTGGTGATCGCGGTAGCGGCGACCGCTGACGTGCGGGGAGCGATCGGTTTCTCCTCCTTCGGCGTGCTGGCCTACTACGCGGTCGCCAACGCCTCAGCGCTCACCCTGACTTCGGCCGAAGGACGGCCGGCCCGGATCGTTCCGGCCGCCGGTCTCACCGGATGTCTCGTTCTGGCTTTCGCCCTGCCCCTGTCGTCGGTCCTGGCCGGTGCCGCCGTTGTGGGGATCGGCGCGGCCGTCTACGCACTGCGCCGCACCCTCACCGCGCGCAGGGCATGAGCCGGCCTCGGGGGCACGGCTTCGCTCGCCGACGTCACCTCATGGCTCGGGCGCAGGAGCCGGGCTCAGTGGGGCCGCGTCTTCGGGTCGTCCGGTTGTGGGTCGACCGTGAGCACGCCATGATGCGAGGCCCCCTCGCTTTTCGCGAAGGCTGTGCGTAGGAGGGGCCGCCTCGTGAACGGGCGGACGTCTGGCGCGCGTTGTGGTGTGCGGACGGCTGGGTGCGGACCCGCAGCAGGGGCCGGGCATCGGCCGAAAGCGCGTCCTTGGTGCGGACAGCCTGCGCCGGGCGGGACACTTGGGAACAGCGGGGTTCGGAATCAGTTCGCCGCACGGCGGGGGCGGGGATGCGATGGCACGTTACTTCTCCCATCACGGCACCTCCACGCTGAGCGTCGCCCGCTACCGCATCCGCCTCGACTGGCGGCCGGAGCCGGGCAGCGTGCGCGCCCATGCGGAGATCGACTTCGTGCCCCACGAGCGCCTGGCCACGGTCATGCTGGACCTGGCGAGGCTGAAGGTCACGGCTGCTGCTGTCGGGGGAGTGCCGGCGGCGTGGCGGCAGCGCAGAAGAAAGCTCTTCGTCACGCCGCAGCGCCCCCTCGCGCACGGTGTTCCCGCCCGGCTCACCGTGGCCTACCAAGGGGTGCCCGGCCCGGTCCGCATGGGGCGGCTCGACGATTCGGCGGGCTGGTTCCGTACCGGTGACGGCGTGCGGGTCACCAGCGAGCCGCTGGGGGCGCCCTCCTGGTTCCCCTGCAACGACCGGCCCGACGACCGGGCCGCCTACCGCTTCGAGATCACCGCTCCCGACGGCTACCAGGTGTACTGCAACGGCCGGTTGACGTCCCGGCGCCCGGACGGTCAGGGGCGTACACGCTGGACGTACGAGCACGACGGGCCGATGGCCACCTATCTGGCCACGGTGGCCATCGGCCGTTTCGTCCTGCACGAACAGAGCGGTGGACCGCCGGACGTCCTGCTGCGCAATGCCTTTCCCGCCCGTATCGCCGCGGAGGCCGCCCACGACCTGGGGCGGCAGGCGCGGATGCTCACCGTCTTTTCCGGTCTCTTCGGTCCCTATCCCTTCGGTGAGTACGGCGTGGTCGTGGTGGACGCGGTGGTCGGAGACCCGCTGGAGGCGCAGACCTTGTCCGTGTTCGGCACCGACCGCATAGACGGACGCCGGGGCTACGAGGACGAGGTGGCGCACGAGCTGGCTCACCAGTGGTTCGGCAACAGTGTGGGGATCGCCGACTGGAGGGACGTCTGGCTCAAGGAGGGGCTCGCCACGTATGCCGAGTGGCTGTGGGAGGAGGCGTCCGGCCAACGGGCGGCCCATGCGAGGGCGCTGCGCGAGACCGCGCGGCTGCGGCGCGGTGCCCAGGACCTGGTCCTCGCCGATCCGGGAGTGGGTCGCCTCTTCGACGACGAGGTCTACTTCCGCGGCGCCGCGACCGTGCACGCGCTGCGGCTGACCCTGGGCGAGGAGCGGTTCTTCCGATTGCTGAAGGAGTGGTCCGCCAGGCATCGCGGGGCGGTCGTCACGACGTCCCATTTCGTGGCGCTGGCCGAGGAGGTGGCGGGCCATGGCCTCGACGCGTTCTTCCGGGACTGGCTGCGCCGCAAGGCAGTGCCCGAACTCCCTTGATGGACAACGGAGTTGGTGCACCGTGCCGCCGTACGGTGGGACGTCCGTACGGCGGCCACGGCCTCAGGCTTCCGGTGCGCCGCGCGCCGCGCCGGTGCCCAGTCGGCAGAACGCGTGCACGGCGCGCACCGCGTCGTCGACCTGCCCGGCGCGGCACACCGCCGTGAGGTACGCGTCGCAGGCGGTGACGGCGTCGAAGCGGATGCCCGATGCGGCCAGTGCCGCGCAGAACGCGGCCGTACCGGGCCGTTGCCGCAGACCGGTGCCCACCAGCGACACCCGGCCCGTGCGGGGACCGCAGGCGAGATCCCGGAGATCGAGTCGTTCACGGGCCCGCTCCAGGGCCGCCAGCACCGCGTGGCTCCGCGATCCGGGCAGGAGCAGCGTCAGCCGGGTGCGGGCGGGGGTGACGTCCCGGGTGAGGACGTCGGCGGTGGCTCCCAGCGCGGTGACGATGCGCAGGATCTGCGCCGTGACCGGGCCGGGGGCGTGCCCGGTCGTCACCGTCACCTCCTGTCCGGTGCGGTGGTGGGCGACGCCGGTCAGCGACGGCTGCTCAGCCGTGCGCGGTTCTTCCTCGCCCACCGTGGTGCCCGGTCCTTCGTGGGCGGCGGCCCGGATGTGCAGCGGGACGCCGTGGCGCCAGGCCAACTCCACGCTCCGCACGGTGAGCAGGGGCGCTCCGCAGGCGGAGAAGTCCCGCAGGTGTTCGTACGCGAGACGGGGGAGCAGGCGTGCGTCCGGCACGATGCGGGGGTCCGCCGTGTGCACGCCGTCCACCGAGGTGCGGAACTCGCAGACGTCCGCCTTGATCGCCACGGCGAGGGCGACGGCCGTGGTGTCGGCGTCGTCCCGGGCGGGTGCCGGGGGAGACCCGGCCGGGGTGGCGGGCACGTGCGGGAACCGCACCACCGCGACCGTGCCCAGGTCGAGGGCCTGGCGTACCGAGTGTGCGAGGGCATCGGCACCCGGCGTCGGGCCGTACGGCGGTGTCGTCGCGTGCTTCGTGTGCGGCGGCCCCGGCAGCGGGCGGGCCGCCAGACCGCGCTCTTCGATCGCGCGGACGAGCGGCACCGGACCGGGGTCGGGGAGCGCGCCGGTCTCGTGACGCGGTGTTGGCGGCGAGTGGGGTGCGGGCGGAGGCGCGGGCCGGTACGTGCCGGTCCGGGGGTCGGCGACCAGCACGACGATCTCGTGCCCGGCCGCCCGGGCGGCGGCGACGCGGTCGGCTGCCAGCGCGAGCCGGCCGGCGCCGCGCAGCCATGAGGCGGCGTACTTCTGGACGATCAGAGCCATGACATGAGCCCCCTCGTCAGCTGAGCGGTGCCGAGGCCGTCGGCCGGGCCGGGCAGGTCTCCACGGCACGGGTCAGGATCGCGCAGGCCGTGTCGACGACGCGCGTGGTGACGTTGAGCGGGGGCAGCATGCGCACCACCCGGTCGTCGCGCCCGCCCAGCTCGACGATCAGGCCCTCGTGCAGGGCCCGCGACTGGACAGCGGCCGCGAGCGCACCGGCCGACTGGCCCTCCAGGTCCGCCAGTTCGATGCCCCACATCAGACCGCGGCCCCGGACCTCGCGTACCCAGGGCAGTGACGTCAGCGCGGCCAGGCGCTTGGCGATGCGCTCGCCCTGGGCGCGCACGTTGCCCAGGACGTCGTCCCGCCGGATGACGCGGATCGCCTCCACGCCCGCGGCGAAGGCCAGTTGGTTGCCGCGGAAGGTGCCGGTGTGCGCGCCGGGCGCCCAGACGTCCAGGCGCTCGTCGTAGAGGATGACGGCCACCGGCAGGCCCACGCCGCTCAGGGCCTTCGAGGCGATGATGACGTCCGGCTCGATGCCGTACTGCTCGAAGCAGTACCAGGTGCCGGTGCGGCCGCAGCCGGTCTGCACCTCGTCCACGATCAGCGGCACGTCCAGCTCGCGGGTGAGGGCGCGCACCCGGCGTACGAAGTCGGGCCGGGCGGGCACCACGCCGCCCTCGCCCTGGACCAGTTCGAGCAGGACGGCCGCGGGTTTCGGGATGCCGCCGTTGGGGTCCGTGAGGGAGCGTTCCAGATAGGTGACGCAGTTGGTGGCGCAGCTGTCGGGGGTAAGGCCAACGGGGCAGTGGGCGCACGAGGAATACGGGAAGAAGTGGACCCCGGGCAGGCCGCTGGGCATCGGCTGCTTCTGGCTGACGAGGCCGGTGACGGCCATGGCGGCGTGGCTGCTGCCGTGGAACGCGCCTTGGAAGGCGACGATCTCGCTGCGCCCGGTGGCCGTCTTGCACAGCTTGAGCGCGGCCTCGACGGCGTTCGCGCCGGTGGGACCACAGAAGTGGATCTTTGTGCGGTCGCGCATCGGCGTGGGCAGCATGTCCAGCTGGGCCCGGGTGAAGGCGTCCTTGGCGGGGGTGGGCAGGTCGAGGGCGTGGGCGAGCTCGCCGAACTGCGCCACGGCCGCCGCCACCAGCTCGGGGTGGTTGTGGCCGAGCGACAGGACACCGGCGCCGCTCAGGAAGTCGATGAAGACGTTGCCGTCGACGTCGCGTACGAAGCTGCCGCGGCCCTCGGCGAGGGCGATGGGTAAGCGCCTGGGGTAGGCGCGGGCACGCGACTCGTGCGCTTCCTGGCGGGCGAGGAAGGCTGCCGAGCCCGGCCCGGGCAGGGCGCCCGCCACGTGCGGGGCGTTCCAGGGGGCCGGACGGACGGAGACTGGCATGGTGACTCCTGGGGGGTGGTGGAGCGGACGGGGCCGGGGCGGGGTGGCGCTCCGGCGCGGTGGTGGCGGGGGCGCGGGGTGGGCGCCGGGGGACAGTGGGGATCAGCAGGGGCAGGCGGGGATGCCGCGCCACCGGCTGCGTGGCGGCAGGCTCTCGCCCTTCATGACGAGGGACATCGCGTCGAGATGGGCCCCTTCGCCCACCTCGGCGCCGTAGAGCACGACGGAGCGGGCCCCGACGGAGCTGCCGGCGCCGATCTTCACGGAGGACATCTTCATCACGCGGTCCTCGAAGAGGTGGGTCTGCAGCGAGGTGAACTCGCCGACGGCGGCATCGTCGCCCACCTCGACCAGGTCGAACTCGGTCAGATACGTGGTGTGCAGCCAGACCCGGCGCCCGATGCGGGCCCCGAACAGGCGCAGCACCGCGGGCATCAGCGGCGTTCCGGTCAGGAAGCCGAGCAGCCCGGGGACCACGAGGTTCTCGAAGAGGCCGGTGATCAGCTCGGTGCGCCGCACCCAGACGCTCCACAGGGCCTCCGTGCGCGCCCGGTACCGGCCGATGACCAGCCACTTCAGGACCACCACGGCCAGGGTCGCCGCCGTACCCGCGCCCAGCAGCAGCGCCGGACCGAGCAGGAAAACGGCCAACGGGCCGGTGTCGCGCGCCAGTTGGACCGCCAGGTACAGGCCGGCCAGGCCGCTGAGGCCGCCGATGGTCGCCGGAAGCGTCACCCGGAAGAACTCGATGAACAGCCGGGCGGCGATCAGCCCCGGGCCGGGGTCGAACGTCAGCCGGGCCGGGAAGGCCGGGCTCTGCTCACGGCTCGGCAGGAACAGCGCGGGCGATCCGAGCCAGGTGGTCTCCGGCTCGATCGGCCGGGCGGGGGCCAGCGAGTGCACCCCGAGCAGCGCGTTGTCACCCAGGCGCGCGTTGCCCGGCACCAGGGCGCCGTTGCCGACGAAGCTGCGCGCACCCACCTCGCCGGGGGCGAGCGCGATGCGGCCCTGGTGGAAGACGGCGGGCGCGACGACCGCGATGTCCGCGACGAAGCTGCGCTCGCCCACCACCAGCATGTCGGGGTCGACGAAGCTCACCGTGGCCACCTCGGACCAGCGCCCGGTGCGCGCGCCGAGGGCCCTCAGGAACGGTACGAGGTAGAGCGTCGAGTAGAGCGCGTGCGTCATCGTCAGACTCAGCGTCATCATGGCGTCGCCGACCCACTTGCGCAGCCCGAACCCGCTGCGCTCCGCGTGGATTCCGGCGTGCACGCGGGGCAGCACGACGCGCCTGACCACCCAGACGAGCGCACAGGTGGTGACAGCCACCAACGGGCCTGCCGCTGCCGTCGAGGCGACGCCCCACCGGCCGCCGTAGTGGGCGATGGTCCACGAGACGAGGGCGGTGGAGGGCGCGAGAACCACCAGGGGCGCCAGCATCAGCAGAACCGCCGCGACGCCGTACCCGGCCAGCACACCGAACGGCCAGCGGGCCGGGGCCCGGTGGGTGTCCATGTCCGCCAGCAGCGGCGGCGGGCCGTCCTGGCGTGCGGTCGGCGATCCGGCCCAGTGCTCTCCGGCCGGAATGCTCTGTCCGGCTGCGACGAGGGACTGCTCGGCGACCGTCGCGCCCGCGCCGACGCATGCGCCGGGCAGGACCACCGAGTTGGTGCCCAGGAAACTCCCGGCTCCGAAGCGCACCGTGTCCAGCCGGAGCCGGCCGTGCTCGACCGCGTACGGGTGCACGCGCGCCCCGTAGCCGATGCTCGTGCCGTCACTGATCTCCACGAACCGGGGCAGCGCGGGAGGCGTGGACAGGTGGCAGCCGCGTCCGACCCGGGCACCCAGCAGGCGCAGGTACGGAGCGAGCAGCGGCGACCCGGCCAGTACTCCGAGCGGCGACAGCGCCAGCACCTTGGTGCACAGCCAGAACCGCCAGTACGTCACCCCCCACAGCGGATACCGGCCGGGGCGCACCCCGGCCATCAGCAGCCGGGCGCCGAGGACCGGCAGCACCGTCGCACTGAAGGTCAGCCACCCCGCGTCGAGGACGACGAACCAAGCGGTGCCCAGGTGACACAGCCGGTCGATGGCACTGCCTGGGGCAACCCCGCGCACCGGCACGTCCAGCCAAACGCACAGCCGGTACAGCAGGAGCGCGGCGGGCAGGCTCAGCAGCAGCAACCAGGCATAGAGGCCCGCCAGTTGGGCAAGGCCGCACAGTCGGACACGGGCCGTCGAGTGACGCAGCGGGGCTTCCTCCTCGGTGGCGCGAGCGGCTGTCGTGCGGCTCTCGATGAGGGCGGCGAGGCCGCGCACCGTCGGGTGCGCGTACAAGTCGCCCATGGCCACCTCGCGCAGCGACGGCTGGCGCCGCAGCAGCGAGACAAGCCGGGCCGCGGTCATGGAGTGCCCACCGAGATCGCAGAAGAAGTCGTCGGTGACGGAGATCTGAACGGTGCCGAGCACCTCGCGCCAGGCATCCGCCAGCCGCCGCTCCAGGGGCGTGTCCGGCGCCACGGGCGGCCGCGCGCCCCGGCCCAGGGGCGGCGAAACGGGGGCGGGCAGTGCCTTGCGGTCGACCTTGTCGGCGGCCAGCAGCGGGAAGGCGGGCAGCACTTCGACGAACGAGGGGATCATGTACGAGGGCAGACGCCGGCGCAGCGACGCGTGCAGGCGCTCGCGCAGCGCTCCCTCGTCGTGCCCGGCGCCGACGGTGAGGGTGACGTATCCGACCAGGTCCTGGACCGTGCCGTCCCGTTCCAGCGGGGCGACGACGGCGTTCTCCACCGCCTGGTCTTCGCGCAACACCTCCTCGATCTCGCCGAGTTCGACGCGATAGCCCCGGATTTTGACCTGGGTGTCGACGCGGCCGCCGTACTCGATCTCGCCGTTCGCGGTGAACCGGCCCCGGTCCCCGGTGCGGTAGAGCCTCGGCGCCACCGCCCGGTCCTGCGCGACGGGGTTGGCGATGAACCGCTCGGCGGTGAGCTCGGGCCGGTTGACGTAGCCGATGGCGACGCCCGGCCCGCCCACACAGATCTCCCCGCTCTCACCGTGCGGAACCGGGAGGAGCTGCTCGTCGAGGATGTAGACGCGGTAGGTGGGCAGCGGTGTGCCGATGGTGACGTCGCGGTGGGGGTGCAGCTCGCCGCAGGTCGCGGTCACGGTGGTCTCGGTCGGGCCGTACGCGTTGAGGATGCGCCGGCCGGGCCTGGACCAGCGCCGCACGAGCCCCGCCGGGCATGCCTCTCCGCTGACCAACAGGCTTCGCAGGGCGGGGAGTTCACCGTCCAGAGTGGTCAGCAGTGTGGGAACGCAGCACAGCACCGTGATGGCGTGCTCGTCGAGGAACTCGGCGAGTCCCCGGCCGACCCGGCGCTCGTCACCCGGGCCCGAGACGAGGGTGGCGCCGGCCATCCAGGCGGGCCAGATCTCTTCCATCGAGAAGTCGAAGGCGATGGAAAGCCCCTGGTACACGCGGTCGTGCGGGCCGACCGCGTAGATCGGGGCGACGACGTGCAGGAAATTCACGATGCTGCCCTGTGAGATGGCCACGCCCTTGGGCCTGCCCGTGGTTCCGGAGGTGTAGATGACGTACGCCGGGGACGACGGGTCGGGACGCATACCGGGGCGGGTGCTGGGCCGCTGCGCCAGCCCGTGCTCAGGGGCGTCGACAGCGAGCACCTGCCCCTCGACCTCGCAGGTGTGCGCCTGAAGCCGCGAGGTCGTCACGAGGTCGGTCAGGCCCGCGTCCTCGGCCACGAACGCGACGCGGTCGGCCGGGAACGAGGGGTCGAGCGGCACATAGGCCGCGCCCGTCTTGAGTACCGCGAGCAGGCTGACGTACAGCTCGGCGGACCGGTCGAGGAGCAGCCCGACCGTCGTGCCTTCGCCGGCTCCCCGCTCGCGCAGCAGATGCGCCAGCTGGTTGGCTCGGGCGTCGAGTGCGGCGTATGTCAGCCGGTCCGTGCCGCACACCAGGGCGACCGAGTCCGGGGAACGGTCGCAGGACCGCTCGAAGAGCTCGGCCAGTGAGTTCGCCCTCGGGCCCCCGTCGGGAGGGGGGTCGGGTGCTGGGGCGGATTCGGTCCTTGTCACGAGCGATGCCTCCTTTGGAGGGCCACGGCATATCGGTCCTCGGGTTATGAGTCGAAGTCCCGTAAAACGGGCGGGAGATCGGACCTGAATTTCTGAGGAATCCTTCATAAATGATGACGATGCCGGAACGGCGCTCCCGCCGAGTCCTGGCATTCATGCCCTATTGAGTTGTGGGCGGCTATGCGGAGAGGAAGCTAGCCACCGTGGCAGGACGCGGACAGCGTGGTATTCGCCAATACGTAATGTGGCGCGCGCGCTGCCAACGAGTCACGGAGCGCAGTCGCCGAACCGGGCCCGGCCTTTGCCCGTGCCGTGAGTCATGCCTGGTCCACCACTGGGACACCGCGGTATCGATCTCGTCCCTTCTGCCCGGACGGCAACGCTCCGAGACTCTGAGGGTCCGTCACCCTGTGTCGTGCCGTGGCGATCTTTCGCGCGCGAGGTCCGGTACTGGTCGCCTCCGAGTGCCATCCGCGCAAAGCTTGTTCCGGAGATGACCCACGCTCGTGGAAAGCCCGGCAAAGGAATTCCCACGGGTATGGGCTCTGCCGCGGTGGGCTCGTTGGGCGATCGGTGAGTCTGCCGTTGGCCTGGACGGCGCCAGGAGGGAGGTGTCCTGCTTTGGCTTGGGAGATGAAAATCCCAATAAGCTGGGAAATCGCCGTTGTTGAAGAAGTGCGGACGCGAGTCCTGCCACCGTGCCCAGAGCTTCCCCGAGCCCTGGCAGGGGAAGGCCAGCGCATGGGCGTCACCCGTAAAGCCAAGAACTGAAAGCGGCGTTCGACCAGGCTCTCGCCCGCCGTCCGCCGCCTGGGTATGCGGTTGCCCGACCGCTTTGGATGAGCCCGACCGTCTCGACGACCGGCCTGCGATGACTGGCCGGCGACGGCGAGCCGGGAAGAGGCCGCCGGGATGCAGCGGGGTTGGCCGGCGCCAACAACCTTGGGGGCGGCCGGGTCCGGGGGTTGGGCCGTGAGCGACCCGCTCAGTGCTGTGGCCAGGATGGCATCACCGTGATCGGATTGCGGCTCGTGGGGGGTGAGTGGGCGCGGGACGGCTGGTATTACTGAGGCATGCAGGAAGAGACCGCACGCTCCGCGATCGACATGTTCATCTCCGCTTTCAACGCCTCGGACGACAGCTGTGTGACGGCTCTGCTCTCCCAGGCCTTGACCTCGGACGTGGTTTTCTGGGGGCCGTTGGGTCGCAGTGAAGGGATCGTGGCGGTCGAGCGGTTCGTGCTGGACATCCGGCGCCATCCGGCGGGGACCGGCACGATGGTGCGCTGCTCAGCGGTGGACATGCCTGGTGAATGGGCCCGGTACCAGTGGGTCTTCACCATGCCTGATGGGGGTCCCCGCCTGGCGGGAACGGACGTTGTTCACCTGCGACGGAGCCTCATCGACCAGGTCATTGTCTTCGCGGGGGAGATCGAGCCGTCCGCTTCCTGAGTCGTCCGTTCTGTTGCTGTCGTCCTCCTGACGGCACCGGCTTCGTTCGTCCACCATGACCGGGGTCGTAGGGCGTTGGGCGCGGGCGGGGTTGTGCCGGTGCCCCTGCCGGTCTGCTCGGGCAGTCCGACGGGGGCACCGGTGTCATGTGGCCCGGAGTGGGGCAGGCGCGGTGGCCGTTGTCAGCCGGTGGGCTGGCAGATCGTGTACACCTTCACCGTGTTGTCGCTTGCGGTGATGGGGTTCTTCAGCCAGACCTGCCACTTGTTCCCGACGGTGTCCGGGTGGGAGGTCAGAAGCAGGGCGTCGGACGGCGTGTTGTTCTGGTAGAAGCCGCCGCCGATGACCTTGCTTCCGGCCGGGCAGACCGGCCCGTTGAAGTTCTGGCTGGCGCCCCTGGGCAGGGGCTGGTTCGCGGAGACGAGGGTGATCGGGTCGCGGGTCGGCCCGGCCGGACCGGTCTCGCCCTTCTCACCTTGTTCACCCTTGGCGCCGTCGCGGCCGTCTCGGCCTGCCGCGCCGGTCTCGCCCTTGTCGCCCTTGTCGCCCTTGGGGCCCGCCGGTCCTGCCGGTCCTGCGGGGCCGGTAGGCGCGGTCTGGCCGTCTCGTCCGGCAGTGCCGTCGGTACCGGCGTCGCCCTTGGCTCCGGCGGGTCCTGCCGCGCCGGTCTCGCCCTTCTCGCCCTGGGGTCCTGGCGCGCCGGTCTCGCCCTTGTCGCCCTTGGGGCCCGCCGGTCCTGCCGGTCCTGCGGGGCCGGTAGGCCCGGTCTGGCCGTCTCGTCCGGCAGTGCCGTCGGCACCGGCGTCGCCCTTGGCCCCGGCCGGTCCTGCCGCACCGGTCTCGCCCTTCTCACCCTGGGGTCCTGCCGGGCCGACCGGACCCGCGGGGCCCTGGGGGCCGTTCTGTCCTGGACGGCCATCGGCGCCCGGTTCACCCTGTTCGCCTCTGGCTCCGGCGGGTCCTGCCGGGCCCGCCGGGCCGGGGTCACCCTTCACGCCCTGGGCGCCGTCGGCGCCGGGCTGTCCGTCGCGGCCCGGCAGGCCCGTGTCGCCCTTCTCACCCTGTGGGCCCATGGGCCCGGTTGGGCCCTGCTCGCCGGTCTCACCCTTCGGGCCGGTCGTGCCGGGCTCACCCTTCGGGCCGGGGGTGCCGGTGGCTCCCTGGGGGCCGACCGGGCCTTCGGGGCCCTGCGGCCCGTCGCGGCCGTCACGGCCGTTCGCGCCGTCCGCTCCCGCATCGCCCTTGGGGCCGGTCGCGCCGGGCTCGCCCTGGGGGCCGGCGGGGCCTGCCGGACCGGAGGGGCCACGGTCGCCGTTCTGCCCTGAGGGACCGGCGGGGCCGGTCTCGCCCTGTTCGCCGCGGTCGCCCTTCGGCCCTTGTTCGCCCGGGGTGCCCGGGTCACCCTTTACGCCCTGTGGGCCCATGGGGCCGACCGGGCCGTCGTGGCCGTCCTGGCCGGGTGTGCCCGGCTCGCCCTGGTCCCCCTTGGTGCCGGGGATGCCCTGTTCGCCCCGGGGGCCGGCGGGGCCTGCCGGGCCCTCGGGGCCCTGTGCGCCGTCGCGGCCGTCCGCCCCGGGTCGGCCGGGCTCACCCTGGTCGCCCTTGGCTCCGGCCGGTCCGATCTCGCCGGTCGGTCCGACGGAACCGACCGGCCCCTGGGGGCCGGTCGCACCCGTGTCGCCCTAGTCTCCCTTGGGCCCGATGGGGCCGGGCTCGCCCTGGTCTCCCTTGTCGCCCTTCGGGCCGACCTTGCCGCCACCGTCCGCGCCGTCGGTGCACCAGCGTACGTAGTGGTGGTTGATGACGTAGCGGGCAGACATCCAGCCCTCACGGTCCTGGAGGCGGTACCAGATGTCGTTGCCGTTCAGGTCCTGCCCGCGAACCTTGCACTTGATCCGGACGTGGGCCTGGCTCGGGTACTCGCCGAGCTTGCGCGATGCCGTGGTCGGCTGTGCGCGGACGAACTGCCCGATACGGGAGATGACTTGGCCGTCGGAGCCAGCCGCAGCGGCGGCTGCCCAGGAGGGGCCGCAGGCGGCGATGACCACAGCCGCACCGAGCGCGACCGCCCTCGATCCCAGGCGCTTCACGGCGCCGTCCCCGTACAACGATGTCGACACAGAACATCCTTTTGCTAGGTCTGGAATGCCTGGGATGATCTATGCGGAAACCGGCTATTACGACAAGACGCCACACTCGGCAAATTGAACACCGCCACCCAGACAGTCCTCGCACCTCACACGCCCGCCCGCGGACGCGCGCCCTGCCCCTCGACACCGCGCAGGACCGGCAGCACTGGCGCCTGTACATGCCGCCACCGCTCCGGGTTCTGGCGAGCCGCATGTGCCGACGGCGGAAGGGTTGCCGCGGCGTGTGCGGCTGCGGGGCGCTGGGCGAGAACGGCGATGACACGGTTCGGCATCCTGGTGCATCAGCCGGGAGGCGACGGCCTGGGGGTCATGGGCCTTGCTGGCCGTTGCCCGAACGGTCGTGAACACTGCGCCATGAGTACCGTTTCACCCCGGTTGCGCATGCTTCCCGGCCCGGTGGATGTCGATCGGCTGGTGAGTGGCGGGAAAGGCGAAGGGGGTGGTGCCGGGCGGGGCCCCTGGTCGTCAGCGGTGGGGGCAGGTGTCGCTTCCTTGCCGGCGCTGGTCCTGTGCGTGTGCGGGCCGCCCGGGGCGGGTCATGTGGCGTCGGGGTCGAACGCGTGCCGCGTCGTCGGTGGCGCTTCAGCATCCTTGGCCAGCGAGACAGCGCCCAGTGCTCCGCCTTGCTGTCGGGCGTCGGCTGTGTCGTGGACGGAGGCCGCGACCTCCTCCAGCTCGGGTCGCGGGTCAAGGGCGTTGCGGATCTGCTCCAGGTCGGCGAGGCCGTCGCCGTCCAGGACGTGCTTGCGCACGAAGGTCTTCGGATGGAGGTCTTCGAACTCGAAGTCCTTGAATTCCGGGCCGAGTTCGGAGCGGAGGTCCTGCTTGGCGCTCTCGGTGAAGGCCCGCACCTTGCGCAAGGTGCCGGTCGCGTTGCGGATGAACTCCGGCAGTCTGTCGGGCCCGAAGACGAACACCGCGACGATGGCGATGGCGATGAGTTTCATCGGGCTCAGTTCGCCGAACATGTGATACCTCCCCGTCGGCCAAGCTCCCGCATGATGCGGGTACGGCGGACCATACCCTCACACTTTAAAACTTGCGCAATTGTGGAACCATCGTTCGCCGTCGCTCGTCCTGCCAGTCGTAGTCGCGACGGCCGGCCCGGCCGGTGCCGACGGAATCCGGAGGGTATCGGCATGAGTGCAGAGTCCGCTGTATCCGCACCCCGACCGGGGGACCCCGGCGCGGTGGGGGCGGAACCCGTCGAGTCGCTGACGCGGACCGCACACCCCCGGGAGCATGTCGACCGTGCCCTGGCGCTGCTGCCGCGCGCCCTGGCCGGCAAGGCGCACGCCGTCTTCATGCCTGGCCCTCGGTGTCTACCGGATCGTGCTGCCGCCCGCGCACATCCTCACCCCGAGCCCAACGGCCGAGCCGATCGGCGGGAACTGCACCAACGTGACCAGTGACGTCGGGGCCCGCTTCGCGGTGGGAGGCACGTTGCCTTTGGTGCGCGCGAACCGCAGGTGTTCACGCATGGAGGAGGAGCGGCTCCGGTCGGCCCGCGAGACGCATCGCTTGCTCCATCACGTGTATGCCGGCCAATCCCGCGAGGTGGGGCAGGGGCCCCGCAGTGGACCGGAGTAGCCGCCGGAGCCGAGCTGAGCTGGAGCGCGCTACCGAGCCCAGGGCGGTCACCAGTCAAAGCGGCGATCAGGGACCCGAAGCGGGGTCGGCCAGCCTTCGGTTCGGTGCCACATCTGCTCTCCAGTGACTCTCCCCACAGTCCGGGCAGCTTGCATAGTTGCGCTTGTGCGCAACTAATGGGGCGGGCAGTAGACCTCCCGCTGATTCAACACAGGGCCGTTGAGTCGCGGGGCGAACCTTTCGTACACGCTGATGAGGACGGGTGCATGCAGGAGCGACAGTCGGCCGTGCCGGGCGGCAGGCCGCCACGCCGGGAGGCAGTCGGCGGATCGCCGATGCGGAAGGGGCCGGGGGCGCCAGCCTCCTCGCCCGGTGCGCCGGTTGCGGGGCATCCATCCGGGAGGGCACGCGGCCGTTCCCGTGGGCGTGGACCCGCGGGCGCCTCCCTGGGGCTGGCTCTGGTGCTCCCCCCGCTGGCGGGCGCCGGTATCGACATCGCCCTCAGGTCCGGTCCGGGCTGGGGACTGCTGGTCGGCGGCATCGCAAGTGCGGCCGCTACGGCCGTGCTGGGATCGCGGCGGCAGGTGCTGGGATGGGTGGCGCCGCTGCCCGTCCTGGTGGTCGCCGCATTGGGTGCGGCTGTGCAGATGCTGAACGGGCCGTCCAGTTCCGGCGGCAAGACGATCTCCACTGACCTGATCCGGTGGGCGGTAGCCGCCTTCCCCGCCCTGGCGGCCACCGCATGCGCGGTATTCGCCGTGCTGGCGGTATGTGGCATCCGGTCCCGTCTGAACGGGGGGCGTCGCCATGTCTGACAACCAGAACCCCGGGCCTCGGGGCGCACGTCGTCGTACCGCTGCGCCCGGTAGAGCGGCTACCGGCCGCACCCGCCCGCGGGGATGGATGCTGGCGCTGCGCACCCTGGTGTGGGTGACGTCGGCGGTCGTGCTGATCGCCTGTGGCGTGACGTGGTTCACCTACCGATCGCTGACGAACGGCCTCACCACGTCGGACGCGCTGGACGCCGTGAAGAAGAACGCGCCCAAGCATCTGGACAGTTCGGTGAACCTGCTGCTGATCGGCCTGGATTCGCGCAAGGACATGGACGGCAACGACCTGCCCAAGGAGTTCGTCCAGGACCAGCTGCACGCCGGGTCCAGCGAGATCGGCTACTACAACACCAACACGCTGATCCTGATGCACATCCCGGCGGACGGCGGCAAGGTCAGCGCGTTCTCCATCCCCCGGGACGACTATGTGGAGACCCTCAATGGCGACGGGTCTTCCCAGGGCGAGCACAAGATAAAGGAGGCGTACGCCAACGCCTACACCGGCGCCAGCGAACGCCTCGCGAAGCAGGGCATCAAGGGCCCGAAGCTCGAGAGCCAGAGCCGCGAGGCGGGACGCGAGGCGACGCTGGCCACCGTGCAGCAGTTCACCGGGGTACCGGTCGACCACTTCGCCGAGGTCAACCTGCTCGGCTTCTACGACGTCGCCAAAGTCCTCGAGCCCATCACGGTCTGCCTCAAGCACCCGGTCAAGGACCGCTATTCGGGTGCGGACTTCCCGGCCGGGGAGCAGAAGGTCGACGCCAAGCAGGCGCTCGCCTTCGTCCGTCAGCGCCACGGCCTGGACGGGGGAGACCTCGACCGTACCCGCCGCCAACAGGCCTTCATCTCCAGCATCACCCACCAGCTCAAGGACGAGGGGCTCTTCGGCGACCTCGGAAAGCTCCAGGGGTTGTTCGGCGTGGTGAAGAAGGACCTGGTCCTCGACAGTAAGTGGCAGGTCCTGGACTTCGCCCAGCAAGCACCCAACCTCACCGGCGGCAACGTCGAGTTCCACACCTTGCCCATCACCGGATTCGCCACCCGCAAGGGCCAATCGGTCAACCTCGTCGACGCCGAGAAGATCAAGGCGATCGTCCAGCAGACCTTCGCACCGAGCCCCACCGCGTCCGGCTCCGCCGATGACGGCAAGGCCACGTCCGGCGCGAAAGCGGCTCCGGCCACCATCGACATCCGTAACGGCAACGGAACCACCGGCCTGGCGGACACCGCACTCAAAGCCCTGACCGCACTCGGGTACACCGCTGGCCAGACCGGCAACGCAGCGGCCCAGGCCCACACCACGGTCGCCTACGGTTCAGGCGCACAGGAAGCCGCCCAGCAGCTCGCCTCCCGCCTCAAGTCCGGCTCCGCCACGGCCAGTTCCTCGGTCCCGGCCGGACACGTCCGCATCACACTGGGCCGCGACTACACACCCCCGGACAACAAGGCCCCCGCCCCCGGCGCCGCCGCCCCCACATCCGACAGCGACGAGACCGGCCCAGCCGTCAAGGCCGGCGGCGTGCCCTGCGTCAACTGATCCGGCCCAGCCGACGCACTCCTCCGCGGGAGGACTGCGCACGAAGCAGAGAAGAGGTAGGGAAATGACGTACACGGCAACGGGAGGCACAGAGGTGAACGACAGGGTCAGCGGCGTGGTGCGCTGGTTCAATCAGGCCAGGGGACAGGGATGCATCGATGGGGACGACGGCCGCGAGGTCCTGGTGCGCCGCGAAGCCATCGAAGGGGCCACGTTCGTCACCGAAGGGCTGCGGGTCACCTTCGTGGCGGTCGACGGTTCCGAGGGACTCCACGCCGAGCATGTCCAGATAGCAGAACGCGTTCGCCCTGCCAGGTGACTTGTCGGCCGTCTGGGGCCCGTCGCCACAGCGGCGGGCCCCAGCTCCCGCGTCCCCGGCGAGCCCCGGGCCGGTGCTTGGGAGCGCATTCTGCGGGCGCATCTCGAACAAGTGCGGTGTGCCGTCGGCGCCCAGGCGCGCGGCCGGGCCGGGGGCTCGTCGGCTCGCAGCGGATTCGACTGAACCCCGGCTACGCCGACTGCCTACCTGCGGAAGTGGGCATCATCCACATTGCGGGACGCAATTGACTGGTGGCCCGTGCGGGGAGGCGCAGGAGTGAACGACAGGGTCAGCGGTGTGGTCCGATGGTTCAACCAGCTGAAGAGCTACGGCTACATCCGCGGAGACGACGGGCGGGACGTCATGGTCCACCGCCGGGACATCGAAGGTGGCACGTTCCTCACTGAGGGCATGCGCGTCACGTATGTGGCGGTGACCGTGGCCGGTGAAGTGCACGCGGAGCACGTTCACATAGTCGAGCGGGCGGCCAGCCCCCCGGGCTCCCACCCGTGACGTAATGTTTCGCGTGCCCGCGCCGAACCCCAAGGGCCGACACGAGAACGGCCAGGCCGCCGGAGACGCGCGGAAGAAACCCGGCAGCAACGCCGACCGTGAGCCTGAGGCCGCACGTAGCGATCGGCGACACCGTTCGCGTCGGGCAGGGGCGAGTTCGTCGCGGCGGCTCTTGGTCTTGGGGATCCGTACGCCCGGCTTCACGGCCACCCGGGTGTCCTCGCCTTCCACCCAGACGGTCGCCGGGGCACTTTCACACGCATGACCGCAACGCCCGACACCCGAGTACTACACAGATGCCCCAACTCGCTGTACCCACCGACTACTTGACGATGCCGTCGAGTGCCGTCGGCTCAGTCGGGCCGCTTCTTTGCCCGTCCAGCCCTTCGCCAGATCACCGTCATCCCGAGCGCCAGGACGCCCAGGGCTATGACCACGATGACGATCTTGATCGCACGGTCCAGCAACAGGTGGTGAAGGAGGTCCGACGACTCTGCGTTGATGTTGGTCATCACCGGCCATCCCGCCCACGTGACCAGGACGAATCGTTCCTCCGGCTCTCAAGCCGTCGGGCAGCGGCGCGCAGTCCCGCTCGCACTGCGGGGTCCGTATACCGGCGCATGTCGTTGAGTTTGCCCCTGCGCCTGAGAGTCAGTGCGACGGCGAAGCCCAGCAGCGCCAGCACGACGAGACCGCCCACTATCAGGCCGAACCTGATGAGCATGAGATTGAGGTACGTCTCCACGAAAGGGCCTCCAGTTCGTTCTGTCACGCCTGTGATAAATCCTTTGTATCACGCCTGTGATAGAAAGGATTCATGCCCAAGCATGTAGACGCGGATGCCCGGCGCCGCCACGTCGTCGACGCGTTGTTCCGAGTCGTCGTCCGCGAAGGTCTGCATCGCACCTCGCTGCGAGCCGTCGCCGACGAGGCCCAGCTCAACATCGGCTCCCTGCGCCACTACTTCGCCAGCCAGCAGGACCTGATGCGCTTTGCGATGCAGTCGATGCTGGACCGGGTCGAGCATCGGCTGCTCGAACACGCCGAGCGGATCGGGGACCTGGGCAGCCGCCCCCGCCCCGAGCAACTCCAGCTCGCAGTCGGGTTCCTGGCGGAGCTTCTGCCACTCGACGAACACCGCCGTGCCGAAGTCACCGTCTTCCTGGACTTCAACACCGCTGCCCGCACCAACCCTGCCTTCGACGACCTGTCGCACCGGGCCGCCGAAGGCACGAGAAGGCTGATGCGCCGCGTGCTCACCCGGCTCGATGCCACAGGCACCCTGCGCTCCGGCCTTGACCTCGACATCGAGACCGAACGGCTGACAGCGCTCCTGGACGGACTCAGCCTCAGCGCCGTCCTGCACCCCGGGATCCTGTCCCCACAGACGTGTGCCGGTGTGCTGCTCACACATCTGGGCGATCTGTCACGCCTATCCGCATGAGCTTCTACGCGACACCTGGGTGACGAAGGCGAGCGGGCGCCCGACAAGCGGCCGGGCCGCGGTGCCGGTGTCGCGGATGTGGTGGTGGATGAGGGCAGACATGAGAGTCACCTCCACGGACAGGAAATGCGGCAGTGCGCGTGTAGGGGTTTTTCGCGACTGAGCCAGTAGCGCCGGGAGGCGGCCGCGATCCCGGGTGCCGCGGCTCATGGCATCGCAACCTCCGGACTCCTCGGAGACACTGCCGTCAGAGCGCGGTGACGGTTCGGGCAGAGACGGGCCGCCCGGGCCCGGACGAGGTGAAACTCAGAGTCGGGGCCGCTGCCGTACCCCCGGCTACGGCAGGGGTTCGAGGAATTCCAGGCGGTTGCCGACCGGGTCCTGAGTGTAGAAGCGGCGGCAGGTCGGCAGGCTCACGTTCCAGATGACCGGGGCGCCGTGCTGCTCCAGACGGGCGGCCAGGGCGTCAAGTCCGGTCACCCGCACCGCCGGGTGGGCCTTGCGGGGCGGGCGGAACCCGTCCTCGATCCCCACGTGGATCTCCAGCCGGCCACCGTCGCCGGCGGCGAACCAGCAGCCGCCCCGCCGGGCCACCCCCGCAGGCTGCGGGATCTCGATCATCCCCAGCGCGGTGAGATAGAAGCTGCGCAACACGTCCTCCGAGCCGGCCGGGGCGGCGAGCTGGACGTGATCAAGTACGGCGAGCATGCGGAACACACCTCAACTTCGAGATGGGCCCGGGGCGATGGTCAGCCTGCCCCGGACCGGGCGGGACTACTGTCCGAGGGCGACCTGGACGACCTTGATGACGACCAGCACCATGGCGATCAGGAGGTAGGTGCGCAGGGCGCCCATGCCGAGCTTTGCGGGCGGTGGACATGGATGGCCGTGTGAGGGTCTCCAGCGGTGGCATCCGCCAGTTCTCCCTGCCGGTGCGGTCGATGGGGTCTTCCTTGGT